>FR899741.1:206371-220966 GCA_000437275.1 Clostridium sp. CAG:411 | reverse complement strand
GTGCCAATGAATACTTGACACAAACTTCAGGTAACGGCTGCATTGCTGTTATTTTTGTGATATAATATAGATATGAATTTAGCAAATCGGAAGTTATTGAGATAATTAAACATAGGAGGATGATACTTTAATGATTCTTATTCGTGGAATAAAAGGTGAGGCTTACGCTAGAAAAATAGAAAAAGGAATTGTTGATTGTAGAGATATTTTGTCTGCTTTACTGCAACCACCAGTAACTGGTTACGAATACTCGAATTATTATGAAAAAAATTTGGTTAAAGCATTGACATATTTTACAAGTGAATACGCAGGAAACCTTCATAATCCTCAATTCCTATATTCTATATTAATTGATTACTATATTCCGCATATTTACCTAACATATTTTCATATTTTAAATGATCATTCTTTAGAATGGTTAGATAAATTTGATGATGATTATAAGTTTATTGCATTAAATGTCAAAATTGATAGGCTTACCCAAACTGCGATAGGTAACGAGTTTTTTGGTGCTAGAATGTCATACGTAGATAGTATTGGGCAACTTAGTCAAGATGAAACTAATAATTTCTATGCAGCATGTATGTGCTCGTTAGAAAATCTATTTACAGATAAAAGTGATATGGTGCTTCCACTTCAAATTTATAATACACTATCATTTCCTCTTTTATGTAGAGAACAGGATGAGAAGTTTACTGATATAGAAAATGAATTTAGGATAATAGCATATGACTGCCCTAGAATACAAAATGGAAAAATAAAACAAATACCTAGAGAGGTAACGATTATGGGAAAAACTGGTATCGAATATAAGGGTATATTAAATGCAGGGGAAAATCCTGTTTTAGAGAGTAATCTTTGCTTATTAAATAATCCTAATAAGTTATTGAGTAATATCCTTATGGAAGAGCAAGGAATGGTTACTTTAGACAGTAAATTTAAATCTATTAATATACGTGATATTTCTGATGATTATATGTATTTGGGAGGAAAAATAGATTGTGAAAATTATATTAAAAAAATGATTAAATGTAAGCTTAAAGATATTTATGTAAATAGAACTATTTGTAGAAAGCATAAAATGAGCGATATTTCAGATGCTGTATTTGTTCCAGGCTATCAGAAAGTGGAATACTAGATAAATTACATATAGTTTGACAGATTTGAATTTGAGGAGGTGAGCAGAATTATGGTAATACCTGAAAATTTAAAACAATATAAAGAAACCCCGAACGATTGTCCCAATGTTGTTGTCAAGCAAAATTGTAACACTTTGTGATAGTTTTCTCTATGCAGCATAACGAGCTGCATGAGGAGTGCGACCACCATTATGTGTATGTGGTCTTTTATGATTATATTTTCCATAAATGAATTCTAAAGTCTTCTGATCTAGGTCTACATCTGATGCAAATGAATAAAGATTGTAGAATTCATTTTTGAATGTGTTGTAAAATCGCTCCATTGGAGCATTGTCATAAGGACATCCAGCACGACTCATACTTTGTTGCACAAAATTTTTTTCACAGAATTCATTGAATTCTTTTGACGTATACTGGCTTCCTTGGTCTGAATGCAGAATATTCCTTTTCCTGGTTTATCTACGTCTAGCGCTTTCTGAAGCGTTGCAATTGCTAATTCCGTAGTTATATTTGATCCATTTAAGGTAGCAACGGCACTACGATCGAAAAGGTCAATAATCGAACAATTATAGCGCATGGAACCGTTTGGTCTTGGCATATATGTAAAATCAGTACACCATACTTTGTTCGGTTCTGTTACATTAAATTCTCGATTGACTAAATTACAAAATACCTTGTTGGCTTTTCCCTTTTTGTATTCTGGCTTTTTACGTCTGACAATAGATTGTAAGCCTAGTTCGTGCATATATTTAAAAATTGTAGCATACGAGTAAATTACATTTTCTAGAACTAGATAATTACGCATCATTCGATACCCAGGAACTCCATCGTTCTCGTGGTATATTTTAACAATCATTCGTTGTATGGATGCTTTGATTTTCCTATACTCTGATTTACGATCTTTCAAGTAATTGTAATAAGCATTTGGACAGATATTAAACATTCTGAGAAGCCATCTGACACCGAATTCTGGAGAGTGTTTTTGAATAAACTGGTATTGCGCTAATCGATTTCCTTCGCAAAGAATGCCGCTGCTTTTTTTAGGAACTCATTTTCCTTTTTTATCTCGGCTAATTCTTTACGTAAACGATTAATTTCCGCATATGAATCATTTTCCTGCTGGATGTTTTCATTTGTTTGGCATTCTTTGCTGCGCTGAGTTAACCAGTATCTTAAAGTACCTTTACCAAGATGAAATTCTTCGGTAAGACTTTTGATTGTTCGACCTTCCTCCAGATGAAGGCGAATGATTTGTTCTTTGAACTCAGGCTCATACTTAATTTTGTTTGACATTATAACATCTCCTTGTAGTTTGAATTATATCAAACTATCACTTGGTGTTACAACTTAATTATAGCAGGACACAAGTATGATAAAAACAATCCTGATTATAGATGTAGTGTAGATTATGATAGGACTAATTATCGTAAAGACAAAGCGGCATTTGAAGCAACAAAAGAAAAGGTGAGTGTCTTTGAAATAATAAATCTGATTAATTCGTTTCTAAATGATATCGTGTGGATGAAATTTACTATAGATGGATATTTAGGTGTTGTAGCTTCATCTAATGATATTGATTTTAATTATAATACTAATTCTGGAAAATTAATAAAATCAGTTAATAAGAAGTGGGATAAAAATAGAATAATTATTGTACCATTTCCTAATATCAAAGGAAGAGATGAACGAGTGATGATTGAAAAAATGATAGGTAATTATTTGAGCGACAATAAAGTTCCAATAATCGATTTATATTCTCATAATTTGGGAGAATAGTATATGGATACACTTTCAGTTTGACGGAGTGCTAAATTCCAGTGTATAGAAATGAGAATGGTTAAGTCCATTCTCATTTTTTTATGGCATAATGTGTGGGTATAAATTTAGTAAATAGGGATTTTCTGATACGAAATCAAATAACTGTTGAAACTTTTGAAAATTGAAGTATTGCTAAAGAATGGATTAAAACAAACTGTTTGAGTTTTATAATTGATACACTGGAGTATGCAAGAGCGAAGAATAAGATTGACAGGGAAAATATAGCACCAGAAAGGATGAAATGATAACTCTACTTTCCGTAGGTAGCGAAAATAAAAACTATGATTTAGAATGTGATTATGGAGGAAATAAAGAAATGAATCAATATATAACAGGAGCAGTGATTAGAAAACTGCGTGAAAAGAACAATATTACACAACTTCAGTTAGCGGAAAGACTAAGAGTAAGCGATAAAACGATTTCTAAATGGGAAACAGGAAAGGGATATCCAGATATTACGTTGTTAGAACCGATTGCAAAAACCTTTTCGGTATCTGTCACTGAGTTAATTTCTGGAGATATTGTATTTAACTCAAATGTATCTGCAAATATGATGAAATCAAATTTTTATATATGTCCGGTATGTGGAAATGTGCTTCATAGTATGGGAGAAGTGGTTGCTTACTGTCATGGTGTTTTATTGAGGCCAGAAGAAGAGGAAGAAACAGATGAAAATCATAAGATATTTGTGGAACGTGTCGAGGATGAATATTATGTGCGAATAGAACATGAAATGACGAAAGAACATTATATCTCTTTCATTGCTGCAACTTCTTCTGACAAGATACAGATGGTAAAATTGTATCCGGAGGGAGAAGCATAGGCATGGCTTAAGATGGATGGGGTAAAAAAGATATTTTTTTACTGTAACAGAAGTGGGTTGTTTTCTATCACTCCGATGAATGGAATCGATGATAAGGAGAGTGGATATGATGATGTAGAGAAAAGAAGAGAATTGGAGAAGATAGCTAAAATGCTATTTGATTAAGTGGAGGTAGATATGGATTATATGACAGCAAAGGTATGTTGCTTTGCCAGAGCATACCATTATAAAAACAATCAGACATATATTTTTGAAGATAGTGTGGCTGGGGAGCTGCTTGGAAATGATTATGATGAGATAGCACAAAATATGTCAGATGGGTTGGATTTTTTCTTTCCAAACTTTGAAGGGACAATGGAAGCAGGATTAAGATTGATCGTAGATAAACAATTATCACCATCTGTGCTTGCAAGAAGTGCATACTCTGAAAACAAACTTGCGAATGAAAAGAAACGTGGCTGTAAGCAATATTTAATATTTGCATCTGGGTATGATACATTTTCTATAAGAAATACAGATAATTTGCTTTCTGTATATGAGCTTGATTTGCCAGAATTAATTGCAGACAAAGTAGAACGAATAGAAAAAGCAAAGATGAAATCACGAGCAAAATATGTTCCTTGTAATCTTGCGGAAACTACGTGGAAAAACGAATTGATGGGAAACGGATATAGGAAAGAACAACAATCGTTTGGAAGTTTGTTAGGCATCAGTTATTATTTTAAAAAGGATGAATTTCGAAAACTTCTTACAAATATTAGTGATATTATGACAGAAGGATCAGTAATATGTTTTGATTATCCTTCGACGAATGAAAGTAATGAGACAAAAACAAATCGAATATTGGCTTTTGGTGCAGGAGAACAGATGAAGGCACTGTATTCGTATGCAGAAATAAAATCATTTTTACAGAAGTGCGGCTTTGAGTTATTGGAACATAGGAATGATAGGAAAATAACAAAACAATATTTTTCAAAGTATAATAAAGGCAATCCGATGCATAGGATGCAAGCACCGGTAGGAGTTGCGTATGTGCTGGCAATGAAAAGAACACATTAATTTATAAAAGGACAAGAAAACCCACTAAAGGACAAGAAAACCCCCTGCCTTTAGGCGGTGGGTTTTCTTGCACGAGGTGTGGGGTTCAAGCACCATACCTCGTAAGGCACGCAGTGTCGCTTTTATATGAGCAAGTAGCGAAGCGGATTGCGAATATCCTTGACTATTGAATAGTTATAACTACAAGCAGAACGTTTGATCTTATTGCTGGTAGATGCAAGGAGATGCGTGAGGGAAACAGAAATATCAGAAGTATTTACGAACCATATTTAGTCGAGAAATATTCCGTAGTTGTGTGTATAGGGCAAGAAATTTTGTAGGTTACGGAAGCGAACAAAAAGATAAGTATCAACGGAAAGAATAAACTTTTCTGTTGGTGCTTATTTTTGCTATAAAATTATTTTAATTTTTTGGACTTCTTGGGAATGTAGTGGTAGTATAGTTGGTGGGAATGTATATGTTTATAGATGGAAAGAAAAGGAAGGAAATTTTATATGGAAAAGGGACTGGTTCATATTTATTGTGGAGATGGAAAGGGAAAAACAACTTGTGCTGTTGGTCTTGCAGTAAGATGTGCAGGAGCTGGCGGAAAGGTGTTGTGGTTTCAATTTTTAAAAGAAAATACATCGGGAGAAAGAGCTGGTTTGGCACAATTGGGTAATATTGATTTGCTCCCTGGATATGAAAATATAAAGTTTACCTTTATGATGACAGAGGAAGAAAAAGAGGAAGCCAAAGTATTTTATAAAAATAAAATGCAGGAGATTTCCCAATTGATAAAGAAACAAGAGTATGATTTGCTAATATTAGATGAAGTGTTTGGGGCAATTAGTACTGATATGATAAAAGAAGAGGATGTATATCAATTTTTACTACAACGACCAGTTGGTCTTGAGGTGGTTTTGACAGGAAGGGACCCTTCAGAGCGTATGTTAGAATATGCAGACTATGTATCAAATATGCAGAAAGTGAAACATCCGTTTGATTTGGGCGTTTCAGCCAGAAGAATGATTGAGTATTAAGAAAGTGAACTAGCTGGAGGATTTCTTGTGAGAGAAAAAGCAATATTGGTAGTAAGTTTTGGTACCAGTTACCAAGGTACGAGAGAGAGAACGATTGGTGCCATAGAAAAAAGGATTCAAGGAGAATTTCCTGAAAGTAAGGTATATAGGGCTTTTACAAGTGAGTACATCATAAAGAAAAAACTGGAGAAGCAGGGAACACACATACCTGATATAAAAGAGGCGTTGTCACAGATCATTGGGGAAGGAAGAACGAACCAATTAATCGTACAACCAACGTATATTATTAATGGGACTGAATATAAAAAGGTGCAACAAGAAATAATGCCGTATTTGGAACAATTTAGGGAAGTACGGTTTGGAAGTCCTTTATTATCAAGAACGATAGATTATAAAAAACTGGCAGATATTTTGAAAGAGGCGTATCCTGTAGAGCAGGGGGAAGCGTTAGTGTTGATGGGGCATGGCTCCAGTTATCAGAGCAATTTTGTATATTCTAATTTTGAACGTGTATTAAGAGAAAAGGGATATAGGAATATCTACATTGGGACAATGAAAGGGAAGCCTTCCTTTGATGATGTAAGAAAACAGTTGAAGCAAAGTAAGATAAAACATGTTTGTCTTGCATCAATGATGATCGTAGCAGGAAAGCATGTGAACAGAGATATGATTGAAGGAGAAAATTCTTGGAAGGCGCAATTGGAACAGGATAAATATCAGGTGCGTTTTTATAAGAAGGCATTGGGAGAATTGCAAGGAGTGCAAAATATGTTTCTTGAACACATACGAGAGGCAGAATGTATGTATAGAAAATAGATGTGATAAAAATAAATTTGAAATGTATAGTAAGGTACGTTTGAAGAAAAACGTAGATTGGAGTGAAATACAAAGTGCTACAGATGATTGGAATCGATTATGAAAAAGCAGACTTAAATATCAGGTCGTTGTTTGCGTTCCAACCGAGTGCTTCCTTGGAAGGAATGCAGGTTTTAAAAAACAAGTATGGCTTGGATGGAATTGTTATAATATCTACTTGCAATAGAACAGAGGTGTATGTTAGTGCGAAAGAAGAAGTGAAAGATTTATTTGCACTTGTCTGTTCTTTGAAAAAGATTGATTCGGAAAAATATGAAAAGTATGTGGTGGAACGTCAAAATCAGGATGCGATTCATCATTTGTTTCAGTTGGCTTGTGGTATGAAATCGAAAGTATTTGGAGAAGATCAAATCATTACACAAGTAAAGACAGCACTTTTGCAGGCAAGAGAAGTAGAAACTACGGATGCCTATTTAGAAAAGGTGTTTCAGGGAGCAATTACTGCGGCAAAAAAAATAAAGTCACAGGTACATTTGACTGCGGTAAAAGCGTCTGTGATTGAAGAAATGAAAAAGGTATTACAGGAACACAAAAAGAGCTTAGAAGGTTGTAAGTGTCTTGTTATAGGAAATGGCGAGATAGGAAGATTGGCTGCAACTGCTATGATTGCAGAAAAGGCAATCGTTACAGTTACGGTAAGAAATTATAAGACCAGACAGGTGGAGATACCGAAGGGTTGTAAAGTAGTGGATTATAAAGACAGGTTGCAGCAGGTGAAAGAGAGTGAAATTATTATTAGTGCTACAACCAGTCCACATCATACAATAAAATATGAAGAATGTGCCAATCTTTTCCGCGATGGAAAACAACGAATCTTGATCGATTTAGCGGTTCCAAGAGATATTTCCAGTTTATTTGCAGAGGAAAAAGATGTGCTTCTTTATAACATTGATACATTGGGTGGTAATTCTGTTGCAAAACAGGATGATACAGCAATGGTGAAAGCATTGGATATTATAAAGGAATTTGAAGATAAATTAACAAAACAGCAACAAATTCAAGAATTTCTTTCTGATATTCAGACGATTGGAGAAATTAGTGGGGAAGTGGCTTACAAAAGGATTAAAAAGCCTTTAAATAGAGCTTTAGAGGAACAGCAGCAAGATGAGATAGAAAAACTGATGCGACAAGGAACGCAAAAGACAATATCATCGTTACTGTTTGATATTAAAAAAATGTTGCCAGATAAATATTGGGAAGAGTGTTTAAAGGCAATGAGAGTTACGGTAGAAGAACAAAAATTTTAAATAACTGTTCAGAGGGTGAACCTGAGTATGTGTAACTTGTACGGTTGCGCTTGCGGATAAGGCACAAGTGTTGCGCTTGCGGATAAGGTACAAGTTACACATACTCAGGTATAGCCGATAACGGCGTGATGAGTAAAATGTCCAGCCATAAACAATATATTTTTAGTCATTCTGTATATCTGGCATTTTACGAATTGCACCCTCTGAATAGTTACAATTTTAAAAAGAAGGAAGTGAATTGGTGAATGAGAAAGGTGATACGAGTAGGCAGCAGGGAAAGTAAACTTGCGGTTGCACAAACGATGCTTGTATTAAAGGAAATAGAAAAAAAACATCCAGAGATTGCATTTGAACTTGTAACTATGAAAACTACAGGAGATAAGATACTGGATCGAAATCTGGATCAGATTGGTGGAAAAGGCTTATTTGTAAAAGAATTAGATCAGGCGTTGCTAGATGGTCGGGTGGATATAACCATTCATAGTTTAAAGGATTTGCCGATGGAAATTCCAGAAGAAATACCACTGCTTGGCTTTTCAAAAAGAGAAGATCCAAGAGATGCGATTTTGGTAAGAAAAGGTGCAGAAGAAAGTTTTCAAACTGGGTGTATTGGAACATCCAGCAGAAGACGAATGGAACAATTGAAAAGGTTATATCCGAAAGCGAGTTATCGAGGAATACGCGGAAATGTACAAACGAGAATGCAAAAACTTGAAAAAGAAGGGTACGATGCTACGATTTTGGCAGTGGCAGGATTAAAAAGAATTTCTATGGAAAAGCATATTACAAAAATCTTTTCAACAGATGAAATGATACCGGCAGCAGGACAGGGAATTTTGGCATTTCAGGGAAGAAAGGATGAAGATTATTCCTATCTTACCTGTGTTTGCTCTGCTGAGTCAGAATATGCAGCAACAGCGGAACGAAGTTTTGTTTCTGCATTGAATGGTGGGTGCAGTTCTCCTATTGCTGCGTTTGCTAAAGTCAATGAAGATAAAGTAACATTAAAAGGTCTCTACTATCATGAGCCAGCGAAAGATTTTTCGGTGGGAACGATTACTGGAACCGTGTCTGAAGCGAAAGTATTGGGAGAAAAACTTGCTCGAAACTTGCAGGAAAGATGGAAAAACGAAAGTTGAGGAGAACACTGTCGATAGGTAGGATTTTTTGATATTGAAAATACGGTAGGAAAGGCTATTATTTACAGTTGTGTACAATTTTCTTGTGTAGTATTGTTCCAAAGGTGTTATTGCGTGCATTTGAGTATAAATCGTAACGCAAAAATGACTTATGACTGAATGTCAAAAATGTGTGGAAAGGAAGGCACAGCACATGTATGCGAATAAAAAACAGAATGGAAAAGTATGGCTTGTAGGGGCGGGACCTGGTGATGTTGGATTGCTTTCACAAAAAGGCTTCAAAGTTTTACAGGAGGCAGAGGTTATTATTTTTGATGCGTTGATCAGTTTAGAACTTCTGGCACTTCTACCTCAAAAGGCAGAGCTGCTAGATGTAGGAAAACGTGCTGCTCATCATACGTTGCCACAACAAGAGATCAATCAACTTCTTTTAGAAAAAGCAAAAGAAGGGAAAAAAGTAGTACGCTTAAAAGGAGGAGATCCTTTTGTGTTTGGAAGAGGGGGAGAGGAGTTAGAGCAGTTAGTGAAAGAGCAGATTCCGTTTGAAATTGTTCCGGGAATTACTTCTTCCATTGCGGTACCTGCTTACAATGGGATACCAGTGACACATAGAAATTTCACTTCTTCTTTTCATGTGATTACAGGACATAAGAAAAAGGGAGAGTCTTTAGATATTGATTTTAAAGCATTAGTGGAAATGCAGGCAACATTGGTATTTCTTATGGGTGTAAGTGCAATGGATAAAATTTGTAGTTCTTTGATAGAAAATGGAATGTGTAAGGATATGCCAGCAGCCATTCTGGAACGTGGAACAACCTGTCACCAGAAAAGGGTTGTAGCAACAGTGGAAACTTTAAAAAAGGAAGCAGAAAAGGTAGGAATAAAAAGTCCTGCTATTATCGTAGTGGGGCAGGTTTGCTCACTGGAAAAAAAATTTGCGTGGTTTGAGAAAAAGCCATTGTTTGGCAAACAGATTTTACTTACCCGTCCTAAAAATCGAATGGTTACTTTCACTAAGAAAGTGCGGGATTTAGGTGCGCAGGTGATTGAATTTCCTACGCTTCAGACGATTCCGATTAACGAACTGGGGGAACCAAAGTTAGAACAGGATTTTTGGAATGCGATTAAGAAAATAGAGGAAAGTGAAGAAAAAAAATGCATTGCGTTTACCAGTCCACAAGGGGTAGAAGATTTCTTTTTGCAGTTACGAAGGCAAAAAAAAGATATTAGAAGTATTCTTGCTGATCCTAAACTTTCCTTTGCTGTGATAGGTTCAGCTACAAAAAGAAAATTAGAGCAGTATGGAATTTTTGCAGACTATATGCCAAAAACATTTTCTGCGAATGCGTTGGGAGAATTGTTGGTACAAAAACTTTCGAAAGATACAAAAGTATATTTGTTTCGAGCAGAGAAAGGATCTTTGTTACTTACAAAACGATTGCAGGATTCAGAATTGGAGTATGAAGATGTAGCGGTATATCGTACGATAGATACCAATGGTGGAGTAGTAAGAGAAAAAATAGAACAGGCATTTTTGGATGGGGAGATAGATTATGTTACGTTTACCAGTGCATCTACAGTGAAAGGGTTTGTTAAGAATTTTACCAAAGTAGATTATAGAGAGATCCATGCAGTGTGCATCGGCGAACATACGGCGAAAGAGGCGCAAAAATATCATATGCATGTGACAGTTTCCGAGAAGGCTTCGGTAGACAGCATGATAGACACTTTGCTTACAATAGATGGACACCATGAAAATAGATAAAAATTGGTGCTACGTTTATAGGAGAAGAGGAGCAAGTAGCAGTGCGGATTGCAAATGCTCCCTTGATAAAATAGTCAGCACTGTATTTGCATACAAAGTGTATAATAATACAAAATCAGAATTGCTAGAAAAACCATAGAAAGAAGGAAGAAATATGAACTTAGTGGAAAGACCAAGAAGATTAAGAAAAAATCCAGTTATTAGAGGGATGATGCGTGAAACGAGAATGTCAGCAGATACTTTGATTTATCCGTTGTTTGTGATGGAAGGGGAAAATAGAAAAGAAGAGATTGTTTCTATGCCAGGACAGTATCGGTATAGCATTGACCGTTTGAGTGAGGAACTGGATAAAATAAGTGATGCAGGGGTGCAAAGTTTATTGTTGTTTGGGATTCCTGCTCATAAAGATGCTTGTGGAAGCAGTGCGTGGGATTGTGAAGGAATTATCCAAAAAGCAATTCGAACTATCAAAGAAAATTATCCTAATTTATATCTGATTACAGATGTTTGTATGTGTGAATATACTTCGCATGGACATTGTGGCATTTTACATGGACAGGAAGTGGATAATGATAAAACGTTAGAGGTACTTGCAAAGACAGCACTTTCTCATGCACAGGCAGGATCAGATATGGTGGCACCATCGGATATGATGGATGGAAGAGTTGGTGCGCTTCGCAAGGTGTTAGATGAGAATGCATTTACAAATATTCCAATTATGTCTTATGCAGTAAAATATGCCTCTGCCTTTTATGGACCATTTCGTGATGCGGCAGGTTCAGCTCCAGGGTTTGGGGACCGAAAAGGATATCAGATGGATTATCACAATCGTCGGGAAGCTCTTAGGGAGGCTGCATTGGATGATAAGGAAGGTGCTGATATTTTGATGGTAAAACCAGCATTGTCGTTTTTAGATGTTGTTCGTGAAGTGAGAAATCATTTTGAGAAACCGATTGCAACTTATAGTGTGAGTGGAGAGTATGCAATGATTAAGGCAGCAGCGGCAGCAGGGTATATTGATGAATCATCTATTGTTTGTGAGACAGCAGTCTCTATGTATCGTGCAGGGGCAGATTTACTGATCACCTATTATGCAAAAGAACTTGCTGGTTTTATGAAAGAAGGGAGAATTGGCTAATGGAGTACACAGTAGAAACATCCAAGAATTTATTTATGCGTGCAGAAAAACTTATGCCGGGAGGTGTCAATAGTCCGGTTCGTGCTTTTGGTCCGGTAGGTGGACAACCAGTATTTATAAAACGTGCAAAAGGGCAGTATATCTATGACGAGGACGGAAATAAATATACAGATTATGTTGGTTCTTGGGGACCAATGATATTAGGACACAATGATGAACGGGTCCTTGCGGCGATTCGAACACAGTTAGAGGAAGGAATTAGCTTTGGAGCAGCAACTGCACTTGAAGTAGAGATGGCTGAATTGATGGTATCTATGGTACCTGCATTGGAAATGGTGCGTATGGTAAATTCTGGGACAGAAGCGGTAATGAGTGCAATCCGCACAGCAAGAGGATTTACAGGAAAAAATAAGATTATTAAGTTTGCAGGGTGTTATCATGGACATTCCGACGCATTATTGGTAAAAGCGGGTTCTGGTGCCTTAACAACGGGAGTGCCGGATAGTAGTGGAGTGCCAAAAGGCTGTGTGCAGGATACACTTACCGCAGAATATAATAATTTATCTAGTGTGGAAGAATTATTTGAAAAGAATAAAGAACAGATTGCTTGTGTAATTGTAGAACCGATTGCAGCAAATATGGGAGTAGTGCTTCCAAAAGAGGGATTTTTACAAGGATTGCGGGAACTTTGCGATAAGAATCATGCATTATTGATTTTTGACGAGGTAATTACTGGATTTCGTTTGGCAGCAGGAGGGGCAAGTGAATACTTTGGCGTTAAGCCGGATTTACTTACCTTCGGAAAGATTATTGGCGGAGGAATGCCAGTTGGAGCTTATGGAGGAAGGCGTGATGTAATGCAGGTGGTTGCACCGCTTGGAAGTGTGTATCAGGCAGGAACGCTTAGTGGAAATCCAGTTGCAATGTGCGCAGGAATTACTCAATTGACAATTTTAAAAGAAAATCTGGATATCTATCAAAAACTGCAAAAACTTGGGGATAGACTTCGCATAGGAGCCAATAGCATACTTGAGAAAAAAGGGTTGCCTTACCGCATGGTGGGAGAAGGTTCTTTGTCTTGTCTCTATTTTACAGAGCAACCAGTGGAAAATTATACGACAGCTAAAACAGCAGATACAGAAAAATTTGCAGAATACTTTAAGAAAATGCTTGTGCATGGAAATTACTTTGGACCAAGTCAGTTTGAATCCATCTTTTTGTCTGCATCACATACAGAGGCAGATATTGATAAGACTTTGGCAGATATGGAAAGTTGTTTATAAAAGAGCAAGAAAATCTGCTGCCTTTAGGTAGTGGGTACTCCCACTACGAGATGCTGGGGCTAAGCCCTGTATCTCGTAAGGCACGTAGTGCTACTTTCAAGTAGCAACACAGATTGTGAATATCTTTGACAAAAAGAGGTGGTTTTTTGGTAAAAAAGGTAAATGCTGCATTTTGGAAAAGCGAAAGAATGCTTTTATATTTTTTGTGCATTAGTTTATTGCTAGTTGTTTTGTCGGTGATTAACCCTGATAGGCGATGCGTGGATTTTTTACTATTATATTGGATAAAAAAGCAAGAGTACGGAATAATAGCATTTAGCATTTTTTTAGGTTTTTTATCTCTATGGTTGTATAGCATAAAAGAAAGAGAAAAAGATTATAGGATATTAAAAATGCTCGGAGTAAATCAGATTATATTATACAGGGGGTTACAAGTAGAATTATTAAAATTTCAGATGAAAGCAACGATTATTCCAGTTGTTTTATATGTGGCATTTTTTGTTGTAATTGGAGAAAAAATATCTGTTTTAGCTATGCTTGCAAGTTTTTTTCGCATTCATTTTGATTTGCAAATACTTTTAGGAATAATAAATTGGATACGGCTAAAACAAATAAAAACAGTTGCACCAGAACCATTTTTATAGGAGAAAAAAATGTTAAAAATAATGACGAAAATGTATGTACAAAATATGCCGGTGGCCATGTTTTTAGCTGCACAATTAGTTTTAGTATCTTTTATTTTTAATATATCTTTTGTGTTGACTTCTGCGGATGTACAGATGTTGAGAAATATTAAGGTTTCAGAAAAATCGCTTTATTATGCTACACGTAAGGAAAGCTTAGATGTTGATATAGAAAAGTTACAAAATATTTTAGGAAAAGAGCGCGTAGGATATATTGAGAGAAATGGCAAAAAATGTGTAGATGGGATGGATAGTTTGGATAGCCCTGGATTGGTATATCTAGGAGGAGTTGCACAAAAAATAAGCTATAAACTTTCTAGAGGAAGATGGTTTAGCAACGCAGCGCATGAAGTGATTTTGGCTCGTTTTAATTTGGAACCCTATGCTGGATTACTGCGATTGGGATGGTATGTTACAATAATCTTTTTTATGGTTTATTTGTTAAACACAGCTATTGTATTTGGGTGTGTGATACGGAATGAAGAACAAAAACAAGGAGAGGTATTATGATAGTTGAATGAAAGGAGATTGAGAAAACATACAAGGGGGAATTGGATAAAAGATATCCGGTGTTAAAGGGAGTAAATTTTAAAGTGGCAGAGG
>FR899741.1:170188-206347 GCA_000437275.1 Clostridium sp. CAG:411 | reverse complement strand
GAGAAGTGGTTTCTATTTATGGAAAATCAGGTTCAGGAAAATCCACACTTCTTCGAATTTTGGGGTTGCTGGAGAAAATAGACAGGGGGAGATATTTTTTTGATGGCCAAGATATGGAAAAGTGTAAAAGGAAATGGAACAGTTTGCGAAATAAACAGATTGGTTTTGTAATGCAAGATTATGCGTTGCTTGAACGGCTTTCTGTATTTGAAAACATTGCAACTCCAATGTATATTGCACATAGTCCGCAGAAACGGATAGAGGAAAAAGTTTATTCGCTTGTGGAAAAATTTCATATTGAAAAATTGTTAGATAAAAGCATTTATCAATTATCAGGAGGGGAAAAACAACGCGTAGCAATAGCAAGAGCTATTGTACAGGAACCTAAACTTTTACTTGCTGATGAGCCAACAGGTTCTTTGGATGAAGAAAATAAAAAAGATGTATTTAAGATGCTCAAACATATTTACAAAAAGGGTACAAGTATTGTAATTGTTACTCATGATAGGGAGATTGCTTATCAATGTGATAAGAAATACTACTTGCAAAATGGAAAAATAGAAATAGAGAAGAATTGATTTAAAACATTGTGTAAAAAGATAATAACAAATATAGAAATGTGATTGACTTTCAATGCAAAATGTGATATGCTTTTTAAAGCGAAGGCTATCAAACGACGAAGTTGAAAAAATTTTATTACAAGATACAACTAAATGTATTTATTTTTCTGATAATCTAAAACTAAAATTATTTATTTAGAAGGAAAGTATGAAAACAAGTATTAAGGAACGAGTGGATGCTCTATGGAGATTAGATTGCAAAAATATGATAATGATAATGATAAATGGAATTATGTAAGGTCAGAAAAGTATGTTGATTCTGTTTATGGTGGTAATGTTAGATTTAATAATGTGTCTAAAGGGAAGTATAGAATTTATTTGAGAAACTACTCTAATACCTCTTCTGGTTCCAAGGGAAGAAAATGGGTTGGTGACATTTTAGTAGAATTTAAGTAATAGTTGAGGTTACATATGACAATTGATTTTGGTTCTAAATTATTTATAGTTTTATTTGTTGTTTTGTCTATTGTATGCTTTTTGAAAATTAAAAAAAATATATATAAAGTTTTAGGGATGCTTTTTTCTTTTTACTTACTTTGTTTGATAAAGATTGTGTTTTTTCCTATATATGTACCATCTAAAGTGGAAATACAAGAATTTAAAAATGCCATGTCAGGGGATTTTAGCATGATACAGTATGTACCATTTAAAAATATAATTCTTACACTCCAATCAAGTAATTTTTTGATACAGATTGGGGGAAACATTGTGCTTCTAATTCCTTTTGTATTGTTTACAGCATTATTTTTAGATTATAAAAAAAAGTATACAATGAAAAAAATGATTATTTGGGGAGTAGGATTGTCTGTTATAATAGAGACAATACAAGCCATTATCAATATTCTTGCTCAATATCCAAATAGGATAGCAGATATTGATGATATTATATTGAATTCTATTGGAGTAGTGTTAGCAACTATAGTCTATTCAGGTATTAGAAAAATGTTTTTGAGTAAACGATTGATTTAGAGTATGAAAAAGTTGTCAAGGTGTTGATTTTAGTCAATAGTTTGGCAACTTTTTTTCTTTATAGAAAAATGCGTCCTATAGAGTAAAACGCTTTGTGGGATGTGCACTTGTCCACTTTGTTCTTAAAATAATAGAACTCGTGGGGCTTTGGAGAGGAATATTTAGACAAATCTGCTTCGCAACTGGAAGAAGAAATTTTTGAACAATGCTTCCAGTGTTTTTGATGATAAAAGAAAAGAAATTTTGATATCCTAGTTAATGAGGAGGAAAATGAACAATGCATATAAAGATTGCAATATGTGATGATGATATAAAGATTCAGTTTGCAATGGAGGATTACTTGAAACAAATAGAGAATGAGTATGGAATTGAGTGTGACATTGAGTGTTTTGATAAAGGTGATATGATTTGTGAAAATTATGAAAAGGGAAAGTTTGATTTGATTTTTCTTGACATTGAATATAAAGGGAAAAATGGTGTTGAGGTTGGAAAACACATAAGAGAAACAATTGGTGATGAGGTAGTTCAAATAGCATATATATCAGGAAATACAGGGTATGCAATGGATCTTTTTGAATATCGGCCTATTAATTTTTTGGTAAAGCCAATTACTGAAACAGAAGTAAAGAAGGTGCTAGATAAATTTCTAATTCTTTCTAGCCAGAAGACAGAAAAATTCCAATATAAAATTGGATCTGACATATACCAAGTAGATTTATCTGAAATAAAATATTTTTCTAGTAGAGCAAGAAAAGTTACGCTTCATGGAAGGCAAAATGAGGAAGAGTTTTATGGTTCATTAGAGATAATTTATAGTCAGTTAAAGGGAAAACAATTTTTATATGTACATAAATCGTTCCTTGTGAATTATCAGTGTGTTAAGAAGATAGAGTATGAACAGGTTGTTTTATATGATGGAACGGTGGTCCCAATTAGCCAGTCCAGACGTTCTACTATAAGGAAACAGTTTATAGATATTAAAAAGGAAGAGATGTATTAAATGATAGAAATACTCCAGTTTTGCAATAGGCTTGCAGTAAATATTTTTGATATATACTTAATGGTTCGATTGTTAAAAACTTTGTTTCGTGGCAAGTTGTATGACAAAAGAGTATTATATGCAACCATGTCCGTTGAGGTGATTATTACTCTTTTGATAGATTATTACACACCATACGTATGGATTAATCTTATCACTAGTATTTTGTTGAGTTTTACGCTTACATGTTGCTTTGAGTCGAATATATGGAAAAAAATAGGTGTTACAGTAGGTATAAATATGCTTTTGGCTCTATCAGAGATGATAATAGCCTTGCCTATTTCGATAGAAAATTTTGATTTGTTTAAAAAGGCCTCCAATGGAGAATGTATTGCATTATTCTTAAGCCGAATTGTTTTTTTGATTGTTGTAATGCTAATTCAAAAAATAATAGTGAAGGAAGGAGCGAATACACTATCTAGAAAGGTAGTTGTTTTAGAGGTGATTGTATTTTCAACCATAATTTCAGAACTTTTATTTTTAGGTGTTCGAAAGCAAGAAGGTATTGTCATAGAAACTGCCGTCTTATTTGCAGCTGAAATTACAGTATATCTGTTGATTTATTTGCAGGATTGCCTAGTAGAGCTGTTTGCAAGCAAAGAACAAGCGTGTCTTATTGAAAAGGAAAAGGAATATTACCAAAAGGAGGCAATGATCATTCAGCAAAAACAGGAATTGCAAAGACAATTTCGCCATGACTTAAAGAATAGGATGCAGATATTAAGAGAGCTTGCAGAAAGCGAAAATATGGCAGAACTAAAAAGGTATCTCTCGGATTTTGAGAAAAGGGCAAAGGAGCAAGAGACATTTTCAAACACTGGAAACCTCATTATTGATAGCATTGTGAATAGTAAACTTCAGGATACGAAAGAAATGGGAATTGAGGTAGCCTGTAATGTGGTTTTGCCTGCATCCATAGAGGTAAATACAGATGATATGGTAGTAATCCTTGGAAATCTTTTGGATAATGCCATAGAAGCATGTGAGAGAGTAAAGACTACGAAATATATAAAACTGTTTATGAAGTATGAGGCAGGTTGTATTATTATAAGAATCAAAAATAGCTATGATCAAATTCTAAATAAAGATGGAGGGAAGATTGTTACAAGAAAAAAAGACAAGACATTACATGGAATTGGAATAAAGAGTATAAAATCTACGGTAGATAAATATAATGGAACAATAGAAATTTTATCTGAAGGTAAGGAATTTATTGTAGATATTATGTTTTATTTGTAAATACTTCTGTTGTTATGGCAGGAGTATTTTTTGTCCAAAAAACTTTAAATTTTTACAAAAATCTATATGTTTTTTTACAACTCGAAAATTTGGGGGTGTTTTTTTGCTATCATAAAGTTGTCACTAACAAGACCGCTTTCTAAAGTATCATACAAAAAGTATAAAGGGATTCTACATAATGACAATTGATTAAAATACACTTATGCTTAGTGTGATTAGTTATTGCAAAATTCCCATGGCAATTGTATTAGATTTTTGGATGATATCTGGGATAATTGTGTTTTTATTTGCACCAGCTCAAAATTGAAATAAGTGATTAAGATGGAGTAGAACGTCTGATATACAGAAAAGAGCTATTATGATTTGGATATTGGAAAGTGGTTTTTGTGGGGATTATACGTTTTAAAATTTCCAGAAGAGATTGTTTAGGGTAACATAGTACTTGTAATTTCTATGATTGTAGAGTTAGGAAGTACAACCATTTTTAAGAAAAAATAGCAAAAGGAGAATGTTAGAATGAGACAGCATAAATTTAGCAAGTTATTAAAGTGTTTTTTTATTGGAGTATCAGTTACTGGAATGGTGGCGACAACGGGTCAAGTTGCAAGTGCAAATGAATGGAAGGATACAAAGTTTGATTTTTATTATAATGGAGACGGAAGTGATGTAGCGACAAAGGCAAGAAACAAAACGGATAATTCAAAGAGTTATGTTAAATGCGGAGCATCGAACCCATGCAAATTGAATGTATGTGGTGCTGCTAAAACTGGGGTGAGAGCTGGTTCTTATGGCGATGCTTTTGATTACGACTATTCAACCAACGTATATCAAGTTGCAGCTGGAAAATCAAAGTATTTTACCAATAATTCAAAAAAATATAAAACAACTTATTTATTGTTATCCACAACGGATCATTTAGCACATACGATGAGAGGCGTTTGGAGTCCGGATAACTGTAGCGGAAAATAAAAAACAGTTAGAAAAATAGATAAAAGTGAGAGAAAACAAGTGTCTAGTACACTTGTTTTCTTGGGCATGAGGTGGATTATGAAACAGAAAAAACATTATGGGCTAATAGTAGGTATTTTGTTTTTGAGTGTATTAAGTGTATTAATCTTAACAAAAGATGAATTGTTAAATCATGGACAAAAGAATATTGAAATGAGCCCAAAAGTTGATAGTATACAGGAGCAAGACGAAGTTTATGAGCCAAAAAAAGAAGATAGAGAGAACTGTGCGACAGATGATTATTGGAAGGGGGTATTGCAAGAAATAATAACAGGTGATTGTTCATACTTGGAACACAATGAGCAGATTCCACTATTAAGTATGAAAAATACAATTGAAAACGATGGATTTATTTATAATTTTGGCGAAGCAAAGGTATCAAAGAAATTGCCTAAGGGATATGTATTGGCGGTGGATTATGGAAATCATAAAATAGATGAAAACAGTACAATTACAAATGAGTATTCTTATGTGATACTCCCTGTATTGATTGAAAATAGAAAAGAACAAAAAGATTCTGTAGGAATTAATAATATAAATATATTATGCTTTGGAGAAGATGCAAAGCTAAAGGACGGATTAGAAATTGCTGGAATGAAAACTAAGCGTAATCAACGTTTAAAGAACTTTTATATATATGATTTGGAGAAGGGTAAGAATTTAAAAACAGGTCTTATGTATATTGTGCCTGATGAACTATTAACTAAAAAATGTGGAATGGTCCTTAAAATAGACAATTCTGGAGTAATGGCGCAAAGTGTTGCAGACACTTGTTATGTAAAAATACCGATAGGAAGAGGAGAGAATTAAGAGGTGGTGATAGAGTTTGAATAGTGTATGGAAAAATGAATTTCGAAGAGCCTTTTGTAACAAAGGAATGTTACTTTCATTGGCAATAGGAATTGGAATTGTAATTTGGCACCAAATTACTTTTGTTTGGCCAATCTCCATGATAATAGATGATTTTAATTGTGTGGAATCTTTTTATTATCGATGGTTGGGAGGAAATGGGTATCCCATTCAGAATTATGTGTTTTTTATGATATTGCCGTTACTTTCAGCATTGCCAGTAGGGGCGATTTATTGTAAAGATTTGAAAAGTCAATATTATATTCATTTTTATCTAAGAGGACAAAAAAGACAATATTTGTTAGCAAGGTATGTGGTAACATTTGTCGTAGGAGGCTTCAGTGTGATAATTCCTTTAATTATAAGTATAATACTGACAGCTATGAAGTTTCCAGCTATTAAACCTGAATTGATTATGTCCTATGAACCGAATATAAGTGCGGTTGGCTATTCTTTATTCTTTTCACATCCTTTTTTGTATGTAATGTTAATGTTGTTCATTATATTTATATTTGCTGGCGGATTTGCAACTATTGTATTGCCTTCTAGTTTTTATACGCAATATGCAATCGTAGCAAGTATTACACCATTTGCTCTATACTATTTTTTATATTCTTTAGATTGCATATTTTTGCCTGTATCCTGGAGAGCACCAAATTCATTTTTAAATCCAGCAACTGGTGTTTGCATGGCAAATGAATTGATACTTGGGGCAATTGTATTTTTGATAATAGGAGTAATTTACTTTAGAAAGGCAATAAGATATGAGTAAACAATTTAAGATAGAGCGAAGGGGGCTATTTCCGGCATTTCTATATTTTTCTTGTATGATATATATACTTATTAAGGGTTTTACAAATGGAATTGTTGGATGTGGAATGGATCGTATCATATTTGGAATGAATCCAAGACAATACATGATGATTTTTTGGCTTCCATATTTTATTGTATATTACTGCTTCTTTCGAAATGATTTTTCTGTAAACCGAATTTTGCGAAAAAGAAAAAAGAAACAAATACTTTATGAGCAACAATTGAAAATACTAGAATGCGCAGTTTGGTTTCAATTTATTTTTTTAGGTATCTGTTTGTTGATAAATCATGATTTACGTTTGCTTGATTGGAGCAGCAGAAAAAGTATGTATTATGCAAATACCTTACAGACTACAAGTTTATCAGGAGGCGAATTGCTATTAGTTGTGGCAATGATTGGTATAGTGAGGTTGACCATAATAGGAAATGTCATTAACCTATGTTTTTGGTATACCAATTCTCTTTTGCTAGGGAACATCATAATAATTATAGGGTTAGTTTGTGAATCTGTATTTCCAAAAGTTCAGTTAATTACAAGGTGGTGCAAAGTAGATTATAATTTTTTTGCCTTTAACAGTGAAAAATTTAAGCTTGCAATATATTTGTGTGTAATATTTATGGTAATTACTGGGTTATATCTTTACATTTTAAGAAAAAAGGAGTTTTTTTGAATGAAGGGAATTAGTAAACAGCTAAAGTATGATTTACGAATGGGCATAATAAAAAGATGGAAAATTCATATGATTCTAGCCATAAGTTTTTTGATGATATGTTCCATATTAGCGGCTAATCATGTTGGGGCTGCTCAAAGTGTAGGGCGGGATATCACTGGAATAGATGTGTTGGCATATCTAATGAAAGGACAAAGAGTACTCAAAAGAGAGGCTCAAGTAAATTTTAACATGCCGTTCTATTGGTTTATTCTTCAAGTAGGTTGTTTAGTAAGTATAATTTTTTATCCCAAGAAAGATTTTGAGGTACATGGATATCAGCATCTCATTCGTATGAAGAATCGTGAAGTCTGGTGGAACAGCAAATGTGTATGGTGTGTGTTTGAACTGTTGTTTTATTATGGAATCGTAGTAATATCTGCTTGTTTTGCAAGTTTCTTTAGAGAAGGAAAATTTTATACTACGAAATATTTGTTGGTAGGGGAAAACCTACAGTTAATGAGCGAAATACAACAACTTTTTATTATTTTGGTTATTCCAGTGGTCACTTCTATTCCTATTGCATTGTTTGGAACTGTGATATCAATGAAGTACAATGAGCTTTTTGCGATGATTATAGGACTAGTAGTTATTGTTGCTGAAGTATATTGGTACTTACCAATCTTGCCAGGCGAATATTCGATTCTTTGTCGTTGGAATGATATTAGTCAATATTTCTTGCGAGCAGGCACAGGCTTGGCAATATCGTTGGCATGGAGTTTGATTTTTATATGGTATGGGAAAAAAATAGTAAAAGGGATAGAATTGCTTAGTTAAAGGAGAGGAAATAGATGCAGATAAGATTGGTAAATGCTTCGAGAAAAATAGGATATGAAATGGTAATTGATAATGTAAATATTCAGTTTGAATCTGGTCATATTTATGGATTGAGAGGGAAAAATGGTTCTGGAAAGACCATGTTAATGCGAGCAATTTGTGGTCTGATTCATTTGGGGGAAGGAGAAATATGGCTAGATGATAAATTGTTAGGGAGGGATATGGAATTTCCAGAAAGTGTTGGGGCTTTGCTAGAAAATCCAGGTTTTATGGAAAATGATACAGCTATGAGAAATCTTATGACATTGGCAGAAATAAGAAATGAAATAGGAGAAGAAGAGATTAAAAATACCATGGAGGCTCTAGGGTTAGATCCTTACAGCAAGAAAAAGGTGAAAAAGTATTCATTAGGAATGAAACAAAAATTAGGGATTGTTGCGGCTATAATGGAACATCCTAAACTTATCTTGTTGGACGAGCCTACAAATGCATTGGATACAGAAAGTATAGGTAAATTGAATGTATTGTTACAAGAAGAAATGATGGAGTATCAACCGATCATCATCATAGCTTCTCATGATAGGGATGAGTTGTCCATGCTCTGTGATACAATCTATAAAGTTGAAAAGGGAAGGGTAACCTTAGAGGTGGAGTGAAAATGAAAATTCGATATTTTGTTGTAGTGGCAATCCTGTTTGTAGCAGTTACTTTTCGCATTCTATGGGTGAATCATGAATATCCACAAGCAGATAATGTGAAAATAGAAAAGGGAAAATGTTATGTGGATCAGGAAGAAATCAGTTATAAAGTGAAGGAAACAAAGTGGTTAAACAAAGAACAAATAAAGGAAGAGTATGGGATGGAGTTACTGTCCGTTTGCATCGTTACAATGCAAGTGGAGAATACATCTAAATATAAGAAAAGGATTACAGCCTGTGATTGGTATATAGAGGGAGAAAATTACTTCGGGAATGGAATATCTAGTGATTTATTTTTTGCGATGAATGAACATTTATCGGATATGGATTTGGTTTTAGAACCTGGTGAAAGGAAAGTATGGAACCTCCCTTTTGAATTCTGTAATACGTTTCAATATTCATTTAAGAATGAGAACGAAGTACAAAAGACTTCTTATGGTGTTGTAAGGGAACGATACCCAAGGAAAATATGGATGATGATATAAACTTCCTTTGAGTGAAAAAGTGGTTGACCTGAGAAAGTGTTTTTGGTTATCATAAAGTTGTCATTAACAAGATCGTTTTCTAAAAAACGGAAATTTATCATATATCATAGTTAATTTATAACAACTAGAACATTATTAAGGAGGTAACATATGAAGTTAGGTATGGATTTACCTATACTGTCTGCTACATGGATATTAGTTATTTTGGCAATGGTGGCAATTGCAAATCAGAAAGAACGTAAATTTTGGATGGAGGTAATAGGAGTATATATTTCACTTATTTTCGCAATTATTGGAACGTTCTATCCGATGCATTTCTATTTGATAAGTGATGATACTCCAATTCGTTTTATGGGGGGTAGCCCATTTCATAGTTTGCAATTTTTAGGTAATGATGAAAAAATTAAATTTTTATTGTGGAACATTATTTTGTTTATTCCATTTGGAATTTTAATTGCTACTTTATTCAAAAATAAATTGGTACAGATTTTATTATATATGCTTACTATAGTGTGTTTTTCTGTTTTGATTTATGTAGAAAATATTCGTTCAGGAGTTACTCAATTTTCTTGGGATTTAGGTGTTGCGGCAATGAACTTGTTTTCTTTAGTACTGGGAAGAAGTTGTGTGTATGTATACGAAATTTTAAAAAGAAGGAAGTGTCATTAAGATATGGTACGAGCAGGTATTTTTATGAATCAAAGCATTTTTTTGTTAGTAATACTTGTAATCATCTTGATCATAAGGAAACATAAAAAGATAGATATATGCAAATGTTTATCCCTATTATGGTCATGCTATTTTATTCTGCATTTCACAGTATTTGATTATCCTATTGGTGGGAAAATAGCTAGCTATATGTTTGAAAATTATAGTAGCGTGCCAGAATTGTTTAGGCATTTTAATTTTATTCCTTTTCATACAATTGGAGAGTGCATTGATAGTGGTTTACAAACTTTTATCAGACAAGTTTTTGGTAATATCATTTTGTTTGTGCCATTGGGGATTACCGTTTCGTGGATTTTTGAGCAAAAATCATTTAGATATCGTATGTATTTTATTGTGACGATATCTGTGTTAATTGAAATAACACAATTGTTTTTAGATTTATGTAGTGGTATGGTTGTAAAATCTGTTGATGTAGATGATATTTTATTGAATAGTTTAGGTGGACTTATGGGAGTTTGCTTTTTGGGCTTTTTAATTTGGTGTTATAATTATGTTAGATCTAAAAGTGCATTACGACAAGTCAAAAAGCAGTAAAGTGATTTGCCAATAGCATTGACCAGCCGAAACAATTAAAAAACTGAAGAAATGTAGATGCTCCACAGTGAGTACGTAGATTAGCCTATACTTTTTTGAGATAAAAAAAGTATAGGCAATTTTTTAGTGTACTTATAATAAAAATGCGATATAATAGAGATAATTAATACAAAGGAAAAGAGAGGAGTTATGGTTATGCAGAAGGAGAAGAAAGAAAAAAAGAAACGTAGTATAGGATGTTTCCCAGTAATTTTTTCTATATTGATCTTGTTGATTTTAGCAATATGGTATTTTGGTATTGGGGGAGGAAATGGAACAGGATTTTTTGGAAAACAGGGTTCAGAGCAGGAAAAAACAGAAGCAACCCCTGAAATAAAGAACTACGATATTGAACTGACACAGGACAATGAGATTATATTTCGAGAGGAAACTTTGGAGTCTATTGAAACATTGATTGACCAATTAAAGACAGAAGTTGGAGAAGATAAATTGGATACAATTATCGTGACAATCCATGATGAAAATGCAATTGCAGATTTTCTTACATCCGTGGAACAGGCAATGGATAGTGCAAAGATTAAATGGACGATAGACGATAAAAACTAGGAGGAACAGTACAGAATGGTGAATTTTTTAGCAAAGTACATAATGGATATCATGATTATGGTGGCAGCAGCAGGTTTTGTATTTGGTTTTGTGACTTGTTTGACAATCTGTTTTCGTGAAAAGGGACATAAGAGTAGAATGACGGACTATTTTTACAATATATTTTTGGTATGTGAGGAGATTCTGCCATTGCTTGGTACTTTGGGTACTGTAGTAGGCCTTTTACAGATAAAAGATGATACAGCCAGTTTGCAGGCTGGATTTGTAACCGCGTTAGACACGACATTATGTGGCTTGTTTTTCTGTATTATCCTTAAAGTTCTAGATGCATTGATTATTCGAGGAATTTTTGAATTAAAAGACAAAGAATGGAGTCGTAAACACCAAGATACAAAAAATGAGGAACAATAATGGATAAATTTATGACAATGAAAAAAATAGTGAATCTATCTGTTTTAGTAGATATTTTGATGATAATGTTGTTTAGCTTTATTATGACGACCAATGGAGAAATAAAAAAGGACAAGGAAAACAGTGCCGCAACGATAAAAGAGTTACAAAATGAAAATGCAGCATTAGAAAAAATAATTTCAAAAGATTGCCAGTATATGGTCATAAAATTAGCAGGTGGATTGGGAGAACTACGAAGCTTTGAGATTGCATATCAAGATGAAACAGAAAGTATTACGTTTTCCAATGATAAAAGGGAGGAAGCACGCGAGCAATTGATTGCTTACCTGAAAGAAAAGAATTTATCAGAAGAGAAGGTATTGATTGTTTTTAACTATGATGGAAAGAATGCCTGGGCGAGAGATGTATCGATCGTCCAGAATGCGATTCAAAACATAAAAAAAGAAACACCGCTATTTTATTTAGAAAATAATGTATCGGATTTTCAGTAGACGAAAAATAATGCGGTGTCGCATAGATTGGAAAGAAGAGAGCAGGTTACCTTGTAATATGGAAGCAAAGTTGAAAAAGAGGAAAGGTATCTTATAAAAATTTCGGGAAGAGGGTGTTTTAAATGGCGGATGAAAAATGGATAGTAAACGGTTATGAGTTTGCAACCCGTGAGGATTATGACAAAGCAAAAAAAGAAGCAGAATCCATTGTATATATAAAAGCGCATACTAATATGAAAGACAAGCAGCAGATTTTGAAAATATACAATAAGGCATCAGAAAATAAAATGTTTCATACCGTTATCGGATATGACTTTATGCATCAGCTTTACTTGTACCTGATAAAAAATGAGGTAATGGAAAAACAATATATAAAGACAATACCCGTAGATAAAACAGCTTCACAAAGGGAGCTTCCAGAGGATGTAGAGGCAGCGAATAAATTAGCAGAACAGTATCGGGTGCTTTATCAAGATTCAAAAGATAAAGGAAAACTGCAAAAAATAATAATCTGCTTTTTGGGTGGTTTAATTCTATTGATGATGGTTATGGTGTACTTTAATTATCGGACCTATGACGAAGATGCAGTGCTTGATAAATATTCAGCATGGGAAGAAGAATTAAAAGAACGTGAAAATGCAGTAACAGAAAAAGAACAGCAGTGGAAGGAACAACAGAAACAGAAGGAAAAAGAGCAAAAAGAAAGTGAGTAGATTTCACAGTTTATACATAGAATTTTGTTAGGATTAAAAAAAACAACATTTTAACAGATGATAGGGAAAATTGTGGAGGGATGTTTATGGAACGTTTAAAAATAATGGTTGTGGATGATGAAAGCAGAATGCGCAAACTTGTAAAAGACTTCCTTGGAAAAAAAGGTTATGATGTCATTGAAGCGGAAAATGGCGAAGTTGCTGTTGATAAATTTTTTGAGCAAAACGACATTTCACTGATTATTTTAGATGTTATGATGCCTAAGATGGATGGATGGCAGGTGTGTAGAGAAATCAGACAATACTCAAAAGTGCCTATTATTATGTTGACTGCAAAGAGCGACGAAAAAGATGAACTTTTGGGATTTGATTTAGGAATTGATGAATACATATCAAAACCATTTAGCCCAAAGATTTTAGTTGCCCGTGTGGAAGCAATTTTGCGACGTACAAATAATGTAGATGATGAAAATATAGAAATTGATGGTATCGTGATTAATAAAACGGCGCATGAAGTTTCAGTCGATGGAAAAGTAATTGAGTTAAGTTTTAAAGAATTTGAGTTGCTATCCTATTTTGTAAAAAATGAAGGAGTAGCCTTGTCAAGGGAACGTATTTTAAATAATGTGTGGAACTATGATTACTTTGGAGATGCCAGAACGATTGATACACATGTAAAAAAACTGAGAAGCAAATTAGGTGATAAAGGTGATTGTATCAAAACAATCTGGGGAATGGGATACAAATTTGAAACACCGAAGACAAAATAAAATAGAAAAGAGTGGAAAGTATGAAAAAGAAATTTAAAAAACAGTCCATTCGTTTTCGGTTGAGTTGTTCTGTTTCTGCATTACTTCTTGGCGTATTTATGCTTTGCTGGGGGGCAAATGAATTGTTTTTGCCTACCTATTATCAATACAGCAAATGCCAATCACTGAAACAATCCTATACAGAGGTATATGAACAGTTAAATCAGTCAGAATCAAAGGAAGCAGATTCTGATAAGGATGAAGCTTCGCAAACCGTTGATTCTGCGGTGGAGTTGGCATTGGAGAAGTGGAGTGCGGACAATAATATAAGTATCTATGTAGTAGATTGGCTGCGTATATATTATCAGGGACATTGGATTTATCAAGGCGTATTTTTGTATCCATCGGCGGAAGACCAGCGGATGAATGAGCGGGAACAACAGCTTGTGTTGAATCAGATGGGAGAAAATTACGGAGATTTAAAAGACGTTGGAAAACAGGTGGATGCGACAACTTTATATGAAGAAAAAAGTGGGCTCTATTCCATTGTAAAAGTTCATGATGACCGTTTGGATTCGGAATATTTAGAGTTAGTTGGTTCTATTAAAATAGCAGATGAAACACATACGGTTTATATGCGTACCAATTATGAAAGTATACAGGAGAGCGTGAAATTATCAAGTCAATTTTTGGTTTATGCGGCGCTATTAGCTATTTTAATTGGTATTATTGTAATGTTTGTGATTAGTGATAGCTTTACAAAACCAATCCGAAAACTTTCAAAAATTGCACATGAGATGTCAGAATTAAATTTTGAGACGAAGTACACAGAACAGCGTAAAGATGAATTAGGTGATTTGGGGCATAGCATCAATGTACTTTCAGAAAAACTAGAAACTACAATTTCAGAATTGAAATCTGCGAACAATGAATTAAAGTCAGATATTGAAAGTAAGATACAAATTGATGAAATGCGAAAAGAATTTTTATCAAATGTAACACATGAGTTGAAAACACCAATTGCGCTGATACAGGGATACGCAGAAGGATTGCAGGACAATATCAATGAGGACCCAGAGGATCGAGAATTTTATTGTGAAGTTATTATAGACGAAGCAAATAAAATGAATAATATGGTAAAGAAGTTACTAAACTTAAATCAGATCGAGTTTGGCAAAAATCAAATAGAATTTGAGCGATTTGATATTGTGGCAGTCATACAATCAGTATTAAATTCCAATCAGCTTATCTTTGCACAGAAGGAAGTAACTGTGATATTTGAACAACAGGAACCTGTATATGTATGGGCAGACGAATATATGACACAGGAAGTTGTGACAAACTATGTGAGCAATGCATTGAATCATGTGGATGGAGAAAAAATCATAGAAATAAAAATGACTAGACTGGAGGATGTAGTTCGTATTGCTGTAAGAAATACAGGAGAGCCGATTCCAGAAGACGATTTGGAAAAAGTCTGGATTAAATTCTATAAAGTTGATAAGGCACGTACAAGAGAATACGGAGGTAGCGGTATTGGACTGTCTATTGTAAAGGCAATTATGAATTCTATGCATCGGGAATGTGGTGTATATAATACCAACGATGGAGTGGAATTTTGGTTTGAGCTGGATACAAAGGAAAGTTAGAAAGGGTTTGCGTTTGCTGTCAAATATTGTTATAATGAAAGAAATAAAAAGAAAAGTCTGTGAAAATATTCTAAGGACTGTTTTACAGGTTGAGGGGGCATTATAGTGAAAAAACAGGGAGTAGGAGTGCTTGCGTTAATTGCAGCATTAGGATTGACAGGATGTGGAAAAACTGTTGTGCTCAATGAGCAGCAAACGGCAGAGACCGCAGAATATATAGCTGGTTTGATGTTAAAACATAGTAAAAATTATACAGAAAGTTTGCAGTACCCAGAAGAAACAACAGAGCCAGAAGCTACTGGAACTCCTGCTGTTACAACGGCACCGGGAGTAACAGCAGAGCCGGGGAATCAAAACTCATCTGCTACTTCTGACGGTTCTAATGGAAGTGAAGAGCAGGAACAGGAGTATGCATTGTCTGATATAATGGGAATTTCAGGTATAGAAGTGACAGCAGATAAGATAACTACCTGTACGCAATATACAGGTGGCGAAGCTGGATATGCTATTTATGCAAAAAAAGGGGAAAGGATTGCGGTTGTCAATTTGAAATTGAAAAACACTACCTCAAAAGATAAAAAAGTTAATCTTGCAAAAAAACAATTGGAATATCAACTTACCACTGGAGACGGCAAAACGTATTCTGCGGAATTATCTTTGGCAGAAGATGATTTGGTTTTCTATAATAAAAAGATAAAGGCAGGAAAAACAGCGAAGGGAAGAGTTGTTTTTATTGTTTCCCAAGATACAAAGCTGGCAGGCTGTAAAATGGCAGTTACAGGTTCTGGAAAGAGTGCGACTGTCCAAATTCAATAAAAATGAAAAGGGAGAAAAAAATGGAGTATAGAGAAAGAAAACGTGTAGTATTTTTTGGATTACCACTAAGTTTTACAAAATATCTGATTGATGAAGAAAAGATAAACATGAAAACAGGATTTTTAAATATCGTGGAAGATGATGCTTTTATGTATAAGATCCAGGATACGCGTTTAAAGAAAAGCTTTTTTGAAAGAATTTTTGGTTTGGGTACTATTGTCTGTTATACAGGAGACATTACACATCCAGAATTGAAGATTTCACATGTAAAGCATTCGGATGAAATTAAAGATTACATTATGCACGCTTCAGAAGAAGCTAGATTGAAAAGAAGAACACTACATACAATGGATATCAATGGGCATTATGATGAGAATGATATAGATTAAGTTGTGGTGGTAGCAGGCAATTATAAAAAGTAAATAAAAATGCTTGACAAACAAAAAAGAATGTGATTTAATGTAGAAGTATGCCGCACAGCGAGGTTTAAGATTTGCTTGAGCAAACACCATAGCTGGCGAGTAATGATAATAGGAGGTGCCATATGTACGCAATTATAGCAACAGGTGGTAAACAGTACAAAGTAGCCGAAGGCGATATCATTAACGTAGAAAAGCTTGGAGTAGAAGCTGGTGAAAATGTTACTTTTGATCAGGTTCTTGCTGTAAATGACGGTAGCTTAAAAGTTGGACAGCCAACAGTAGCTGGAGCAACTGTTACTGCTTCTGTAGTAAAAGAAGGAAAAGCTAAAAAGGTTATCGTTTACAGATATAAGAGAAAAACTGGCTATCACAAGAAAAATGGTCATAGACAGCAGTACACACAGGTTAAGATTGAAAAGATCAATGCTTAATCCATGTATGTAATCCAGATAGGAGTGCAACATGATTACAGTTACTGTTAGTAAAAATGAAGATGGTATTTACAATCGCATTTGCATGCATGGACATGCAGGATATGCTGAGTATGGGCAGGACATTGTATGTGCTGCGGCATCCGCATTATTTATAAATACCGTAAATGCAATTGAGAAGTTTACTGATGATGATTTTCATGTAGATCAGGACACCAAGACGGATCAGGTTATATTGCAGATGACTTCATCCATTAGTGATAAGTCTAAATTATTGGTGGATTCCTTATTGCTTGGCTTACAAGGCATTGAGGAAGAATATAGCAGAGAATATATTCGTGTAATATTTCAATAAATCAACAGGGAGGTGTAAGGATATGTTAAACATGAATCTTCAATTATTCGCTCATAAAAAGGGTGTTGGTTCTACAAAGAACGGTAGAGATTCTGAGTCTAAGAGATTAGGAGCTAAGAGAGCTGACGGACAGTTCGTTTTAGCTGGAAATATTCTTTACAGACAGCGTGGTACTAAGATTCATCCAGGTCTTAATGTTGGACGTGGTGGAGATGATACATTATACGCTTTAGTTGACGGTGTATTAAGATTTGAAAGAAAGGGTAGAGACAAGAAGCAGGCTTCTGTTTACCCAGTAGAATCAAAATAATCTATAACATTACAAACATAACACCCCAGATACTTGAGTAATCAAATATTTGGGGTGTTTTAACTCATGGAAAAAGATAAATTATATGTAGTATAGTTAGGATGATGTGATACAATTCATTTTCTGTGAGTTAGAACATCCCAGAGTATACGAAAGAAAAGATAGAAAGAAGGATGAGGTGAAAAAATGTTCGCAGATAGTGCAAAGATATATATACGTTCCGGAAAAGGCGGAGATGGTCATGTGAGTTTTCGTCGTGAATTGTTCGTTGCAGCAGGAGGACCAGATGGCGGTGACGGTGGACGTGGCGGTGATTTGATATTTGAAATGGATGAAGGATTAAATACACTGAACGATTTTCGTCATGTACGAAAGTATTTTGCCAGTGATGGAGAGCCTGGAGGAACAAGAAGATGCCATGGAAAAGATGGTATGGATATGGTTGTAAAAGTTCCACCTGGAACAGTTGTAAAGGATGCAGAGAGTGGAAAGGTAATTACCGATATCAATTATGAAAATCCACGCGAAGTTGTACTAAAAGGTGGACGTGGAGGAAAAGGAAATCAGCATTATGCTACGGCTACCATGCAGGTGCCTCAGTTTGCACAACCGGGAAAGCCGGGAAAAGAATTGACAGTGCTTTTAGAGCTGAAAGTTATTGCAGACGTTGGTTTGGTTGGTTTCCCTAATGTTGGAAAATCTACCTTTTTAGCGCGAGTTACCAATGCAAAGCCTAAAATTGCAAATTACCATTTTACGACACTAAACCCTAATTTGGGAGTAGTGGATTTAGATGGTGGAGATGGCTTTGTTATTGCAGATATACCTGGATTGATTGAAGGTGCATCGGAAGGAATTGGATTAGGACATGAATTTTTACGCCATGTAGAGCGTACGAAAGTTATGATACACATGGTAGATGCTGCATCAACAGAAGGCAGAGATCCAATTGAAGATATTAAAGTAATCAATGCGGAGCTGGCATCTTATAATGAAGAATTAGCTAGTAGACCTCAAGTGATTGCTGCAAATAAAATTGATGTGTTCTACGGGAACGAAGGAGAAGAAGTATTACAGGCATTAAAGGATGAATTCGAACCAAAAGGCATTAAAGTATTTCCAATTTCGGCAGTTAGTGGTAAGGGCGTAAAGGAACTTCTGTATTATGTAAAAGAACGTTTAAATGAAATCGGAGATGAACCAGTTGTCTTTGAGAAAGAATTTTTCGTAGATTCCTTAGAAATTGCAGATGAGCCATATACAGTAGAAGTAGATGAAGATGGTATGTATGTAGTGGAAGGCCCAAGAATTGAGAAGATGCTGGGATATACAAATTTAGATTCAGAAAAGGGATTTGAATTTTTCCAGAAATTCTTAAAAGAAAATGGTATATTAGAACAATTAGAAGCGTTAGGTATTGAAGATGGAGATACTGTACGGATGTACGGATTGCAGTTTGATTACTATAAGTAGTTTTTGATTGTTTGAAAGGGGGCAGTAAGCCTCCTTTTTGCTATAGAAAGGTACGAAATACAAGATGAAAAAGAAATGGAAGTGGATGAAAAAAGTTTTTTGCACCGATGTAACTGAAAATGAAGAAAAAAGTGCAAATAAAATTATGATGATAATTATTACAATTGTTGTTTTGATTTGTATGGGTGCAATTCTATTTAATGATAGAGCAGCAGACCCACTTGCGTGGGTATCTGCATTGTTACTGGCATTTATTATACTTGTCTGTGGATATATTGTCTACATTCGCCCGATTAGAAAAAAATTTGCACAAAGAGTGACATCGTTAGCAATTATGGTAGTGTTTACCATTTATGCAATTATGGGATACAATGACGGATTTTCTGTATTATGGTCCCTTCTTGTGCCTAGTGTCACTATGTTACTAATGGGGATGCTGGAAGGTGTGGTTGTATCAGCATATTTGGAATTGCTGTATCTGGTACTGTTTTGGACGCCTGTACGTCATTATTTGAAATATGAATATTTAGACAGTTTTTGCATACGGATTCCTGTTTTGTTTTTTGCTTGTTTTTTGCTTGCTTTGTATATTAACTACAAGAGAAAAGAAGCTAAGATTTATCAAATGAGGGAAAAGGAACGAATGGAAGTTTCCATGGAGGAGGAACGTCGTAAAATAGGAAAAATAACGATGCAGACAATTATATCAATTTGTAATGCGGTTGATGCGAAAGATTCCTACACGAAAAAGCATTCGGAACGTGTGGCAAAATATTCAAAAATAATTGCAAATGAGTTGCGCTGGAGTAAACAGGAGCAAGAAAATTTGTACAATATGGCATTGTTGCATGACATTGGAAAAATAGGTGTACCAGACGCTATTTTAAATAAGCATGGAAAACTAACGGAAGATGAATTTCCGTTGATGCGAAAGCATCCTATTATTGGAGGAGAAATTTTAAAGGATTTTACAATTATCAGTGATGTGTCTACGGGGGCATATTACCACCATGAACGATATGATGGAAAAGGATACCCAGTAGGGCTAAAAGGAGAGGAAATACCAATCGAAGCTCGAATTATCGGAATAGCAGACTCGATTGATGCGATGAATTCGGATCGTGTATATAGAGGAAAAAAAGATATTTCTTATATATTAGAGCAGCTTGAACTGGGGAAGGGAACGCAGTTTGATCCTAATATTGATGAAATTGTAATTTCACTGATAAAAAAAGGAAAATTGCGCTTAGATCGATAAAAAAAGAAGTGTCAAATTTTTTACTTGACAGCAGTGCGAGAATCGTATATACTACCATCTGTAAAGAAAATTACTTTACAGGTGGTGTTTTTTATGAAAGAGGAAAAGAAGCAAAAAAATACCGATGCTTTGTCGCAAATAGTGGAGATGTCTTTGTTGTATGACTTTTATGGCGGTTTATTAAAAGAACATAAAAGGTCCATATTTGAAGACTATGTTTTAAATGATTATTCTCTGAGTGAGATTGCAGCAGAACAAGGCATGAGTCGCCAAGGAGTACATGATATTGTTAAGCGTTGTAGCAAGGAATTGGAACATTATGAAGATACCTTGCACTTGATTGAAAAATTCCGCAGGACAAAGGAACATGTAAATCAGATTCATGAGATTGCAATGGAAGTTCGCGAGACGAAAGATGTGGAGCAGATTGCAAAGATAGAGGCATTATCCAATTGCATATTAGATATGCTGTAATTGGGGAGAGGAGCAGATATGGCGTTTGATAGTTTAACAGACAAACTTCAAAATGTATTCAAAAACCTTCGCGGCAAAGGACGTTTGACAGAAGCTGATGTAAAGGCAGCTTTGCGTGAAGTAAAGCTTGCATTATTAGAGGCGGATGTAAACTTTAAAGTTGTAAAGGATTTTATCAAGGCAGTACAGGAAAGAGCAGTTGGACAGGATGTATTAAATAGTTTAACACCTGGACAGACGGTAATTAAGATTGTAAATGAAGAGATGGTTAAGCTTATGGGAAGCGAGACCACAGAGATTTCTTTAAAGGCTGCCAATGAGATAACTGTTATTTTGATGTGTGGTCTACAGGGTGCTGGTAAGACAACGGCAACAGCAAAGTTGGCAGGTTTATTTAAGAAAAAAGGTCGTAAGCCTTTGTTAGTGGCATGTGATATTTATCGTCCAGCAGCGATACAGCAGTTGCAGATTAACGGTGAAAAACAAGGTGTGCCTGTATTTACTATGGGTGACGGACATAAGCCGGTTAATATTGCAAAAGCAGCTATGGAACATGCAGAGAAAAATGGAAATAATATTGTAATTATCGATACAGCAGGTCGTTTACATATAGATGAAGATATGATGGATGAGCTGATTGAAATTCGAGAAAATATAGCAGTAGACCATAGCATATTAGTTGTGGATGCCATGACAGGTCAGGATGCGGTTAATGTTGCCCAGACCTTTAATGAAAAGATAGATATAGACGGTGTGATTTTGACAAAATTGGATGGTGATACAAGAGGTGGAGCCGCACTATCCATTCGTGCCGTAACTGGTAAACCAATTTTATATATTGGTACAGGAGAAAAATTAACAGATTTAGAACAGTTTTATCCAGATCGAATGGCTTCCCGTATTCTTGGTATGGGAGATATTCTTACATTGATCGATAAGGCGCAAGCTGAGATTGATGAGGAAAAAGCAATCGAGTTGGAAAAGAAAATCAGAAAGGCTGAATTTGATTTCAATGATTTCTTGGAACAGATGAATCAAATGAAAAAGATGGGTGGTCTTTCCAGTATTCTAAGTATGTTACCTGGTATGGGAATACCAAAAGATTTAGAGATACCTGATGATGCTACAAGGGGTGTAGAAGCAATTATTTATTCTATGACCATGGAAGAAAGAACGCATCCAGATATATTAAATCCATCCCGTAAAAATCGTATTGCCAAGGGAGCTGGAGTTGACATTGCGGAAGTAAACCGAATGGTAAAGCAATTTGAGCAGGCAAGAAAGATGATGAAACAGATGTCTGGTATGATGGGTGGAAAGAAAAAAGGTAGGTTTAAAATGCCATTTGGCTTTTAATACATGCAACGAAACGTTGCGCTAATTTGATGAACACAATAAGGAGGTGAAATCAAAGATGGTAAAGATTAGATTAAAGAGAATGGGACAGAAAAAGGCACCTTTCTATAGAATTGTTGTTGCTGATGAAAGATCTCCTAGAGATGGTAGATTTATCGAGGAAATCGGTACTTATGATCCAAATCAGGAGCCTAGCGTATTTAATGTAAACGAAGAAGCTGCTAAGAAGTGGTTATCTAACGGAGCTAAGCCAACTGAGACAGTAGGTAAGTTATTAAAGATTGCAGGTATCATGTAAGAGCATTAACAAAGGGATATGTGTGGCTTGTACAAATATTTGTGCAAACTATGCATATTCTTCTTGTATATGCAGAAAAATAATATTGTACATAACGAATAGTTAATATATTTGAATAAAAGGGAGTATGCCAGTCATATGGTATCAGATACAGTTTGAAGATAAAATTGGAGGTAAGTGGGGAATGAAAGAGTTAGTAAAGGCAATTGCCCAATCGTTAGTAGACAAACCAGATGAGGTTGTAGTAACAGAAAGTGAGACAGAAAAGGGATTAGTCATTACATTGTCAGTAGCAGATGATGATATGGGTAAAGTAATAGGAAAACAAGGCCGAATTGCGAAGGCAATCCGCACAGTAGTAAAGGCGGCGGCTTCAAAAGAAGATAAAAAAGTAATTGTTGAAATACAGCAGTAGTAAATTTAGAAGGGCGGCAGATACCGCCCTTTTTTACCATAATGATGGAGGAAAACATGGAACAGATGTTGCGAGTAGGTGTGTTTGCCAATACACATGGAGTACGAGGAGAAATTAAAGTTTTTCCCACAACAGATGATGTGAATCGATTCAAAAAGTTGAAAAAACTATATTTGGATACGGGAAAAGAAAAGATAGAATTGGAAGTGCAAAGCGTTCGCTTTTTTAAGAATATGGTTATCATGAAATTTAAAGGGATTGATAATATCAACGATATTGAAAAATATAAGGGAAAAGATTTGCTGATTGATAGAGAACAGGCGGTTCCGTTAAAAAAGGACGAATACTTTATATGCGATATTATTGGTGCGCAGGTAGTATCGGATGAAGGCGAAGAGATTGGAGAATTAAAAGAAGTATTACAGACTGGTGCAAATGATGTGTATGTAGTAAAGACTCCACAGGGGAAGGATATACTGTTTCCTGTTATAAAATCATGCGTGTTGGATGTAGATACAGATGCAAAAAAGATTACGGTTCATATTTTACCGGGTCTGTTAGAGTAAGGGAGGCAGCTATGCATTATCATGTGTTGACATTATTTCCAGAAATGATTGAACAGGGCATGGGTTTTAGTATAACAGGGCGTGCGCAGAAGAAGGAATTGTTACATTTAGATGTGACAAATATCAGAGATTTTGCACAAAATAAAAATTATAAAGTAGATGACTACCCTTATGGGGGCGGGGCAGGAATGGTGATGGAAGCAGAACCAGTGTATCTTGCTTATGAGGATGTATGCGAAAGGATTGCCAAAGAAAAACGAAAAAAACCAAAGGTACTTTTTATGACTCCACAGGGAGAGACCTTTTCACAATCCATGGCAGAACGATTGGCAGAAGAAGAGGATTTGGTGTTTTTGTGCGGTCATTATGAAGGAATTGACGAACGAGTCTTAGAAGAAATTGTAGATGAAAATGTGTCAATAGGAGATTATGTATTAACAGGTGGAGAATTGCCTGCTATGGTAATGATGGATGCTATATCAAGATTAGTGCCAGGCGTGCTGCACAATGATATATCGGTAATAACAGATACGTTTTCTGATAACCTGTTGGAATATCCACAATATACAAGACCAGTAGAATGGAGAGGAAAGCGGGTACCAGATGTATTGCTATCGGGGCATCATGAAAATATAGCAACATGGAGAAGAGAACAATCTTTGTTGCGGACCAAGGAAAAAAGACCAGATTTGTTTTCGCAAGTTTCCTTTACGAAGCAAGATGAAAAAATTATGAAAAAAAATATTGCATTTAAAGACAAAATGTGATAAAGTAAAAATGTTGTGATTAAAAAGATGGTCCGCTGTTATAAATTAGATAATAAGAACATCTAAATATTAAAGGAGGTTCACACAATGAACGATATTATTAAGAGCATCGAAGATGCACAGTTAAAGAGTGAAGTAACAGACTTCAGAGTAGGAGATACTGTTAAAGTTTCTGCAAAGGTAAAAGAAGGAAACCGTGAAAGAACTCAGGTATTTGAGGGAACTGTTATTAAGAGACAGAACGGTGGAGTAAAGGAAACATTTACTGTAAGAAAGAATTCAAACGGTGTTGGTGTTGAAAAGACATGGCCAGTACATTCTCCAATCGTAGAGAAGATTGAAGTAATCAGACGCGGTAAAGTTAGAAGAGCTAAATTATTCTACTTACGTGACAGAATTGGTAAGGCTGCTAAGGTTAAAGAATTAGTTAGATAATCACCAAAATAATAAGAAGGTTACCCCCATTTGTTTCGTACAAATTTGTGCGATAATAAAAGGGGGTTTTTCTTTACAAATCCATACGCTTCTTGTACAATGAATTTGTGAAAGCTCAGTTATGCAAAAATTGAAAGAGGATTTGTATAATGTGCTTATTAAGTAAGAAAAAGAAAATAAACAACTTGGGGAGACGAAAGAACATGGATTATGGATATAGAGATGAAAAAGAAGGGGCATTTCGTAGTATTATGCGAGAGTGGCCTGTATTACTTATAGAAGTGATAATTGCAATTGTATTGGCAATTTTGTTGATTACATTTGGATTTGAAAAGACGAAGGTCAACGGAAAGTCTATGTCCCCGGTTTTGGATGATGGAGATGTGATTTTTGTTAGTAAAATTGCCTATGTAGGATTTTCGCCAAAAAGAAATGATGTAATTGTATATCGACAGGAAGGAAAAGAGCATAGTTACAATAGTGTAAAACGAGTAATTGGTCTTCCGGGAGAAACAATACAGATTAAAGAAGGCAAAGTATATATTAACGATAAACTATACAAAGAGTCAAATAAAGTAGATGATATGGTTTCTGCTGGTGTTGCAGAAGAACCAATTATATTGGAAAAGGGCGAATATTTTGTACTTGGAGATAATCGAAACCAAAGTGAAGATAGTCGATATTCCAGTGTGGGAATGATAACAAAAAAGGAAATTGTAGGAAAGGCATGGCTTCGCTTAAAACCTGACTTTGGATTTGTAAGCTGGTTAAAGGCGCAGGATGCACAAAAAGAAGAAACGGAGTAGAGAACGATGCATTTTCAATGGTACCCTGGACATATGACAAAAGCAAAGAGGATGATGCAGGAAAACATCAAGTTGATAGATGTCGTAATTGAGCTGGTAGATGCCAGAATCCCTCTAAGCAGTAAAAATCCAGATATAGATGAGTTAGCGAAAAATAAATCGCGTGTAATTTTGTTAAATAAAAATGACTTAGCACATAAAGAACGAACTGAAGAATGGAAGGCATATTTTGAAGGCAAGGGATATTTTGTTGCCATGGTAAATTCCAAAAATGGAAATGGTGTTAAGGCAGTACAAAATATTGTAATGGAAGCCTGCAAAGAAAAAATTGAGCGTAACCGAAAAAGAGGAATTATCAATCGTCCTATTCGTGCTATGATTGTAGGAATTCCTAATGTAGGAAAATCTACCTTTATCAATAGTTTTGCTGGAAAAGCCTGTACAAAGACAGGAAATAAGCCTGGTGTAACAAAAGGAAAACAATGGATTAAATTAAATAAAAATGTAGAATTATTGGATACACCTGGTATATTATGGCCGAAATTTGAGGATCAGGTAGTTGGATTACGTCTGGCTATGATTGGTTCCATAAAAGATGAGATTTTAAATATCACAGATTTAGCAATTGAGTTAATTCACTTTTTACAAGAAGAATATCCACAGGTACTTCCAAATAGATATGAAGCACAAGAAAATATGGAACCTGTGGCAGCGTTGGAACATATTGCAAAGGTACGATCTTGCAAAAAGCCGGGAGATGAGCTTGATTTAGATAAGGCAGCAAGTATTCTTATGGAAGATTTCAGAAGTGGAAAACTTGGAAAGATTACATTAGAAAAAGTAGAGGGATAAACGATAGAGTCAAACTATAAGGAGACACAAAAGAGGGGGTGTTTCAATGTACGATGAAAAAAAGATAGAGGATAGTCTGCGAGTATGTCGCGAAATTAAAACATACTACAAGTCTGGTGTGTTTGATAATCCTCAGAACGTCTTTGATTTAGATACCTTTTTACATGTGGCAGAAACAAAACCAGAGGATACAAAAGAAAAGGAAACGCCAGATGCATTTCATGAACGATTGCAAGAGGCGATTGATTATGGCAACGCAATAAGAACGCAAAAGAAAGAAAGGCCTATTTCGGAAGAAACACAAAAAGTTTTCGTTCCAAAAGAAGAGCCGATACAGGAAAAAATTCAGAAAAGCAAGGATGCAATAAAAGAGCCAACTCGTAAGAAAAACAAAACAGAGAAACAAAAGGTTAAAAAGGCAAAAGAAGTAGAGATACAGCCAGAGGAAGAAGAGGAAGAAAGCTTTTTTAAAATCTTATTTTTCCGCTTTTTGGAATTGGTTGTATGCGTCTTGATTGCATTTGGGCTATCTGCCGCGTTCAATCATTTTATTGGTACACATACAATTGTAGAGGGCGCCTCTATGGAATCAACGTTGCATGATGAAGACAGTCTTTATGTGGATAAGATTGCCTATCGATTTGGAAAACCAAAACGATTTGATATTATTGTGTTCCAATATGACGAGGACAATTATTACATAAAAAGAATTATTGGTTTGCCTGGCGAGACAGTAGAAATTAAAGATGGAATAATCTATATAAATGGAAACAAATTAAACGAGAACTACGGACTGGAGAATATGGATGAATTAAACAATACATATGATGCAGTTACAATTGGTGAAGATGAATATTATGTACTGGGAGATAATCGAAATCACAGTACAGATAGTCGTTCTAAGGATGTTGGACTGGTGAAAAAAAGTCAGATTATTGGAAAGGCAATTTATCGCATTTATCCATTTGATACGTTTGGAAAATTGAAATAAGAGCGCAAATACAAAGTTTGCATAGTAAAGGACGGGAAAGGTATGGCAGAGACAATAGCGGCAATAAAGGAAAAATTTGAAGCTGCGGATATACAAAACTGGGAAGAATTGCAACAGGAGTATAGTAGTGATGCAAGACAGGGTGTACAAAAACTGTTAGAAAAATATAAGAAGCAGCAACAGAAATATGAGCAAGAGTTACTTCGTACAGAAAAAATGAAAGAGTTTGAATACAAGTATCAGGAATATCCTTATATATGTGGTATTGATGAGGTGGGGAGAGGTCCTCTTGCTGGACCAGTTGTAGCAGGAGCAGTCATTTTGCCAAAGGATGAAAATATACTATATTTAAACGATTCAAAACAACTATCCGAAAAAAAACGGGAAGAATTGTATGATGTAATTATGGAAAAGGCAGTTGCGGTGGGAATTGGCGTAGTCCCTCCAGCTAGAATTGATGAAATTAACATATTGCAGGCAACTTATGAGGCTATGCGGATTGCAATAGGAAAGCTGTCTGTAAAACCTGATTTGTTGCTAAATGATGCAGTAACAATTCCAGGCGTAGACATAAAACAGGTAGGTATCATAAAGGGAGATGCCAGAAGCGTTTCTATTGCAGCGGCAAGTATTGTGGCAAAAGTTACAAGGGACCGTATGATGGTGGAGTATGATAAAATGTATCCAGAGTATTATTTTGCCAGTAATAAAGGGTATGGTTCTAAAGCACATACGGAAGTATTAAAAGAAATTGGTCCTTGTGCCATTCATAGAAGCAGTTTTTTAGGTAAAATACTTGGATAGTAAAGGAACAGGGGATGACTGTATATGACAGAGGAAGAAAGAAAACGATTAGAAGCGATTGCCTTGTCTTATGAAAGTGGAGATGAAGCACCAAAAGTAATTGCCACTGGAAAAGGGTATGTGGCAGAAAAAATTCTGCAAAAAGCAAAAGAAGCCAACATACCAATACATGAGGATGAAAAAGTGGCGGATGCATTAGCAGATGTGGAAATTGGTGCGTATATTCCAAAGGAATTGTATGAGGTAGTAGCAGAGATTTTAGTATTTGTAAGCGATATGGAAAAAATACGTGAAAAAATGGTGAAATAGTTGATTCGACAGAAAAAAAGAAAGCTGGGAAATGAAAAAGAAAAAATAGCAGGAGTTGTGTTACAGTCCTGTGGATATAAAATTTTGCAATATAATTTTTATACCCGTATAGGGGAGATTGATATTGTTGCAAAAGAGGGTGAATACTATGTGTTTGTGGAGGTAAAATATCGTTCTACAGATGCCTATGGTATGCCAGAAGAGGCAATTGATTATCGCAAGCAGAAAAGGATAATAGCTGCCAGTAGATACTATCTTATGAAACAAGGGGTGCCAGAGAATGTGCCCTGTCGTTTTGATGTAGTATGTATATTGGGAAAAAAGTACAAAATAATTAAGGATGCATTTCATGTAGAATGAGTGGTGATGTGTACTTGAGCAGTTTGTTGTGTGCAAGAAAAGGAATATAAAAAGTTTTAGAGGATGGAAATTTAGCGAAAAGCATGGATTATAAAAGGAGTAAGAGGATGCAGATAAAATGGGTAAAAGCCAATAAGGTATCTGGTTTGGATTATAATAAAGGAAATTATGAGGCGCAGCTTCAAGAAAAGGAGGCAGTGTCTTTTTTTACATTTCCAATGTATGATAAGATATCATTTATACGACATGGATTTTCTACTAGACAGGGTGGTGTCAGTGAAGGATACTTGGGAACGATGAATTTAAGTTATAGCAGGGGAGATAAGGACAGTAATGTAGATGAGAATTATCGACGAATCTGTCATGCTTTAGGGATGCAAACGGAAAATCTTGTGTTATCGGATCAGGTACATGATACCGTTGTGTATCGAGCAGGAAAGAAAGATTGTCAGGGAACGGATTTAAGAAAAAAGAAGTTGGCAGATATTGACGGGCTGGTAACGAATGAAAAAAATGTTGTTCTTAGTACCTCTTATGCAGATTGTGTGCCACTTTTCTTTGTGGATGAACGAAACGAAGCGATAGGGCTTAGTCATTCTGGTTGGCGTGGAACTGTTGGAAAAATCGGAGCTAAGACGGTTGAAAAGATGAAAAAAGAGTTTGGCACCAATCCAAATGATTTAAAGGTGATGATTGGGCCATCTATTTGTCAGGATTGCTATGAGGTAAGTCAGGATGTAAAAGAGGCGTTTGACGGCTTTGTTTCTGTTGAAACAATCATGCAGATGCAACAGAAGGAGCGAGACGAAGTAGAACAGATGCTAAAGAGCGTTTTTATAGACAAACCTATGAAAAAGTATCAATTAGACCTGTGGATGGCAAATAAGTTGATTTTGATGGAAGCTGGAATTCCAGAGGAGCAAATTGGGGTATCCTGTGTATGTACCTGTTGCAATTCTACATTGTTATATTCTCACAGAGCGTCTCAGGGAAAGCGTGGAAATTTATCTGCTTTCTTAGAAATTATATAAAATTGAAACAATTACGAAAAAATTGTGAAATATGTGAAAAGCACTTTCCTTTTTACGCAAAATGTGTTATAAATGTATGGTGGTGCATATAAACTACCATTATAACTATATTAAAATTTTACCTTTATAGTAGGTGAATGAAAAGGGTGTTTTGGTAAAAATAGTAGAGAAAGTAGATATAGTTATAAGGATATAGCGGAGCAAGAAAGAATTGCTTTGACTTGAGATAAGGAGAGAACAAGATGAGAAAAAAAATAGTAGCGTTAGGATTAGTAGCAGTGATGTCATTATCTTTGGCAGGTTGTGGCAATAAATATGTGAAGTTGGGAAGTTATAAGGGACTTTCTGTTGATTACACAGCGTCACAGACAGAAGTTACAAATGATGACATAAATTCTTCTATTGAAAGTAAATTAACAGAGGTAGCAAAAGTTACAAAAGATAAGAATTATAAGGCTAAAAAAGGCGATAAAGTAAATATCGATTACAAAGGTCTGAAAGATGGAAAGGCATTTGATGGCGGTACAGCTACAGGTTATGATTTAGTTTTGGGTTCTGGTACATTTATTGATGGCTTTGAAGATGGTTTGATCGGAGCGAAAAAGGGACAGAAATTAAGTCTTAATCTAACATTCCCAGAGACATACAGCAACTCAGATTTAGCTGGTAAGGATGTTGTCTTTAAAGTAAAAGTAAATTCTATTACAGAAATTCCTGCTGTAGATGATTTGACAGATGATTATATTAAAAATAATGTGTCTGGTTATGACAATGTATCTGATTATGCAGCTTCTGTAAAAAATGAGTTACAGGAAAAGTTAGATGCATCTATTTTAGAGACTAAAAAGAAGGCAGCATGGGAAAAGGTAATCGATGGATGTAAGATTAAAGATTATCCAAAAGAAGATGTAGAAGATTTGAAGTCACAGATGAAAACATATTATGAAAATCTGGCGTCTCAGTATGGATTAGAATTATCTGATTACATTACACAGATGGGTTCTACCGAAGATGAATTTAATGAGCAGATGGAAAAGAGTGCGAAAGAAGAAGCAATTAGCCGTGTTGTTATGAATTTGATTGCCGACAAAGAAAATATTAAAGTTACAGATGATGATTATGACGAACAGATTCAAAAATATGCAGATCAGTACGGTGTTTCAAAAGAGGAATTTTTGAAACAGGTTACAGATGATGATAAAGAGCAGATTAAAGTTGGTCTTAAATTAAGTAAAGTTCAGGAATTTGTAGTAGATAACTGCAAGATGAACCTTACAGAAGCAACTGCAACACCAAGTAGTACAACAAAATAAATAAAAATAGAAAGGATGCCGTATTAGCGGCATCTTTTTTTGATTCTATAGGAAAGTATGTTTCTTTCTAGTTGGATAAATACAAAAAGTTATAAATATGCAAGATTAGAAGATTGCATTGAAAAAAAAGAAATGATATAATTAAATCGTGTATATTAAAAATGAAATTCAAGAATTGTGGTTTGAATGTAGCACAAAAATTAGAAGAAAGGAAGAAGCAAATGAAAAAGGGTAAAGTGAAAATTAATACAAAAAAGGCAATTGGATTGTCTATGGCAGTTGCCATGTCTTTTACAGGTATGCCAGGATATGCCTTGTATCCTTTTGAACGAACAGCAGTTGTGAAGGCAGCAGATTCCACTGTGACAGTTGATTCAAATGCAATCGTACAACAGATAGATTCAAAGGAGACAAATAGACCTGGAATTCCAGATGGAACCTTGTTAAATGAATTAAAAAGGATTGTAAATACTTCGTTAGGAAGAGCTGCAGAACATGATATAACATTTGCAGAATTGATGGCATATAGTGGAGAAATAGATTTGTCTTCAGTAGGAAAACAGATTACTTCTATCAGTGGACTTGGATATGCTAGAAAGGCGTCTAAGATTATACTTACCAATGTATCAATGACAGTAATAGACGATTATGAATTTGATAATTGTAAAGGATTGCAGGAAATTGAGTTGCCAGCAGGGCTAACAAAGATTGGAAAGTTTGCATTTAGAAACTGTAATAAATTAAAAACAATTGAGTTGCCTGAAACGGTGACGAGTATAGAAGAATCTGCTTTTGATGCATGTACCAGTCTGGATGCGATTAACATTCCAACAGGTGTAAATGTAATTGGAAAGGGAGCCTTTGGTGGTTGTACTTCATTAAAAAGGGTAGAAATTCCGAATGGAAATGTATCCTTAGGTGCTTCTGTGTTTGAGGGGTGTACAGATTTGGAGACGGTAAGTTTACCAGAAGGCATCAAAAAGATACCAGCATCTTTTTGTGCATCCAGTGGTATTAAAGAGATTACAATACCAACTACGGTCACTGAAATTGGACAGACTGCATTTCTTGGTACGTTTAATTTGAGTGGAATTGATTTATCAAAATGTACCAGTTTAGTTACGATTGGAAACAACGCATTTGCAGGAAGTGGAATACAAACAATTACATTTCCAGCTTCTTTGAAATTGATAAAAAGTAATGCGTTTGAAGCTTCCTCTATCAGAGAGATTTCTATTCCAGACTCTGTAATGGGAACTGGTGATGGTACCGACGAAGGCGGAATCGAAAGTCATGCATTTTGGAATTGTTTGAGTTTGAAAAAGGTTAGTTTGTCAAAGGGCATATCTGCTTTACAAGAAAGCGTTTTTGAAGGATGTAGCGGACTTACACAGGTAGAGATAAGAGATGCAGAAAACAGCATTTTATCGAGTATAGAAGATAGTGCATTTAAAGGATGTAATCGTCTGTCTGACACAGATTTCTTAAAAAAATTAACCAAATTAAAAACAATTAAGAAAAATGCATTTACTTATGTACTGCCAAGCAATTATAATCAGACAGATATTTATGGGAATTTAGCTATTTCCAATGGGCTACAGTCTATTTATGTTCCTGATTGTGTGACAGATATTGAAGAACATGCTTTTGATAAGCAGGTAAATGTAAAAAATATTTATATGGGAAAAGGTGTAACAGCCATTGCGAATAGTCTATTTTCTGGCTTTACAAATTTGAGAAACATTACATTGCCTTCACAGTTACGAAGTATTGGTGACAGTGCCTTTGAAGGTTGTATGCAGTTATCTGCTGTTACATTCCCAGATACATTACAAAAGATAGGAAGTAGTGCATTTAAAGGTTGTAGTACAGCAAAAACAATACAGAACGTGGCATATCATGCTCGCTATGTAGAAAAATCCAAAATCTACAGTGAAAGACCAGCGGGAAATGCTACGGTAGGAGAGTATTTAATCTATACAAAAGATAATGCAGGAAATCAACAGGTGAAAGAAACCTACATGGATCGTTCGGCACAATTAACAGAGAGTCAATATGAGGAAAAAGGTTCTCCAAGTGGTTATGAATTGGTGTATATCATTGCAGAAAAAAGATATGCAATGCCAAGTGAGGTGTCTTATGATTCTGAAAATGGACAATATACTTCTTATACATATGATAAAGAGCAGGGCGTGATTTCAGATATTAAAAAAATTAGTTCTACATCTGAAAATTTAACTTCAGGAGTTAGTTTGGTACCGAAGGATGGTTATGTAGGATATTATGTAAGAGAAAGCCTGGCGAATCAGTTATATGTGACGAATTATACAGGTTTAACTTCCGTAGAATTGCCAAATAGTGTTACGGAAATTGGAGAGAGTGCTTTTGCAAATTGCTATAATCTTGAAAAGATTACATTATCGGAACGAATGACCGCTTTACCAAACAATGCCTTTTCAATTTCACAACGTGAATTGTTAAATAAGACTGATTGGTTGGATTTGGGTAATGTTTGTGATAAAAAGTATGTATATTCCAGAAAAGTGACATTACCAGAATCCATTCAGACGATTGGAGAGAATGCGTTTAAGAATAATGCAAATATGACATTAAGTAAAAGTGCTTTGCCAAAAGAATTGGTGAGCATCGGAAATTCTGCATTTGAAGAATGCCGAAGTTTTACGGAAATCATTATTCCGTCTAAGACAAAGAGTATTGGAGAACGTGCTTTTTATGGTTGCTGTGAATATAAAAAATTAGATACCTTATTGCATGGATATGACCAGTACATATTAGATGAAGAAGATGGTCTGAAGGAGATTGATTTAGGACAGGCAAATTCTTTGGAGAGCATTGGAAATTTTGCATTTGGAATCACATTGATACAGCAATGCAGTATCCCAGAAGGTGTAACAACAGTAAGTCAGGGATTGTTCCAGGATTGTCAGTATTTACAAAAAGTAGTGTGCTCTGAAAAAACAAATGCCATAAAGGCAGATGTATTTAGAAACTGTAGAAAATTAGTTTCTATTACAGTGCCTGCGAAAGCAACCATAAGTTATAATGCATTTCGAGGATATATGATTGGAGATTTCAGTTTTTCCGTAACGGATCCAGAGCCAGTCAGTGTATCAATTGGAGAAGTAGAGTCCTTGTCGATTAATACATTCCTTGCAGATTATATGCGAAATGGAATAAAAGTAACAGAAAAGGATGGTACAACTGGATTTTTACAGATGGAACCAGCTACAACACAACAGATCAACAGTTGGAATATTTATAAAGCAAATGTAAAGGGACTTAAAGAAGGTACAACCAGAATCAGCATGGAAGGAACAATTAATTTCTTTATGTATGATGATACTGTTATTGCAAAAGCACCAGAAGTAACAGTGACCGTAAATGTTACAAAGAAAAAATGTACCGCTATTGAAGATACCAATAGCAATCCTGTTGTCAGCGTTGAAAAGAAAGGAATTGAGCTTTCGCCTAAAATCATACCTGCGGATTGTTCCGAGGCAAATGTGTGGACGAGTGGAAACTATTCTGTTGCACAGGTAGAACCACGCACATATTTGAAAGATGGCGTTGCAACGGTAAGTTCTTCTGCTATTGTAGTACCGAAGGGACTTGGAACAAGCAAAGTAACATTAAAGTGCGGTTCTGTCACAAAAGAATATCAAGTTAATGTGGTAGTTCCTGCAACGGGTATTAATTTGTCACAAAAAGAAGTGGAACTAAAAGAGGGTTCTGGAAAGAGTGTAAAAATAACACCTACGTTGACATATGACACAAGCAAATATACAGAAGAACAATGGAATAATTATAAAGACATTGTGGAATATAAAAGTGCAGATACAAGTATTGCAAAAGTATCTGGCGATGGTGTGATAGAGCCGGTATCTGCTGGAGTTACGACCGTTACAATAACAGCGCTTGGTAGTGGAGTAAGTACAACATGTCAGGTTGTGGTTGCAGCGGATGAGACTATGGTGTACATGGTTGATGAAAAGGGAAATGCCATTGACAAGAATGTACCTTTGACGGTTCAGGCTGGAGATGAGTTTACAATGCACTTTGCTACAAATCCGTCTGACTCATTGGATGCGATTAAATATGAGTTTGATACAAATGATATGTTTAAGTTTGTAAAATCCGATACAACACCTGTAAAGACAGAAAATGCAGGTACTCAATACAAAACTACATCTATGACATTTGTGGCGAATAAAGTTGGTACAGGAAAAATCAGCATTTTACCTGAAAAGTATAAAAATAAGCAAAATGTAGTGGCTACACGGACAATAAATGTTATTGCAGATACAAAGGAAGTTGTATTTGCGCCTGTCAATAAAATAAATGTAGGTGAAAGTAAGGCAGTATTTGGATATGCAACATCTGTGGTAGGAAAGGCAGAAAAAATCGAAGATGTAAAAAATATTACAACAGACAATATTTATTTTACTTCATCTGATGTTACGAAAGCTACCGTTGACTCTAAGACTGGGGTTGTAACTGCATTAGCCAATGGTAAAGTTACTATTTATATGCATATTGATAATGCAAATGATCCGACTAAAAATCAAGTGAAAAGCTTAGAATTGGAAATTTCTTATCCTGCGGCTACGAAAGTAGTAGTAACAGGAGAAAACAACAAAACGGTTGTCAAGGTTGGAGAAAAGTTACAATTAAAAACTTCACTGATTCCAGCAGAAGCAGTAGATAGCCTTACCTATGAGTCTCTGACACCAACGATTGCTTCGGTAAATGCATCTGGACTTGTGACAGGATTGAAGGCTGGAACAGCACAGATTAAAGTAACCACATCCAAAAACCAAGTTTCTGCTATCATCGAAATTACAGTAACGACAAGCAATCCAAGTGTAGTAAGACTGGTGATTGCCAAAGTAAAAGGATTGAAGGTAACAAACATAAAAGGGAAAAAGGCGAAGATAACCTGGAAGAAGGCAAAGAATATTAGTGGTTATCACATTTTGCTTGCAACAAACAGTAAGTTTACAAAAAACAAAAAGAGCATGGTAGTATCAAAGAATGCTGTTAGCAAAACTGTAAGCAAGCTGAAAAAAGGAAAGACCTATTATGTTAAGATTCAGGCATATAAGATGTACAAAGGCAAAAAAGTGTACGGAAAATATACTGCTGTAAAGAAAGTAAAAATTAAAAAGTAAATAGGTGATAAAGCGTGGCTGTGCATTAACGATTTTTAA
>FR899741.1:161916-170136 GCA_000437275.1 Clostridium sp. CAG:411 | reverse complement strand
ACTTCAGTTTGCTGAGCTACGTTTTCTTGTGTGCATTTTTAAAATTAAAGTATAATAATATATACAAGATTATAAAAGAATGAAAAATACACTAAATAAAAAAACATAACACCATAAAGGGTGGATTATAACACACAATTTAATGAAATAATTTTAATTACTGGTATATTTGAAAGTTAAATAATATCTTTCAATTCTATATTTTATGGTAAATTCATGGAATTAAAAAAATAAATATAAAAAGAAAAAAGTTGAATAAAAAAAGAAAAAGTGATACAATTCTTTGTGTGAGCCGCGACTACAATGCAACATGAGGACTAATTTATTACAATAAGGAGAAAAGTAATATGAAAAAATCAAGACTGAAAATAATTGCTGGATTACTATTATGTGGCACAATTGCAGCAAGTTTTACGGCTTTAGCTGCTAAATCCTATGATATGCCTATCAGTGGCATAAATGCAAAGATGCATGGATATGTTGACTTTTTAGAAGGACCTCTTACCATTGCGGATAAAGTATATTACAACAGTTCTGTTTATGGTAGTGATGCATATATGATTACAAACAGAAGCGGTAATTATGTGCAGGCTGGTACGAATAAGAAGAAGCTTGCTAAAAAGTATGTTTATTATGGACATGCCGTTGTGTAATCCAAAAATAGGAAGGAGTAAACCATGAAGATAAAAAAATTTTTTCGGCACTCCTATGTGAGTGCCCTTTTTATTGTAGGACTTGCCATTTCTTGTTTTGTGCTTATTAACGTATCTGATTTAGTTAGTAATATGTTGCGAGATAACCAAAATTTGCATCAATATAAATTTGAAAGGTATGTTACTGTTTCGCCCATGAACAAGGATTCTCTTACAGCGGATGCATTATCTTGTGCAGAGAAAATAACAAAGGGAAATATTTTTGTTAAATCTCTTGTAGAATTGAACAAAAGCCTTGACCAATATACGATACGTGTTTTGATGAAACAAAATGAGGAAACTGGGTTGTCTTATACGAAATTAGATAAAAAAAATCAGAAAAATGGAGCCATTATTGGAGAAAGTTTAAAATCTCAACTGTTAGAGGATTCAGATGGGTATTATGTAGAGTTGAACGGTATACGGATTCCTATTGTTGGAATTTTAGATAACAAATTAACAGGAGGGGTAGATACCTCTTTTTATTTAGTTTGGGAAAATTGTGATGAAAACTTGCAGCAGAAGTTAATATCTTTATTTGGTAATTATTTCGATTTCTATTATGCTAGTCATGATGATATAGAAGATAGCTATTTGCAGTTTATAGAAACACTGGCATCTAAAGGTTTTAATGCAGAAGAATATGACGTAATGTACAATGGAGATGCGGAAAATGCTTGGTATGAAATCTATCATTCGTTTTTTTTGCCGATTTGTTTTCTTTTTTCGATTTGTAACTGTTTTATTGTATCCTATGTGTGGTTGTTGTACAGAAAGCGAGAAATTGCAATTCGAAAAGCATATGGTTATCATACAGGACAACTTGCTATTTTGTTGGGAAAAGATATTTCTGTGTTGACATTAATGGGAAGCGTGCTGGCTGCATTTATGCAGATGTTATATAGCTTTTTCTTTCATGAATCTTTTTTATCCCAACAGGGGTGGAGGAGAATCGGGATTATAGTTATAGGCATGTTATGTGTGATTGCAATGAATGTTTTGTTTGCACTAATAAAAACCAGACAGATACAACCATGCAAAGAGATGGCAGAAGAATAGGAGGCATATATGAAAAATTCATTAATATTTGCAATTGATTCTATATCTACTCATTTTCGTAAGTTTGTTCTTTCTGTATTACTTGTTTTTGTGTGCAGTTTACTTGTAATGTTTGCACTAATGGCTTATCATGGTCAAAATTTAGTATATGAATCTTGTGATCGTGTATTAACAAGGGGGGTAAAGAACACAGGAATTATACAGCTTGTGGAAGATGATTTTTTTAATGATGGTATACAAAAATATTTGGAACAGTTGTCGAGAAGAAAAGAAATACAGGTAATTGGAGATTGTAGTGAGGATATAGAAACTGCACCTGCTCTGGAAACATTGTGGAATATCCAAGCGGGGAATTATGGTTCTGAGAATATGGAAGAAGACATAACAGGGTTGTATATTGAAAGTGTTTCTAAAAATGCTAGTGAGCTTTGTAATATGAAATTGAGCAGTGGTACACCTGTTGATGAACTTTCGTTTGATGATAAAGATATCTATTATTATATATATTTAGGTTATGGATTTCGAGATATTCCTGTTGGAACGAAATATCAAGTAGAGAATGTTACATATCAGGTTGCAGGAATCATAGCGCCAAATCAAGCATGGATAAAGGAAGAACTTCTTATGGAGTTTTCATCAGAGATTGGAAATGCAGCACAATCTAGCGATTATATGGTATTCAAAATTCGCAATCAGGAGCCTCCTTTGTTGGAGTACCTATGGATATCTTCTGCGGATGGATATTCCATAGATGAAGCTTTAGCTGTGGCAGATCAATTAGCGGAACGATCCAATATTGATATTCATTATTCTTCTTTACAGGAACGTTATGAAGTTTCACAGACACGCAATATTATTTTGTTGAAGTATTTGTCTCAAATTATAAGAATTGTTGGAATTACGGCAATTCTTATGTTGATTTCGTTACAAATTGTTTTTATATTGAATAACAGAAGAGAATATGGAATTATGTATGCTATTGGTTTTTCGAAACGCGATATTTTTTGTTCTGCCTTATTTTACAACGCAATAATTTCAATTGTGGCTTTTTTGCTTGTTTGTCCTTGTTTGTATTGGATTGCGAAAAGGTGGTTTGCAAGTTGTGGAATAGATTATATAGTAAAGCGTATTTTTTTACCGTATATGTTGCCTGTAGAAGTGGGCATGATTGTTTTGGTGTTACTGGTTATTTCAATTGTAACAAACATCATATTGCACATTTTTACACCTGTGCGCATGATACGTTCGGAATAAAGTTACAGCTTTAAGTTTGAAAGAAAAACGTATGTATTTGTGAAAGATATGACAGAATAGAAGCGTTGTATTTTATTATGGAGGGACAAAATGATAACACTTAAAAATATTACAAAGGACTATGGAAAAGAGGATGCTTGTACACATGCTATTCGTGGAATTAATCTTGATATAGAAAAAGGCGAATTTTTGGGTATTGTTGGAAGTTCTGGCTCTGGAAAAAGTACGTTACTTCATATATTGGGAGGAATGGATTTAGCTACTTCTGGCGAATATTTATTTCAAGGAGAAAATGTAGCTTCATTTTCAGAACGTAAGTTGCACGAATTTCGAAAACAAAATATTAGTTTTGTTTTTCAAAATTTTGCATTAATGAATCGGTATACGGTTTATGAAAATGTAGAAATGCCATTGCGTGCCAGATACATAAAAAATAGAAAAGCCCAGGTTATGGAACAATTAGAAAAAATGGGAATTGCTCATTTGAAAGACAAAATGCCGTTGCAGTTATCTGGTGGACAACAGCAAAGATGTGCTATTGCAAGAGCATTGGTTTCAGATACGCCTGTATTACTTGCGGATGAACCAACAGGTGCATTGGATCAACGTACGGGAAATGATATTATGAATTATTTTGAAGAAATCAATGATACAGGAAAAACGGTGATTCTCATAACGCATGACTTAGCCATTGCGAATAGATGTAAACGGATTGTTCGAATCGAAGACGGATTGCTTGTTCAAAATGATTAGAATAAATTTTTATAAAAAACATAGATAATCATGAAGATTACTATGTTTTTTTAGTTCGTGTAAAATTATTGCAGGAAAAATGGAAAGTCATAGAGAAATTTCTATCTCATTTTCCTACAGTAAATTTGTATAACCAAAAAATAAAAAAAAGTAGAATAATGAAAGTTGAAGTGGTATAATAAAAAAGTATTGTGCCTAGCACAGAGAATAATTGTAAGTAAGAAGGCGTAGACGAGACTTCTATAGAACACACAAGTTTGCTTGCGTGTTGTCTAGTGGTTTCGGCGTCTTCTGGAAAAAGGAGAGAAAACATATGTATAAGAGTTTTACAATGGAGCTTGCAGGTAAAAAGCTTACAGTTGATGTGGGACGTGTAGCGAAGCAGGCGAATGGTGCTGCGTTTATGCATTATGGTGAGACAACTGTGTTGTCTACTGCTACAGCATCTGAGAAACCAAGAGAAGGAATTGACTTTTTCCCATTGAGTGTAGAATATGAGGAAAAGATGTATGCAGTGGGAAAAATCCCAGGAGGTTTTAACAAACGTGAAGGAAAGGCATCTGAAAATGCGGTATTGACTTCTCGTGTAATTGACAGACCGATGCGACCTTTGTTCCCAAAGGATTATCGAAATGATGTTACCTTGAACAACTTAGTTATGTCTGTAGACCCTGAGTGTAGCCCTGAATTAACTGCTATGCTTGGTTCAGCGATTGCAACTGCTATTTCAGATATTCCATTTGATGGTCCATGTGCAACGACACAGATTGGAATGATTGATGGAAAATTCATCGTAAATCCTGGACAGGCAGAGATGGAAGTATCTGATTTGAAACTGACTGTTGCTTCCACTCGTGAGAAAGTTATTATGATTGAGGCTGGTGCAAATGAACTTCCAGAGGATAAGATGATTGAAGCAATTTATATGGCACATAGTGTCAATCAGGAAGTGATTGCATTTATTGATAAGATTGTAGCGGAATGTGGAAAGGAAAAGCATTCTTATACAAGTTGTGCAATTCCAGAAGAATTATTCGAAAAGATCAAAGAGATGGTTCCACCTGCACAGATGGAAGAAGCTGTATTTACAGATGATAAGATGGTTCGCGAGGAGAATATTCGTCAGATTAAAGAACAGTTAGAAGAAGCATTTGCAGAAAATGAAGAATGGCTTGGAATGATTGATGAAGCCGTTTATCAATATCAGAAAAAGACAGTTCGTAAGATGATTTTGAAGGATCATAAACGTCCAGATGGTCGTGAGCTGACACAGATTCGTCCGTTGTCCGCAGAGGTAGATATTATTCCTAGAGTACATGGTTCAGCGATGTTTACTCGTGGACAGACACAGATTTGCAATGTTACCACATTGGCTCCATTATCGGAGGCACAAAAGGTAGATGGATTAAATGAATTGATTACAGGAAAGCGTTATATGCATCATTACAATTTCCCATCTTACTCTGTAGGTGAAACAAAACCATCCAGAGGACCGGGAAGACGTGAAATCGGACATGGTGCTTTGGCAGAAAGAGCGTTGATACCAGTACTTCCTAGTGAAGAAGAATTTCCATATGCAATCCGTAGCGTATCAGAAACTTTCGAATCAAATGGATCAACTTCTATGGCTTCTACTTGTTCCTCTTGTATGTCATTGATGGCAGCGGGTGTTCCAATCAAGAAGATGGTAGCTGGAATTTCTTGTGGTTTGGTAACAGGAGAGACAGATGATGATTATGTATTGTTGACTGATATTCAAGGGTTGGAAGATTTCTTTGGAGATATGGACTTTAAGGTGACAGGTACAGATACAGGTATTACTGCAATACAGATGGATATTAAAATTCATGGATTGACAAGACCGATTGTGGAAGGTGCAATTCAGAGATGTCGCGAAGCTCGTATGTTTATTATGGATACTTGTATGAAGCCAGCTATTAGTGAACCAAGAAAAGAAGTAGGACAGTATGCTCCGAAGATTGTACAGATACAGATTGATCCTGCTAAGATTGGTGATGTGGTAGGACAACGTGGAAAGACAATTAATGCGATTATTGAGCAGACGGACGTAAAAATTGATATTACAGATGAAGGCGCAGTTTCTATTTGTGGTACTGATGCAGAAAAGATGGACAAGGCACTTCGTATGATACAAATTATTACTTCTGATTTTGAAGAAGGACAAATCTTAGAGGGTGATGTAGTAAGCATTCGTGAATTTGGTGCGTTTGTAGAATTTGCACCAGGAAAAGAAGGTTTAGTGCATATTTCTAAGATTTCAAAAGAACGTATCAATCGTGTAGAAGATGTGCTTACCTTAGGTGATCATGTAAAAGTGGTATGTCTTGGTAAGGATAAGATGGGAAGAGTTAGCTTCAGTATAAAAGATGTGAAAGAATAAAAAACAGTAGGAAGGCGGTTAATAACCGCCTTTTACTATTTACATTTTGTTGTGATATAATGAATTTTTGGTGAAATGGTATTGCGGTAAAGTGGGTATTCTAAAAATACAAAAGAAAAGCAAAAAGGGAGTTTTGTGTTTTGAAAGTTATTTTGAAAATATTACAAAAAGTGTAATGTTTGAAAAATAGGATAGAAAAGCGGAGAAAAAGATAAATAAATTGGTTAAAAATCACAAAATGTACTTGCTAAGGCAGAAAAAAGCTAGTATAATATAAATAGTTTTTAAAGTAAGGCGGTTTTAATATGGGTATACAATTTTCTGAACAACGAGGACGTAAAAAGAAACGTTTGGGAGATATTTTGATTTCTGAAGGTGTGATTACCGAAGAACAGTTGGAAGAAGCGCTGGAAAAGCAGCGTGATATGAAAGGAAAGAAACTGGGAGCTGTTTTGGTAGAATTGGGTATGACCACAGAGGATGATATTGTAACAGCATTACAGAGACAGCTATCATTAGATCGTGTAAAACTATCAGAGATTAAGATTCCAGAGGAAATTTTAAAATTAGTAAAAGAAGATGTTCTTAGAAAGAATACATTGTTGCCATTTGCATTCAGCATTGAAAATATGAATGTGTTGCGTGTGGCTATGGCAGATCCGCTGGATATTGTAGCAGTGGATGATTTAGCAATTTTGACAAATTTTCAGATTGAGCCGGTAATTGCTACACCTCGCGACATTACAACGGCAATTGATCGTTATTTTGGTAATACAGAAGCTATGAAAGTGGCTGAGAAGTTTGCAAAAGAGCGAAAGGAACAATATGCGGAACGTCGAAAAGAAGAAGAGTTGGAAAATGCAGATGTAAGCAATGCTCCAATCGTGCAGTTGGTAAATAAAATTATTGAACAGGCTGCAAGACAACGAAGTTCGGATATACATATTGAAGCATTGGAAGACAAAGTAAGAGTACGTTTTCGTGTGGATGGTGTGTTACAGCAGGCAATGCAGTATGATACAGAATTGTTGAATGCTATTGTGGCCCGTGTAAAGATTATGGGCGGTATGGATATTTCAGAAAAAAGAAAACCACAGGATGGTCGTATTACAAGTATTGTAGATAATGTAGAGTACGATATCCGTGTATCTGTGTTACCGACCGTATTCGGTGAGAAAATTGTTATGCGTTTGACCCAGAAAAGAGGTCTTAACCGAGATAAAAAGGATTTGGGACTTGCACCAGATGAGTTGGTACAGTTTGATCGTATATTGAGTCATCCACATGGTATCCTTTTAGTAACTGGGCCAACAGGTAGTGGTAAATCTACTACATTATATACGGCACTTAGTGAGTTAAATACTGAAGATGTAAATATTGTAACAGTAGAAGACCCAGTAGAAGCAAATGTAGATGGAATTAATCAGGTTCAGGTTAATAATAAGGCAGATATGACATTTGCAAATGCATTGCGTTCTATCTTACGTCAGGATCCGGATATCATTATGATTGGTGAGATTCGAGATAATGAGACCGCAGAGATTGCGGTTAAAGCGTCTATTACAGGTCACTTGGTAGTTAGTACCTTACATACAAATAACTCTGCAAGTACCATTACACGTTTGGAAGATATGGGAATTGAACCATATTTAATTGCAGATTCTGTAGTTGGAGTAATTGCACAGCGTTTGGTGCGTAGACTTTGTCCAAAATGTAAGAAGAGTCGTATGGCAGAGGCTGTTGATTTAGAGACGTTAGGTATGCCGCTAGATAGTGAGGCTGTTATTTATGAGCCTGTTGGTTGCCATATGTGCAATAATACTGGATATTATGGACGAATTGGTGTGTATGAGATTATGGAAATTACACCTAAGCTAAAAGAGGTTATCGCTAGACACGGAAATGCCGATGAAATAAATAAGGTGGCATTGTCAGAAGGTATGAAGACATTGCGTATATCTGCATCAAAGTATGTTTTAAGCGGTGTGACATCAATTTCTGAAATGAAGCGTATTGCGTTTGAATAAAAGATATGACAGAGTATAAATAAACCAGAGATGG
>FR899741.1:151514-161867 GCA_000437275.1 Clostridium sp. CAG:411 | reverse complement strand
GGCTATGATTACGATACAGGAATTACTAGCTGAAGCTAGACAAAGAGGTGCATCTGATGTTCATATTTCAGTGGGTATCCCTCCTAAATTTAGAATAAATGGTATTTTGGAGGATGTGATCAGTTGTCCAAGACTGATGCCAGAGGATACAGAGCAGATGATACAGCCGATGCTCTCTAAGAGAACTACAGAGACATTAGTAGAAAAAGGCGAGGTTGATTTCTCTTATTCATTGCCTGAGTTGGGACGCTTTCGTGTTAATATCTTCAAGCAAAGGGGTACCTATGCTTGCGTACTTCGTTTGATTAATACAGAAATTCCAACCCCAGAACAATTGGGATTGCCACCTTCGATATTAGGATTGACAGAACTTAGAAGAGGATTGGTTCTTGTGACTGGACCGACAGGTAGTGGTAAATCTACCAGTCTTGCCTCTTTAATGAATATCATCAATGAGACGTATGCGCATCATTGTATTACATTGGAAGACCCAATCGAGTATGTGCATAATCATAAAAAATCAATTATGAATCAGCGTGAGATTGGTTTGGATACAGGAGGATTTGGGGTGGCACTTCGTGCAGCACTTCGTGAAGACCCTGATGTAATTTTGGTAGGAGAGATGCGTGATCTGGATACGATACAGGTTGCATTGGAAGCAGCAGAGACAGGTCATTTGGTATTTTCTACTTTGCATACAATTGGTGCAGCACCAACGATTGACCGTATTATTGATGTGTTCCCACCAGAACAACAGCAACAGACTCGTATTCAGTTAGCAGAGGTGTTAGAAGCTGTTATTTCACAGCAACTTATGCCTGTTGTTGGCGGAAGAGGTCGTGTGGCGGCATTTGAGGTTATGTTGGCTAATCCGGCTATCAAGAATTTGATACGTGAGGCTAAAAGTCATCAGATACCATCTATGATACAGACCAATAAGAAACTTGGTATGCAATTGATGGATGATGCAATTTTTGATTTGTATCTAAAACGTAAGATTGATGCAGATCATGCTCTGTCTTATGCCGTAGATCCTAGTTCTTTAGAAAAGAGGATGTTCTAAGACGAATAGTAGAGAGGTGATAATGTGGCGACATATGAATATATAGCGGTGGACAAGTCTGGTAAACAGAAAAAAGGGACGATGGAAGCACAGAATGAAGACCGCGTAAAAGAGTTTGTGAAGAATGAAGGACTGATACCGATTTCGGTAAAAGAACAAACCTTTTTAAGTAAGGATATTAGTATTGGAAGCAAAAAGGTAAAGCCAAGAGATTTAAGTGTATTTTGCCGACAGTTTAATAGTATCTTAGCTGCGGGTGTTACAATCTTAAATGCCTTACAGATGCTTTCAGAGCAAACGGAAAACAAGGTGCTTCGTGAGGCAACCAAGCAGGTACAGATAGATGTAGAAAAGGGAGAAAGTCTTACGTCTGCTATGAGCAAACATAAAGAGACATTTCCACCTTTATTGATACATATGGTGGAAGCAGGAGAAGCTTCCGGTAGTTTGGAAATTGCCTTTGAACGTATGGCAGTACAGTTTGAAAAACAAGCCAAAGTGCAAGGGCAGGTAAAAAAGGCGTTGACATATCCAATCGTAGTTATTTGTGTGGCAATTGTCGTTGTTATTGTTATGTTGGTAGTGGTATTTCCACAGTTTCAGGATATGTTTGACAGTTTGGGTTCAGAATTGCCACAGATTACAAGGGCTGTTATTGCCATGAGTGATTTTGTAAAGCATTTTTGGTGGTTGCTCATTATTATAGTTGGTTTGGCTATTTTCGGTATTCAGGTATTTCGAAAGACACCAAATGGACAACTGTTTTTTTCAAGATTAGCATTGCGGATACCAGTTATTAATGATTTGACTGTGAAATCAGCGTCAGCCACCTTTGCCAGAACATTAAGTACATTGCTTGCAGCAGGTATTTCTTTGGTGGATGCAGTGGAGATTACATCTAAGGTAATTGGTAATGTAATTGTTAGAGATGCATTGAATGAGACAGTAGATGAGATTAAGCGTGGTGTTCCTCTTTCTATTCCTTTAAGAGAGAGTGGTATATTTCCGCCTATGGTACATCAGATGACACGTATCGGTGAAGAGACGGGTAATGTGGAAGGTATGTTGGAGAAGATTGCTGATTATTACGAAGAAGAAGTAGAGGTAGCAACAACATCTATGACAGCTTTGCTGGAGCCAATGATTATTGTTGTCTTAGGTTTAATCATTATGGTTATATTAATGGCTATCTATATGCCAATACTTAAGATGTATAGTGCAATTGAGCAAGGTTAATTGCGTGTTTCACGTAAGGGGGGGACATGCTTTTAATAAATGGCATACATAATGCCGAAGAAAAACAAACAGAAAAGGAGAGATGGTTATGGTAAAGAAAATTACTGACCTACAGAAAAAGAAAGGTAAAAAAGGTTTCTCAATGATCGAACTGATTATCGTTATTGCAATTATGGCAATCTTAATTGCTTTGATTGGTACACAGCTTATTCCTTATTTAGAGAAATCTAGAGAGAGAAAGGATGAGACAACATTGGATACTTGCTTGACAAACTTTAAATCAGCAATTGCTGAATCAGAGTATACTGCAAGTGGAGCAGTAACTTTTTCTGGAATTGCTAATTTACCAGATGAGGTTAAGACTGAGTATGTAGCTGTTGCAGGAGAGGCATATGATACAGATTCTAAAGTAACAGAAGCGTTTAAGTCAAAAGAGGCAAAGGGTGCTACAGTTACATTTGGTATTACAAAGGATGGCGTTTGTTATGTATCTGTTGCAAGTAAAAGTGCAAGTCATAAAGGCTTAGTTGTTAGTGACAAGTTCTCAGGACGTGCAGATGATAAAAATAATAAGATAACAAGTTCTGGAAGTAGCAATTCTGGTGAATAATTTTTAATGATTTGCTTTCCACCACTATTTAGTGGTGGAAAGTATACATAAAGGAGAAACATAGGGATGGAAAGTTTGATTTATTTGTTAGTAATTATATATGGTTTAATTATAGGAAGCTTCCTCAATGTGTTGATTCTTCGTATTCCAGAAAAAGAAGATTTTGTCGTAGAGCGTTCTCATTGTATGAACTGTGGCTACCAATTGGCATGGTATGATATGATACCTGTATTTAGCTACTTGTTTTTTAAGGGCAAATGCAGAAAATGTGGACAACCTATTTCTAAACAATATCCAATTATAGAAGCGTTAAATGCGGTTCTATATTTTGTCGTTTTTTATGTAAACGGAATTACTTTCCAAAGCTCTATTTATTGCTTCGTTACATCTGCATTATTAGTGATTTCTGTTATTGATTTTCGCACGTTTGAAATACCATTAGGACTTACTATTTTTATTGGAGTTATGGGAATTGTATGTGCTGCAATGGATTATAAGCATATTTCTCTCTATATTATTGGAATGTGTTCTGTGGGACTGTTTTTGGAAATCTTATTTATCTTATCCAATGGTAATTGGATTGGAGGTGGAGATGCTACACTTATGATGGCGGCAGGCTTAGTAGTTGGATGGAAAAAGATTATTGTTGCATTTTTCTTAGCCTGTATATTAGGTGCAGTAATTCACAGTATTCGGATGAAGGTATCTGACGAAGATCATGTACTTGCCTTAGGTCCATATTTGGCTATGGGAATTTATATTGTGATGATTTGGGGAGACAAACTGATTAATTGGTATTGTGATATTTCTGGATTATCAGGCTTATTTTAGGCGTAATAAAGATAATATAATAACAAATGACAAGTTTTTCTTGTCGCAGAGAGTGAAAACAGTTTCATTTTGTGCGATGTGAAAGACATCGGTATGCAGAAATGCGTTTAAAAACCTTAATTAAGGAGGAAGAAAAAGTGGGTAAAAAAGTATTAAGTATAGAAATTGGGTTACATCAAACTCGCGTTTGCGAGGTGGAAGCCGGTAAGAAAAATCCACATGTAAGCAATTGCATTACATTTGACACACCAGAGAATATTGTAGAAGACGGTTTTATCCTTGATAAGGACTTGATGGCACAAACGCTAAAGTCAAACTTGGCTTCTGCAAAGATGAATACAAAAGATGTTATTTTTACAATTACATCAACAAAGATTGCAAACAGAGAAGTTGTGATTCCTTTTGTGGCAGATAGTAAAATTCAAGCAATTATTGATTCTAGTGCCACAGAATATTTTCCATTAGATGTTTCTGAGTATACTATTTCATACTCCATCTTGGAAAAGATTAATACAAAGGAAGAAAAGAAGATTAAATTATTGCTTTTGGCAGCACCAAATAATTTAATAAAAAATATTTATGGATTTGCTGAAGTTGCAGGGTTACATATATATGCAATTGATTATATTGGTAACAGTGCATATCAATTATTGAAAAAACAGGTTGGTACAGGTGTAAATGTATCTGTTCAGATTAATGACCAGACTACGTTGGTAAATGTAATGGAAAATGAAAAACTATCATTGCAGCGTACCATTCCTTATGGAGCTATGAATATTGTGTCTGCTGTATTAGATAATGCTGTATTTGAAAAGAATAACAGCCGCGAGGCAATGCAGCTTTTGATGCAGGAAAACATCATTAATTCCCATGTGGATATGGGCGGGGAAGTTGGCAGAGGCGTACCAATGGCATCCGATGATTATGATCATGTAATGCGTGAAATTCGTGGACGTGAGGATGTTACAAGCACTATCCAATATATTATGAACAATGTAAATCGTGTATTGGATTATTATATGTCCAGAAATTCAGAAAAGCGTATTAATGCAATTTATCTAACGGGTATTGGAGCAAAATTCAAAGGCATTGAGGTACTATTCACAAACGAGACAGGATATGATGTGAAGAAGATTGATAGTCTGTTTGCGGTTAGTTTTGCAAAAGGATTGCAACTAGAAGGAAATCAGGCAGATTATTTGACTGCAATTGGTGCATCCATTGCTCCAGTAGGATTTTTACCAGCAGAAGAGAGGGAGGCAGAGAGAAAATCAGGAGATTCAAAGCTTGCTTCTATTGTCTTTGCTGCCAGTTGTGCAGTTGCAGTAGTTCTGATTGTTGGTTCTGTTGTTAATTATCAGGTGGTGAAGTTTAAACATAATAGTTATGAAAAGCAGATTGAAAATAAAAAATATATTGAAGATGTGTATGCAACGCATCAATCAGCAAAAGAGGCTTATGAATATACATCTTATATGTATAGCCTTACATCAAATCGAAACTTCCAACTTAATGAGTTGAAAAATAAGATTGCATCTGTTATGCCATCAAATATGAAGGTGCTTTCTTTGACATCAGATGATACAGAGTTGACATTAAATATAGAAGCAACTTCCTCGAAGGTGTCTATTTCAGAGTTGTTGATACAGTTGAAACAAATTCCAAGTATCTCCAATGCTACAGTTGCAAATATTGTAGAAGAAGTGGCTGATAGTGGGGATACAGATAAAGAAACATTTACAGTAATATGTGTTTACAATCCATTCCATGCAGAACAGGACGAAAAAGTTTCCTTAGATGATGAGGTTACGGAAGAAAACGATACAGCGGATAATACAACAGAAGATGGAACGAACACAACAGATACAACTGGAAATACGAGTACAACAGATACGACAACACAGAATTAGGAGGGAGTAGGATATGAGAAAGAGTAAAACAAATGTTTTATCAAATGTATCAGAGAGAGATAAAATATTATTGTTTATATTAGGTGCAATATTGGTTTTGGCAATTGCATATTTTGGTGTCTTTTCGCCAAATTTGAAAAAGGCGGATACCATAAAAGAACAAAACAAGGAATTGTCTTCCTATGTGGTGGAATTAGATAACAAGATTGCACATGAAGATGAAAAGAAACAGGAGATTATTACCTTTAATAATAATCGGGAAGATATTTTGAAAAAATTCCCTTCTGGGATGACACATGAAAAGGCAATTGCTATTCTTGCGGACTTGGAAGATCAGACAGATATTTTTTCATCGCAAGTTACTTTGGCTGTAAACAATTTGTTCTTTAATCAGGAAGAAGTACAACAGGCAGGAACAGCAAACATTCAAAAAGAGGATATTTCAAGTAGGTCATCTGTGGCAGTACAAGGTGTTTCGCAGGAAACATATCCATCTTTGATGGGATATAAGACAACATTGACATTAGCATTTACATGTACTGACAGCGAGTTGACAAAGGCACTTGATTATATTAATGGATATGACGATAAAATGTCTGTAGAGACAATTACCGTTGGATACGACGAGACAAGTGGCAATCTTGCTGGAACAATGAATTTGTGCATGTATTCTTTGGATGGTTCCGACAACAAATATGAAGCACCAGAGAATAAAGATGTAAAACTTGGTGTTGCGAATATTTTTGGTTCTAAAGAAGTAAAGAGTGCTAAAAAGAAGAAGTAGACAAGAAATAGGTCAACTGGTAATGCTAAGTAGCCGGTTGGCCTTTTGTGGAAAAAAGGTATAGAAAAAATTATGGAAGGAGAAATGGCATGACAAATAACAAAATAAATACAAAAGGTTTTACTTTAATGGAAGTATTGGTTAGTATTGCCATGGTAGGAATTTTATTTACACCGATGTTGACTTTTTTCTCACATAGTACAAAAACGAACGTAAATGCTAAAAATATGCAGCGTGTTAATACCGTAGGACAGTCTGTGATGGAAGAAGTACGCTCCTATGATACGATTGCAGATATGGTGTCTGTTTATCAGGATACTACAAATACAGACTTGGTACGCACCGAGTCGGATTTCAAGAAGAAGTGTACAACTGCTATCAAAAATGCAGATGGTACATATGCAAATACAAAGTATTATTTTGTAAGAAATGGATTGGAAAGTGACGGAAAAAAATATAGAGCAGAAATTACAGTTGATACAGATGCATATCGTCACTTAAACGATAAAGAAGTGCCTGTGATTTCTTCTCTTGGTTCAGGAAGTACGGTTATGGTTGCGGAGATTGACGAGACAATGAACGCGTTATATGAATATCAAAGTCGTTATCATGCAAAGACAGGAAATGATATTTCGTTGGAAACACTGGCAGCTAAGCTGACTAAGAAAATTAAAGTAGACATTACAGATACCACAAATTCTCCTGGTGTAGAAGTGTCCGATGGTATGGTTCGTGTTACCATTTATGATGAATATAGTATGGATGGATCAATTGCAGGATGTGAAAAGAAGATTCAAAGTGCATATCTATATAATGAAGAAGTTGTTTACGAAAAATTAAAAGGTATCTATTTGTTTTACAATTATGATGTGTATAATACAACCACAAATATTTTTCAGGGAATTGATATCAATGTAAATTATGAGAAACATCCAGATTGGAAATGTGATTATGGAGTTTATGCGGTGTGTCAGAAAGTGTATAGTATTAATAGCATTAATACCTCTTATACTGGTGATGAGATGGACAAATTTGCAGAACAATATGGTTCACGTTCACAGATTACAAAGAAAATTCTTATTGAAGGAAATGATCATTCCAGCGATGCAAGTATGATTTCTATTTTTTCAAACTTAAATTATGCAGTAAATGGGGATGCCAAAACAAAAGAATCTATGGATAACATTGTAAAAAATGAGACAATCCAACGTTTGGCAAAGGTTACGGTTACTATTTATGATGAAGATAATAAAAAGTGTGCTACAATGACTTCAACGAGAGGAGAGTAAAGAATGAAACAGCGAATGAACACCAAAAATAAAAAAGGTTCTTCTTTGGTATTTGTTATTATTGCAGTTGCTTTCGTAGGTATTCTTTCTACCATTATTCTCCGAGCAACGTTGATAAATGTGGAAACCAAAGGAACAGATCGAAGCATCAAAAAGAATTTTTACAGTGCTGAGGCAGTGACAGATAAATTAAATATCGCATTGGAAAATATTTCACAGGAAGCCATGAAAAAGGCATATGTAGATTTATTACAAAGTTATGCGGCTGATGGAATTAACACCACAGATCAGAATACAATACAAAATAAATTTGCAAAGAGATATTTGAATAATTTAATTGGAATTTTGGCACCAGGGCAGGCAATGACTGCGGCAAATGATTTAGCACCTGGAGTAACCTATGAACCAAGACAATTAAAGGAATACATGAAGAATGCCCTTACTACAGATGGCGAGCCGGATGTTTCAGACTTTATTGACATGGAAGATCATGACAAAAATGCTCTTTTGACATTGCAGTATGGAGATGAGTCAGATTATGATGCAGAACGCTACTTGCTTTTGAAAAATGTCAAAGTAAAGTATATTGAAAATAAAGGTGATACAGACCGAGCTGTTTCTACATGGATTACAACGGACATTAAAATGGTAGTTCCAAAACTTAATTTTGAAGGTGGAAATATTTATCCAGATTTCACAAAGTATGCTATCATTGGTAATGATAAGGTAGATGCCTTAAATAGTACAAAGACAGCTTCTGTCAATGGAAATGTTTATGCAGGATTAAATGGACTTAATGTTTCTGGGCAGGGAGATACTTTATCAATTGGTGGAAGTAGTAGTCGTTTGGTAACAAGAGGAAATATCAATGTGCAACAAAGTGGTGGTTTGACTTTGGGATCACAGGATAACCCAATTGAAGTGTGGGCAGAAAACTATACGACCAGTGTGTTAAAGGATTCAACCAGTGAGGCAAAATTAACGGTATATGGCGATAGTTATGTACATGATGATTTGTCTTTAGATGGACCAAGATCAAATGTAAAGTTTTTGGAAGGAAAATATTTTGGTTATAGTTTTAATAAGAATAATGCAGGAGACACAGATTCTGGAAATGAAGTAAATTCTCAGTATAGTAGTGCCATTGTAATCAATGGAAAACACTCTTCTTTATTTATGGGAAATAAAATGTCAGAAATCTTATTAGGTGGACGTGCATTTATTTCCAGAAATCAGGATAGTGGTACAGAAATAGGAAATAAAGCAGGAAGCAGTATGCGAAAAGATATACCAATCGGTGAATCGATTTCTGTAAAATCCGATCAGAATTTTTATTTAGTATCAAATGATGATTTGTCAGAGGGATTTACAAATCCTATGTTAATTGGAAAATATAAAGAACTTATCGATAAAGGCAAATCACCTATGTCTGATAGCTCCGCAAAAACATTAAAAAGCTATTTGAATGAAAGTGAACCAGTGACAAATTATGTATATGATTTATCTGGTACATCAACGGATGCAGCGATGGTTTATTTCTATTATAATTTTAAGAATCAGTCAGCAGCAGACCGTTATTTCAAAAATTACTGTGATAAAAATGAGATGGGAAAGAAAATTGTGAGCAGTCAATATTTAGAGTTCCCTAGTGGATTGGATATTTCTATTTCGCAAAATCTTTCGCTTCTTACGGTAGGTAATGCATTGACATATAGTAGCAAGGCAGACGGATTGCAATCACAGGATGGCAATATTACCGAGGATAATGAAGATTATTATAAGAAAGAATCCGTTCAAAAAGCGGCAAAATATAAATCTTATCAGCTAACACTTACGGATGGAGATTGGAGTAAGTATATTCAGACAGGAATTTCCGATGGAGAAGGTGGATTTGATTTGACAGACAAAAAGGAAAGTCCAATTTTTGATTCCTTAATGACAAAGGATGGAAGTTCTTATGTTTTTGTAAATGAAGCAAAACAAAGCGGAAACTTGTATGGTTTCCAAACCTTGAAAAATAGTATTAAATATAAGGCGGTACCAGTAGATGTAAAAGGAAAAAATGTTTATGCTATTTTTGTAGTTGAGACAAACGATACTGGAAATACTAGTTTAGAGATGGGAACAGAAATTCCTGTAGGTTTACAGAGTGTTCTAAATGCAGCAGGAATTACCAATTCAAATGATACTGTTGCAATTGTAGTATCAAATTGTAATATACAGGTGGATTGTAATTTTAGAGGATTAGTCATTTCTAAAAACACAGTTTCTTTTTCAGGCTCTAATGTAAAGGTAACGGCTGAGTCTGCTATGTTACAGGACATGTTCTCCGCACAAAAGTCCAAAGAGGGTTCTGTTGGTTTAGATCAACGTTTTTTGAAATATTTTGAAGCATTTTCGGGTATTTCTTATGGCGAAGATGTTGGCAGTGCTCAGGATAGTGTGGATTTTTCTAGCTGCATTAAATATGTAAACTGGAAAAAGAATAATGAATAGTAGTAAGGGGGAAGATAAAGATGAAGCAAAATAGAAAAAAAGGTTTTTCTATGGTTGAAATGATTGTTGTAGTTGCAATTATGGGTGTCTTTACAGCTCTGGCTACTATTGGATTTGGGTATTTAAAATCTGGA
>FR899741.1:116921-151453 GCA_000437275.1 Clostridium sp. CAG:411 | reverse complement strand
TTTGACAAAACTGAAATTAGATACTATGAGTAAAGAGAATAAACCTTATATGTGTATTTATAAGGTGGGTTCTGATTATTATATGTTATGTACAACAGATTCTAACATATCACCAAATGCGAGTAATGGGCAGAAAATTGGAAATGGAAATGTAAAAATTTCTGTTGGTGGAGTTGAACTTACAGGTTCTAGTAAAATATATATTGCTTTCAAAAAGGGAAGCGGAGCGTTTACGGATAAGATTACGATTGGCAGTGTGGAGAATAGCACAGTGACTACAAGTAGTGACTCTACTATTGCAATGGAGAATGCCAGCGGGACAGGAACAAAATACACGCTTCATATGATAAGAGATACTGGAAAGCATTATATTGAGCAAAATTAAGGATGGTGAAGAGATGAGAGAGAAGAGAAATGCAGGTTTTACTTTAGTTGAACTTCTGGTCGCTATGTTGATGTCTTTAATTTTGATTACTGGAGTGGGTCAGTTTATGGCAGCTTCTACCAACAATTATCAGGCGGTTGATAAGCAGGTAAACTTACAGGTGGAAGCGCAAAGTGTCATTAATTCTATTTCTGATATGATATTGGAGGCAAATAATGTAGCATATGTAACAAATAGTAGTGGTGATAAATATTTTATCATTTATTATAATTTGGGGGAAACCTTGTCTACAGGTGATGTGGTAGACAAGACAACAGCAAAACAAAATATTATTTGGTTGGATACTTCCGATAATAAATTGTATTTATTTACTTGCAATAGTAAGGCGGATTATGATGATGCCATGGGAGCGAAAACTAAAAAAATGTTATTTGCGGAAGGTGTGCATAGCATTAAGTATGCAATTGCCACAGCAACAGGAGATACAGCTTTAAATGCAAAAGGGTTAGATGCCAGTGCTACGCAGAGCACACCTATGGTGAAGGTGGACGTAGAGCTTTGGTCTAAGGTTACTTCACAAAGTAAAAAGGCAGATGGATATACGTATGAGGCATCTAATACAATAGCACCAAGAAATGAAATAGTTGCAATTCCATAGATGATACAGGAAAGGAAGGTTCCGAGTGGAGATTGAAAAGAAATTTACAATTAAACAATTACCTGAATTAGAAAAATATACATGTATACACATGGAGCAAGGGTATTTGTGTACTGCGCCTGTAGTGCGTATAAGAAAAGCAAATGAGGATTATATTTTAACTTATAAGTCAAAAACATCACTCAATGAAAAGGAACATAGTACAAAAATTTCTAATGAGGTAGAACTTCCATTAACGGAATCTTCTTTCTATCATTTGAAGGAAAAGATTGATGGTAGGGTGATTGAAAAAGATAGATACCTGATCCCGTTGCAGGATGGGAAAAAAGCGGAGCTTGATATCTTTCATGGTTATTTAGAAGGATTGATATTTGCAGAGGTAGAATTTGCCAGTGTAGAGGAGGCAGATCAATTTGTTCCGCCAGAGTGGTTCTTAGAAGATGTGAGTTTGGACTACAGGTATCGCAATAGCTATTTATCACAGATTGAACGTTGGGAAGAAGCATGATAACTTGTTTTATTGTTCAAGAGGATTTGAGCATCTAGGAGGTAAAGATTATGAAAAAACACTGGAGAGCATTTACCGGCTTACTCGTATGTTTTGCTATCTTAGCTGCTGGTACAATTGGTTACTTTCTAAATAACGATTTCTTAGTAAAAGAGAAGAATCATTCTAATGTGGTTGCAAGTATAGCCACTTCCGCTAATGCAGGGGATTTTGTTATTTTGGAGATTGTTCCAGACATGAGTTATGCCCAGCTTGGTTATTTACAGGCTGGATCAGAGCCTATTGATATTTTAAAAGCATCAAAGGCTGGAAAGGCAGATGAAATTGCAAAGATTGCAGGTGGCGGAGTTACGTTAAAGAAAACAATTGATGGAGAAACCTATAAGCAATTGAACCAAATTTATGATAATATGGATAAATATTGGGAGCAGACTGCATCAGGAAGTTCCATTCAGGCAAATAACAAGTATACCTTTGTAGGCGGCAAGTCATTCCCTATTAATACAAACTCTTTGCGAAGCATGTTTTCTTCACAGATTAGTTCTGATGATAAGGTTGTTGTAAAGACCGTTACAGCGAAAGATTTGAATGCCGCTGAGACAAGTGATATCAAGGCATTGCTAGATAAGACAGATCTTATTTATGTCTCTGAATCTTATGTAGACGGAGCAAAATCAGCACAGCAGGACCTTGCCAAAAATTATGCAGGGGAAAGTAATCCAGGACAAAAATTTACAAGTGGTAAATGTGATGCAAGTTGGAGTGTAGTCAAAACGATTTTCCAATATGTTGCAGACAAAGAAAATCCACTTCCGATTATGATGGATAAAGAAATTTATACAGATGCTTTATCTACGGATAGCGAGAGTGTAGATACGGTACAATATGAATTAAATCGTAATGTAAAGTATGCTTCTAAGACAAAGGATACGTGGGAAGCAAATGGCGACCTGTTTAAGAAGACCACTTATAAAGCAGGCACATCCAAAGCAGCATCTAATAATAATATGTATAAATTGTATTTAATGTCGATGTTCCGTGATCCGGCAGAGTTTTATAATTTATTTGTGGAAAGTAAGTTAATCGATGGAAGCGGAAAGTACGCTTTACAGTCTGGAAATGCTGCGTCCTATTGGAATACCTATACTTTTTTACCGTGTAAAAAAGAGATTAAACATAGCGATCATGAAGAGGGAGATACCAGCTTTTGGGAAAATGATATGTCGATTTCCTTAGAGCCAAAGAGTGGAAAGTGGGTTAACTGTAATGGCATTTCTTTTGAGCAGAATAAGTCGAGTTCCTTTTTAGATAGCAAGAATGAAATAGTGCAAATATTAAAGTATAAACCTCGTTCTTGTATCAATGGAGAAACCTATGATGTGTTAGAGTTGGAACCAGCAAATCATTTCTCTTTATCCGCAGCGTATATTGAACAGTTATTACCATATACCAGTTACACGACAAAAGACACCTTTAAGTTAAAGATTACGAAGATGACAACGGCCGAGTATGTGGGTAAGACAAGTGAATTGGCATCAAACTATGATTTGGTATATATTGGTAATGATATAAAAGGGTTGCATACAAAGAAAGATAGCAATGGAAAATTGATCACGGATTATTCGTCTAAAAATGAACATATGAATGGTGTAATCTATGCCCATTTAGGTGCAAAAGTGTTGTTTAATTATGGACAATTGACAGATACATCAAACAGTAATGGCAGCAATTCAAATGGTGTGGCATTTTTTAATGCTGGAGATAGTGGTACCTTACATTATTCTGGAAATGATATAACAGAATTAAAGAAAAAACAATTAACGACCTATTTGGATACAGGGCTTCCAGTTGTAGTGGCAGATGGATTGATTAAAGATGCAAAAAAAGATAGTCCGATGTATTTTAATGACAAGTCAAATAACAATATGCGTAATTTCTTAAAGGAAAGAGCCGATGATTTATTATCATTAGATTTCAATTATCGTTCTGTTTCCGATGAAGAGGCAAATGAAAAAATTAATCGTTTGACAAAGAAGAAACCAACGCTTACAATTTCTAGTTTGCGAGCAGGTGGAACTACATATACGGATTTAAGTAAATGTAATGTTTATAAATTTGATAAGAACTCCGAAAATCGTAAATTTACATTTAGTTACAAAGTTGACAACCCAGAGGATTCTACTGCGGATTTTGTTTTGAACTTTTACGTTGATAAAAATGCGGATGGTCGTTTTACAAAAGCAGAACGTGTAGGTGGAAAGAGTTTTACGGGTAATGGGAGTAATTATACTTATACATTTAGTATGAATCCAAGTTATACAGGTGCATTCACATGGAAAATAGAAGTGTATCCGAAAAATAATCCTGGAATGGTTTGTTCGCAGATTGGTTATAGTACCATTCGTTTTACGAATAATGATGTAGCCAAAAGAACGGTACATGTATTACAGGTGCAGGCGGTAGCTGGAAATAATAAGCATAATACTGATTGGGGACGAGGAAAAGCACAACAGATTAATTTGTCAGATTCCGCCTTTACAAAGTATTTGAAACAAGATGAGGTAAGTAAAGATTTTGATATTAAGATAACCGTAATTGATTTGCAGGACTTTACCTATGGAAAAGATGGTTCGGAATACTACAATAAAGATCATGGTGGTTGGTATGATAAAAATTATAAAGAGAAGTTATCCAGAGTGAATTTGCAGGAAAAATATGATATGATTATTTTTGGGTTTGCAGACAGTTATCGTGATTTGGAATTTAACAATACTAAGATTGCAAAGGATATACAGGATTATATTGATGCAGGAAGGAGTGTCATGTTCTCGCACGATTTAACTTCCCAGATTAATAACGAAAATGCCTTGAAAGATGAAAAGAACACTTCTGTTTTTATGGAAAATACCAATGGAAAAGGCTTTAATAAATGGATGCGTGATGCGATGGGATTGGATCGTTATAATCAAGGCAAACGAATTTCCAGCAAGAAAAGTTGTAATAATTATACAAAAACCAGTGATGGCGAGAAGTATGGATTTACTTATACGGCATTAATGCAATACAGTAACTTTAGAAGAAATTGGAATAAGGGGGGGAAAAATCATATTGATGGTTGGTTTGGACCATATAATCCTTTGTATATCAATTTATTATCAAGAAATAATCAAGAAAGTGGTAAGGATGCTGGAAAAGGATGGCCATATATTGGTATTCCAGATGGGGCTTCTACACCTGAAGATGGGGATGCGTATGCGACACAACGAGTAACAGAGGTCAATGAGGGACAGATTACCAAATATCCATTTGACTTGTCTGAATATAAGAATTCGGATGGTACCTATCCAATTTCTACAACTCATGGACAGGCGTATCAGTTGAATGTGGAGTCAGATGATGTGGTATGTTGGTTTGCATTGAGTGATAAAGGAAATGGAAAAGGCTGGTATAGTGCATCTCCAAATGATGCAGCAAATAACTATTACATTTATAATAAGGGAAATGTTACCTATACAGGTGTTGGACATTCCAAACTTAGTGAAATGACAGAGTTTGAGAAAAAATTGTTTATCAATACTATGATCGCTGCGCTACGTGCTGGTGTAGAAGGACCACAACCGGAAATTACAAATGGATTTAATATTCCAGAGGGGGATGAAGACTGTTATGTTGTATATGCTGATGTAGATGCAGATTCTGAAGACAAAGAGTTTAATAAGACAGAAGATGTAGAGTTTTATGCGCATGATGACAGTACGAAAGCTGAGTTCGTGTATGTTTCTTTAGCAGTACAGGGAAAAAAAGGCGAAGAGTACGAAGAAGTGTCAGATGGATATACTTTGGTAGATCAGAATGGAAATACGCTTTCTCCAGTTACGATTACCAGTGAGGAAGACGGGGAGACACACAAAGCTTGGAAAATAAAGAAGTCTGATCTGGCCTCTGATTCTGGTGTTATAACTTATACGATAAAGTATCCAAGAGCAGTATTGGAACATCAAGCTTCTCAGAAATTCAAAATCTATGCATATAGTTATGAAGGAGAAGGAAAGTATAAAGTAAAAGGATATCAGTATGGCGGTATTATGCGTCGTGCACAATTCAAATTAGACTAAAGAGGACAGTGGTAGTAAGTTGAAAAGCTTATTGCCGCTGTTTTTTTATTTTTAAGAAAAGAGTTCTTATGGTATTTTAGTACCTTCTTTCGTTGACATAAATTTTTATAAATTGTATAATAGAAAGGATTGTATGTACATAATAATAGAAGTAATAAAAAGTACATGACAATGGAATGGCAGGAAAGGCTAAAAAAGAGAAAGAAGGAGTGAATGGATGAAGTTTCTGAACAATTTTGAAAGAAAATTCGGCAAATATGCAATACCAAATTTGATAAAGTATATTCTTGGATTGTATGTAATTGGTACGTTGTTAGAACTGATTGTACCAGGATTTTATGGGAGTTATCTGGCACTGGATTTTGACATGGTGGCAAAAGGACAGATATGGAGACTACTTACCTTTATTATGGCGCCATATGCGATTGGTAGCGGTTCAGGTATGTTTTTATCATTTTTCTTTTTGATTATTGAGGTCAGCTTGTATTATATGATTGGAAATGCACTGGAACAGGCATGGGGCAGTTTTCGTTTCAACTTATATATCATTAGTGGAATCGTGTTTAATATTATTGCCGCATTGATTATATATATTTCCTATAAGAACTTGCTTGGAGTATCTATACCATATGCAAGTATTTCGGCTGGAGGTATACAGTATATTGGACTGGATTATATATTCCAATCTATGTTTTTAGCATTTGCATTTTTGTTCCCAGATGTGCAGGTACTATTTATGATGGTCATTCCTTTAAAAGTAAAATGGCTTGGATATTTGTATGGCGTTATTCTTGCATTTAATATTATTACAAATTTTGCAGGAGGAGCTTATGTACTGGGAACTGCAATGTTAGTTAGTATGGCAAACTTCCTGTTGTTTGCACTTTGGTCATGGAAGTCAAGAAGACCAACTATGGCACAAGTGAAGAGAAGACGACAATTTCACAAACAGGTGCGTACCGCTTCGACAAAAGCAGGAGAGCCAAGACATCGTTGTGCAATCTGTGGTAGGACAGAATTGGATAATCCTAATTTAGAATTTCGGTTCTGTTCAAAATGTGATGGAAATTATGAATATTGTAGCGATCATTTGTTTACACATGAACATGTGAAAAAATAATATATTTACTTTGCGTAGTACGCAGAATGGAGGATGAAAATGGGACTGGTAAATGTGTTTACCATTGTATACTTGCTTGCGATATTTGTTCTGTATATTACTATGATATTGAACAAAAAGACAGTAACAATGGGAGTGAAGCAAAATAAGACAATCAATTGGCTAAATTTGGCTATATTATTGATTGTTGGGTTGCTGATTCGATTTATTTTAGCAAAGATTGATTCGGGATATGAGACGGATATGAATTGCTTTTCTTATTGGTCAGACTGGGCATATCAGGATGGTTTAGGAAAATACTATAATATACAGGATCGATTTACAGATTATACGCCTGGATATATTTATATTTTGTGGATTGTAGGTTGGTTCCGCCATATGGTACCATCTTTGGCTACTTCTACTATAATAGTGAAGATGCCTGCAATATTGTTTGATTTAGCAACTTGTGCATTGATTTATAAAGTGGCTCGCAAGTATTTTGATGAAAGAGCTTCCCTGCTTCTTTCTGCATTTTATTTGTTCAATCCGGTTATTTTGATTGATTCTGCTATGTGGGGACAGGTGGATTCTGTATTTACATTTTTTATTGCATTGATGGTCGTATTGATTGCAGAGCATAAGTTGATTCCGTCTTATTTTGTATTTGCAATCAGTATATTGATGAAACCGCAGGCGTTAGTATTAACACCGGTTTTGATTTATGGAATTTTAGATCAGGTTATCTTAAATAATTTTTCTGTGAAACGTTTCTTTAAGGAACTTGGTTTTGGAATACTTGCTATTTTATTAATGTTTGCTTGTACAATTCCATTTCGTTTTGATCAGTATTGGATTACTTTTGCTGCTAATACGCTTACAAATGGCACACAGACATGGCTTCCTGTTTCGGCTGTTGGATTGACTGCAGCAACAGGTAACTTCTTTGTTAAGCTGTTTCAGATGTTGTTGGGTGTACTTGCTCTCTATACGGGAACGATGAGTTCTTATGAGTATGCATCTGTAAATGCTTATAATTTCTGGGAGATGTTTGGTTTAAACTGGCATAGTCAGGATGAAACAGCTTTAGGGATGAGTTACGCTAAATGGGGAACTATATTTATTATTTTACTTGTGGTGGTGGCAACAATCTTTTGCTATATCAATCGAAAGAAAGAAAATGGAAGTAAATATTTCCTAATTGGTGCATTTATAGCGGCTGGTTTCTTTACTATGTCAGTCCGTGTACATGAGAGGTATATGTTCCCAATCTTTGTACTTTTGATTTTAGCATTTTTGTACAAGCCAAGAAAAGAATACCTTTTTATATTTATGGGATTAACGATAGCACAGGTTAATAATATATGGCATGCTTTTAAGTATTATCCGGATAAATTTGACTGGCATGCAAAGTTTCCACGAGTAATTGGTGTTTTACATGTACTTCTTTTTGTTTGCATTATTGTGGTGTTCATAAAAGATTTGATTTTAGAAAGAGGTCAGGCAGAAGAAACGGTTGAGGAGAATCTTTTACATGGAATAAAAAAGGACGGTATATTGATGAAGATACAGGAATACTGGAAAGATTGGAAGCCTAGAAAAAGTCAAAGCAAGATGAAGATGACAAAGTTTGACTGGATTGCGATTGCTGCCATTACACTTGTGTATGCCGCTATTGCTCTGTTTAATTTGGGAGATAAGGATGCACCTCAGACTTACTGGGAAACTTATACACAGGGTGATACTATATATTTTGACTTTACAAATAAAACATCAAATTTAACTAAGTTAGCATATTTTGATGGAAGATACGAAAATCGTGAATTTTATTTGGAAGAAAGTGCAGATAATGTTACATGGACACCTGTTTCTGTAAATTCACAGGATGTGGCATCTTTAGGTGGAGAGGCATCTAAATTTACAATGAGTAGTGTATTTTGTTGGGCGTCAGCAGATATTTCAGTCACACAGCCTTATGTACGACTTCGTTGTAATTCCAACGAAACAGTAATCAATGAACTTGTATTTTTTGATGAACAGGGAAATTCTGTACAACCTGTAAATGCAGCGGATTATGCAAATCTGTTTGATGAACAGAAAAAATACCCGGATATTACAACTTTCCGCAATAGTACATATTTTGATGAAATTTATCATGCTAGAACGGCATATGAGATGACAAAGAATTTGTACAATTATGAATGGACTCATCCACCATTGGGTAAATTTATTATGTCTATTGGTATTCGTATTTTTGGTATGTGTCCATTTGGATGGCGTATCATGGGTACTTTGTTTGGTATTGCTATGTTGCCAATTTTTTATATGTTCTCAAGAAAAGTGTTTAAGAAGGGATGGCTTGCAGCATTTACAACAACTTTGTTTGCCGCAGACTTTATGCATTTTACACAGACACGTATTGCAACAATTGATGTGTATGTTACCTTCTTTATCATACTGATGTTCTATTTTATGTATCAGTATTATTGTATGAGTTTTTATGATACACCGTTGAAAAAGACGTTTGTACCGCTTTTGTTTAGTGGTATCTTCATGGGACTTGGTTGTGCAAGTAAATGGCCAGGCGTATATGCTGGTATTGGTTTGGCGATTGTGTTCTTTATTGTTGTGTTTAGACGGTATATGGAATACCATTATGCGTGGTTACATCCAAAGGAAGAGACGAACGGCATTAAAAATGAAGTGATAATTAAGAGTTTTCGTAAAAATTTGATTAAGACATTAGCATTTTGTGTGTTAGCATTTATTATCATACCGGGAACGATTTATACATTATCATACATTCCATTTAACAATGGACAGGATATGGGATTGATTCAGCGTATGATTAAAAATCAGATTGATATGTGGAATTATCATTCTAAATTGGATGCTACTCATCCATTTTCTTCTACTTGGTACCAGTGGCCAATCATGCAGAGACCAATCTGGTATTATACGGCAACAATTAAGCCAGCAGTAGAAGGCGTATCTGGTGCAATTCAGGGAAATATCAGTGCGTTTGGTAACCCACTTGTTTGGTGGGCTGGTATTCCAGCATTTGCCTATGTGCTTTATAGAAGTATCCGTTATAAGGATAAGAATGGAATTTTCTTAAGCGTTGCTTATATGGCACAGCTTACACCATGGATGGGCGTAGCTCGTTGTACATTTATTTATCACTATTTCCCAAGTGTACCATTTATTACGATTATGATTGGTTACTGTATGTATCATTTGTATGAGTCTTGTAAGACTGAGAAGGGAAGGAAAAATGTAAAACTTGCTTGCATAATCTATGCAGCTTGTGCGATTGGATTATTTATTATGTTCTATCCGGTTATTTCCGGTTATCCGATTGATGTAACTTATGTAAAGAAATTTTTACGTTGGTTTAGCAGTTGGCAATTAGCATCTGTATAAAAGATGATTAAATGTCCTGTGAGAAGCGATTCTCGCAGGGCATTTCTGATTCAAAGCTTTTCTTTTTTGGTAAATACTGCTATAATAAACGTTAAGTGCATGGAAAAGGAGAAAACACATATGAGTCAGGTAAAAGATTTAGTAAGAAAAATAAATAAAGGAAAAGATTTAGATGAAAATATTCCTGCCTATAAAAATATATTGTTTGATTTGTACAATCAGGTATCGGTTTTACATGTTACGTTAGAGTATTACATGCTTTATGAAACATTACAGGAAAAGACAGGCGAGGAAAATGGATATTTACAGGAGACAATCTCTGTTGTCAATCAACTTGTAAAAGATACATTTTGCGGAGAGTCACTGACAGCAGAAGAAAAGCAAGAAAAGATTGATCTACTTGTGGCTACAAGAAGTGATGTAATCCGAAAAATGAAGGTATTAACAATGTATACGGACAAGCTGCAAATTTTTGAGCATGTGATTAACCGTATTGAATTGAAATACGAAAAAGAGTTTCCAATGGCAGATATTGATACGTTTGTGCAAAAGGTGTATCAATATATTTTTAGTGGAAAAGATAACGTGGTAATCAATGAGAGTATAAAAGAAATTTTGGCAGAGTTGCCAGTTCGAATGGCACGTTCAAAGTATTTTCAATTGATTGAAAATAGTTTATCTGTCTATAAAGACTCGGATCGATCCGCAGTGGACCGTTATATTTATATGTTGGAAACCAGTGCGATGTTATATGAACCGGATGGAGTAGAAGAGTATTTTCTGGATGTAAAAGAGTTTACAGAACGATTAGGCAAGATGAAATTTGCTGACTTGTCTGAAAGTGAGTTCCACAAAGCATATGATGAGTTAGAAGAAACAGCAGAATACATTTCAGAAGTGGCTGATTTGTATGTGGAAATTGAGAGTGTGTTAAATAGCTTATATTGTTATTTGACTTCAGAAGATGGACAGCCATTAACAGATGCAAGCGATAAAGCTTGTGTAGAAATGCTACAATGTATTTCTGGTTTGTTTGAGGATGGAGACTGGAAAGGGGTTCCAGACAGTCTGGATGAGAAGTTGGTACTTACAGAAGGAAAACAGGAGAAACTTGTGGAGGATATGCTGCAATTGGAAACAGTATTAGTAGACCTTCAGATTAGTCATAGAGAGAAGTTGGAACAGTTAAATCTGATAGAAGATTTTGTGAAATTGGATACAATCCAGCAGCTTTTGGCAGCTTCTGGTACATTTATTGAATTTAATGAAGAAGAGGAAGAAAAAACTGCGGATGAGGCATATATAGCAGAGCAGACACAGCAGTTACTAGAAAAATTAAAGACACAGTTTGCTGAAAATGAAATGTGTATCAATCGTGCAGTGATAGCGGCTACGATTAGTAAGTTTCCAGTATTTTTCACTTCGTCAAAAGAGGTGGAAGAATACATTCGTGAGGCGTTGGAACGTTGCCAGGATGATGCAGAGCGTCAGGCAAGTATGAACGTGATTCAAGCTATTATGGAAGGATAGAATATGGTTGAGTGGTTTGAAAGTTTGTATCTGGACGGAATTACAAAACATACGGTGCAACACATAAAAGAAAAAATTGAAAAAGAGAAGCTTCAATATCCGGTTTTTTGTGTTGCATTTTCCTCAAACCCCGAAAATTTGTTAGATATTATGAATGTCAATGAATTGTTGTTTCCATATTACAAAAGGAAGTCCTGCTTTATTTTGGGATTGGCATCTAGTAGAAAACAGGCAATGATTATGGCGGCAGCGATTATAACAAGAATATATCGTGAGACCGGAGGATTTGATGTGAAATCGTATTATGGAAAGAAATCACAGGGAAAAATTTCGGCTGACGGATAGAAAGGGGAGTGGGGCACATTGCATATAATTTTGATGATTTTAAAAATCATCGGTATTATTTTACTTGTTCTTTTCGGATTGTTTCTTTTAGGCATTGGGCTTATTTTGTTTGTGCCTCTTCGCTATTCGATTGAGTTGAAAAAAGAGGCTGACAATGAAATAGAAGGTTGTATTCGTACCACTTGGTTGTTACACATTCTTTCTTTTCGAGCCGAGTATAAAGAAAATCTAAACTACTATTTTCGGGTATTTGGGATACCGATAAAAAAGAGCGAGAAGATAGAAAAAGAAATGGACGAGGAAGAAAAGGAGTCAGATACAAAGTCTGAGAATGAATTTTCTAAAGATGGTAAAACCTATAAAGAGAAGCCTGTGAGGAAAAAGGTAATAAAAGAAAAAGAGACACAGCAGGCACAAAATAAGTCGGAAACAAAGAATATAAAAAACGATAGTGTTGGGAATATCGATACCAAAAAAGAAGAAATACAAGAAATTCCACAAGAAAAGGAACCAAATGATAAAAAGTTAGAAATAAAAAAAATAGAACAAAGAGTGGAAGATAAGAAAGCTAAGGAAGTAAAAAAAGAAAAAAAGGCAGTAGTAAAGAAGAAAAAAAAGAGACAGTTTAATATAAAAAGAAAATTGCAGGATTGTATAGATAAGATAGTGGAGCTATATCACAAAGCAAAAATGATGTGGAACGGCTTCCTTCACAAAGAGGAAGAAGTGCAGAAGAAAATAAGGCATATTGCAGATTTTTTTGCGGCGAATGAAAACCATGCTGGAATGCGGGTGTTACTGGAGCATGGGAAAAAGGCTTTTTCACATATTTGGCCTAAAAAATGGAAGGGTTGGATACGGTTTGGGCTGGAAGATCCGGCAGAGACTGGAAAGGCATTGGGGATACTTGCGGTATTATGTGGAGTAGTAGGAACCTTTCCAAATATAGAACCGGATTTTGAACAGGAAATTTTTGAAGGCAATCTGAAGGCAAAAGGAAGAATACGTGTGGCAACTCTTTTGAGGATTGTGATACATGTTTGGAGAAATGAAGCTTTTAAAGCATTAAAACGTAATTTTGAAGAAATCAGGAGGGTTTTATAATGGCAGATAGTAAAAATAATAATATGGGACAGACAGTAGAGACGTTATTTAAGGGCTTAGATGGATTTATGTCTACAAAAACAGTAGTGGGAGAACCTGTAAAGTTTGATGATGGAACAATTATTGTTCCTTTGGTTGATGTAAGCTTTGGAGTAGGTGCTGGGGCATTTGCCAATAATGAAAGAAAAAAAGATAGAGCAGCCGGTGGTATGGGAGGGTCTATGCAGCCTAGTGCGGTATTGGTGATTCAAAATGGTTCTGTTAAACTTGTGAATGTGAAAAAGCAAGACGGACTTACGAAAATTTTGGATATGGTTCCTGATTTTGTAAACAAGTTCCTTTCTGGAAAGGAAGAAAATACAGATTATACAGCCGATTTTACAGGAGAAAATGAGGAATAAAGAGGTCTAATTTGCTGTAAAGATGGGATATGAAGAAAAATATAAATTTCTGCTTGCAATTTATTATAATCTTTGATAAAATGATTTTTGTTTGGTGCATAGCGTTATAGCAATGCACAATAAGCGTAAGGAGGTGCTTTTAATGGCTAAATGTGCAATTTGTGAAAAAGGAGCTCACTTTGGTATCCAGGTGAGTCACTCACATAGAAGAAATAACAAGATGTGGAAATCTAACGTAAAATCTGTAAAGGTTAAGGTTAATGGTGCTGCAAAGAAGATGTATGTTTGTACTTCTTGCCTTAAGTCAGGTTTAGTAGAGCGTGCATAATGCTTAGAAAACCCGGTTCTTTGAACCGGGTTTTCTTTTTGAATTACATGACAACCATCAAAGCACTGTGTTTAAGTTTTATGTATTCTGAACATATCCTTATGGACAGAAAAACAGATTATATGCGCAGATTAGTAATATGCAGATAATTACAATAGACCAAAATAAATCAGATAAAAATAACATAATAGTCATTCCGACAGCAATCCAAAAAAAGATAAAACCCAGCATTTGTTTCATAATTTATACCAGCCTCTTTTGCGTAGTTAAGTGGTGCTCTGTTATTAATATATGAAGAAAATGGAAAAGCATGAATAAGATAGCACACTTTTTCATTAAGAAAATTGCTTTTAGGGTGGAAATAATAGAAAAAATCAGTTATACTAAATAATAAACTCTATTATTCACAGTTATGAATAATAGAGGACAAATGTGTGAAATCAGTTGAGATTTAGGGAGACCCCCATCTTCTGACTATATTTTAAGATAGGAAAGGGTGTATAGATTATGAAGGGACATATTTCAAATAATAATGGAGAAGTGCTTATTGACAACGAAGTTATGGCAAAATATGCGGGTTCTGCCGCGGTAGAAAATTTTGGAATTGTTGGTATGGCATCGGTTAATATGAAAGACGGATTAGTAAAATTACTGAAAAAAGAAAGTGTGAGTCATGGAGTAAATGTTGTTGTGGATGAAAACAATAAATTAAAAATTGGCTTGCACATTATTGTTGCCTACGGTGTAAGTATTACAGCCGTTTGCCAAAATCTAATTGAAAACGTAAAATATAAAGTAGAAGAATTCACCGGTATGGAAGTAGAGAAGATTAACGTATTCGTCGAAGGTGTAAGAGTAGTGGATTAAGGAGGATAAGATTGTGAGTATCAAAGCGATTGATGCGGCAATGCTACAGAAGATGTTCATTGCTGGTGCAAAGAACATTGAAGCAAGAAAAGAATATATTAATGAGTTGAATGTATTTCCGGTTCCAGATGGAGATACAGGAACTAATATGACATTGACTATTTTATCTGCGGCTAAAGAGGTGGCTTCCATTGAGGAGCCTACAATTGAAAATTTATCAAAGGCGATTTCCAGCGGTTCTTTAAGAGGAGCCAGAGGTAATTCTGGTGTTATTATGTCTCAGTTGTTCCGTGGTTTTACAAAAGGAATTGCCGGAGAGACAGAACTTACGGTTCCAGTTTTGACAAGAGGTTTTGGAAAGGCAGTAGAGACTGCATATAAGGCAGTTATGAAGCCAAAAGAAGGAACCATTTTAACAGTTGCCAAGGGTGGTGCAGACAAGGCAGAAGAACTTTCTACAATGGAAGATGTACAAGAGTTTTGCCAGCAGGTAATTGTATACATGAATGAAGTGTTAGATCAGACACCAGAGATGCTTCCAGTATTAAAAGAAGCAGGTGTTGTGGATTCGGGTGGAAAGGGTCTTGTTACAGTATTAGAAGGTTGCGTAGATGCATTAATGGGCAAGGAAATTGACTTTGAGAGTCTAAAAGCAGAGCCGGTCAAAAAGATTGCATCGGCAATGGATTCTAGTGAAGTTTCTACAGCAGACATTAAATACGGATATTGTACTGAATTTATTATCTTGTTAGAAAATAAATTTACACAGGAAAATGAACTTGAGTTTAAGGGATATTTGAGTAGTATAGGTGATTGTGTAGTTGTAGTTGCGGATGATGAAGTGGTAAAAGTACATGTGCATACAAATGATCCGGGACTTGCAATACAGAAGGCACTCACATATGGTGCTCTTAGCAATATGAAGATTGATAATATGCGTTTGGAGCATACAGAAAAGGTAATTAAAGAAGCAGAAAAGAAGGCATCAGCAGAGGCAGAACAAAAGAAAGCTTCTGAACCAAGAAAGTCATATGGATTTATCAGTGTATCGGTAGGAGAAGGTTTGAGTGAGATTTTCACCGGATTAGGTGTTGATCATCTGATTGAAGGTGGACAGACTATGAACCCAAGTACAGAAGATATGCTAAATGCGATTGATGAAGTAAATGCAGATACGATTTTTATTCTTCCAAATAATAAAAATATTATTTTAGCGGCAGAGCAGGCAGCAGAGTTGACGGAAGATAAAGAGATTGTGGTAATTCCAACTAAGACAATTCCACAGGGAATTACTGCTTTGATTAATTTTATGGAGGACAAGACTCCAGAAGAAAACAAGCAGCAAATGATTGAGGATATTGCAAATGTAAAATCTGGTCAGGTAACTTATGCGGTTCGTGACACTGTGATTGATGGAAAAGAGATTCATATTGATGATATTATGGGTATCGGGGAAAATGGTATTGAGGCTGTTGGAAAGGATATCAAAGACACTACTTTGGAATTACTGTCTCATATGATAGATGACAATTCTGAACTGGTATCTGTATTCTATGGCGATGGAGTGACAGAGGAAGATGCAAATGCGTTGGCAGCATTGATTGAAGAAACTTACACCGAGGTAGAAGTAGAAGTACAGTTTGGTGGTCAGCCGGTATATTATTATATTTTATCAGTAGAGTAATCCTACACAGATAGATAAAAGAGGGAGAGTTATTTGCATATATTGCAAATAGCTCTTTTCTTTGCGAAAAGGAGTGTGAGGATGTGAGGGAAACAGACTCCCTTCTTTCCATAAAGGGAATTGGAGAGAAGGCACAACAGAAGTATCAAAAATTAAATATTAATGCAGTGGGTGACTTATTAGAGCATTATCCGAGAAATTATGACGTATATAAGCCTATTTGCCCGATTAGAGAGTTGGTAGAAGGGGAAGTTTGTGCAGTAGAAGGTGTGTTGGATAGCCTTCCTAAAATGCGAAAGGTTAGAAAATTAAAAATTTTATCTTGTAGCATCCAGGATGGAACCGGAATTGTGAGACTTACTTGGTTTAATATGCCCTTTGTTATGTCTTCCCTGCATTCTGGGACACGTTACATTTTTCGAGGAAAAGTAATACGAAAAAACGGGGTATTGGTGATAGAACAACCACAAATGCTCACAAAAGAACAGTTTTATAATAATTTAAACAAATTGCAGCCTGTATACTCTTTAACGGCTGGTTTAAGCAATCATGCCATCAGCAAAGCAATTGCCTATGTGTTGAAGGAAGGGGAGATACAAACGGATTATCTGCCTGTAGATTTGCGTAAAAAGTATCATTTAATAGAGCGTAAAAAGGCATTGCGAGGGATCCATTTCCCGAAAAATAAAGAAGAAATGATAGATGCCAGAAGAAGAATTGTATTTGATGAGTTTTTTTTATTTGTAATGGCATTAAACCAGCTAAAAGAGAAAAAGGAAAAACGAAAAAACGCATATAAGATGAAGGCTGTAAAGGAGTGTGAGCAGTTACTAGAATCCTTGCCTTATAAACTAACGAAAGCGCAGCTTCGAGCCTGGGAGCAGGTTCAGAACGATTTGATGGGAGAAGGCATTATGAATCGCCTGATCCAGGGAGATGTAGGTTCTGGTAAGACAATTATAGCAATACTTGCCCTTCTTTTTAATGCAAAAAATGGACATCAGGGAGCTATTATGGTACCTACCGAGGTATTGGCAAAGCAACATTTAGAAAGTTTTCAGGAAATGTTATCTCCTTTTGGGATTCGGATTGCTCTTTTAGTTGGTTCCATGACGGCCAAGGAGAAGCGTGAGGTATATAAAGCGCTTAAAGAGCATGAAATTGATATTGTGATAGGTACACATGCGTTAATACAGGAAAAGGTAGAATATGCCGATTTGTCGCTTGTTATTACGGATGAACAACACCGATTTGGGGTAAAACAGCGAGAAAATTTTGCAGGAAAAGGCAATGAAGCACATATATTAGTTATGAGTGCCACACCGATTCCGAGAACCTTGGCGATTATTTTATACGGCGATTTGGATTTGACGGTGATTGATGAATTACCGGGAAATCGTCTTCCGATTAAAAATTGCGTGGTGAATACTGGTTATCGTCCCAATGCCTATGCATTTATTGATAAGCAGGTACGTGAGGGCAGACAGGCTTATGTGATTTGTCCGATGGTAGAGGAAAGCGAAAATATGGAGGCTGAAAATGTAATTGATTATACAGAGCAATTGCGTAGTGTCCTTCCTATGAGTATCCAAATTGAATATTTACATGGCAAGATGAAACCGAAGGAAAAGAATGCTATTATGGAGCGCTTTGCAGCAGGAGAGATACAGGTATTAGTTTCTACAACTGTAGTAGAAGTAGGAATTAATGTTCCCAACGCAACGGTCATGTTGATCGAAAATTGTGAGAGGTTTGGTCTTGCACAGCTTCACCAGTTACGTGGTCGAGTTGGACGTGGAAAATATCAGTCCTATTGCATTTTTATGACAGGTCATGAGAGCAAGGAAACAAAAAAACGTATGGAGATTATGGGAAAATCAAATGATGGTTTTTTGATTGCAGAGCAGGATTTGAAACTTCGTGGACCGGGAGACTTGTTTGGAATACGGCAGAGTGGATTGCTAGAATTTAAAATGGCAGATGTATTTCAGGATTCGCATATTTTAAAAGAGGCATATGAGGCTGCTAAGGAGGTTTCTGAAGGAGAATTGATTCAAATCTACAAAAAATATGAGCGCTTGCGAGAAAAATTATATAGATACACAGACGAGTTAAGTTTGTAAAAATGCGAGTAGAAGTCTGCAAAAATGACATGAAAGTGTCATGGAATATACTGGAATTTTTGTTTGCAAATTTATTGCAAGCCTGTCAATACAAGGCTTTAACGGAAGATAAAAACGATAGAAAAGTAAAAATTGCCATTAATTGCCTAGACTTTTAAAAAAAAATGGGTTATAATGTCACTTATATTGCAAAATTTTATCGTTTTTGGCCGTGAAACGAAAACGAGTGGAAAACAGCTATATACAAGTGGAAAGATGGAGGTATATTGATGTATAAGATTGTTAAAAAAAGAGCGTTGGCGAATAATATCGTCTTAATGGACATAGAAGCACCCAGAGTAGCCAAACATTGCTATCCTGGACAGTTTGTAATTGTTAAAATGGACGAGAAAGGCGAGAGAATCCCTTTGACAGTCTGTGATTATAACCGTGAACAAGGAACGGTTACCATTGTTTTTCAAACAGTTGGTGCATCTACAACTGAGATGGCACAGTATGAAGAAGGACAGTGTTTCCGTGATTTTGTAGGTCCTTTGGGTTGTAAATCAGAATTGATTGACGAAGATCCGGAAGAATTAAAGAAAAAGAAGATTTTATTTGTTGCAGGTGGTGTTGGTACTGCTCCAGTATATCCACAGGTAAAATGGATGAAGCAGCAGGGTTATGATGTAGACTGCATTATTGGTGCAAGAAATAAAGATTTGATTATTCTTGAAGATGAGATGAGACAGGTAGCTAAGAATACATACGTATGTACAGACGATGGTTCTTATGGTTTTAAGGGAAATGTAAATGACCAGATTAAGGACTTGATTAATAATCAAAGTAAGTCTTATGATTTGGTAATTGCAATCGGACCTGTTATCATGATGAAATTTGTTTGTTTATTGACAAAGGAATTAGACATTCCTACAATTGTCAGCATGAATCCAATTATGGTAGACGGAACTGGTATGTGCGGTGCATGTCGTCTTACTGTTGGTGACGAAGTGAAGTTTGCATGTGTAGACGGACCAGAATTTGATGGTCATTTGGTTGATTTTGATCAGGCAATGAAGAGACAGCAGATGTACAAGAGTGAAGAAGGAAGAGCTATGCTTAAACTTCAGGAAGGTGACACACATAAAAACGGTGGTTGTGGTTGTAGCGGAAACTAATCTGCAAGGTGTGTGGACAGAAAGGAGATTAAAATGGCAATTGAAGTAGATGTTATGAAGAGAATTCCTGTTAGAGAACAGGAACCAAAAGTGAGAGCTACAAACTTTGAAGAAGTTTGTTTAGGATATAATTTAGAAGAAGCACAAGCAGAGGCTTCTCGTTGTTTGAATTGTAAAAATGCTAGATGTGTTACTGGATGTCCAGTAAATATCGATATTCCAGGATTTATCAAGCAGGTAGAAGAAGGAAATCTAGAAGAAGCATACGATGTAATCAGCAATTATTCTGCACTTCCAGCCGTTTGTGGACGTGTTTGCCCACAGGAGTCACAGTGCGAATGCAAATGTGTGCGTGGAATTAAGGGTGAGGCAGTTTCTATTGGTAAGTTGGAACGTTTTGTTGCTGACTGGGCAAGAGAAAACGGTGTTACACCAAAGGCAGATGCAGAAAAGAAAGGCAAGAAAGTTGCTGTCATCGGTTCTGGCCCTGCTGGTCTTACTTGTGCAGGAGACTTAGCAAAGAAAGGTTATGACGTTACTATTTTTGAAGCATTGCATGAAGCAGGTGGAGTATTATCTTACGGTATACCAGAATTTCGTCTTCCAAAGAGCACAGTAGTAGCTGCTGAAGTGGAAAACGTGAAGAAGCTTGGCGTTAAAATAGAGACAAATGTGGTAATTGGTAAGGCTACTACCGTTGATGAATTATTAGAAGAGGAAGGATTTGATGCGGTATTTATCGGATCAGGTGCTGGTCTTCCTAAGTTTATGGGTATTCCAGGAGAAAATGCAAATGGAGTATTCTCTGCAAATGAATATTTAACAAGAAGTAATTTGATGAAGGCATTTGATGATAGCTATGCAACTCCAATTGCAGGTGGTAAAAAAGTTGCGGTTGTCGGTGGTGGAAATGTTGCCATGGATGCTGCCAGAACAGCACTTCGTCTTGGTGCAGAAGTACATGTTGTATATCGTCGTAGTGAAGAAGAACTTCCTGCTCGTGTGGAAGAAGTACACCATGCAAAAGAGGAAGGAATTATCTTTGACTTATTAAGAAATCCAAAGGAAATCCTTGTGGACGATAACGGACATGTCAGTGGTATGAAGGTTGTTAAGATGGAACTGGGTGAACCAGATGCATCTGGAAGAAGAAGACCAATTGAAGTGGAAGGTTCTGAATATGTCTTAGACGTTGATACTGTTATCATGTCTTTAGGAACAAGTCCAAACCCATTGATTTCTTCTACAACAGATGGTCTTGATATAAATAAGTGGGGCTGTATTGTTGCCAAGGAAGAAAATGGAGAGACAACAAAGAATGGTGTCTATGCAGGTGGAGATGCAGTTACTGGTGCGGCAACTGTAATTCTTGCAATGGGAGCAGGTAAATCTGCTGCACAGGGTATTGATGAATATTTAAGTAAATAGAATGTTTGTAGCATATAGAGAAAGAATCCCTTATAGCAACTCTTGTTATAGGGGATTCTTTTTTGTATAATGATAGTGTTTGAAAAATGTTAAAATGCGAATGAAATGGAAGAAAATGGGTCAGAATAGCTTATAAATATAGCGGTATTTGCATAAAAAATAAGAGAATAATAGTTTGGCAAAGAGCTATTTTTGGTGATTAGAAAGGAGCATTAAGATGGCACAACAAGTGTTAGAAAGAAGCGAATTAAAAGTAGAGGATACCTGGAAGTTAGAAGATATATTTGCCAGTGATGAATTATGGGAAAAGGCATATAAAGAGGTGTTTTCTTCCTGTGATGCATTAAAACAATGGAAGGGTACGGTAACCGAGAGTGGAAAAAAATTATTTGACTTTATGAATTTATATGTAAAGACTGGGATTTTGTTTGGAAAGGTTTATGTTTATGCACATCAAAAATACCATCAGGATACAGCCAATGCGAAATATCAGGAGTTATCAGACCGTGCAGATACGTTGATGATGCAGTATCAGAGTGCAGTATCTTTTTTTCAACCAGAAATTTTAGAAGCTTCCGAGGAACAGTTTCAAGCCGTATACACTGCATTTTTAGAAATGGTAAACGAGGAAGATCGTGCAGGATATGAAAGATTTTTTGGAGAAATTCTGCGACAAAAAGAGCATAGATTGTCAGCAGAGATGGAGGAGCTTTTAGCAAGTGCAAGAGATGTATTAAATTCCTCCGATACGATATTTTCTATGTTTAACAATGCAGATATATCTTTTCCAACGATTTTGAACGAAGACAAGGAAGAAGTAGCAATTACGCATGGACGCTTTAGTGCTTTGTTACAAAATCAGGATAGAAGAGTGCGAAAAGATGCATTTGAAGGATTGTATAGTAAATATAAGGAATTTGAAAATACGCTTGCGGCAACCTATTCTGCCAATGTGAAGAAAGATATTTTTATAGCTAAAACAAGAAAATATGCATCTTCTTTGGCGATGGCTTTGGATGAAAGTAATATTCCTATTGCAGTGTATCAAAATTTGGTACAGGTGGTACGGGAAAACTTGTCATTGTTGCATCGCTATATGAAGATTAGAAAAAAAGCATTACATTTGGACGAATTGCATTTGTATGATGTGTATGTGCCAATGGTTGAAGAGAAAAAGAAGGAAATTTCTTTTGAGCAGGCGAAAGAAATGGTATTGGAAGGTCTGGCTCCTATGGGAGAAGTATACCAAAAATTATTGAAAAAGGGATTTGATAGTCGCTGGATCGATGTATATGAAAATAAAGGGAAGCGAAGTGGTGCATATTCATGGGGATCATATGGTACACACCCTTACGTGCTGCTAAATCATCAGAATGATTTAAACAGTGTATTTACATTAGCACATGAAATGGGACATTCGTTGCATTCCTATTATTCTAATTCTTCCCAGCCATATATTTGTGCAGATTATGAAATCTTTGTGGCAGAAGTGGCATCTACATGTAATGAGGCATTATTGATTCACGATTTACTGGAAAAGACCAGTGACAAAAAAGAACGGGCATATTTGCTAAATTATCATTTAGAACAGTTCCGTACTACCTTATTTAGACAAACTATGTTTGCCGAATTTGAGTGGAAGGCACATGAGATGGCAGAAAACGGGGAAGCCCTTACGGCACAAAATCTTTCCGAAATGTATCATCAGTTAAATGTAGATTATTTTGGAGACGAGACTGTGATTGATAAAGAAATTGACTTAGAATGGGCGCGTATTCCACATTTTTATAATTCGTTTTATGTGTACCAGTATGCAACAGGGTATTCAGCAGCCATTGCATTGTCCTCTAAAATTTTAAAAGAAGGAAAGTCGGCAGTAGACGATTATGTAAATAAATTTTTGCGTGGTGGCGGTTCAAAAGACCCGATTGACTTATTAAAAGGAGCGGGAGTAGATATGAGCAAAAAGGAATCCGTACAGTCTGCTTTACAGGTATTTGAACAGTTGTTAGATGAAATAGAAGAATTATTGTAATACAGGAAAGGCATTTTGTGGATTTTTAAGTTTATAGAGTGGTTGACAAATGCAGTAGAAAGAAACCTGTTGTTCAATTGTCTATAGATTTATTATAAGGGTGAGTGCTACGCTTTAACGTGACACTCACCCGCATTTGTTAGAGGATAACAGGACCTTGTTCGTACTCTGTTTTTAGAATTGTTCCATATTTTTCATAGCAGATATGATGATAGAGGTGTGTTGCTAAAATGTCTTTTTCAAATAAAGAAAACGCTTCTGGTGACAATTGTTTTTTGGAATTGGCAACTTTAGTGATGATGGGAATGTTTGTCTCCTGTCCTAAAAGGAAACTTTTATTTTTGCGAAATCCCAGTAATCGAACATAGGGTGGTTCCTCGATAAAATCTTGTTTTGTTAGATGTAACAAAATATGCAGCAGACATCTGCAAACGCGTGTATATACTAAATCTTTGGACTTTATTGTCATAGCAAAGTCTGAAAAATCGCAAGTATAGGATAAATATTTTTTGATTTTATTGGATAGCGTTTCGGAAATATCCAAATACTTTGTATAATCGTTTTCCTGAGAAAGCTTATAATACAGCAGACTGGAAAAATCATTTTCTGAAATTGGAAAGGTGTGTTGATACTGCTTTTCTAAGATAGGCACGACACAATTTGGAAGGTATTCTGCAATCTCAGAAAAATTGTCTTTGGTAAGGAATGCCTTTCTCAAAGCTGAAGCAGAGGGAAACGCATTGGAAATGTTTTCGCTGTGATGTGCGCTTCCTGTTCGTAAAATTGGTACAGGTGTAATGGTAGATTGCTGTCGAAACAAAGCTTTTTGGTATTCAATCGCTAAAATATTATTTGGATTGGATAGAAGGCTGCTTATCGTATCTTCCGTCTGGAAAATCGTCTGTTGTTTTTGACAGTAAGATAAGACCGCTTTTTTTCGTGCAGCAGGGTAGGAAATGCCGCTTTTTAGTGCTAATTGCAATTCTTGTTTGAAAGTATCTGGTTCCTGACATAGAAGGAGTGCGATTTCTTTTATGTCATTTATATTAGGAGTTTCACAGCCAAAAGAAATTCCATTGATGAATGGAAGGCGATTTAGTATGGATACTCCTGCAAATGCAAAATTTTCTGCACTGGACGTAGCATAAATAACAGGAAGCTCGAATACAAAATCAGCACCTGCGGAAAGTGCCATGCGGGTGCGTGTATACTTATCTGTAATGGCAGGGGTGCCGCGTTGGACATAATTTCCACTCATAAGGACAACTACATTGTCCGCATGGAATTGCTTTTTTGCTTCTTGGATTTGATAAGCATGTCCTTGGTGAAAGGGATTGTACTCTGCGATAATGCCGATGGTATTCATAGTTAAAAACTCCTTTTGTGTCACGCAATAAATATACGGTTAAAAATCTAAAAAAATGTTGTGAAATATAGCTTTTTATTATAGTATAGATTATATACAGCATTTTATGTTTTCACAACATAAAAGTTGTGTTTGGAGTATTTTGAATGAAATAAGGAGAGCGTATGAAAATGAATTTTACGATTGTAACAGATACAGGGGCAAATTTGCCTGAAAACATAATTGAGGAAAATGACATTCTTGTGTTATCTTTAAGCTTTTTTGTAGATGATAAAGAATACTATAGTTATGAACCGGGCAAGAAAACAGATTTATCTGAGTTCTATAAAATGATGCGTGAAAAGAAACCAATACGAACCTCTCTGGTAAATGCAGCATTGGCAAAGGAGCAGATTGGAGCATTATTGGCAGAGGGAAAAGATGTATTGTATGTTGGATTTTCTTCTGGGCTTAGTGGAACGTTTCAATCCGTTTCTATTGCGATGGAGGAATTAAAAGAGGAGTATCCAGACAGAAAGATTTTAGCGGTGGATACACTTGCGGCAGCGTTGGGACAGGGATTACTGGTCTATTTTGCGATCCAACAGAGAAAAGCTGGTGTGCAGATAGAAGATGTATATCAATGGATTATGGAAAATAGATTACACATATGCCATTGGTTTACAGTAGATGACTTATTTTTCTTAAAGCGTGGAGGAAGAATTTCTGCGGCAACCGCAGTAGTTGGTACTGCTTTGAGTATTAAACCTGTTCTTCATGTGGATGATGAGGGACATCTAATCAATATGTCAAAGACCAGAGGTCGTAAGAAATCTTTGGAAGCATTATTGAAAAAATTTGAGGAAACAGCGATAAATCCTGGAGAGACTCCTGTTTTTATTAGTCATGGTGACTGTTTGGAGGATGCGCAATATGTGGAACAAAAGTTAAAAGAAAAATATGGAGTAAAAGAAGTGCTGATACAGATTTTGGATCCTGTAATCGGTGCACATGCTGGTCCGGGAACGGTAGCATTGTTTTTTGTTGGAACGCAGAGATAGAGCGGATGATACGCAAAATGCAAGTGGTAATTTATGGTTATTTTGTAATCGCCTTTTGTACTTAAAAAGATACAATTTGATAGTTTATTTTTTCAAGAAGTGTCTTGTATGAAAAAAATGATTGCTTTATAATGGGGAATGGTAAAAAATAAGATGAAAATTTTGCAGCTATTAAAATCGGTTCCTAAAATTTGGGTCATATGATGATATAGAAGCTATATGGTTGCAAGTAAGGTTTCATAGATCGATGATAGAAAGGTGCGAGACAAATGGGATTTATTGATGATATTAAAGAACGTGCAAGAAAAAATAAAAAAAAGATTGTACTGCCTGAAACAGCAGATGTCAGAATTATTAAAGCAGCCGCTGAAGTATTAAAAGAGGATATTGCGGATTTGGTTTTGGTTGGTAATAAGGAGACAATCTTGGATGATGCCAAGAATTATGGTTACCATTTACAGGGAGCTAATATTGTAGACCCTGAGAATTTTGAAAAGTTGGATTCGTATATTGATATGCTTGTGCAGCTTCGTCAAAAGAAAGGAATGACACCAGAAAAGGCAAGAGAACTTCTTACTTCTGATTATTTACATTTTGGAGTTATGATGGTAAAGATGGGGGATGCAGATGGAATGGTAGCAGGTGCTTGTCATGCAACCGCTGATGTATTGCGTCCTTCCCTTCAGATTTTAAAGACAGCACCAGGTACAGAATTGGTTTCTGGTATGTTTGTAATGGTTGTGCCAGATTGTGATTATGGTGCAAATGGAACCTTTATTTTTTCTGATGCTGGATTAAATCAAAATCCAACAGCAGAGGAGCTTGCGATTATTGCAGGTACTACAGCAAAAAGTTTCCGTCTTTTAGTACAGGAGGAGCCAATTGTAGCCATGATATCCCATTCTACAAAGGGAAGTGCATCACATCCGGATGTAGATAAAGTGGTAAAAGCAACCGCCCTTGCAAAAGAAAAATACCCAAAAGTAAAATTGGATGGAGAATTTCAGGTGGATGCGGCAATTGTGCCAAGTGTAGGAGCATTTAAGGCACCTGGTAATAATGTAGCAGGTCATGCGAATGTACTTGTATTTCCAAATCTGGATGCTGGAAATAATGGATATAAGTTGGTACAGAGACTGGCAAAAGCAGAAGCCTATGGTCCGTTGACACAGGGAATTGCTAAACCAGTAAATGATTTGTCAAGAGGTTGTTCTGCAACCGATATTGTAGGTGTGGTAGCAATCACAGCAGTTCAGGCAGGCGCAGAGGACGATAAATAGAAAGCAGGAGGATAAAAGTAGATGAAAGTTTTGGTAATTAATTGTGGTAGTTCTTCGTTAAAGTATCAGTTGATTGATTCAGAGACAGAGACACCATTGGCATCTGGTTTATGTGAACGAATTGGTATTGATGGTCAGTTGACTCATAAAGTGGATGGAAAGAAAATAAAAGACGAAGAGAAGAATGCAATGCCAAACCATGAAGTAGCGGTAAAGCTTGTGTTAGACGAGTTAGTAGATAAAGAACATGGTGTGATTGCTGATTTGAAAGAGATTAATGCAGTTGGTCATCGTGTAGTACATGGAGGAGAAAAATTTGCATCTTCAGTTATTATTACAGATGAAGTAGAAAAGGCAATTGCAGAGTGCAATGATTTAGCACCATTACATAATCCTGCAAACTTAATCGGTATTGATGCATGTAAAAAAGCACTTCCAGGGGTACCTATGGTAGCTGTGTTTGATACCGCTTTTCATCAGACAATGCCAGAAAAGGCATTTATGTATGGACTTCCATATCGTTACTATGAAGAATACAAAGTTCGTCGTTATGGTTTTCATGGGACAAGCCATAGCTTCGTTTCCAAACGATTAGCAGAGCTTGCAGGATTGCAGCTTGAGAATTCTAAACTTATTGTATGCCATATCGGAAATGGCGGAAGTGTGACAGCCGTTCAAAATGGAAAGTCAGTGGATACATCAATGGGACTTACTCCATTAGAAGGAATTATTATGGGAACACGCTCAGGAAGCATTGATCCAGCAATTATAGAGTTTATTGCACATAAAGAAAATAAGTCTATTGACGAGATTATGACAATTTTAAACAAGAAATCAGGACTTGCAGGTATGTCAGGACTTACAAGTGATTTTAGAGATTTGAGAGCTGGAAAAAAAGAAGGCAACAAGCAGGCAGAAGTTACAATGGATGCATTTATTTATAGCATTGCAAAATATGTTGGAGCATATGCGGCTGCTATGAATGGTGTAGATGCAATTGCATTTACAGCAGGAATTGGAGAAAATGCGATAGAAGTTCGTAAGGGTGTAATGAGTTATCTTGGTTATCTTGGCGTAGAAGCAGACGAAGAAAAATGCCAGATAACAGGAGAGGAAGTTTGCGTAACAACACCATCCTCAAAAGTAAAGGTATTTATTATCCCTACAAATGAAGAATTGGCAATTGCCCGTGAAACAAAAGCTTTAGTAGAGTAATTGGTTTTGATTTTGCGGCCAAGGGCTGCTATAAGAGAAAAAATTATAAAAAGGACATTGACTTTATTTCTGAAATATGATATAAAAGTAGAAGTGTGGTTTTTTATAGGATAGGAGTAGTTATGCTCGTTAATTTATCAGAGGTTATGTCCAACGTAGGACAGCGAAAAGACGCACAGGTTTCAATTGGCTTGGAGCAATTTACTATGTATGGCGAGACATATGCATTTTCGGAGAAGGAAGATGCAAAGATTTCTGTTGTATGTATAGGAGAGCGAAAGATTTCTCTTACTTGCAAAGCAAAGGTTTGTCTAGAGATACCATGTAGTAGATGCTTAAAAATGGTACAAGTTCCGTTTGAGATTGATTTTGAGAAGGAATTTGATTTTTCGGGTCAAAGGGAAGAAGCTAGGATAGAACTGGAGGAAGCAGAGTATATTCAGGAGTATTCCTTAGATGTGGATACACTGATTACAGAGGAAATGATGCTTCAGTTCCCAATGCAGACATTATGTAGTGACAATTGCAAAGGTATCTGCGATATTTGTGGTACAAATCTTAATACTGGTAGTTGCAACTGCGATCAACAGGGAAGAGATCCACGAATGTTAGCAATTCAAGATATTTTTAAGAATTTTGGACAAACAGATAACTAATGATTAATGTTTGTTTGAGAATAAGAGGAGGTGTGACCATGTCAATCTGTCCAAAGAATAAATCATCTAAAGGAAGAAGAGATAGTCGTAGAGCAAACTGGAAAATGACTGCTCCAAACTTAGTTAAATGTAGCAAATGCGGAGAGTTAATGCTTCCACATAGAGTATGCAAGGCTTGCGGTTCGTACAATAAAAAAGAAATCGTAGCAGTTGACTAATCTTTCAAAACGATAAAATCAAGGGTTGCGCTTTGCGTACCCCTTGATTTTTTTTACCTGCGTAAGCAATGTACAAAAGTCCATGTAAAGGAGGGAAAACAGTATGGAAAAACGAAAATATTGGAGCAATCCGGTGATTGACGAAGAAAGAATGCTAAATCGTATGACTGGACGTATAAAAAATAGTCTTAGTGGTTTTCTGCGTGTATGTGTTGTGGCTTTAATAGTTGCATTTCAGATGCTTTTATTATTACTGCTACCCTTTTTGTTGCATCAATATACGGTTTATTTTTATGTTATATTGGAGATTGTCAGTTTAATTGTGATTATTTCACTTATTAATGACATGAGGAGTCCTGCATATAAAATTGCATGGATTGCAATCTGTCTTGCCTTGCCTTTGTCTGGCGAGATTATGTATTTGTTGTGGGGAAAGACGGATACCAATAAAAAGATAAATGGGAAGTTATTGAAGGTACTGGAGCATGGGGATAGATACAAAGAATACGATAAGCAATTAGAACAGGAGTTTCAGGAAAAACATCCATTTCGCAGTAGAATGTCAGCTTATTTAGTTTCTGAAGGATTTCCACTTACAAAAAATAATGACATTCAATACTTTTCTATGGGTGAGGATGCCTTTGAAAGTATGCTGGCGGACTTGGATAAAGCGGAACGTTTTATATTGATAGATTTTTTTATTGTGGCAGAAGGCGCACTTTGGGATGCTATTCATGAAGTATGTTTAAGAAAAATCAAAGAAGGCGTGGAAGTCAAATTTATGTATGATGATTTTGGCGCAATGATACGAACAAACAAATATTTTGCGAAAGAGTTACGAGAAGAAGGCTTTCAGGTTACGATATTTAACCCAATTCATAAGTATACAGATAAGCTATATATGAATTACCGAACCCATCAAAAAATTGTAGTCATTGATGGAAATATTGGATATACAGGGGGATTTAATATTGCAGATGAATACGCAAATCTGATCCAGCGTTTTGGTGTCTGGAAGGATACGGGTGTTCGTGTGGTTGGAGATGCAGTCTGGTGGATGACGGTAACGTTCTTACAAATGTGGGAAATGGGAAATGAAAAGGTATGTGAAGATTTTGAAAAATATCGTCCTTCCATGAAATTTCCTCAAAATGATGTGTATTGTCATGTATTGGCAGATGGACCAATCAACAAACACAATCCTATCGAAATGGTGTATGGACAGATGATACAGTATGCCAGAAAATACTTGTATGTGATGACACCGTATCTGATTATTGAAAAGGATATGCAGGATGCTTTAATATTGGCAGTAAAGAGTGGAGTAGATGTGCGTATTATTACACCATATATTCCAGATAAAAAGTCGGTAAAACTTGTGACAAATTACAATTACGGATTTTTACTTGCAAATGGGGTGCGTATTTTTGAGTACAAGCCGGGATTTATTCATGCAAAATGTATTTTAAATGAAGAATTTGCAATTGTGGGAAGTATAAATATGGATTATCGAAGCTTTTATTTGCATTATGAAAATGGTATTTGGCTTTCCAATCAGGAAGTCGTTAAAAAGATTCGTAAGGACTTTGATGATACTTTTTCTGTATGCGAGGAAGTGACATATGAGCAATGGCTTGCGAGACCTACAAGCATGAAGGTGATGCAGGCATTCCTAAATGTCTTCTCCACATTGTTATAAGAAATGAGGAACACAAAATGATAACCTATATAAAAGGGCAGTTAGAAGAGATAGAGCCAGAACAGATTGTGATTGATAATGGTGGCATAGGTTACCGAATTATGGTGCCTGCCAGTATGGTACAAAGGCTACCGAGCATAGGTGAAACTGTAAAAATTCACACTTATATGCATGTAAGAGAGGATGCAATGCAATTATTTGGTTTCCTTACCAAAGCGGATCTTTTGATGTTTAAATTATTGATTACGGTCAATGGAATTGGACCAAGAGGCGCATTGGGAGTTTTGTCAGTGCTATCTGCCAATGATTTAAAGTTTGCAATTTTGGCAGGAGATATAAAAACCATATGTTCGGCACCTGGAATTGGGAAAAAGACAGCGGAAAAAACAGTTTTGGAATTAAAGGATAAAATAAAACTGGAGGATGCCTTTGAGGAAAAATTACAGGAAACAGAGCAGATGGAAGAGAATGGAGAATTGCAAAATGTTCGACAGGATGCTACCGAAGCGTTAGTTGCATTGGGATATTCTCAGACAGAGGCATTGAAAGCGGTGCGAGGAATTGATGTAACACCGGATATGGATGCAGAACAATTGTTAAAGCTTAGCTTAAAGAAGTTATTATAAGGTGGTGTGAAGATGAAAAAGCGTGTGATTACAACAGAGCTTCAATCCGAGGACTATAAAATTGAAAATAGTTTACGCCCTAAATTGTTGTCAGATTATATTGGACAGGAAAAGATTAGGGGAAAGCTGAAGGTTTATATGGAAGCGGCAAAAATGCGTGAGGAATCTCTTGACCATGTGCTGTTTTATGGACCGCCCGGATTAGGTAAAACAACACTTGCAACTATCATTGCCAATGAAATGGACGTAAATATCAAGATTACATCAGGACCAGCGATTGAAAAACCTGGTGAAATGGCTGCGATTTTGAATAATTTGCAGGAGGGGGATGTATTATTTGTAGATGAGATCCATCGTTTAAATCGTCAGGTGGAAGAGGTATTGTACCCAGCGATGGAAGATTATTCCATAGATGTGGTAATTGGAAAGGATACTTCCGCTCGTTCGATACGATTGGATTTGCCTAAATTTACATTGGTAGGAGCTACCACGCGCGTGGGGATGCTTACTGCACCGCTTAGAGATCGTTTTGGAGTGATTGAACGCTTACAGTATTATGAGGTTGAGGAGTTAAAACAGATTGTAATGCGTTCCGCAAAACTGTTTAAAACAGAGATTGCGCAAGAGGGAGCTACTGAAATTGCAAGGCGTTCCAGAGGAACACCAAGACTTGCCAATCGACTTTTAAAACGTGTGAGAGACTTTGCGCAGGTTCGTTATAATGGAGAGATAACCAAAGAGGTTGTCGATGAAACGTTGGATTTGTTGGAAGTAGACAAGCTTGGTTTGGATCATTTGGATAGAGGAATCCTAGAGACAATGATTGAAAAATTCAATGGTGGACCAGTAGGATTGGATACATTGGCAGCATCCTTAGGAGAGGATTCTGGAACGATTGAAGATGTATACGAACCATATTTATTGCAGGAAGGACTACTTACCCGTACTCCAAGGGGAAGAATGGTAACGGATAAAGCATATGGACATTTGGGACTTGAAATAAATCGAGAGTGAATCTTTTGTTGATTATAGACGCTTTTTTCGTTATAATGTAATTTGTACATTAAGAGCGGATAAAATTTGGAAAGGTTGAGAATGCGATGAATCAAAAGAATGATATACAAGTTACAATCAATGGAAAACAGTATGTATTAGCTGGATATGAAAGTGATGAATATTTACAGAGAGTAGCAGCTTATATCAATCATAAATACGTTGAATTTAAAAGCCAGGAAGGATACAATGTGCTGGATGCAGATATGCGTAATGTGCTGATGCAGATTAATATTACAGACGATTATTTTAAAGCACAGCAGCGAGTGAATGAATTGTCTGATGTGATTACGCAAAAAGATCGGGAATTATTTGAGCTTCGTCATGAAATTATTGGGTATAAGACGCAGGTAGAAGAGCTGCAGAACCAGACAGATGTATTGAAGGACAAGAGTTTAGAGGAACAAAAGAAGATAATCAAGTTGGAAGCAGAATTAGAGAGTGGCAAACCAAAACGAAAATAGAGAGTATGTTGATAGGTCGACGGTAGAAATATTAGTCGACCTATGTGCTTTTGTTTGAGAGGAACGATTACATGAGAAAAGTAGAAATATTGGCACCTGCAGGTTCGTATGAAAGTTTGTGCGGTGCAATCAATGGTGGTTGTGACGCAGTTTATCTTGGAGGAAACCGATTTGGTGCGCGTGCATTTGCAGAAAATTTTGATCGGGAAACGATGCTTCGTGCGATTGATTATGTTCATATGTTTGATAAGAAGATTTACCTGACGGTTAATACTTTGCTTCAAAATGAAGAAATAGAGGAAGAACTATTTGCATATTTAGAGCCGTTTTATAAACAGGGATTGGATGCAGTCATTGTGCAGGATGTAGGTGTACTTTCGTTTATACACCGCAATTTTCCTGATTTACCGCTTCATGCTAGTACGCAGATGACTTTTACAACAGAGCAGGGAGGAGAATTTTTAAAGAAGTACGGAGTGACCCGTTTTGTTACCTCCAGAGAGTTAAGTGCAGCCGAGATAACAAATATGCGAAAACGAACAGATTTAGAAATTGAGACATTTGTACATGGGGCTTTATGCTATTGTTATTCTGGACAATGTTTTATGAGCAGTATGATTGGAGGCAGAAGTGGAAATCGGGGACGTTGCGCACAGCCATGTAGAATGCCATATAAGGTGGAGACAGCACAGGGAGAAAAGGTGAAAACAGCGCCTTATGTTTTAAGTCCGAAGGATATTTGTACCTTAGATAAAATTCCAGAATTGGTCGATGCAGGAATCGATTCTTTTAAGATAGAAGGACGAATGAAAAAGCCTGAGTATGCCGCTTATACTTCTTATCTGTATCGAAAATATACCGATTTGTATTTAGAATATGGAGAAGACTATTTTTCTTATATGAAAAAGCATAAAAAAGAATTAGAGTATGATTATACTTGTTTGATGGATTTATACAATAGAGGCGGTTTTTCGGACGGATACTTTTTTAAGGAAAATGGACCTTCTATGATGTCTATGGTTCGCCCAAATCATAGTGGTGTTTTGGTCGGAACAGTAGAAAGAGTTAAGAAAAACAGGGTAGGGATTCGGCTGGAACAAGACCTTTATGCACAGGATGTATTAGAATTTAGAAAAGAGAATGGACAGGTTTTATATGAGTATACAGTAAAAGAGGATGTGTCTGCAAAAAAAGAAAAATATACTGAGACGAATACAAAACCTGGGTCTAATATTTTGGTGGGGACGAAGGTATTTCGTACCAGAAGAAATGCTCTTTTAAAGGAAATACAGGAAGAAATTTTGCAAAAACAAAGAAAAATCCCAGTTCGATTTTTGTTGGATGTAAAGCAAGGAGAACCATTAAAGTTATCAATATCTCAAAAGAATTGTACAGCCGTAGTATACGGAGAAGTGGTGGAAGGGGCAAAATCCCAGCCAATTACAAAAGAGAAGATACAAAAACAGCTTGGTAAACTAAATACTACTATTTTTCAGATGGAAGATTGTCAGATAAAAATGGAGGAAAAGGTTTTTATTCCAGTAGGACAACTGAATGAAATCAGAAGAAATGGATTGGCTGCTTTAGAAGAGAAGATTGTAGAACAATATAAAAGAGCTGCGGTAAAAGAGAGTGTATGTCCAAAGCAACCAGGAGAAGCGGAATATAAAGGAATTGTGGTATCCGTTCAAACAAAGGAACAGGCGATGGCAGCAGCACAAATCG
>FR899741.1:101840-116907 GCA_000437275.1 Clostridium sp. CAG:411 | reverse complement strand
AGCACAAATCGAAGCGGTAGCCGAGATATTCTACGATTTGGGAAGTATGGATGAGGAGGATATCTTAGATATTCTACAATTGTCGAATAAGAAATGTTATCTAATGTTTCCTGCTATTATTCGGGAAAAAGAGTATCTGGCTTATGCAGATGCGTTACAGAGTGTGTATAAGGAAAAGAAATGCGAATCCATTTTAGAAAAGATTTTATCCTGCGAGCAGGTAGCAGGTTTTGTGCTGAAAAATTATGAAAGTGTGATGTTGTTTAAAAAGTGGATAGCACCTTATACGGATAAGCAGGGAAGATTGGATTACAATATGTATACTTGCAATCGAGAGGCAAAAATCTTCTGGCAGGAGAATGGAATAGAGCACAGCACAGCTTCCATTGAGTTAAATGGTGCCGAGTGGAAAAGAAACGGTTGTCAAGGACAGGATATTATGGTCTATGGACGACCTGCTATTATGACAAGTGCGCAATGTGTATATAAAAATACAAAGCATTGCATAAAAAAACAGACGAGACTTTTGTTACAGGATAAATTTGAAAAGGAATACTGGAGTTTCAATCGTTGTAAATTTTGTTATAATCAGATTTATGAAACAAAACCGATTTCATTGCATGAGTATATGGATGAAATCCTTTCCTGCAAACCAGAGCATATTCGCATTGACTTATTAACGGAGTCAAAACAGGAGTCAGAACAGCTTATAAAATATTATGCGGATATATTGAACAAGAGAGAAGTGGTAAAATGTCCAGTGTCGTCTTATCATACAGGGCATTTTAGAAAGGGAGTAAAGTAGGTGTAAATTTTGGAAATTGTAATAACAGAATTGTCGCGGTATTTTATCGCTATATTAATGGCGTTATATACCTATTGGGGTTTTCGTACCTTTGCTGCGAAAAAGAAAAAAAAGGCGAGATTAGTTCGAAAGCAAAAAATGATAATGTACTTATTCCATTTTCTGGGATATGCCATTATTTATCTAAATGAAATGAATACAACGATATTAGGCTTGTACGGATGTGAATTATTATTTTTAATCGTTTTTGGAGTTGTTTATAAACATCTGTACCAAAGAGAAAATCAACCGATTATTTGTCATATGCAAATGCTATTTTCAATTAGTATGGTAATGCTTGGTCGGCTGAATCTGGATAGCGCAAAGCACCAATTCCTTTATATGCTAATTGGTATGGTAGTATGTTTACTTTTGCCATGGGTATTGGAGCATTATACCAAATTAGAATTAGACGGTTGGTTTTATGCTGTGCTTGGTGTCATTATTTTGTTGGTTGTTTTATTTTTTGGTAATGAAAAATATGGGGCAAAAAACTGGCTTACACTTGGACCAGTTGTATTACAGCCGTCAGAATTTGTAAAAATTTTATTTGTATTTGCCTTTGCATCCATTCTGTCACATGAAGCACTAAATTTTCATAATGTTGTTAAAATTTCTGCTATGGCAGCAGTGTTTGTTTTAATCCTTGTATTGGAAAAAGACTTAGGTGGTGCAGTTATTTTTTTTATCTGCTATTTGTTTATGTTATTTGTAGCAACTGGACAGGCAGTGTATTTGCTGGGAGGTCTATTGTCTGGGTCTGGAGCAGCAGTGGCAGCTTACTTTTTATTTTCCCATGTGCGAACTCGTGTCATTGCATGGAGAGATCCTTGGAGTACGATTAATAATCAAGGGTATCAGGTGGCACAGTCCCTTTTCGCGATTGGTACAGGTGGATGGTTTGGAATGGGATTGACCCAGGGAATGCCAAAAACAATTCCGATTAGGGAAAGTGATTTTATATTTGCAGCAATTGCAGAAGAACTTGGAGTATTCTTTTCTATATGCCTAATTTTGGTATATTTGATCTGTTTCATTTGGTTTATAAATGTGACAGTTAAAGTGAAAAAAACATTTTATAAGCTTGTGACATTAGGATTTAGCGTAATTATTATGTTTCAAACTTTTTTGACTCTGGGTGGTGTTACCAAATTTATTCCATCCACAGGTGTTACGTTACCTTTGGTTAGTGCGGGAGGTAGTTCTGTATTAAGTATGATTTTCATGTTTTGTACGATTGCCAGTATTAATCTTATAAACAGCAAGGAGGTGGAGGAGAATGTCGTTGATCAGACGCAAGAAAGCGAAGGCGAATGATAAAGCAGCAGGAAAAAGAAAAAGCAGAAATGGACAGGTAATGGTTGTTACTTATATTTTTGTAGCTATGTTTATCGGACTGCTTGGATATTTCCTCTATTTTATGATTATAGATAGTAAAGATGTGATTAATAACTCCTATAATCAGCGACAAAATCTGTTGGCCCAGCGTGTTGTCCGAGGAAAAATACTATCCAGTGATGGAAAAGTTTTGGCAGAAACCCGTACAAATACAGATGGAAGTGAAACCAGAAACTACCCGTATGGAAGTATATTTGCTCATGTGGTGGGACATTCTACAGAAGGAAAGACTGGCGTTGAGTTGATGGAGAATTTTAACCTGCTTACATCAAGCGGTAATCCTGTAGAGAATTTACAGTTGAGACTAAAAGGGGAAAAAACAATAGGAGATAATGCTATTACGACCTTAAATGTGGATTTGCAGAAGCTTGCATATGATGCCTTGGGAAGTTATAGAGGAGCAATTGTTGTTTCAGAACCGTCTACAGGAAAGATACTGGCTATGGTTTCCAAACCGGATTATGATCCAAATCCTAGTTCATTAAATGTAAAATGGGACAGTCTTGTGCAAGATACAGATAAAACATCTTGTTTGCTCAATCGAGCAACACAAGGATTATATCCGCCAGGCTCTACTTTTAAAATTTTTACAGCATTGGAATATATTCGTGAACATAGCGATTACAACAAGTTTCAATATAATTGTAAAGGAACGGAAACGCAAGATGGTTTTACTGTAAACTGCTATAGAAATCATGTGCATGGTACGCTTAATTTGAAGAATGCATTTGCAAAATCTTGTAATTCCTGTTTTGCATATTTGGGTACCCAGTTAAGTATAAACCAATTTAAAAAGAATAATGAGCAGATGTTATTTAATAGAGATTTGCCAACTACTTTTGTATACAAAAAAAGCAGCTTTGTGTTGTCAAAAAGTTCAAATAAAGAAGAAGTTATGCATACGGCAATGGGACAGGGAAAAACGCAGATTACTCCGCTACATTTGAATATGGTGACAGGTGCCATAGCAAATAAGGGAGTTATGATGAAGTCCTATGTCGTAGATCACTTGGAAAATAATGATGGTTCTGTTGTAAGACAGTATGAACCAAAGACAAGCGAGAATATTATGACGGAAGATGAAGCGAAGGTGCTAACGAATTTTATGAAAGAGGTTGTCTCTTCGGGAACAGCAACATCACTTTCTAATTTTTCTTATGCGGTTGCAGGAAAGACAGGTTCGGCAGAATACGATGCATCTGGCAGTTCTCATGCATGGTTTACAGGTTTTGCCCCAGCAGATAATCCTAAAATTGCGGTAACCATTGTGGTAGAAGGAATGGGAACGGGTAGTGAATACGCAGTTCCAATCGCAAAAAGAATTTTTCAATCCTATTTGGGAAATTAAATCGTTTCTATTGAAAAATGGGTAAAAAAGGGTTATACTGTGCTTAGGTTTATAGATACACACCAATTCGTATTGCAATGCAATAAGAAACAGGAGGAATTGCGATGGTTGAGGCAACGAGCTGTGGTGGTGTGGTAATTTTCAGAGGAAAAATTTTATTGCTGTATAAAAACTATAAGAACAAGTATGAAGGCTGGGTATTACCGAAAGGAACGGTAGAAGAAGGCGAGGAATTTAATGAGACAGCTCTCCGAGAAGTGAAGGAAGAGACGGATGTTAGCGCTTCTATTATCAAATATGTTGGGAAAAGTCAATATACGTTCAATACACCACAAGATACAGTAGTAAAGAATGTTCATTGGTATTTAATGATGGCTGATAGTTATTATAGCAAACCACAACGAGAAGAATTTTTTTTAGATTCTGGTTATTACAAATTTCATGAGGCATATCACCTTTTGAAGTTTTCCAATGAGAAACAAATTTTAGATCGGGCATACAGCGAATATGTGGATTTAAAGAAAAGCAACCTATGGGGTTCAAAGAAGTATTTTTAGATGCGAAAGGAGGAGAGGAGCTATTGCAGGCTCCTTTTCTTTATGTAAATTTGTAAGATCAAACAGGCAAGCAAAGTGTATGATTGTATAGAAAAGAAAAATGTAGAGAGGATGAGTGAAATGAAACGTAAAAATGCATGGAAAAGTTATTCAGAAGTAGAAGAAAAAAAGGTGAATGAATTAGCAGAGGGATATTGTGCCTTTTTGGATAAGGGAAAGACAGAACGCGAATGCATTAGAGAAATTGTCTCGCAGGCAGAGGTGGCTGGTTATGTAAATTTGGAACAGTATAGAAAAAATGGAAAGCAATTGCAGCCGGGAGATAAGGTATATGCAGTGTGTATGAAAAAGACGATTGCATTGTTTCAAATTGGAACGGATGCGATTGAGGATGGAATGAACATTTTGGGAGCGCATATCGATTCTCCAAGATTGGATATTAAACAAAATCCTCTTTTTGAAGACAAAGATTTTGCGTACTTAGATACACATTATTATGGCGGAATAAAGAAATATCAGTGGGTTACATTACCATTAGCAATCCATGGTGTAGTAGTAAAAAAAGATGGCACTGTTATTGATGTTGTGATTGGCGAGAAAGAGTCAGATCCCGTTTTTGGAATTACAGATTTATTGGTACATTTGTCACAACAGCAATTAGAGAAAAAAGCAAATAAAGTAATTGAGGGAGAGGACTTAAATATATTAATTGGCAGCCGTCCGATAGAAGGGGAAGAAAAGGAGGCTGTAAAAGCCAATATTCTTGCTTTGTTAAAAGAAACATATGACTTTGAGGAGGAAGATTTCCTTTCTGCTGAATTAGAAGTAGTTCCAGCGGGCAGAGCTAGAGAGGCTGGAATGGATCGAAGCATGATTATGGCATATGGACAGGATGATCGTGTGTGTGCGTATACTTCATTGGTAGCTATGCTGGAAAATAAGGCTGCAAAAAGAACCAGTTGTTGTTTGTTGGTGGATAAAGAGGAAATTGGAAGCGTGGGTGCGACAGGCATGCGTTCTCATTTCTTTGAAAATACAGTAGCAGAATTATTAGAAGCAATGGGATGTTATAGTGAATTGACATTGCGACGTGCATTGGCAAATTCAAAAATGTTATCTTCCGATGTAAGTGCAGCTTTTGACCCAACCTATGCGTCTGCATTTGAAAAGAAAAATGCGGCATATTTTGGAAGAGGAATGGTGTTTAATAAATTTACAGGTTCCAGAGGAAAATCAGGTTCCAACGATGCGAATGCAGAATATATGGGTGAATTACGTGCCATCATGGATAAACATCAGGTATTCTTCCAAACTGCGGAATTAGGAAAAGTAGATTTTGGTGGCGGCGGTACTATTGCTTACATTTTATCCTTGTATGGAATGGAAGTAATTGACAGTGGAGTTGCAGTGTTAAATATGCATGCACCATGGGAGATTACCAGTAAGGCAGATATATACGAGGCAAAGAAAGGTTACATGGCATTTTTAGAAGAGGCGTAGTTTAACCATTTAAAAGGTTGACTTTGAGTAAATGAATATATTATAATAAGCTAGAATGTTAGGATTATGTAAATTTTTTGACCAAATGACAGTTACTTTAAGTGGGTGGACTTATGAAAGGACAGCAGATTTGGTTGACCAGATTAGATGAAAGAGTGTAGAATATGTTAAAAAGTATGACCGGATTTGGTCGATATGAATTATCAACGGAGGAACGAAGCGTTGTTGTAGAGATAAAGTCTGTGAATCACAGATACAGCGATATATCAGTGAAGTTGCCAAAAAGATTGAATTTTTTTGATGCAGCAATCCGAAATATTGTAAAAGAGTATGTAAGTCGCGGTAAAGTGGATGTGTTTGTGACGTATGAAGATTACTCTCAAAGCAATGTATCCGTAAAATTTAACGAGGATATTGCTGTACAATATTGGAAAAACTTAGAATTATTATCTCGGAAGATGCAGATGGAGAATGATGTTACAATTTCAAAATTGTCTCGATATCCAGAGGTATTTTCATTGGAAGAGTGCAGCATTGATGAAGATTCCACCTGGCATGAGTTAGAGGATGCCGTAAAGCAGGCTTGTCAGAAATTTGTAGATAGCCGCAAAGCCGAGGGAGCGCATTTAAAAGAAGATATTATGGCAAAGACAGATAAATTGCTGGAGTTGGTTGCGTATATCGAAAAGCGTTCACCAGAGATGTTAAAAGAACATCGAGCAAAGTTAAAAAATAAAGTAGACGAAGTTCTTGCAGATAAACAGGTAGATGATGCGGTTTTGGCTACAGAGTTGATTGTTTATGCAGATAAGGTTTGTGTGGATGAAGAAACAGTTCGTTTGCGCAGTCACATTATAAATTTGCAAAAGACCATGGATGTTGGAGAAAATGTAGGTCGTAAGTTAGATTTTATCACGCAGGAGATGAATCGAGAAGCGAATACGATACTTTCCAAAGCAAATGATATTGAAATTTCAAACAAGGCAATTGATTTGAAAACTGAGATTGAAAAGATTAGAGAACAAATCCAGAATATCGAATAAAGGGGATGTGTTGTTTGAGCAGATATATTAGTATAGGCTATGGTAATATTGTAAATGCAGACAGGGTGATTTCTGTAATTGCTACAGAAGCTGCCCCTATAAAGCGAATGATACAAAATGCAAAGGATAATGGAATGGCAGTAGATGCTACCTGTGGTAGAAAAACAAAGGCAGTGCTTGTTATGGATAGTGGGCATTTGTTATTGTCTGCGCTGTTACCGGAAACCATAGCAAAAAAGATGGAGGATAAGACAGTATGAACAAAAAAGGTGTATTAACAGTTGTTTCAGGCTTTTCTGGAGCTGGAAAAGGCACTTTGATGAAAGCAATTGTTGAAAAATATGCGTATGCATTGTCTATATCAGCTACGACCCGTTCTCCAAGAGCTGGTGAGGAGCATGGAAGAGAATACTATTTTTTAACAAAACAGGAATTTGAGTCCATGATAGAAAAAGACCAGTTGATAGAATGGGCAAAGTATGTAGACAATTATTATGGAACACCAAAGGAATATGTAGAAAAACAATTAGCAGAAGGAAAAAATGTGATTTTGGAAATTGAGATTCAAGGAGCATTAGATGTAAAGAAACGTTTTCCAGATGCATTGCTTTTGTTTGTTACGCCACCATCTGCTGTTGAATTAAAACAGCGTCTTGTTCATCGAGGTACGGAAGATATGGAAACGATTAATAAACGTATGAAACGTGCCGCAGAGGAAAGTCAGTATATGAATCAATATGACTATATCTTAATCAATGATAAGATGGAAGATTGTGTGGAGCAGATGAATGCTATTATAAATCAGGCGGCTGACTGCCTACAAAAGGGTGAGAAGTTTAAAGCAGAAGAAGATTTTACACCTTTGATTGACAAGATGCAGAGTGAATTAAAAGCTTTGTAAAGGTATTGTTTTGTGATTTGTTATCCATAATAGATACCATTTTGTAAATAATGATTATTTTGAAGAGAATAGAAAGGAGATAAAGATATGTTACATCCATCGTATACAGATTTAATGAAAGTAGTAAATAGTGAGGTTGAAGAAGGCGAAGAAAAGGTAGTAAATAGTAGATATTCTATCGTGCTTGCTACTTCAAAGAGAGCAAGACAGTTGATTGATTCTGCAGAGCCTAAAATTGCAGTTAGAGAAGGAGAAAAACCTTTATCCATTGCTATTGATGAATTGAACAACTCTAAGATTAAAATTTTAAGTGGTGATGAAGAGGCAGAAATGGCAGAGACTCACGAGGAAGCACCTGAAATGTTAGATGTTTTAGAAGTAGATGAAGATATGGACGATTTAGACGAGTAGAGTCATAACGTGTGAGAAAAAAACTGCTGGTGGATGAAAAACTGAAGCTGGCAGTTCTTCATTTTAATAGCAGTATAGTAGTGTATTTGAATAAAGGGGATGACGAAATTGCGAAGTAGAGGAAAACAAATTTTGCATTCCAGAGTAACATGGTTTTTGGTGATAGTTTCCCTTGTAGTTATATTATCCCATTATTTTGTATTTGAATGGATACAGGTTTCAGGTTTTTCTATGGAAGATACGCTTGGCAACGGGGATATTATTTGCATAGAAAAAATAAGTTATCGTAAAGCAGATCCCAAAAGAAATGATATTGTGGTTGTGGATACAAAAAATGGAAACCAAAAACAGCAATATATAAAAAGAATAATAGGACTGCCAGGTGAAAAAGTAAAAATAAAAAAAGGACATGTATATATTAATGGCAAGCAATTGAAGGAAATAAAGGTATTTGATGAAATTGAGGATGGCGGAATGGCAAGAGATACCATCTCTTTAGGAAAAGATGAGTATTTTTTGCTTGGAGATAATCGAAATAATAGTAAAGATAGTAGAAATGTTGAGTTAGGAATTGTGAAAAAAAAGCAAATTCGTGGTAAACTATGTTTTCGTATTATGCCAATTGGGCAGGCTGGAAAAGTAAAGTAGATAGAAAGGAGTATGATGATGAGCGAGGAAACAAAGGAAGATAAGATAGAGCAGGAAACACCATCTGTGGATGAAAATACAGATGAAAAACAGGAGACAGAAGCGGTACAAGAAGAAAATAAGAATGAGCAGACAGAGGAAAAACCAAATAAGAAAACATCCAAGCGTATTGCCAGTGCAGTAGCTGAAATATTGTTATATGTAATGATTGCGGTTGTTTGTATTTTCTTAATTCCCAAATATGTCGTACAAAGAACAGAGGTAAGCGGAGAATCGATGGAGAGAACCTTACAGAATAAAGATAATATTCTGGTAGAAAAGTTATCTTATCGTTTTGGTAATCCACAACGTTTTGATATTATTGTTTTCCGTCATTATTATAAAGAAGATGCAGATATTGAAGTGTTACAAAAAGAATGGGATACAGAAAAAATTGAGAAAAATCTTGATTATGATGAAGTAGAAAACAAGTTGGATTTGAAAAAGAAGTCGGAAGTAAAGGCTATGGTCGAAACCGTCGGAGATGTGATGAAAGAGGAATCGGATGTAGACATTACCAGTATAGAACAGGCATTGCAATTATCTGAGGATGATACCATAGAATTGTTAAATGAAATTTATGCAACGGTGAGAGAACCTAGTTATGATTTCTATGTAAAAAGAATTATTGGATTGCCAGGTGAGACGGTTCAGATTGTAGACGATACAATTTATATTAACGGTGAGCCACTGGAAGAAAATTATGGAAAAGATCCAATTAGAAATCCGGGTGTTGCAGCAGAGCCATTTACATTAGATGATGATGAGTATTTTGTATTAGGAGATAATCGCGAGGTTAGTCAGGATAGTCGTTATGAGGAAGTTGGTAATATAAAGAGAGATAAAATTGTTGGAAAAGCGTGGTTGCGTATATATCCAATCAGTAAATTTGGCTTTTTGAAACATTAAGGTTTTATAGAGGATTTTTAAGGTGAGAAATGAAAAAGTTTCTTGCCTTTTTTTCAATAAATGTTTATCTTAAATAGTAAAGTATTGGAGTTGGTTTACATGAAGAAAAAAAGATGTTCTGTTTTCTTGCTTATTTTGTGTCTTAGCTTTTTTATAGCAGGTACAAATGCAACCGCACAAATGCAAGTAAAGGCGGCAAGTATACAGGAAAATAATCAAAAAAAGGAACAGAATGGCGAAGTACAATCCTTTGCGGGAGAAGAATTAGTTGAAAAGGAAAGCGGCGAGAAAACTGCAAATTCCGAGTATGCTACCTATAGTAGAAAGTCCTACACAAAAAATTTGTATTCGGGTCATTACGGTTATAAACAGCTTTCCTTGAGTGAACAAAAAACGGTGTATTTATTATTGGAGGAGGCTGCAAATAATTTTCAAAATTCCTCAGTAGATGCAATTACAAACACCAATGAAAACGGGGAAAAAAGTTATTATGCGGTGTCTGTACCAGTGAATGGAATTATCAGTGCATCAAACGTAGGAGAAGCGGTTGTATGCTTTTTATATGATCATCCAGAGTATTTTTGGTCGAAGGGATACTCTTACTATGTGCGAACAGAAGATAAAATGGTTACAAAAGTACAATTGCAGTGTCAGGAAGAATATTGTGATGGAAACGTCAGAAAGCAGATGTGGGATAAAATACAGGATGAAATTTCTGGTTATATGCAGATGATTTCTGGTATACGAACAGATTATGAAAAGGAATTGCTGATACATGACGCGTTGGCTGACAAAATTACCTATGCTTATATTTCTGGAACAAAATCACCGGAAACAGCTCGATGGGCACATACTATAGAAGGTGTTTTTTCGGACGAGCATTATAGTGTAGTTTGTGAAGGCTATGCCAAAGCTTTTCAATTGTTATTAAATGCAGCGGGAATTGAAAATGTATATGTTGTTGGAAAGGCTGGAGGAACCGGACATGCATGGAATCAGGTGAAGATTGAGGGAGAATGGTATAATGTGGACTTAACCTGGAATGATACAGGAGATAATAAAAGTCACAAGTATTTTAATCTTCCAGATACTTCCTTTACAATCAGTCATAAGGCGTATGCTTCCACAGGCTCACCTACGGTGGGGGAATGGTGCTATAGTACAAATGTCTGCACAGCGACAGAATATTCTTACACAAACAAAGGAGATTATAAAAAGGGAACTACCCATGTCCTTTCAGTCGAAAAGACAAAAGATGCAGATGTAAAGGTATATAATCAGGGTATTGAGGTAGCCAGTGGTGCGGCGGTCGATGAAAATACAATTTTAGAAGTGGTTGTTATGCCATATAATACAAAGGATATTTTGCAAGTCAATGTAAATGGGGATAGTTGGGAAGAGAATTATGAAGGAGTAGTGAGTGCGTCAGGAATTTCCTATAAATTTCCAATGGTGATGGATCATAAAATAGCAGTGCATATAAGAGTACCTGCTCAAAAAATCAAACTTAGTAAAACGAGCTTGGTTATTGATGGGTATGGGGTGAAAAAAAGCCTGACGGCTCAAATTTTACCAAAGGCCACAGAGGAAAAAATTCTTTGGAGCTGTTCTAATCCCAAAGTTGCTACAGTGAAAAATGGTATGATTCAATCGGTTTCAAAAGGGTCTGCGATTATTACGGCAAGTGCAGAGAGTGGAACGGTGTATGCTCGTTGTAAAGTGACAGTAAAAGCGCCGTCTATAAAAATTACAACTGCAAGATCGAAATTAAAAGTTGGAAAAACAGTACAGTTTAAAGCCTCCTTAAAAGGGATAAACAAAACAGTAAGATGGTCGGTATCAAATAAGAGAAAAGCAACGATTGGAAGCCGTAATGGAAAATTAAAAGCTAAGAAGGCTGGAACTGTATGGATATATGCGAAGGCTGGAAACTATATGGCAAAAAAGAAAATAACTATTGTACCAAGACATTGGTAGAACAATACATAAAATCAAATAAAAGAGGATAAAAGGATGTTAAAGAAATTGCGGATACTAGCATTTATACCAATGCTTCTAATGATGTTTGTGATATGGGGGTTTTCAGCAAATAATGGAGAAACCTCCTCTACACAAAGTATGGGAATTGTAATGAGAGTAGTAAATTTTGCAGATCGAATGACGGGAGAAAAGATGACAACAGAAGAAAAATTGGTGTGGGAAAATAGAATTCACACACCAATTCGTAAATTAGCACATATGACTGAATATATGATCTTTGCCTGTACCGTTGCATTTCCTTTTCTTCTGTATGACAAAAAGAAGAAGTGGATTACAATGGTAACCTTTTTTGGTTGCACCTGTTATGCTGCGATGGATGAAATACATCAATTGTTTGTTCCAAACCGTTCTGGTCAGTTCAAAGATGTCTGCATTGATGCGGTTGGCATTTTGATAGGAATTTTCATTTTTCGTTTGTTTTATGGAGCTACCCATTCCTCGGAAATTTGATTCCATTTCCAGTTATTATTCTCTTCTTCATAAGAGGAAACTGTTAAATACTGTGAACTGCTAATCATTTTTAAGGCATCATATGCGGTTTTTAAAGAAATGGTTTTTCGGTTTCGTTTGGGGTCTCCAGAATCTGACAAAAATACGGTATCCTTATCGCTGTTATAATTCCAGATGGTGACATAGTGACCTGGTGTATTTTTCCAAAAACTATCGTCATATTGGCTCGATACAAGGAGGATTGTTGCGGAACTTTGTTTAATATCATTTTGGAAGTCACTGTAATCAAGCGTTTTTGTGTGTAAGGATGTTGTAAAGCCACAATAATTAAGAGTTTCTTCTAATCCGTCCCAGTCAATGGCACCGATGCCTGGGGATGGATGATAGGAAGAAACTTTTTTTGCGCATTTATAAATATCAACAGGAGAACATTCATAGTCGCTTAAAGTAGAATAAATATTTGCCATACAGCAAAAGCCGCAACCAAAACTTCCAAAAATATTACCGTCTAATATAAGATTGCACCAGGAACCAGACCAATGTTTCTTTTTCTTCCATGACTTAGGACCTTGGGAGAAAGAATAGATAGTATCTGTTTTTTCTGTTTGAAAAACAGTTGGGGTTGGAACTGTGATTGGCGCAGTTGTATAAATTGCAGTTGTTTCGTGCAAAAGAAATGCATCAGAAGAACTGGATTGTGCTTTTTTTGATTGAAAATATAAATAGAGATAGGTACCCAATATTGTTGCCATACAACAAATAAATATGAAAACTCTTATGTGCTTTTTCTTCATGTGGTTCTCCTTTCGAATTCGTAAACATTGCGAATACAATGGCAAAGTCTTTACTATTATAACAGAATAGAATATCCTTGTCTAATTTTTAGAAACGTTTGTATTTCTTTGGAATAATGCTTGCATAATCGGGAGTTCTGTGCTATTAGTAAGTAATGGAATAATTTTAAAGCGTAGTTAAAAATTGGCATATAGAAAGGTAATTGGAAAATCAGGTGAAAGAAATATGTACGATAAATTAACCAAAAGTGATATAAAAAAGATGGAAGAGGAAATTGAACATAGAAAACTGGTTGTTCGGAAAGAGGCTTTGGAAGCTGTAAAAGAAGCGAGAGCACAGGGAGATTTGAGCGAAAACTTTGAGTACCATGCTGCTAAAAAAGATAAAAATAAAAATGAAAGTCGCATACGTTATTTGGAAAAAATGATTAAAACAGCACAGATTATTGATGATGAATCCAGCGAGGATGAAGTGGGAATGAATAATACGGTTGTTTTGTATTTTGAAGAGGATGATGAATGCGAAACCTACCGAATCGTTACTACCATTCGTGGAAATTCTTTAAAGGGAATGATTAGTATTGATTCGCCCTTAGGAAAAGCAATTTTAGGACATAAAGTTGGTGATCGAGTACGAATAGATGTAAATGCAAACTATAGTTATTATGTAGAGATTAGAGAAATTATTAATACAACAGATGATTCGGAGGATACGATTCGTAAGTTTTAGCGAGGAGGCTATTGTACATGAAAATAGAGGAACGTGGTACAAACTTTCTAAAAATAAGTTTGTTGCAGGAAGGAACCATAGATAAAGTTTCTTTTGATAGAATGAAACATTTAGATTGTATATTGCCGTTTGAGTATGTGTATAATGAGGAAAATCGAATTTTGTATCGAACGGGGAATTATATTCCTTTGGCAGAATATTTTAATATTAAAACATTGAACTTTACAGAGGCAAAGGGACTTTTGCTATCTTGGATCATGGCATTTGAAAGTGTGAGTCGGATTGGGGAAAAATGCGGAAATCTGGTTACGGATATGGACTATGTATATATTGAACCGGTTACGGGACAGTTACGTTTTATGTATCTTCCAGTTCTAATAGAAATCAAAAATAATAACTTTAGAAATGCGTTGAAAGAGTTGATTTTTTCAATAAGGGTTAAGGATGCGGAAATACTTCTTGGAATGGTTGTCGAACAACTTGGAAAGATAGGCACGGATGATGCACAGTTATATGAGGATTTAAGGGAATGCATCAATAAAGCAGACCAAAATGTAAAGATTGTGGAAAAAGAGGTAGAGGTTGAACGTATTGTGGAAAAAATAATCGAGAAGCCACAAAAACAAAAAAGAAATATTGGAAGAAATTTAGTTGGATATACAATTTTATGTAGCTTGTCTATGGTAATTCTTCCTTTGTTGTTGTCAAATGTAATTGATAGTTCCTTGTTATCCAAACCGCATCTGTTAAATGTTTTGTTTTGTCTTTTAACGATTCTTCTGGGACATTTATATACATTACAAATAGACAAAAAAAATATAGATAACAAGACCATTATAACAATGGAACCTGAAAAAAATGTAGAATCCAAAAATAAATAATATAGTGAAAAAACGTATTTGAAGAAAGGTATTGTTTATGTGGTAACTTCTGAATAGGTAAATAGCGCAACTGTGAAAGTAATAAAAAACTCTATGAGAATGAACATGTCTCATAGAGTTTTTTTCTAGGTAATTTGTTGATTTTTTTTTCTTTTACATATATAATGAAATGTGTACTTGAAGTTATTTTTTACCTTTTTATGGAAAAATAATTTGTATACTTCACTATTGCAATATAGGTTTAAAAATGGAACGGAATTTGTTATTTGTAGGTTATTTTTTATGATGATAATGGAAAGTAGTTAGATAAAAGTTTCGGCATCATTGTGTAGCGAAAAGAAGGGAAATTTTTCGAGTTATTGTAGTATAGTGTATCGATCGAAATTTGTGTGGATGTATGGATACAGTTTCACATGAAGATTGAGCAAAATAAAAGATGGAGGGTTGATAGAATGGGTAGTTCAGATCAAACAGCAATGAATCGCATCCTGAATCTATTAGATGATAATAGTTTCGCTGAAATTGGTGCGAAAGTAACAAAGAGAAACACAGACTTCAATCTGGAAGGGAAAGA
>FR899741.1:66266-101819 GCA_000437275.1 Clostridium sp. CAG:411 | reverse complement strand
AGAGATTCCGGCAGATGGTGTTATTACCGGATATGGTCTTATTGATGGTAGTATGGTGTATGTGTACAGTCAGGATGCAACCGCATTAGGGGGCGCAATCGGAGAGATGCATGCAAAGAAAATCGTTAAGATTTATGAATTGGCTATGAAAATTGGTGTACCAGTGATTGGCTTGATTGATTGTGCAGGTCTGCGTTTGCAGGAGGCAACAGATGCATTAAATGCATTTGGTTCTCTGTATGCAAGTAAAGTGATGGCATCAGGAGTAATCCCTCAGATTACAGCAGTTTTTGGAAACTGTGGTGGTGGTGTTGCTGTAGCAAATGCATTAGGTGATTTTACATTTATGGAAGATGAGGCAAAAGTATTTGTTAGTTCACCAAATGTATTAGAAGGAAATTATGTAGAAAAACTGGATACGGCTGCATCAGAATTTCAGGCAGAATGCGGAAACGTAGATTTTGTAGAGAAGAAAGAAGATATTTATAATCAGATTCGTCAATTAGTGACAATTCTTCCTTCTAATAATGAGGATGATGATTCGTATGAAGAATGCACAGATGATTTAAACCGTGTTAGCAGTGTGTTCGAAGGAGAAGTAAAAGATCCAAGAACCGCATTGGTTGATGTTTCGGATAATGGATTTTTTATGGAAGTGAAAAAAGCATACGCACAGGAAATGGTTACAGGATTTATTCGATTAAATGGCATGACAGTTGGTGCAGTTGCCAATGCATCTGCTTTGTTAGATGCAGAGGGAAAAGAAGTTGCCACTTATGAAAAAGTTTTAACAACTGCTGGTTGTGAAAAAGCAGCTCATTTTGTAAATGTATGTGATGCATTTAATATTCCTGTACTTACTTTGACAGATGTAAAGGGATACAAGGGAACTGTAGAAGAAGAAAAGACAATCTCTGCAGCAGTAGCAAAACTTACTTATGCATTTGCAAATGCGAATGTACCTAAGGTAAATGTAATTGTGGGTGAGGCATTCGGAAGTGCATATATTACAATGAATTCAGCACATATTGGTGCAGATCTTGTATTTGCTTTGCCTGGCGCAAAGATTGGTATGATGGATGCAGAACAGGCTGCAAAGATTATGTATGCAGAGGAAATTAAGGCTGCGGATGATGCACAGAGTAAAATATCTGAAAAAGCAGCAGAGTATCAGGCATTACAGGGAAGCGTAGATGCTGCTGCCTCTCGTGGATATGTAGATAGTGTGATTGATGGAGGTTCTGTTCGTAAACAGTTGATTTTTGCTTTTGAGATGTTATTTACAAAAAGAGATGACAGACCAGTGAAAAAGCATGGAACGATTTAAGCGAGGTGGAACGAGATTATGAGAAAAAGACTAGTATTAGCGTTGACCGCAATCCTATGTGTAATAGGTGTGATAGGATTTTCTCCAAAGACATTATTGGCTGCTGACAACAAAACAGAGATAGAAGTCAGTGGTGAGGTAGATGGTCAGGACGAGTGGCTGGATCAGGTCAAGAGCTTTATTGAATCTTCCTGGAATCAGACAGATTTTGAAAATTTGATAAGTAGTTATTCTGACCAATTAGAGGAATCAGACATTAAGAAATATAACTCTTGGGCAAAATTGCAAAAAGAAGCAGGAGATTATAAAAATATTGTGTCAGTAGATTTTTCTATGGAGGATAATGACACTGTTACTGTAATGAAAGCTGTTGTAGACTATAAAAATGAAAAATTACTTTTTACTTTTAAAGTCGGAGACAGTAAAGAGGATATTACAGTAGAAAAATATAAAGAACCAAAACCAGAATCATTTGCTACAACTATGAAAAATGCAGGTATCAATACGGTTATGTCAATTACAATTGTATTTGTTGTCTTGACATTTATTGCAGGTATCATATCACTTTTTGGTTTAATTCCAAAATTATTTGCTTCTAAGAAGCAAGAGGAGGAAACGGTTGATGTTGCAACTGTTGCGGAAGTGCCAGTAGTGGAAGATGTAACAGATGATACGGAAATTGTTGCAGTTATTACAGCAGCAATTATGGCAAGTATGGGAGATGAAGCTCCTGCCGATGGATTGCATATTACTTCAATTAAGAGAAGAGTAAATAGTAAATGGAAAAGAAGTTAAAAACGACAAAATATCCGGTAAGACTTTATAGGAGGTATTAGAAATGAAAAATTATACAATTACCGTTAATGGAAATGTTTATGATGTAACAGTTGAGGAAGGTGCTTCCACAGGTGCAGTAGCTACCGCACCTGTAGCAAAGAAAGCAGCACCAGCTCCTAAAGCAGCAGCTCCTGCTGGCGCACAAGGTAGCGTGAAAGTAAATGCACCTATGCAGGGTAAAATTTTATCTGTAAAGGGTGCAGCAGGTCAGGCAGTAAAGAAGGGCGATGTAATTTTAATTCTTGAAGCGATGAAGATGGAAAATGAAATTGTTGCTCCTCAGGATGGTACAATTGCAAGTATCAACGTAAACGAAGGAGATAAGGTTGAAGCTGGTGCAGTAGTTGCAACTTTAAACTAATGCAAAAATAATTGAAGGGAAATAAATCAGAAAGGATAAGCCACATTTCTTTCAATTACAAAGTGGCATCATCACACTTAGTGATGATAATATGGTGTAAATATGGATAAAGTAACGGAAACTTTGACAAATTTAGCACAACAGACAGCATTTGCAACAATGTCATGGGGAAATGTCTTGATGATTGTAATTGCCTGTATTTTTCTATATTTAGCAATCAAAAAGGGATATGAACCTTTACTGTTGGTGCCTATTGCTTTTGGTATGTTATTGGTAAATATGTATCCGGATATTATGGCATCACCGGAGGAAACATCAAACGGAGTAGGGGGATTGCTACATTATTTCTTTACACTGGATGAATGGAGTATTTTGCCATCGCTTATTTTCCTTGGAGTTGGTGCGATGACGGATTTTGCACCGTTGATTGCCAATCCCAAAAGTTTTTTATTGGGTGCAGCGGCACAGATTGGAATTTTTTCCGCTTATTTATTAGCAATCTTTTTAGGTTTCAATGGAAAAGCGGCAGCGGCAATTTCAATCATTGGTGGTGCAGATGGTCCTACATCCCTGTTTTTGTGTAGTAAACTGGGGCAGACAGAATACATGGGACCGATTGCGGTTGCAGCATATTCATATATGTCCTTAGTACCAATTATTCAGCCACCAATTATGAAACTCTTGACAACAAAGAAGGAAAGAGAAATTAAGATGGAACAGCTTCGTCCAGTATCAAAACTTGAGAAGATTTTGTTCCCTATCGTTGTAACGATTGTTGTTGTATTATTACTTCCTACAACAGCTCCTTTGGTTGGTATGTTGATGTTAGGTAACCTATTCAAAGAGTGTGGAGTAGTAAATCAATTAGCAGAAACAGCGTCTAATGCTTTGATGTATATTGTTGTTATTTTGCTTGGTACTTCTGTTGGTGCAACAACAAGTGCAGAAGACTTTTTACAGATTACAACATTAAAAATTGTATTTTTAGGTTTAATTGCCTTTGCAGTTGGTACAGCAGCAGGTGTATTGTTCGGTAAACTTATGTGTGTGGTTACGCATGGAAAGATAAATCCACTGATTGGTTCGGCTGGTGTTTCGGCAGTTCCTATGGCAGCCAGAGTATCTCAAAAAGTGGGAGCAGAGGCAGACCCAACCAATTTCTTATTGATGCATGCTATGGGTCCAAACGTTGCTGGTGTTATTGGTACAGCAGTAGCAGCGGGTGTATTTATGGCAATATTTGGTGTTTAGGGATATAAAATATAAGGAGGTATTGTAATGGCAGAACAGGAAAAGAAACCAATTAAAATTACAGAGACAGTATTACGTGATGCCCATCAGTCATTGATTGCAACAAGAATGACAACAGAGCAGATGCTGCCTATTATTGATAAAATGGATCAGGTTGGATATCATGCAGTAGAGTGTTGGGGAGGTGCTACCTTTGATGCGTCTCTTCGTTTCCTAAAGGAAGATCCATGGGAAAGATTGAGAAAATTAAGAGCAGGCTTTAAAAAGACAAAGCTTCAAATGTTATTCCGTGGACAGAATATTTTGGGATATAATCACTATGCAGATGATGTAGTAGAATACTTTGTACAGAAGTCTATTGCAAATGGTATTGATATTATTCGAATTTTTGACTGCTTAAATGATGTTAGAAACTTAGAGACGGCTGTTCGAGCTGCCAATAAGGAAAATGGACATGCACAGATTGCTTTGTCCTATACATTAGGTGATGCATATACATTGGATTACTGGAAGGATATGGCAAAGAAGATTGAAGGTATGGGTGCAAAATCTTTGTGTATCAAAGATATGGCAGGTTTGTTGACTCCATATAATGCGACAGAATTGGTTACAGCATTAAAAGAGTCTGTGTCTATTCCAATTGATTTGCATACACATTATACTTCAGGTGTTGCATCTATGACTTATATGAAGGCAGTTGAAGCTGGTTGTGATATTATCGATACAGCTATTTCACCATTAGCAATGGGTACAAGTCAGCCAGCAACAGAAGTTATGGCAAAGACATTTGAAGGTACACCATATGATCCAGGCTTTGATCAGAATCTGTTAGCAGAGATAGCAAATCACTTTGCTCCAATGAGAGAAGAGTGGTTAAAGACAGGTCGTATGAGTACAAAGGTGTTAGGTGTAAATATCAAAACATTGATGTATCAGGTACCTGGTGGTATGTTATCAAACCTTGTATCTCAGTTAGATGAGATGGGAGCATCCGATCGTTTCCAGGAGGTATTGGAAGAAGTACCTAGAGTGCGTAAAGACTTTGGTGAACCACCATTGGTAACACCTTCTTCTCAGATTGTTGGAACACAGGCAGTATTAAATGTAGTTACAGGTGAGAGATATAAGGTAGTAACAAAAGAATCTAAAAAGTTATTATCTGGACAGTTTGGTCAGACTGTAAAACCATTTAATAAAGAAGTACAGAAAAAATGTATCGGCGATACAGAGGCAATTACTTGCCGTCCGGCTGATTTGATTAAGCCACAGTTGAAAGATATTGAGGAAGAAATGAAGCAGTACAAACAACAGGATGAAGATGTATTATCTTATGCATTGTTCCCACAGGTGGCAACAGAATTCTTTAAATATCGTGAAGCACAACAAACAAAGATTGATTCTACAGTGGCAAGTGAGGAAAATAAAACTTACCCAGTATAAAGTGCAACGTGTAAAGAAGCTCAATGCAAATGCATTGGGCTTTTTTCTCTATAAAAAACAGGATAGTTTAAAACTTGATTTGTGAGGGTATAGATAAAATAGAAAGGAGTAGAGTGGGGCTCGGAAATGATCAAAAAGAGAAAAGAGTAGAAAGGAGAGGGACAGGTGGATTGGAAAGATAGTGTATATGCAGATGGTTCGGCAAGATTTGTTAGTAATCCATTGCCTACATTGGGAGAGGAGATTACAATTCAGATTCGTATATTTGATACTGCACCGATCTCTGAAATTATTTTATGTTATAAAAAAGATGGATTGGAATTTCTTGAAACAATGAAACAATGCAAAAGTGCAGATGGCTTCTCTTACTATAGCGGTAAAATAGAAATTACACAAAGGTCAACAACATATCATTTTTACATCGTTTCTGGAGAAAAAGTGTATTATTATAATCAAAAAGGATTGACGGATTATTTTCCTGATGAAATCTATGATTTTAAAATTTTAGCAGATTATAATCAGCCATCTTGGATCAAAGGCAAGGTGTTTTATCAGATTTTTCCAGATCGATTCTATTGCGGAAATGAGAATAATGTGGTGTCAGATGGGGAATATGAATTTTCGGGACATAAGGTGCAACGTATGAAAGACTGGAAGGAGGAACCAAAAGAATTTGAACAGGCATTTTGCCTTGATTTTTATGGTGGAGATTTAAAGGGAATTGAAGATAAAATACCATATTTAAAAGAGCTGCATGTAAATGGCATCTACTTAAATCCTATTTTTTCTGCGGCAACAGTGCATCGTTATGATTGTGTAGATTATTTTCATGTAGATCGTCATTTAGGAGGGGATGCTGATTTTGAATCACTTTGTCAGCATTTGCATGGAGACGAAATGCGAGTTGTATTAGATATCTCTATCAATCATACAGGTAGTGCGCATAAATGGTTTAATAGAGATTGTTCGTTTTGGGATAAAGAAGTAGGTGCATATTATAATAAAACTGCGCCAGAACGAGAGTTTTATTATTTTGAAGAGGGTAATTCCTATGGAGCATATTATGGGATTCCTTCGTTACCAAAGTTGAACTATCATTCTGCTAAACTTAGAGATATTTTATATGTAGCACCAAACAGTGTATTAAAAAAATGGTTGCAAAAACCGTACGACATTGATGGTTGGAGATTTGACGTGGCAGGGACTACGGGACAGTATAAAATGGACCATTATGATCATGAAATATGGAAAGAAATCAGGAATGCCATTAAAGAAGAAAAAGCAGATGCCTATATTTTGGCGGAAGACTGGAACGATGGATACGAATATTTAAAAGGGGATGAATGGGACGCAATCATGAATTTTTATGGTTGTGGCAGACCAATCAGAGAGTATGTGGGACAGCTTGATTTTCGACAAAGTAGAAAGCCAGAGTTGAGAAAATTAAAGTCGAATACCTCTGCTGCTGCACTTAGAGAAAGAATTATGAATGCATACGCAAAATTGCCTTTTGTGATTTCTGAAAACCAATTTAATATGATAGATTGCCATGATATTGCTCGCTTGCATAATGATACTACCATTTCTTTTGAACAATATAAAATAGCGGTATATCTGCTTTATATGTTGCCTGGGTGTGTATGCATGTATTACGGAGATGAAGTTGGATTAGGAGGAAGGATCACTTCCACAGAGGGATGTAGATATCCTATGAACTGGGATGTGGAATTGCAGAAAAACCCATATTATCAATTATATCAAACGATGAATCAATGGAAAAACAGTTGTAGCGCGTTACAGGACGGAGGATTTAAGATATTATCTGCGGAAGGTAATGTATTTGCTTGTGCAAGATTTAATGAGGAACAAGTAGTTTTGGCGGTTACTTCTATGGAGCAGGAGTTAATCAAAGAAATGGAAATCAATCTAAATATTTTTGGACAAAATTTAAAATTCCCTGAGCAGGATGTTATGGGAGAAAAACTTGTGTATGAAGGAAAGAACGAAAAGGTTATTTTACAGATTCCACCTAAAAAAGGATACTTTATCGTCTTACAAAACATATAAATAATAATGAACTTTTGAATGTTTATATGGTAAGAGGAGTCTTTATGGAAAATGGAAAGTTTGACTTAAATTTGCAGGTATTAGAGCAATTACCGGAACAGTTACGAGCAAAAACTATTTATCAGCTAGGGGAGGAAAGTCCGTTTTTATGGGAAGTAATTGTGAAATATCATGGAAATTTAGCACAAAGGGGAGAAGAACTTTCGGTACAAGTAGAAGAATTGGAAAATAATGTTGCAATCGTTTTTTTAAAGCCAGAGCAATTACAAGCGTTTTCAAGATTTCCTGAAGTCGATTATATGGAATTGCCAAGACGGTTATGGTATAACCTAAATGAAAGTAAACAAGGAATCTGTTTGGATGGTTTGCAGCGTACAGGGTATCCGGATTCAAATGCAGTTGACGTTCTAAATGGGGATGCAGGAAATCGAGATAAAAGCAATCTTTATGGGGCAGGCGTCTTGATTGCTGTCATTGATTCTGGAATTGAATATGCAAATATGGATTTTAGAAATGCAGATGGAACTACCCGTATTGTTGCCTTATGGGATCAAACAGTAGACAGTAGTACTGTAAATGAAGAAAATCAGCAATTTACCTATGGACCGCCGACAGGATATATTCTGGGTACTTTATTTACGGAAGAAATGATAAATACCGCATTACAGCAAACGGACCGACAAAGAAGGTATGCTATAGTCCCTTCTATAGACGTTTCAGGGCATGGCACACATGTCGCTGGTATTGCTTGCGGAAATGGAAATGCCAGCAATGGAACGATACGTGGAGTTGCTCCTCTGGCTCAAATGTTGATTGTAAAATTAGGAGATGCACAGGGAATTACATTTCCGCGCACAACTCGCTTACTGGAAGCCATTGATTTTACAATCAAAACAGCAGAAGAGTTAAACATGCCTGTTGCCATTAATTTAAGTTTTGGAAACAATGCAGGACCACATACAGGAACGGATTTAGTTTCTGAATTTTTAAATGCAGAAGCTTTAAAATGGAAAAATACTATTTGCATTGGTACGGGAAATGAAGGAAATTTAGGGAGACATGCAGAGGGAAAATTAGAAGTTAGAAAAACAGAGGAAATAGAATTGGCTGTTGGGGGAGGACAGACCAGTTTTTACATGCAATTTTGGAAAAATTATGTAGATACATTAGAAATTGAAATACAGTCTCCTGCTCGAAAAATAAGGTATCTATATGAGAATGATATAGGAATCCGCTTTTTTGAATATGATGACTGTGTGCTAGTAATTAACTATGGTGAGCCTTCCCCTTTTCAAACATTGCAGGAAATATATATGGAATGGATACCACAGGGGGATGTTTTGTCAGAAGGTGTTTGGACGTTTCGATTGAAACCAAATAAAGTAGTGGATGGTCGATACGACATATGGCTTCCTACTGGAAATTATGTGCAATTACAAACACAGTTTTTAAGAAGTTCTGTGAACACTACTTTAACAACTCCGTCCAGTGGAAACCGATTGTTGACAGTAGGAGCGTATGATGAGCATACAGGAGAAGTAGCTCCGTTTTCAGGAAGGGGATATACACGCAATGGGTTACAAAAGCCGGATATTGTAGCTCCTGGTGTTGATATTTTATCAGTAGCACCGAATAATAGTTATGCAATTCGCAGTGGTACCTCCATGGCAACGCCTTTTGTAACTGGGGCAGCGGCACTTATGATGGAGTGGGGAATTGTTCGACAAAATGATTTGTTTTTATATGGAGAAAAATTAAAAGCATATATACAAAAGGGGGCAGTAGCACTACCAGGTGAGAGTGTTCCGAATAATCGGATAGGCTATGGGGCATTGTGTCTTTCCAATAGTATTCCATAATACCGATATTTCGGGAATTTGAAACGTAGAACTATCTATAATTTTGAACAAACCGTATTATTCTATAATATAAAAAACCTCAAAATAGGAACTTACAAATTATGTTCGTATTTTGAGGTTTTTGTAGTTTTTATAGATGTAAAAGCTTTTTCACCTTGTGAAGTAGTACATCCATTTCAATTGGTTTTCCAATATGCCCGTTCATACCAGCCGCTAAAGCATCTTTTTTATCCTCATCAAATGCATTTGCTGTCAAAGCTAAGATTGGAATGCTCTTGGCATCGTTACGGCTTAATTTACGGATTCGTTTTGTTGCTTCGTATCCATTTAGGACAGGCATATTAATATCCATAAGAATCAGCTGGAATGTATCCGGTGGGTTATTGGAAAAGAGGTTAATTGCTTCTTCACCGTTTGAGGCAACTGTGACATTAGCATTTGCCATTTCCAGCATTGTTGTGGCAATTTCTGCATTGATTTCATTATCTTCTGCCATTAAGATGTGGATGCCAGATAAAGTAATCGTTTCTTCAGAATTTTTTGCAGAAGTTTCCAGTTGACTTTTTAGTTGCTCACGTTGTGATAAAGTTGGAATTGGAAGAGGGAGTGTAAAATAAAAGGTAGAGCCTTTTCCAATTTCGCTGTCTACTTCCAGTTTTCCACCTAATAAATGTACAAAATCACTACTAATTGTCAAACCAAGACCAGTGCCTCCATATTGATTTACAATTGTATCTTCCGCCTGTTCAAACGCAGCAAATATTTTTTTCTTTGCTTCCTTAGATATGCCAATACCTGTGTCGGATATTGAAAACTTTATTTCTGTAAGAGAATTTGTTTTGCTAAGCTCCTCAATTGCCAGTGTAACAGTACCATTTTCTGGTGTGAATTTTAATGCATTTCCTAAGATGTTTACAAGCACCTGTGACAAACGGAGAGAGTCGCAGATAATTTCATTTGTTTCGTAGGATCGGTTAATAATGAAATTAACGTTTTTCGTAAGAGCCTGTGGACGAACGATAGAATCCACGCTATCAATAACCGTGTGTAGTAACAATGGTTCTTTGTTTACCTTCATTCTGCCACTTTCAATCTTAGATAAATCTAAAATGTCATTGATTAAGTTGAGCAGGTGATGAGAGGATAAATCAATTTTTGCAAGACACTCCTGTACTTTTGCTGGATCATCAATGGTTTTTTGTGCAATTTCTGTCATTCCGATGATTGCGTTCATTGGTGTTCGTATCTCATGGGACATATTTGACAAAAAGGAGCTTTTTGCCTGATTTGCACTGTCCGCATTTAATTTGTTCAAAGCATTATTGATGATACGGGTTGCTTCTTCCACAAAATATTTTTCTCTGTCACCCCAGTCATAGTCAGCTATTTTTTTATCAAAAAAGATAATACCAAATATATTTCCTTCAGAAATTAAAGGGCAGGATAGCTGGGATCCTAAATAAAACTGTTCAAGAGAAAAATCACTGAGATCAATCAATTCCTTTGCATGCGGTTGGTAAAGAAGCTTTTTTAAATCGACAATCCTTGATGCTGCATATAAGTTGAAGAAATTCTTTACATTAGAAGTGTCTAATGTATGAAATTTTATGGATAACATATCCTCTTCATTTTTGACCCATTGATACAGTAAAGATGGTTTTGGCTTTTCTTCGGAAAGATTGATAATAACAATACGATCCATATTCAAATATTTTCCAACCTGTTCAATCACCATACGGCTACTACTTTTTAAATCTTTGGTATCTTCAATTAAATCTGCCATCATATTAAAGAAAGAGTGTTGCTCAATCCATTGTTGTAACGTACCAGCGGTTTCAAGTTTATATTCCTTTCGAATGCTTTCCTGAGAAAATTCAGCTTCCAAAGCATCTAATTCAGAAACTTTAAGTGTGAGATTTTTCATTGCCTGGGAAAGCAATTGTTTGAATGGAAGCGTATCTACTTGAAGTTCTACTTCGCAAATTAGATGTTTTACACTTCCTTCACCGATGTACATTTTTTCCAAAGCTTTTGTGATGTTCTTGGCAACCGCTTCTATTTTATCAGAAGAGGTATTTTCTGCATAAACAAGGAAAATAGCACCTTCATAGCGGCAGATATAGGATGCATTTGGAGCGTACGCATAGATGATATCTGCAATATTGCGAAGAATCATTTCTCCAAATACGTGTCCGTATGCCTGCAAGATTTTCAGGTAATTAACAGTATTGACCAGAAGAAGACCATGTGTATGTAAAATATGTTCTGAGAGGCAAATTTGATCCTCTACAGCTTCATACAAATATAGTCCGGTTACTCTGTCCTGTTTTTCTTTTTCTATTTGTAATTCCTGTCTTTCTTTTTCAGAAGTAATATCGCGAAGTCTTCCTACGATAGAACGAAGTTCACCAGCTTCGTTTGTACAACTCTTTCCTTCATAGAGCATCCAACAGTCGTTTTCCGCCCCGTTTTCGTCAATTGTTTTGTAACAAATTTCGGAAGGAGAGTGTAATTGTCCTTTCATCAATTTCTGAAATGCTCGCATAAGGGTATGGGAACCCTTAAAATCAGATTTAATATAGGATTTAAAATGTTCAATTATAAAATCATCAGACATGGCATCAGAAAAAGGTAAAAATGTGGTAGTAGCAGAAAAGCGGTCTGCTTCTAAATCATATTCGATGATAATATCAGAGGTACTCTCTACTGCAATACGAAAACGTTCTTTCTCCTTTGTAGCAACATCAATTAGATTTGCCTGTAAGGAGAGATACTCGTCAATTCGTTTTAAGAAGTAAAACAATGCTATGAATACAATACCAAATTCAAAGGTAAGTCCGATGGAATAGCCGATAAAGGCACGCGTACTATTTGAGTATTGTTTATAATAAAGTAAATCATAGTACATGTGTGTGCTGAAGAATAAAGATACGATCATAGAAACGTATTCTACAGCACTAACCAGTAAAGTTAATTTTTTATTGAAGTATAAACAACTGATTGCTGGCGCGAAAGCATACATCAACCATACAGGCATACCACATTGAAAAGAAATAATACTAATCATGATAGAAAATACTGTCATAGTATAATACATAAACAATTTGGCATATCTTTTTGTTAAATAGAGAAAAATCGGTATTGCATCAAAAAAGATGGATATAAAAATCAAACTGCAAATAAAACTGGACTGAAAGTTAAAAATATGGAAGTAGTTTAATACCACCGCAATTGGGATACAAGGAAAGGAAAACAGTAAAATAAAAAATACCAGGCGATTTACATACGCAAGATTACGTTCCTTAAATTTGAGTAATTCTTCCTTTGAATTCATAATTACACCTCCCTTGTTAGTCTGGTGATTGCAACACTTTTAAAATAAATTGACTTTGCAATCCTCTATTTTACAAATTTTAACTTTTCCAATCAAATAGAATTTTGTTTTTGTGTGTTTTTAATAACTTTACTTCATTATACATGTATATGTAAAAAAGGGCAAGAGGTATGAATAAATTATTTTACTTTACAAATAAGTATTGTAGTAGAAAAAAGAAAATCGTTCTTTTCCTTGCCTTTCTATAGGGTAAATCAAAATAAAGCATTGAATTTTTGAAGTAAATAGAGTATGCTATAAATAAGTTTGCACATTTTGCAGCGAAAACTTGTAACAGAAAAAAATACAGTAGTAAAGGAGAAAAGTATGCAGACATTGTCACTTGAAAAGGAATTAAAAGAAAATTCATATCCTGGAAGAGGAATTATAATTGGTAAGTCAAAAAACGGAAAATATGCAGTTACCGCCTATTTTATCATGGGTAGAAGCGAGAACAGCAGAAACCGTGTCTTTGTTGAAGATGGAGAAGGAATTCGTACACAGGCTTTCGACCCTTCTAAGCTTAGTGATCCAAGTCTTATTATTTATGCACCAGTTCGTGTGTTAGGAAATCATACTATCGTTACAAATGGAGATCAGACAGATACGATTTATGAATTGATGGATAAGCAGCAGACTTTTGAACAGGCACTTCGCACAAGAGAATTTGAGCCAGATGCACCAAATTATACACCTAGAATTTCTGGTCTTATGCATGTGGCAGATGGAAAGTTTGATTATGCCATGTCTATTTTGAAAAGTAATAATGGAAATGGCGAGGCATGCAATCGCTATACATACACTTATGAAAATCCAATAGACGGAGAAGGTCGTTTTATCCATACCTATATGTGTGACGGAAATCCATTGCCAAGTTTTGAAGGTGAGCCAAAGGTAGTGGAGATTGCTGATGATATGGATGCATTTGCAGATATGTTATGGAACAGCTTGAATGAGGACAACAAGGTGTCTTTATTCGTTCGTTATATTGATATTACTACTGGGGAATATAAATCTAAGATTATTAACAAAAATAAATAGTTATAAAAGTTACGAAAAAACTGCAAAAGGAATAGTTGGCAGGAACGCTGGATAAAATAGAAAGTGTCCTGCATTCCAAGCGAAAAGAACGGAGAGATGATCATGAAAGAATTAGAATTAAAATATGGATGTAACCCAAATCAGAAACCATCAAAGATTTATGTTAAGGAAGGTGAACTTCCAATTAAAGTATTGAATGGTAAACCAGGATACATCAATTTCTTGGATGCATTTAATGGTTGGCAGTTAGTAAAGGAATTAAAAAAGGCAACAGGTCTTCCAGCAGCAACATCTTTTAAGCATGTATCACCAGCAGGAGCAGCAGTTGGACTTCCTTTGACAGAGACAGAAGCTAAGATTTACTGGGTAGATGATTTAGGTGAGTTATCTGCATTGGCAGCAGCTTACGCAAGAGCAAGAGGTGCAGATCGTATGTCATCTTATGGTGATTTTATTGCATTATCTGATGTTTGTGATGTTTCTACAGCAAAGATTATTAAGAGAGAATTTTCAGATGGTATCATTGCACCTGGATATGAGCCAGAAGCATTAGAATTGTTAAAAGATAAAAAGAAGGGCAGTTATGCTATTATAGAGATTGATCCGGAATATGTTCCAAATCCAGTAGAGCATAAGGAAGTATTTGGTATTACTTTCGAACAAGGAAGAAATGAATTAAATATTGACAAGAATTTCTTTGAAAATATCGTTACAGAAAATAAAGACCTTCCTGAAACTGCTAAGATTGACATGGCAGTTGCTATGATTACATTGAAATATACACAGTCAAATTCTGTTTGTTTCGTAAAGAATGGACAGGCCATTGGTGTTGGAGCAGGACAGCAGTCAAGAATCCACTGTACAAGATTGGCAGGAACAAAGGCAGATAACTGGTTCCTTCGTCAGTCTCCACAGGTTATGAATCTTCCTTTTAAAGAAGGAATGAAACGTGCAAATAGAGACAATGCGATTGATCTTTACATGGGTGAAGATTACATGGATGTATTAGCAGACGGTAAGTGGGAAGAAATCTTTACAGAAAAGCCTCCTGTATTTACAAAGGAAGAAAAGGAAGCTTGGTTAGCAAAGAATACAGGTGTAACTTGTGGTTCCGATGCATTTTTCCCATTTGATGACAATGTAGAACGTGCATTCCGCAGTGGTGTTTCTTATATTGCACAGCCAGGTGGTTCTATTCGTGATCAGGACGTAATTGATGCATGTAACAGACATAATATTGTGATGAGCTTTACAGGTATTCGTTTGTTCCATCACTAAAAAATAATGATACTACAAGCAAAAGGATAATATAGCCTTTGATACCAACCAATATCATGAAAAATAGAATAATGAAAGTAGCAAGCCACAGAATTTTCTGTGGCTTGTATTCCACTTTGTTCCTTGTGATTGAGGAATATTGGAAGTTGACGTGGACTTGTTCACTTTGTTCTAGTTTGAAAGGGGCAAAATATGAAACATTTATTTCGAGTGGCAGCAATATCACCAAGGGTGCATATTGGAAATGTGAAAAAAAATTGTGAGGAAATTTTAAAGTTTTATAAAGAATATGTAGCAAAGGCAGACTTACTTGTAACTCCAGAATTATCTATGACAGGTTATACTTGTCAAGATTTATTTTTTAATCAGAATTTGCTTGTTTCCGTAAAAAAGCAACTGGTAGCGTTAGCTAAGACAACAAAAGAATATGGAAAGCAGGGTGCTGCACTTATTGTTGGTTTTCCTTTTGAAAAAGACGGAGAACTATTTAATTGTGCAGCATTATTGCATAATGGAGAAATTGTCGCCATAATTCCTAAGACATATCTTCCAAATTATGGAGAATTTTACGAGAAACGATGGTTTAGTGCCAGAACGATGGAAGCAACGCAAATACAGGTTGATGAGTTGGATTCTGTCTTATTTGGAAATCGTGTGATTATTACGATGGGAGATGGAGAAGAGTCTGTCAAATTAGGTATTGAGATTTGCGAGGATGCATGGGCACCAGTTTCACCAGGTAGATTGCTTGCAATACAGGGAGCTGAGATTATTGTAAATATATCTGCATCAAATGAAGTAATCGGAAAAGCAGAATACCGTAGAAAGCTTGTTTCTGGTATATCATCAAGTTGCATATGCGGATATGTCTATGTTTCAGCAGGCAGATATGAATCCACGTCAGATTTAGTATTTAGCGGACATAATCTGCTGTATGAAAATGGAAAGCAATTAGGAGAGCAAAAACCATTTCAAAATGGTGTGTTAATAAAAGATTTTCAGATGACCAAGATCCGCCATGATCGATTAGCAAATAAATCATTTGCGGACAATAAAAGACAGTTGTTGGCAGAGGACTACGAAAATGTTTCTTGTGAAAAAACTTTTATGAAAAAGGAAACATTATATGCGCATGTGCCAATTACTCCGTTTGTACCATCGCATAATGCTTTAGAGCGTTGTTTATCAATTTTTGAAATGCAGGTAGCAGGCTTGCAACGAAGAATAGAAACTACACATTGCAAGTGTATTGTAGTAGGAGTATCGGGTGGACTTGATTCTACCTTAGCACTTTTGGTGTCTGCACAGGCAGTAAAAAATCTGGGATTGCCTTCCCGCACATTGGTCGGTATTACCATGCCTGGTTTTGGAACAACCAAAAGAACAAAAAGCAATTCTACTAAGCTTATGGAGTTTTTAGGATGCGACATTCGAGAGATTAGCATTGTAGATTCTGTTCGTCAACATTTTGCAGACATAGGGCATGATGAGGCGATTAAGGATATCACATATGAAAATTGTCAGGCAAGAGAACGCACACAAATTTTGATGGATGTAGCTAATAAGGAAGGCGGTTTTGTAATTGGAACAGGTGACCTTTCAGAACTGGCATTAGGATGGTGTACTTATAATGGAGATCATATGAGTATGTATGCGGTAAACACAAGTATTCCAAAGACGTTAGTTCGTACATTGGTAGATGAAGTAGGACATTTTATGGCACAGAATGGATTTGCGGGTATGGAAGAAGTAATTGAGGATATTATTGACACGCCAGTTAGTCCAGAATTGTTGCCCCCAAATGAGGATGGAACCATTGCACAAAAAACAGAGGATACGGTAGGTTCGTATATATTACACGATTTCTTTTTATATTATACCTTACGTTATGGTATGGAACCGTCTGAAATCATTGCATTATGTAAGATGGCGGTGGAGCAAAATGAGGAATATAAATTTAGCGAGGAAGAGATCGTTAAATGGCTGAATGTATTTTATACACGTTTCTTCCGTCAACAATTTAAACGTAATTGTATGCCAGATGGAGTGAAAGTAGGAACGGTATCGGTAAGTCCTCGTGGAGATTTGAGATTGCCATCTGAAATTGAGTTTGATGAATATTTATAAAAGCGGAGTGCGAATAGCATTGACGGGAAATGAATAGATGATATTTGCTTCAATCAACGAAGTAATTGAAAAAAAGAAATCAATTACTCCGTTGATTTTTTTTTATAGATTTGTTATTCTGTATGTGTTAGCGAAAACTAACAAGTATGTATAAATCATGTGGACTCCTCCTATCTACTATATTGAAGAATGCTGAGCTTCAAAGATAGAGAGGAGTTTTTGCTATACATACACATAAAAAAAGAAAATTTGCATAGAATGAAGGATAGAACACGTATAAAATGAGAAAAAAATGCAATAATATGAAATGGGGAAATATTGTCAATAATGCACTTGCGAAAAAGAGGGAGATTTAGTAACATGATAACTGTTAGTTAGGACTAACGAAAAGCATAGGTTGGTTCCTAAAAAATAGTCCTTAGCTTTTAAAATATGATAATTATATTCGCTAATGAGTGGGCTGCAATGGGAAAGGAGAACAAGATAGATGAATTATTTAGAAATTGAAAAAGTAATCGGTAGAGAGATTTTGGATTCAAGAGGAAATCCGACTGTAGAAGCAGAGGTAACATTAGTAGACGGAACAGTTGCAAGAGGTACTGCTCCAAGTGGTGCATCTACTGGTGTTTTTGAAGCATTGGAATTAAGAGATGGAGATAAGAACCGCTATTTAGGTAAAGGTGTAACAAAAGCCGTTGAAAATATTAATACAGTAATTAACGATGCAATTGTTGGAATGGATGCATCAGACATTTATGCTGTAGATAGAGCAATGATTAAGGCAGATGGAACAAAGGATAAATCTAAATTAGGTGCAAATGCAATTTTAGCAGTATCTATTGCAACAGCAAGAGCAGCAGCAACAGCATTAGATTTACCATTATATCGTTTCCTTGGTGGAATTTCGGGAAATCGTTTACCAGTTCCAATGATGAACATTGTAAATGGTGGATGTCATGCATTAAGTTCTGGATTAGATGTACAGGAATTTATGATTATGCCAGTTGGAGCTCCTTCCTTTAAAGAAGGTTTACGCCAATGTGCAGAAGTATTCCATGCATTAGCAGCATTATTGAAATCAAAAGGATTGGCTACTTCTGTAGGTGATGAGGGTGGTTTTGCACCAGCATTAGCATCAGACGAAGAAGCAATCGAAACAATCTTAGAGGCTGTTAAGAACGCTGGATATGAACCAGGAAAAGAATTTATGATTGCTATGGATGCTGCATCTTCAGAGTGGAAGACAGACAAAGTTGGCGAATATAAATTACCAAAGGCTGGAACTGTATATACTTCAGAGCAGTTAATTGAACATTGGAAGAAGTTAGTTGAAAAATATCCAATCATTTCTATCGAAGATGCATTAGACGAAGAAGACTGGGAAGGTTGGAAGAAGCTTACTGCTGAACTTGGTGATAAAGTACAGTTAGTTGGTGACGATTTATTCGTTACAAATACAGAAAGATTAAAGAAAGGTATTGAACTTGGATGTGGAAACTCAATCTTAATCAAGTTAAACCAGATTGGTTCTGTATCAGAAACTTTAGAGGCAATTAAGATGGCTCATAAGGCTGGTTATACAGCTATTAGTTCACATCGTTCAGGTGAAACAGCAGATACAACAATTGCAGATTTAGCAGTTGCATTGAATACTTGCCAGATTAAGACAGGAGCTCCATCAAGAAGTGAGCGTGTGGCTAAGTACAATCAGTTATTAAGAATTGAAGAAGAGTTAGGTGAAGCAGCAGTTTATCCACAGATGGGTGCATTTAACATCAAGAAATAATTGCTTTTTGGTATTGGATAGATGCTTTTAAGAATAAAAAGATTATATTGAATATACTCATAGTAGAGAGTGTCGCATTACAATGCGGCGCTCTCTACTTGTTTATAGAAAAACTATCTTATATTGACGGAAATTTGTAAATGTTTTAAAATAGATAGCAGGAATTGGTTGGAAAGCTAAGTGATGCAAAGGAAAAGCATATACGGATGCAAAATGATTGGCATTTTAATTGCTGATAAAAAGGATATATAGAAAGGGATTGTGATAAAATGAGTAACTTATTAGAAACAATGAAAACAAGAAGAAGTATTCGAAAATTTAAAGGAGAGCCTATCCCTAAGGATATTTTAGAGCAAATTATTGAAGCTGGTACGTATGCAGCAACGGGAATGAATATGCAGTCTCCAATTATTGTAGCGGTTACAAATAAAGAAATTCGTGATGAATTTTCTAAGTGGAATGCAGAGATTATGGGTAAAGACATAGATCCTTTTTACGGAGCACCTGTGGTTTTAATTGTATTGGCAAAAAAGGAAAGACCAACAGCAGTTTATGATGGAAGTCTTGTTATGGGAAATTTGATGTTGATGGCGCATGAATTAGGAATTGGTAGTTGTTGGATTCATAGAGCGAAAGAGGAATTTGAAACAGAAAGAGGAAAGGAATTTTTGAAAAAATTAGGAATAGAAGGAGAATACGAAGGAATCGGACATTGTGCGTTAGGATATGTAGATGGAGAATACCCAGCGGTACTTCCGAGAAAAGAAGATTGGGTATATTACGTGGAGTAATAGAAAATAAAGATATGGGAAAGGAAAGAATAGAATGCAATTGGCTTATGTAATGCGACTGGCAAAGCAGTATATGGCATTAGGTGCGATTGGAATGTTTGCGGCTATTTTAGTCATGGTGCTTTTTTCATTACTATATCAGAGAAAGTATGATTTAAAAGATAGAAAACTTGCTTGGTCTAATTTTGTAGCAACTGGATTATTGATTGGCTATCTCATTATTGTAGCAGGGGCAACTTTATTAAGTCGTGGGCGGTATGAGACTTCTTTGGCTCAGTTGAAATTATTTGAAACGTATCAGGAAGCTTGGTATGATGCAGATATGGTAGGATGGAGAAATTTAGTGCTGAACATTTTAATGTTTGTGCCAATTGGTTTCCTTTTACCTTTTACACTAAAACCTTTTCGAAAATGGTGGATGACCTATATAGGTGGTTTTATTGCTACCTTTTTGATCGAGAGTACCCAATATATTTTTCGATGTGGTGTATTTCAGACCGATGATTTATTAAATAATTTATTGGGGACAATGATTGGGTATGGTGGATTTTGCATTGTAATTTTGATAAAAAACAGTATTCTTCATCGAAATGTACAGTGGAGACGAACTATTTGCAGTCAAATTCCTCTGGTGGTGACTGTGATTAGTTTTTTGACTATTTTTTGTGTGTATCAAGCGAAAGAATATGGAAATCTTTCTTGCGAAAATATAAATACATACAAAAAGGTATCCATTACAGAGATACCAACCTTAGACGTTTCCGAGGAAGAAAAAGAAATCATGATTCGCAAACTACATGTTTATTCAAAAGAGGAGGTGTTGGAGCTTGCTCGGTCAATATTTTGGCAGACAGGACTTCAGTTAAATGCCTCAGATAGTTCCTTTTATGATACAAGAGCCACATTGTACAGCAAAAATCGCCAAGCTGCAATTTGGGTAAATTATCAGGGAGGAACCTTTGATTATGAGAATTATTCACAGCAATACGATTCACATGGAAATCCTATTATAGTGGATGCGTGTGCAACGCGGCAGAGAGTGGAAAAGGCAGTCAAGGAGTTGGGTGTTACAGTTCCAACAAATGCTACATTTGAGAATCAAGGAAATGGTTATTATAAATTCAATTTAGAGCAGTCAGAGGCAAAAGATACAGCGGCAGGATTTATTACTTGTTGCTATACGGTAAATGATATGATATCTACGTTGCATTATTATATGATAGAAACGGTTTCCTATAAAAAATGTCAGATGTATTCTACGCAGGAAATATTGCAACAATTAAAAAGTGGAAGATTTTTTAAAGTTGAGACAGAGGCAGAAGAGCAGATCAATATGGCAAAAGTGAAAAAAATCGTGGTGGAAAGTATACAGCAGAATTTGCTATTGGATTCAAAAGGATATTTTCGCCCAGTGTTTCATTGTCGGGTAATTTGTGACGGAATAGAGGGATATATTGATGTCCCGGCAAAAAAGTAAGCATTACATTCCTATTTATACAGCTACTATAAAATTTTTTGTATATTATGGAAAAATGTTAAACTTATGGTGAAGAATGTCGAATATACATATAAGCAATGGAATAGTATTTGATTATGTATCAGGGCATTTAATAATACAAAGCGTAGAAAAGGAGGAATTGTTATGGTAAACAATATGTCAAATGTAGTGACAGGAGCAATGACTAACACATATACTAGTACGAAGACCGAGAAAAAAGTGCAGAAAGAAGAGACAAAGCAGCAGAAAGAAAATGATGGAGTTGTTTATGAAAAATCAGATAAAACAGCTTCAAATGAAAAGACTTCTTATTCTATAAATAAAATGAATAAAGAAGAGAGAAGCGCACTTGTTCAACAGTTAAAGAATGATCAGGAGAATAGACAGAAACAATTAACTGATTTGGTACATAAGATGATGCAAAAGCAATCATCTACATATACATTCGCTGTAAGTGGAAGTACAGATGATGATAGTATCTGGAAATCCTTGGCAAGTGGCGATTACACTGTGGATGCAGAGACAAAAGCACAGGCACAAGCAGATATTGCAGAAGATGGATATTATGGTGTGAAGCAAACTTCTGAGCGTATGTTTGATTTTGCATGTGCATTGGCTGGGGATGATGAAGAATCCATGAAAAAGATGCAGGCAGCTATTGAAAAGGGATATAAGCAGGCAACTAAGGCATGGGGAAAAGAACTTCCAAGCATTTGTAAGGATACTTTAGATGCAACGAATAAATTGTTTGAAGATTATTATGCATCTAAAAAAGCAGAATAAATGAAAAATAATTAGGAAAGGAGGTAAGCCTTATGAGAGGATATAATTATTTCTCTGGATTGTTCGGTTCTTCTAGTAACACTGGAAGTGGTTTGTCTAGTCTTTATAGTAGTTTAGGTGATTATAATACGATTAGAAGAGGTTCATATAAAAAACTTTTATCCGCATATTATAATACGGACGCTCAAAAAGATAGTAGTTCGAAAAAGGTAAAAAAGAATACCACTACTAAAGTGGAGACAGAATCGCAACAATATTCTAACACAAAGAAATATGCAGATAAACTGACAAAAGCAAGTGAAGCATTGGTTGGAAATAAGAATGCAGATTTATACAAAGAAGGAAAAGAAGATGAGTTGGTAGCTGCTGTAAATTCCTTTGCATCTTCTTATAATACATTAGTAGAAAATGCATCATCAAGCAGTGCAACTTCTGTTTCAAATGCTGCAAGTACAATGGAGAGCAATACTAGAGCATATTCTAAAAGCTTAGAGCAAATTGGAATTAAGGTAGGAAAAGACAATAAACTTACAGTAGATAGTGGGACGTTAAAGGCTGCTGACAAAGCAACTGTAAAAAAACTGCTGGGAGGGACATCTTCTTTTGTAGGTTCTACTATGAGACTGTCTGCACAAGTTGGAGCAGCAGCGGTTACTGCAGAAAAGAGAATATCTACCTATAATTCATCAGGCTCTTATTCATCACTTGACTTAAATAAGTATTTTAATGGATTATTTTAAAAGGTAAGTATAAAGAATAATAGAATGGACAAAGGCATCTTAGAGGCACGGTGCATACTGGCTTTTAAGGTGCTTCTGTTTTATTTGTGTGAATTTGTCTGTATGGGGAGAAAAATGAGGAGGAGAAGATAGTGAATCGGATACGTGCATTGGCGATATTGGGGCTTACACAGACGGCTACAAAAGAGCAGATAAAAAAATCCTATCGGGAATTATGTAAAAAATTACATCCGGATGATAATCCTTCTGAGGAAGCATTAAAACAATATTTATTAGTGCAGAGTGCGTATGAATATCTCAATGTGAATGAGTTAGGCATGGAAGCACCGACAAAACCGCATATATATGGAAATACTACTTCAAATTATGTGAGAACTGGAGAAGTAATTGGAGGATGGCAGGTGTCACAGCCCAATTATTCAGATAGACAGTATCAACAGGTGCAATTAAAAAAGCTGGAAGAGGAAAGAAAACAGAAGGAAAAAGAAGAAAAAGAACGAAAACGAAAGATTTGGGAAGCAATGCAAAAAAGCAGAAAATTGCCATCGGAGCGGGAAGCAGAAAAGTGGAAAAAAATCGAACAGAAAAGAGAAGCAGAACGAATTGCAAAACTAATCCAGCAATTGATGAGTTTGGATGATTTATAGTGGAAAATAGAGTATAGATTGTTTATAATGGTGTTTGAGAGATAGAGTAGGAGGAATTGATGATTGAGAGAAGAAAATTTGGGAGAAGAGTTGTATAGCCTTTTGGCTGAAGTGCTGAATCGAAAAGAAAATCGGGTTGTACTGGACAGTATCAGAGGAGAATATGGAGTGTTACGGTACCTAATGTATGTGGAAGATCAGGTGAGTGCGGGAGAATTGACAACACAGTTACACGTAGTACCTGGTCGTATGACAGATATACTAAATAGTTTGGAAAATAAGGGATGCATTACTAGAAAAAAAGATGAAGAAGATTTGAGACGACTAAAGGTTTGTATTACAGAAAAAGGGCGAGAGGAAGAGAGTAAAAAGAGAAAATCCATAAGAGAAGAGTATCAGGGAATGTATGAAATCTTGGGAGAAAAGGATACGCAGGAACTGATACGTTTATTAAAAATTGTTTTGACATATCCAGGAAATGAAGAACAAAAGAATTGATTCCTTCTTTTGTTCTTTTGGATTCTGTGGTAAAATAGATAAGATATAGAAAGCATATGTTAGCTTATGTAGATTGTATTGTCATGTAAAGATAAGCATAAGAATAGAAAGCGCTTATGAGTGTGAATAATTGGGAGGAATAGCTATGGCAATCAAAGGAACTGAATTATTTGTAAAGGCTCTGATTGAAGAGGGCGTAGACACATTGTTTGGATATCCGGGTGGACAGGCAATTGATTTATTTGATGCACTGTATGACCAGGATAACATTGAAGTGATTTTGCCAAGACATGAACAGGCATTGATTCATGCGGCGGATGGATATGCGCGTTCTACAGGTAAAGTAGGTGTCTGTCTTGTAACCAGTGGTCCTGGAGCAACCAATCTTGTGACAGGAATTGCGACTGCAAATTATGATAGTGTACCATTAGTTTGTTTTACTGGACAGGTTCCTCTAAATTTGATGGGAAATGATGCATTTCAGGAAGTAGATATTGTAGGTGTTACAAGAGGTATTTGTAAATATGCGGTAACTGTACGGGATCGAGAAGAATTGCCACGAATTATTAAGGAAGCATTTTATATTGCAAGTACAGGCCGTCCTGGACCTGTTGTGGTGGATTTGCCGAAGGATATACAACAGGAACTAGGTACAGAGGAATATCCTACGACAGTGAATATTCGAGGATATAAGCCGAATGATGCAGTACATATGCGCCAGATAAAAAAAGCAGTTCGTTTATTGCATGATGCAAAGCGACCACTATTTTTAGTTGGTGGCGGTGTTAACATTGCACATGCTAATAGAGAAATGACACAATTAGTGGAAAAAACAAATGTTCCAATTATAACTACGATTATGGGAAAAGGTGCAGTGTCAACACAACATAATATGTATCTTGGAAATATTGGTATCCATGGAAGTTATGCAGCCAATCATGCGGTAACAGATTGTGATTTACTATTTTCCATTGGAACCCGTTTTAACGATCGAATTACAGGTAAAACAAGCGAGTTTGCAAAAAATGCTACGATTGTACATATTGATATTGATGCGGCATCTATTTCGAAAAATATTGCGGTAGATGTTCCGATTGTTGCAGATGCAAAACTTGCGATTGAAGCAATTCTTGATGTGTTAAAGAATAAGACTGTTGAGACTCCTTACCAAACAGAACGGGAAGAATGGTTAAAGAAGGTATTGGATTGGAAAAGAAAATATCCAATTCGTATGAAACAGCAGGAAGGATTGACACCAGAAAAGGTCATTCGCACAATCAATAAACGATATAAAGATTCCGTTATAGTTACTGATGTTGGACAAAATCAGTTGTGGACTACGCAGTATATTGATTTGGATGAAAATAGACAGTTGCTTACATCAGGTGGTCTTGGTACTATGGGATATGGATTCCCTGCTGCCATGGGAGCGCAGCTTGGCAATCCTGAAAAAAAGGTAATTGCCATATCTGGAGATGGTGGTTTCCAGATGAATATTCAGGAAATGGCAACGGCTGTTGTTTTGGAATTGCCATTAATTTTAGTTGTGTTTAACAATGGATATTTAGGAAATGTGCGCCAGTGGCAGGAATTGTACTTTAATAAAAGATATTCTAGTACCTGTCTTAGATATCGTAAATCCTGTGAAAGAGATTGCATGAATCCAGACAAATCTTGTCCAAAATATACGCCAGATTTTGTGAAACTTGCAGAGAGTTATGATGCAAAAGGTATTCGGGTTGAAAAAGAGGAAGATATTGAAAAGGCGTTTGCTTTTGCGGATGCAAATACAAAAGGACCAACTATCATTGAATTTATTATTGATCCAAAGGCAAATGTGTGGCCGATGGTACCGGCAGGAAATACCCTTGACAATATGATTATGGATTGCTAGGAGGAAGAACGATGGAAATGAAGAAGAGATGGGTATCACTTTATGTTGAAAATCAGGTTGGTGTACTTGCAAAAATTTCCGGTCTTTTTTCCGGAAAATCATATAATTTGCAAAGTCTAACAGTAGGAGAAACGGAAGATCCTACGGTTTCCAGAATGACAATTGGAATGTTGAGTGATGATATAACATTTGAACAAATTAAAAAACAGTTGAATCGTTGCGTTGAAGTAATTAAAGTAGTAGATTTTACTGTTGCAGAGACAAGAATGCGAGAGATTTTGTTTATCAAAGTAATTGGTTGTTCTTTGGCTGATAAGGAAGAAATTTTCCGAATTGCACAGGTGTTTAATCTGGATGTAGTCGATTATCGTGGTGGAGCCTTATTGGTGGAATGTATTAAAAGTGAGGACGACAATAACGAAGTGGTAGCATTATTCAATCGTACCTTCCCAAGTCGTATTGAAGTTGTACGTGGAGGAAACGTAGCAATTGAAAGAGCGTAACTGCAAATTAAATTATAGATGATAACCTACACTTTAAAATGGAAAAATAGTGGAAGGTCGGATTAGGCAGAAGGAGAGAAACTTTTGTGATATCCCTGTAAAGCAATTATGGTTTATGAGCAGGTAATAAAGCGGATTGCGAATATCCGCTTTTCTTTTGTTCTAAGATATAAAAAACAGGTTGGCACAGATAGGAGGTTGTGTAATGAACGAGGAACGACTAAAAAAGCAGATGGCATTCTGTCTTGAAATTGATAAGGAGAAACGAATTGGCAGACAAACCTATCGTTCGGATGGAGTACAGAAGGAAAATGATGCAGAACATGCGTGGCATATGGCAGTGATGACATTGCTGTTAAGTGAATATGCAAATGAGAAGATTGATGTTTTGCGTACAGTTAGTATGTTGCTGATTCATGATCTGGTAGAAATCTATGCGGGTGACACATATGCGTATGATGAAGAAGCCAAAAAGACACAACGGCAGCGAGAATTGAGTGCGGCGGAAAAACTATTTGCCATTTTGCCAAAAGATCAGGAAAAATTTATGAGAAATTTATGGGATGAATTTGAGGAAGGAACTACTGCGGAGGCAAAATTTGCACATACCATGGATAATTTTCAGCCTACTATGTTAAATGCGGCAACAGAAGGAAAAGGATGGATAGAAAAGAAGGCACAATTATCCAAAATCCTTGAGCGAAATAAACATACAGAAGAGGGCTCTCAAACCTTATGGGAGTATTCTTTTCAAAATTTCATTATGCCTAATGTGGAAAATGGAAATATAACAGACGATAGATAAAAGATTTAGATATAATGACAAACCAGATGAGAAAGGATAGAGAAGATGGAAATTTGGGATATTTATGATGAAAATAAAAAGAGAACAGGGCGAACTATGAAAAGAAACGACTGGAATATGAAGGAAGGGGATTTTCATCTTACTGTTTTGGGAATCATTCAAAGAAAAGATGGAAAATTTTTGATTACCAAAAGAGTGAAAACAAAAGCCTGGGCACCAGGTTGGTGGGAAGTATCAGGTGGCGCAGCGATGGCAGGAGAAGAATCACAGGATGCTATTAAAAGAGAAATCAGAGAAGAAACTGGTTTGGATGTGAATCAGGCAGAAGGTGGACTTGCCTATACTTATAAAAGAATAAATCCAGAAGAAAAAGATAACTATTTTGTAGATGTGTATCGTTTTACGTTGGATTTTGCAGAATCCGATATAGTATTGCAGGAAGGAGAGACGGATGGATACCAGCTTGCTACTTTAGAGGAGATACAGCAGATAGCAAAAGATGGAAAATTTTTACATTATGATAGTATAAAGGAAGTATTTCTTGGATAAAAGAAAGAAGGTACAAGATGAAAAACAGAAATGGTAAAATCAGATGTGTTGCTGGTGGGATGGCATTGTTATTAGGAATGCAAGTTTTATCAGGCAACACAACAAAGATACAGATGAAAGAGAATATTCAGGCGGCCTCTTTGTCAAATGAGGAGGGCATCCATGTGGCTACGGGTCCAGCAGTGACTACTGGTGTAGCGGTAGTGACGGATGATAGTATTTCGGGAACTCCGCTTCCTGATAAAGAGGATACGGTTACCTTTAGAGCAACCTCTTATACAATTCCGTACGGATGGACAAGAAAAATTGCTTGTACGATTCCTAGCGCAATGAAAAAATATACATTTGTTTACACATCTTCTAACACAAAGGTGGCAAAGGTTGATAAAAATGGAATTGTAACAGGAGTTTCTACTGGAAAAGCTAAGATAACTGTGGAAGCAAAAGAGGATGCAGATATTAAGGCAAGTTATAGTGCAGTTGTAAAAAGAGAAAAAGAAGGTTGGCATACGACAGCTTCAGGGAAAAAGTATTATGTTACAGAGGACAAAGAGAGAGCGATTGGTTATTTTAAAGTAAAAGGAAGTTATTATTATGCAGCAGCCAATTCCTATATTATTACGGATAAGTGGAAGTATGTTGAGATAGATAAGAAAAAATACAAATTATACTTCGGAAGTGATGGAAAGCAAAAACAGAATGTTTCTGCACTAATTGGCGAACAGGAACAGTACAAAATTGAAGTAAATATTTCAAAAAATACAGTAATTGTTTATGCGAAGGACGGGAAAAAAGGTTACACAATTCCAGTAAAAGCAATGGTTAGTTCTTGTGGAATAAAGGGACATACAACTATTACAGGTTCTTACTCAAAACTTCGTAAAGCTGGAAAGTGGCATCCATTGTATTATGGAACTTATGGAAAATATTGTACAAGAATTTCAGGACCATATCTGTTTCATTCTGTTGTTTATAAGAAATATGGGGATAATTACTCACTAAATGCAGATGAATTTTTGAAGCTAGGGGAGCCTGCATCCCACGGTTGTATACGTTTGCAGGTAAAAGATGCAAAATGGATTTATAATCGTTCTAATAAATGCAGTGTAACTTTGTATAAAGGAAAAGAACAGTTGCCTTTAAAGAAACCAAAGGCAGCAAAACCAGTTACATTAAAGGGAAACAAGGCATATGACCCAACGGATGTGGATGTGAAATAAGGGGAACTATATGAGACATACAATAATTGGAATTTTGGCACATGTAGATGCTGGAAAAACCACATTATCAGAAGGAATGCTTTATCAAAGCGGTGTACTGAAGAAATTAGGTAGAGTGGATCATAAAGATGCTTTTTTGGACACTTTTTCCTTGGAAAAAGAGCGAGGAATTACTATTTTTTCGAAACAGGCGAGATTTCAGTGGAAAGATTTGGATATTACATTGTTAGATACTCCTGGACATGTGGACTTTTCGACAGAGATGGAGCGTACATTACAAGTGTTAGATTATGCTGTTTTGGTTATCAATGGATCAGATGGAGTACAAGGGCATACGGAAACGCTTTGGAAATTGTTAAAACTGTATAAGATTCCTACTATTATATTTGTGAATAAAATGGATTTGCAAATAAAGCGGAAGGATGAAATTCTAGCAGAACTACAGAAAAGACTCTCCGATAATTGCATTGATTTTTCCTTGGAAGCGCAAGAAGATGAGGGACAATTCTATGAGAATGTTGCAATGTGCGAGGAGAAGGCACTGGACTTATTCATGGAGAATGGAAAAGTTGAGCAGGAGGTAATTGCAGAATTAATACAAAAAAGAAAGGTGTTTCCTTGCTATTTTGGTGCTGCATTAAAAATGGAAGGAATTGAAGAACTGCTGGATGGAATAGCAGCGTATGTCATACAAAAACAGTATCCGCAGGAATTTGCTGCTAAAGTATACAAGATTGCCAGAGACGAGCAAAAGAATCGTTTGACCTATATGAAGATTACGGGAGGAACTTTGCAGACTAAGGGGACTGTTTCGGGAAATGCTACAAAGGTGCAAGGAGAGCAGTCTGGTAAATGGGAGGAAAAAGTAAATCAGATTCGAATGTATTCTGGTGATCGTTATACGGCAGTACAAGAGGTACAGGCAGGAATGGTTTGTGCTGTGACAGGATTGACAAAGACGTATCCAGGACAAAATTTAGGAACAGAATCTTCTGACGAACTATCAGTATTGGAACCGGTACTGACGTATCAAATCCTCTTTGAACCAGATACGGACCCAGCAGGAGCTTTTCGTGAAATAAAGGTATTAGTAGAAGAAGACCCGCAGTTACATATCATATGGAATGAAGCATTGCAGGAAGTTCATATTCAACTTATGGGAGAAGTGCAGATAGAGGTTTTGAAGCAATTAATCTATGAACGATTTGTGTATAAAGTTTCTTTTGGACAAGGAACGATTGTTTACAAAGAGACTATCAAAGATGAAGTAGAAGGGGTTGGACACTTTGAACCTCTTAGACATTATGCAGAGGTGCATTTGCGGTTAGAACCACTTGAAGCGGGAAGTGGTTTGCAGTTTGCTTTGGATTGTAGTGAGGATGTGTTAGAGAAAAACTGGCAAAGATTAATCTATACACATTTAGAAGAAAAAGAGCATGTTGGAGTTTTAACAGGTTCTCCAATCACAGATATGCGGTTGACTGTTGTTGCGGGAAGGGCACATAATAAACATACAGAAGGCGGAGACTTCAGGCAGGCGACTTATCGTGCCGTACGTCAAGGTTTAAAAATGGCAGAGAGTATTTTGCTGGAACCTTATTACCAATTTACCTTGCAAGTGCCATCTGAACAGGTGGGAAGGGCAATGAATGATATACAGCGTATGTGTGGAGAATTTGGATTGCCTGAAACAGTAGGAGAATTTTCTGCTTTGAAAGGAAAAGCACCAGTGGCAACAATGGCTGGTTATGTAAAGGAAGTGCATGCTTATACCCATGGACAAGGACAACTTTCCTGTCAGGTATGTGGCTATTTTCCGTGTCACAATCAGGATGAGGTGGTCGAAAAAATTGGGTATGATAGTGAAGCAGATGTGGAAAATCCTACCTGTTCTGTTTTTTGTGCGCATGGTGCAGGTTTCTTAGTCCCTTGGGATCAGGTGCAGGAATATATGCATGTGGAAAGTTTTTATAAAAAAGGCGGCGAGGAAACTATATCACAATCGACTCTTAGAACGCAAAGTATATCCTCTGAGGGGGATGAAGCGGAATTGGAGCGTATCATGCTTCGAGAATTCGGTGAGCAACGAAAACGTTTTGATGATTACGGAAATGTTTATTATAGCGAAGAAGAGAAAAAGATAAAGAAGGTTTCCACAGGAGAAAAAAAGGAGGGAGATCCTAAATATCAAAAAAGAGAAAAAAAGAGTAAGGCACAGAAAGAATATTTGCTAGTTGATGGATACAATATTATTTTTTCGTGGGATGAATTGAATGAATTATCTAAAATAAGTCTTGATGCAGCGCGTGTTAAACTAATGGACTTGCTTTGCAATTATCAGGGGTATACAAAACAAAATGTGATTGTTGTATTTGATGCATATAAAGTAAAAGGAAATCCAGGAAGTATTGAAACGTATCACAATATACATGTAGTTTTCACAAAAGAAGCAGAAACTGCGGATATGTATATTGAAAAGGTGACACATGAAATTGGAAGACAGCATAAAGTGATTGTTGCAACTTCGGATGGAATGGAGCAGGTTATCATTATGCAACAGGGAGCGTTGCGTATGTCTGCAACGGATTTGAAAAAACATATGGAGTGGATTGAAGAACAAATGAGACAATATTTAACATAAAATTAATACATTTCTTTGAGAAATGTAAATAAATAGTGTGTTTCTTGAAATAGAAATTATGTAAAATAATGGTATACTATGGAAAGAAAAGAAGCAGATTGATAGAAAGTGAGGAACACACTATGGGACGAAAGAAAAGAAAAATAGCAAAGACATGTTTGTGTTATTTTTTAGTATGTCTGATTTCCTTTTTGTGTATAGCGGATATGCCAAGTTATAAGGCGAAGGCTAGTGAAGCGATAAAATCTGTTCATACATCTTTTTATGAAAAAGAAAACATAGCCATATCCATAAAAAACGAGATGTTGTATTTTACTAAGCTTCCAGACAGAAATTCTTTTTCAAAGATTAAGGTGTCACTTTATTCTGAAGGTGGCAAGAAAAGCAATGAAAAAACATTGTCTGGTTCCATGCCATACTGTTATAATTTATCAGGAGTGCAAAATGGAACCTATTATCTTCAGTTATATTATATGACAAAGCAGGATGATCAGGGAAGAACTTACTATTTAAGCTACTGGTATCAGAAGAGTGGGATTGTACTGGTTAAGGATTCTTCTGGTTGGAGTATTCTAAATGCGACTCCATATGAAAAAAATAAAGAAATCTTTTCTATAAGAAGTAATAGTGGTGAAGTGTTAGATTACTTTTTACAACCAGACTATATGGTAGATTCAGAAAATAGTCAGATTGTTTCTACTGCTAAGTCAATTACAAAGGGAATAACGAATGACTATGATAAGGTAGTTGCGGTACATGACTGGGTAGCAAAAAATATATGTTACGATTATGACGGATTGTACGGAAGAACGGATGAAGTGGAATATATTGCATCGGATGTACTAAAAAGTAAAAAGTCAGTTTGTCAGGGATTTGCAGATTTATCTGCTGCTTTATTACGTGCGGTAAACATTCCTACAAGAGTGGTAGATGGATATGCGTTGGGAATTGGAAGTACAAGTGAGTGGACAGATGATATTTTTGACAATGAAACAATAAATCATGCATGGAATGAAGCATATGTGGATGGAAGATGGATTATTTTCGATGCAACATGGGATTCTGGAAATGCATATGAAAATGGAAGTTATAAGTTCAGCGATTCAGAAGTGAGTTATCAATATTTTGATCCAACGATAGAGGTATTTTCAAGTACCCATTATATTGTGGATGAAGAGGGAACGGAATTTTTAAACCAATTATCAGATAATGATTTGGATGAAAATATTTCTTTGTACGAAGGAAGTAAAAAGAAAATTTTTAATGAAGTTCCTGATGATATAGCAGTGAAGTGGGAAATTGCAAACGAAGAGGTCGTAGATATTACAAAAGATGGTAATTTAAAGGGAATGGTTCCAGGTAGTAGCGAAGTAAAATTGATTTTTTCAAAGGGAAATTGCATGAAAACAATCAATTTAAAAGTAAATGTTGTGGAACAGGGTTCATCATTGGAAACAATAAAGGCACCAACTCCTACACCGAAGGAAGACAAGGATGATACGGAAGAGATTGCGTGTACAAATGCACCAGTTGATTCAAAACAGGAAGAACTTGATATCGAAGATTTACTTGAACAGATTTCTCCTAATATGACCAGAGTTGATTTGTATTGTGGGGGAAATATGTATGTATCCAAACAGTTATTATATTATGTTCCAGACGAAATTTCGGGACAATTTAAGGTAAGGTATAAGATTGAAAATCCGCAGATTGCAACTATAAATTCTTCTGGATGGATTTCAGCTAAAAAGCAAGGAAAGACAAATTTAATTATTACTTATCAACAGGATGGATATGAATCTAAAGATAAAGTTTCTATTTCTGTAAAAAATGCAAATGTTTCTATTTCCTGTGCGACTAAGACTATAAAAAAAGGAAAGAGTCTTTCGCTTCAATCAAAATCACAGGGAATAAAGGGAACCGTAAAATGGAAAAGTAGCAATACAAAGGTAGCGACAGTATCTAAGACGGGAAAAGTAAAGGGAAAGAAAAAAGGTACTGCGAAAATTACAGCAACCATAGGAAAAGTAAAGGGTTGTGTACAATTAAAAGTTAAATAATAGGTAGAACTAGAAGAAAGCATAACTTATGGTTTTCTCAAGTGAGTGCAGCAATTTATATAGGCTGTTTTGAAAATGAAAATGTCCATTTCGATAGAATATGTTTCTATTGAAATGGACATTTTTATGTGAGTTGAGTATAATTTATTGTTCTTTTTTTAGGAAACGATCCCACTCTACACAAGAGGAACTGTTAGAAAGTTGAATGGTATAGGTTTGGTATTCGCCGTCAATATTGATGGTACATTGTTTTTCTTCGGTTATGGTTATGGAGTAGAGGAAGTTTCCAGCTATATTCTCAAAAAATGTTTTATAGTCCTCTGAAGGGATGGTTTTGTCTGCCACGGTTTCTGTCAGGTTATTGTTTGCATCGTATAATTTATAACCTTCTTCTATGATTGTTAAAATAGAGGTATCAGGAAAAGATACAAGTACATTATTGGCACGCATATCTTGTATATCCCTGTTATGTTCGTTGTTGGCTTTGATCGTCACATTATCTAAATCCATTGAAAATGTAGTTCCGTTAAATTGAATAGAAGCAATGGATGCTTCTTTAAAATCGAATTGGTCCAATTTGTTGATACATTTGTATTTCATAAAATGCAGCTCCTTTGAATTAAAATGTTTTATTTGCATATTATAATTCCTGTATATGGTGAAAGCAAGTCGGAAAATAAAAAAACTAAAATTATTTGTTTACTTATCTGTTTGTATCTGATAAAATTTGTAGGTGAGTGAATGGATAAAAGAGTGCATGTTGGAAATTCATGTGTTCTAATATGCAAATGACAATGTGAGGAGAGGTAAGGACATGAAAAAAACAAGAAGTAAAATTGCCGCAGGCATTTTGTGTGCAATGTTGGGAATGTCCACTGTTTCAATGGCGTTTGGAACGATGGATTCAGTTGATTTGAAGGAAAATATTGCATTAACAGGACTTACAACCCAAGAAAGTGCGACTCCTGAGGCAACCGCTGGAGCAACAACGGAATTGAAAGATGAAGAAATTCTGGAAAGTTCCTATTATGCCTATGGGGAAGGTTGCTTCTTTATTACAATAAATAAAGACAGTGGTTCTGCAACAAAAGAGGCAGACTCGGTAACAACATCAAATATAGATAATCCAGAGGAAAGTACAAACGCACCGACGGATACACCAGAAGCAACCGGTACCGCAGATGGAACTGACAGCACAGATGAAACGGAAACGATGCTTAATACAGGTATAATATCAAGTACTGCTTTGATTGATGCCTGTGTATCACAAGAGGAAAAAGATGCTGTTGCAGCAGGTGCAAATATGGAACTTCGCGTTACATTCCATAATGCGACAGAAAATGAAATTGATGAAAAAGATGTATCTTTGATGGGTGAAGCGTTAGATGATTACATGGCATCAAATCCTGGTTTCTCCTTTGGTAACTATGTTCAGATTACTTTTGAAAAGAAAAATTCCACAACAGGAAAGTGGGAGGCTTTGGAAGAGTTAAATAGTCCGGTAGAAGTTTGTGTAGATATTACTTCGGATTATCAGAATAAAAATGGTTCTTATTGTGCAGTGCAACTAAAAGGCGATACATATGAAAAATTGGAAGATAAAGATGAGTATGCACAAGTGATCACATTTTCTACAGACAGAAGTTCTATATATGGAATATGTTGTGACGAGAAAGTAGAAGAGGAAACGGCAACACCAATTCCTACCAGCAAACCAAACTTTTGGAATCGTTTAACTTCGGATACGATATGCTTGTGGCATTGGTTTTCATTGGCTATTTTTATAGCAGGAGTAACATGGTTACTTGCAATTAATAGTTTTAGAATCCGTACTATCTTTTTGATTGTGGTAGAGATCATCAGTATTTTATTGGCAATCATGGGTAGTTGTAAATTTGACTGGCCTTTGGCTATTTTGTTTATGTTGGTTATGCTAGGTATTTATATTGCCAGATGGGTTTTAGCAGTAAAAAAGAAGTAAAAATAAAAAAATTAAAAAAAGGCTTGCAATTTGATTGAGATAGTGGTAATATATCTTTTGTCAGATGGCTCGTTGGTCAAGCGGCTAAGACGCCGCCCTCTCACGGCGGAAACAGGGGTTCGATTCCCCTACGAGCTGTTTCTACTAAATAATTGTAGATATGGTGATACCTTTTATGCGGGTGTAGTTCAATGGT
>FR899741.1:63123-66216 GCA_000437275.1 Clostridium sp. CAG:411 | reverse complement strand
GTGGGTTCGATTCCCATCACCCGCTTACGTTACAGAATGATGCGAATTATGCAAGAGTGGACGAAAGTCCACTCTTTTAGTTTTATCTGTTTCGGATGATAGGAGGATGTGTATGAGTGCGAGAGAAGAATATGAGCGTCGAACCGAAGAATTGATTATGCCATTAGTTGAAAAAAATCAGTTTGAATTGGTAGATGTAGAATATGTAAAGGAAGGAAATACCTGGTATTTAAGAGCTTATATCGATAAAGAAGGCGGGATTACAGTAGATGATTGCGAGATTGTGAGTCGTGAGTTGAGTGAGTTGTTGGATCAGGAAGATTTTATACCAGATGCATATATATTAGAAGTAAGTTCACCGGGGCTGGGAAGACAACTAAAAAAAGAAAAAGACTTTGTGAGAAGTATAGGCAAAGAAGTAGAAATAAAATTATACAAAGCAATCGAGTTATACGATGAAAAGGGAAAACTTGTAAAGACAAAAGAATTTTTTTGCTTCTTGAAAGAGTTTGATGCAGAAAACTTAAAAGTTGTGTTTGATGAAGAAGATACCATAGAAGATGCTTTACAAATTCCAAGAAAAGATATAGCCATTATTCGTTTGGCTGTGCATTTTTAAAATAGAAATATAGCGTTATATTGGCTGGAAGTAATATTTTTACCAAAAAATGTCGAAATATAATAGTGTTGGAGTCAAAAGGCAACTGATAGGTTGTATCTTTTTTAAGTAATAGGCATAAAACGAGTTGTACTAAGGTTAATAGAAATGTGATAGAATTCATGATATTAAAAATATAAGGAACAGAATTTAGGAGGATGTAACCATGAAAGCAAATGGAAATGCAGATTTAATTCAAGCATTGAATCAAATTGAAAAAGAAAAAGGAATTAGCAAAGAAATTTTGTTGGAGGCACTTGAAAATTCGTTGCTTGTTGCTTGCAAAAATCATTATGGAAAAAGCGATAATATTCAGGTTAACATCAACAGAGAGACAGGAAACGTTACTGTTTTTGCAGAAAGAGAGATTGTAGAAGAAGTAGAAGATCCTGTAACACAGATTGATGCAGTAGAGGCAAAAGTTAAATTCCCTAAGAATGAGATAGGAGATACGGTTCGAGTAGAGGTAACACCTAAGAACTTTGGTCGTATTGCAGCACAGAAGGCAAAGCAGGTTGTTGTTCAAAAGATTCGTGAGGAAGAAAGAAAAGGATTATACGAGCAGTATTTCAGTATGGAAAAAGAAATTGTTACTGGAATCGTACAGCGTTACATTGGTAACAATATTAGTGTAAATCTTGGAAAGGTAGATGCCGTTTTAACAGAAAACGAGCAGGTACGTGGCGAAAAATTCAGACCTACAGAACGAATTAAGTTATACATTGTTGAAGTAAAAGATACAACAAAAGGACCAAAGATTACTGTGTCCAGAACACATCCAGAATTAGTGAAGCGTCTGTTTGAAGCAGAAGTTGCAGAAGTAAAAGATGGTACAGTTGAGATTAAGAGTATTGCTAGAGAGGCTGGTTCTAGAACAAAGATGGCAGTATGGACTGCGGAGAAAGATGTAGATCCAGTTGGAGCTTGTGTAGGTGTAAACGGAGCTAGAGTAAATGCGATTGTAGAGGAATTGCGTGGAGAGAAGATTGATATTATTACTTGGGATGAAGATCCTGCTGTTTTGATTGAAAATGCACTTAGCCCTGCTAAGGTGGTATCCGTTACGGTTAATACAGAAGAAAAAAGTGCAGAAGTTGTTGTACCAGATTATCAATTATCCCTTGCAATTGGTAAAGAAGGACAGAATGCCAGATTGGCTGCACGTCTTACAAATTATAAGATAGATATTAAAAGCGAATCACAGGTTGGATTAACACCAACAGAGCCACCAGTTGTGGAATAAGCGGGAAAATAAATTTAAGATGCTTTGTGAAAGAAAGAAGGAGCTTTTTATATGGTGAAAAGAAAAAATCCATCCCGACAATGTGTAGGGTGCAATGAGATGAAATTAAAAAAAGAGTTACTGCGGATCATTAAGACGCCAGAAGGTGAAATCCTATTAGATAGTACAGGTAAAAAGAATGGTCGGGGAGCTTATATTTGTCGTTCATCTATATGTTTTGCGGAGGCTAAAAAGGCAAAAGCGTTAGAAAAGAGTCTGCGCGTTGCAATTCCTATGCAGGTATACGATGAGTTAGAAAAGGAGCTGAAAGAACTTGAACGAGAATAAGATATATGGTTATCTTGGGCTGGCGGCAAGAGGAAGAAAGCTTGTCAGTGGTGAGTTTATGACAGAAAAGGCTGTAAAAGAGGGAAGCGCAAGACTTGTGATTTTGGCAGAGGATGCATCTGATAATACAAAGAAAATGTTTGGAAATATGTGTGAATTTTATCAGGTCCCATTGTATACTATGAGTAATAAAGAATTGTTGGGGCACGCAATTGGTAAACAAATACGTGCATCATTGGCAGTTACGGATGATGGATTGGCTAAAGCAATTAAAAAGCAGTTCGCATAGTAGTAGTTAAAAGGAACGGGTAGAACAATTTAGAAAGAAAGAGGTAAGATATATGGCAACAAAGATGAAGGTTTATGAAATTGCGAAAAGCCTTAATCGGACGAGTAAAGAATTAATCAAGGCTCTGAATGAAAATGGTTTTGAAGTGAAAAGTCATAATAGCAATATTGAGGATGAGGCAATTGCTTTTGTGTTAAAGACATTTAAACCATTAGAGGAAAAGAAGGAAAATCCTAATGCAGAGCCTGCAAAGAAGAGTACACCAGTAGAAAAGGTGGAAAAGGAAGCAAAGACGGAGAAGGTTGAGAAAAAAGAAGTAACCACAAAGAAAGAAGAAAGTATGGAACAAGAGAAAAAAGCAGAAATGCCAAAAGAGGATAAACAGAAAGAACAGAATAAAAAAGAGAAAACATCCTCAAACAAGGAACAGGAAAAAGCAGTACAAACAGAAACAAAAGGAAATACAGAATCTTCTGATAAGCCATATAAAAATGACCGTGGTAGAAACGGAGACCGTAATAATTCTTCCCGTAATGGAGATAGAAGAGACAGAGACAATCGAAACGACAGAGGCGG
>FR899741.1:59562-63021 GCA_000437275.1 Clostridium sp. CAG:411 | reverse complement strand
TGGTTATAACAACCGAAACAATGATCGAAATGACAGAGGCGGTTATAATAATCGAAATAACGATAGAAATGGAAATGACAGATCTGGATTTAATCGCAATAATGACCGAAATAATAATAGAAATGATCGTGGCGGATTCAACCGTGGAAATGATCGAGACGGATTTAACCGTAATAACGGAAGAAACGACCGCGGCGGAAATAGAAATAATGATCCGTTTGCTTCTGTTGTATTTGATAAGCCAACAGAAAAATCTGGTGGTAGGAACAACGCACAGAGAAATGGTAATGGGTATAACAATAAGAAAAAGAACAATAGACGTGACTTGGATGATGAATTACCTATGGAGAAACCAAAAAAGGATCCAAATAGAAAGGGTGCATTTATTATGCCAAAGCCTGTAGTGGTGGAAAAAGAACCGGAAGATAGCATTAAGACAGTTGTTTTGCCGGAAACAATGACGATTAAAGATTTTGCAGATAAGTTGAAATTACAACCTGCTGCTGTAGTAAAGAAATTATTTATGCAGGGTAAGATGGTTACAATCAATCAGGAAATTTCTTTTGAAGAAGCAGAAGAGCTGGCATTAGAATATAATGTAATTGCTGAATTAGAAGAAAAGGTTGATGTAATTGCAGAATTATTAAAAGAAGACGAAGAGGACGAAAGCAAGATGAAGAAACGTCCACCTGTAATTTGTGTTATGGGTCATGTTGATCATGGTAAGACTTCTTTGTTGGATGCGATTCGTAAAACAAATGTAACAGAAAAAGAAGCTGGTGGTATTACACAGCATATAGGTGCTTATATGGTATCTGTAAATGGAGAGAAGATTACATTTTTAGATACACCAGGACATGAAGCATTTACTTCTATGCGTATGCGTGGTGCGCAGTCAACAGATATTGCAATTTTGGTAGTTGCAGCAGATGATGGTGTTATGCCTCAGACAGTAGAAGCTATCAGCCATGCAAAAGCGGCTGGAGTAGAGATTATTGTTGCTGTTAATAAAATTGATAAAGAGAGTGCAAACATAGAGCGTGTTAAGCAGGAATTAGTAGAATATGAGTTGATTGCAGAAGATTGGGGCGGTACGACTGCATTTGTACCTGTTTCTGCACATACCGGACAGGGTATTGAAGATTTATTAGAGATGATCCTGTTGACAGCCGAGGTAATGGAACTTAAAGCAAATCCAAATCGTGAAGCTCGTGGTGTTGTGATTGAAGCACAGCTTGACAAGGGACGTGGACCAGTTGCAACTGTTCTTGTACAGAAAGGTACATTGCGTGTAGGTGATTCTATTGCAGTAGGTAAGGCTTACGGTAAAGTAAGAGCTATGATTGATGACAAGGGTCGTAGAGTAAAAGAAGCAACACCTTCTACACCAGTAGAGATTTTAGGTTTAAATGAAGTGCCTGAAGCTGGTGAAATCTTCTTGGTAACAGAAAATGATAAAGAAGCAAGAAATATTGCAGAAGTATATATTGAACAGGGAAGAGAAAAACTATTAGCAGATACAAAATCAAGATTGTCTTTGGATGGATTGTTTGATCAGATTCAGGCAGGTAACATTAAAGAATTAAATCTGATTGTAAAGGCAGATGTACAAGGTTCTGTGGAAGCGGTAAAACAAAGTTTATTAAAGCTTTCCAATGATGAAGTAGCAATTCGTGTTATCCATGGTGGAGTTGGTGCTGTAAATGAATCAGACGTATCACTTGCTAGCGCATCCAATGCTATTATTATTGGATTTAATGTTCGTCCAGAAGCAACTGCAAAAGAAATGGCAGATTCAGAAGGCGTAGATTTACGTTTGTATAAAGTTATCTACAATGCTATTGAAGATGTAGAGGCTGCCATGAAGGGAATGTTAGATCCTGTATATGAAGAAAAGGTAATTGGTCATGCAGAAGTTCGTCAGACCTTTAAGGCATCTGGTGTTGGTATGATTGCAGGTTCTTATGTTTTAGACGGAAAGATTGTTCGTAATTCTAAGGCTAGAATTAGTCGTGATGGAGAACAGATTTTTGAAGGTGAATTGGCATCATTGAAACGTTTTAAAGATGATGTAAAAGAAGTAAAAGCAGGCTATGAATGTGGTCTTGTTTTTGAAGGCTTCAATGATATTAAAGAGGAAGATCAGGTAGAGATCTATATTATGGAAGAGGTTCCAAGATAGAAATTAAATTGGAGGTGTAGTTATGAGAAAAAACAGTATTAAAAATACACGTATTAATATGGAGGTACAGCGTGAACTTAGTAAGGTGATCAGTCAGGAAATGAAGGATCCAAGGATTGATCCTATGACTTCTGTAATAGCGGTGGATGTAACTCCGGATTTGAAGCAAGCAAAAGTGTATGTGAGTGTGCTTGGTTCAGATGAAAAGAAACAAGCTACACTTGAGGGATTGAAGAGTGCGACACCATTTATTAGAAAACATTTGGCAAGCACGATCAATCTTCGTAATACACCAGAGTTAAAGTTCTATATGGACGAATCGATTGAATATGGTGTTAATATGTCAAAATTGATTGATGATGTAACAAAGGATATTCATAAAGATCAAGAATAAAAGAACAGCCCCTTTTCAGAGTAATCTGGATTGGGGTATCTTTTTCATTTACGTCAGATCATTTGTTTAGCAAAAGATACAAAATAATGGAGTAGAATGGAGAATGAAAAATGGGTAAAGAGGAAATGTGGATAAAAGTGCAAAATGCACAAACAATTGCAATTGGAGGACATGTGAGACCAGATGGGGACTGCGTGGGATCATGTATGGCATTGTATCAATATTTGACGAAGGTTTTTCCAGAAAAAGAAATTGATGTATTTTTTGAAACAATGCCAAATCAATTTGCATCCTTGTTTTCAAAGGTTTCCTATCAGATTGGTTTTGAAAAAGCTCGAAAAACATATGATTTATTCTTCGCATTAGACTGTGGAGATAAAGAACGATTAGGCGATGGTGCAAAAGTGTTTGAGAATGCGAAAGATACCATATGTATTGACCATCACATTAGTAATGTAGGATATGCAGCATTGAATTTTATTGAGCCACAATCCAGTTCGGCATCAGAAGTATTGTATGAGTTATTGGATGATACAAAGATAGATTCGGATGTTGCAACTGCACTATATTTGGGAATTGCTCATGATACTGGTGTGTTCAAGTATTCTTGTACATCAAAGAGAACAATGGAAATTGCAGGTGCATTGATTGCAAAAGGAATTGACATTAATACATTGCTGGATCAGACATTCTATCATAAATCTTATGTACAAAATCAGATTTTGGGAAGGGTGTTACTGGAAAGCATTCTATTATTAAATGGCAAGGTGATTGCAAGCTGTGTTACACAAAAAATGATGCAGTTCTATGGTGCTACGACAGCAGATTTAGATGGAATTGTGGAGCAGTTACGTGTCACAGATGGGGTAGAGATGGCAGGTTT
>FR899741.1:15104-59552 GCA_000437275.1 Clostridium sp. CAG:411 | reverse complement strand
GGGGTAGAGATGGCAGTTTTGGTGCATGAATTAGAACCGCTTGTTTATAAAGTTAGTATGCGGGCGAATGACAAGATTGATGTAGCTGCTATAGCTAGTCGTTTTGGAGGTGGCGGACATGTAAAGGCTGCCGGCTGCACTATGACAGGCACCTATTATGATATTATGAATACTTTGTTGGAACTGGCAGATATACAGTTAAATGAAGGGAAAGCGAGATAATATATTCATGATAAATGGAATTTTGAATGTATATAAAGAAAAAGGATTTACTTCTCATGATGTAGTGGCAAAATTACGTGGGATCTTACATCAGAAAAAAATTGGACATACAGGAACACTTGATCCAGATGCAGAGGGAGTATTGCCAATTTGTCTTGGAACGGCTACAAAGCTTTGTGATATGCTGACAGATAAAAGTAAAACATATCATACCGTATTTAAACTGGGTGTGGTAACTGATACACAGGATATTACGGGAACCGTGCAGGAGGAAAATGCTGTTGTATGCACGGAACAACAGATTTTAGATACTATTATGTCCTTTGTTGGAAAATATGAACAAGTACCACCAATGTATTCTGCCAAAAAAGTAAACGGAAAAAAATTATATGAATATGCAAGAGAAGGAAAAGTAGTAGAAAGAAAGGCGTGTTCTGTTATTATTCATAGTATAGAGCAGATAGAAGTCAACTTAGAAAAAAATGAGATTTCTATGGATGTTTCTTGCTCAAAGGGGACCTATATTCGTACATTATGTCATGATATTGGACAACAACTTGGTTGTGGGGCATGTATGCTTTCTCTACTTCGTACAAAGGTTAGCACATTTTACATAAAAGATAGCCTTTCTTTGGAAAAAATCCAATTATTGCAGGAAAAAGGAGAACTATTATCTTATGTGTATTCTCCAGAACAAGTTTTGGGAGAATTTTCTTCTATAAAGGTATTGGAAAAAGGGGATAAATTATTATATAATGGGAATGCATTACCAAAAAATCTGTTAGCACCAATGCAGGAAGTAAGTACAGAGCAGGTGCGAGTGTATGATAGCAAAGGTAAGTTCGTAGCAATATACGGCTGGGATAGGGACAAAAAACAGTATAAACCAGTGAAAATGTTTTTAGAGCAGTAGAAAAAGACTTTTATCAGGCTATAAGAGATGGAGGATGTCATGGAACACATATATAATACAGAAGATTTTCAATTAAAAAATACAGCAGTGTGCCTTGGAAAATTTGACGGGATTCATAAGGGGCATCGATTATTAATTGATACGATAAAAAGTTATAAAGAAAGAAATCTTCAGACGGTTGTATTTACTTTTGCACTTCATCCATCTAACTTGTTTTCAGACACAGAGACGGAGTTAATTGATACGTTACCGGAAAAGATAGAAAAATTAGAAGCATTAGGTGTTGATACGCTTGTCTCTTTTCCGTTTACAAAAAAACCAGCGGCTATGGAGCCAGAAGATTTTATAAAAAAAATATTGGTAGAAAAAACGGATGCAAAAATAATTGTTGTAGGTAAGGATTTTCATTTTGGAAACAAAAGAAAAGGAAATGTTGCATTACTTAAAAAGCTTGCACCAGAATATGGATATGAGGTAGTGGATTTAGAAAAGATAGCTACGGACAATGAAATTGTAAGCAGCACTCGTATTCGGAAGGAAATAAAAAAGGGGAATATGGAAAAGGTAACAGAATTATTGGAAACCCCTTATGCGATTACAAGTGAGGTGCTTCATGGACAACAACTGGGAAGAACAATTGGTATGCCTACGATTAACCAGGCGGTTGCTCCACATAAGATTATTCCACCTAAAGGTGTGTATGTATCAAGAGTATATCTTGAGGATGGAATACATGGAGGGATAACCAACGTTGGAACAAAACCGACTGTTAGTGGAACAAAACAATTAGGAGTAGAGACGTACATTTTTGATTTTTCAGGCGATTTGTATGGAAAAGTACTAAAGACAGAGTTATTGTATTTTGTTCGAGGAGAGCAGAAATTTTCTGGAATAGATGCGTTAAAGGAACAGATGTATAAAGATAAATTATATGGTGAACAGTATATAAAATCTCATCAATAGGCGTTTTCGTTCAATTATTATTTTTTAAGAAGTGTAAAATGGATGTTTACATTGCTTGAAAATTGTGCTATGATATAGCAGTATATTAGTAAACCACTACTCGGATATAGGAGGATCCGACCTGTATCTTAGTAGATGGCAATTTTATAGGAGGATTTTATTATGATTAGTAAAGAAAAAAAAGCAGAAATTATTGCAACTTACGGTAGAAAAGAAGGAGATACAGGTTCTCCAGAAGTTCAGATCGCTTTATTAACAGAGAGAATTCGCGAGTTGACTGAGCATTTGAAAGTAAATCAGAAAGATCATCACTCAAGAAGAGGTCTTTTAAAGATGGTAGGTCAAAGAAGAAACTTACTTGCTTATTTAAAGAAGAAGGACTTAGAAGGATATCGTGCATTAATCGAAAAACTTGGTTTAAGAAAATAATGCATTTGGAGAAGGGGGCCACATTATGTGGTCCTTTTCTTACTTACTATGAAAATATTGTTAGATGGATGCCTGGATAGCAGGCATATCTGTTTTTTGAAAAAAACTTTACAAATATCAATCAGTATAGTAGAATCAGATGGAATGTCATTAGTAGATGCTATAGTTGAGGAGAGAAAAGATGAGTAAACCAATAGTAGCTATTGTGGGTAGACCAAATGTGGGAAAATCCACTTTATTTAATATGCTTGCAGGAGAACAGATTTCGATTGTAAAAGATACACCGGGTGTTACCAGAGACCGTATTTATGCAGATGTAACTTGGTTAGACAAACAATTTACATTGATTGATACGGGTGGAATTGAACCGGAAACAAATGATTTAATATTAAAAAATATGCGTGAACAGGCGGAAATTGCAATTGCAACCGCTGATGGAATTATGTTTGTTGTAGATGTACGACAGGGATTGGTAGATGCGGATTTTAAAGTTGCGGATATGCTTCGTAAATCACATAAAAACCTTGTACTTGTTGTGAATAAGGTAGATAATTTTGAAAAATTTATGCCAGATGTGTATGAATTTTATAACCTTGGTTTAGGTGATCCACTTCCTGTTTCAGGACAGTCTAAGCTTGGTATTGGCGATATGTTGGATGAAGTAATTGGACATTTTGACGCGGATTCCATGGAAGAGGAAGAAGATGAAAGACCAAGAATTGCCGTTATTGGAAAACCAAACGTAGGAAAATCTTCTATTATTAATAAAATCGTGGGTGAGGATCGTGTAATTGTATCAAACATTGCTGGTACGACAAGAGATGCGATTGATACGGCAGTGACATACAATGGCACAGAATATGTATTTATAGATACAGCAGGACTTCGCCGTAAGAGTAAGGTCAAAGAAGAACTGGAGCGCTATAGTATCATTCGAACAGTTACAGCGGTAGAGCGATGCGATGTGGCAGTTATTATGATTGATGCAGAAGAGGGTGTGACAGAGCAGGATGCAAAGATTGCAGGAATCGCACATGACCGAGGAAAAGGTATCATTATTGCAGTAAATAAATGGGATGCAATTGAAAAAGATGATAAGACCATTTATAAATATACAAATAAAGTAAGAGAAGTTTTGTCGTTTATGCCATATGCGGAAATATTGTTTATTTCGGCAAAAACAGGACAAAGAATTCCAAGATTATTTGAAACGATTGATGTGGTAATTGAAAATCATGCGTTGCGCGTTGCTACGGGTGTATTAAATGAAATCCTGGCAGAAGCAGTAGCATTGCAACAGCCACCATCAGACAAAGGAAAACGTTTAAAGATTTATTATATGACACAGGTATCTGTAAAGCCGCCTACATTTGTAATTTTTGTTAATGATAAAAAGCTTATGCATTTTTCTTACACAAGATACATTGAGAATAAAGTAAGAGAAGCATTTGGATTTAAGGGAACACCACTTAAATTTATTATTAGAGAGAGAAAGGACAAATAGTAGCATGGGAACGTTTCAAATGGCAATTTCTATTATCTTATGTTTGGTAATTGGATATTGTTTTGGTTGTATTTCAACAGCATACTTTGTTGGGAAATTATATAATATTGATATACGCAAAGAAGGTAGTGGAAATCTAGGAAGTACAAATGCATTGCGTACCTTAGGAATCAAAGCTGGCATTATGACCTTTGTAGGCGATATAGCAAAAAGTTTTCTTCCAATCCTTGTGGTGCGATATATTATTTTTTCAAATAATACAGAATTGGGAATTGTAATGGCGTTGTGGCTTGGATTGGGAACTGTTTTAGGACATAATTTTCCGTTTTGGCTTCACTTTAAGGGAGGAAAAGGAATTGCGGTTACGGCTGCAGTTGTTCTTGGAATTGCGCATTGGCAATTGATTGTAATTGGATTATTATTATTTATTGTAATCGTAGCTGTTACAAAATATGTATCACTGGGATCATTGGTTGTCGCATTTTATTTACCTATTAGTGCAATCGTTTGGCATAGTGACAGCCCATATTTTGTTCATATGTTGATTGTGAGTTTCCTTTTTACTTTATTAGCTTTTGTACAACATCGTGCGAATATTATACGTTTGCTACATGGAAACGAACATAAATTGGGTGAGAAAAAGGAACAAGTAAGTATCAATACAAAATAGTAAGAAGTGTTCCTGTGAAAAAGACATAAATTGACTTGTGATTAGGATGAAAGGTGAAAGAAAACTATAAGAAAGGGAAAGGGCAAACACATATCTTTCACTCTTAGTGTTTGCGTCTATCAAACTACAAGGTAGGATAGACAGGGTGTATAAAAATGGTTAAAGTAAGTTTATTAGGTGCTGGAAGTTGGGGAACAGCGTTAGCAATTGTTTTGGCAAAAAATGGACATGATGTAACTTTGTGGTCTGCATTAGAGGCAGAAATTACAATGTTAAAGACACATCGGGAGCATAAAGATCGTCTTCCAGGAGTAAAGCTTCCAGATAATATTTATATTACTTCAGATTTAGAAGAAGCATGTGCAGACAAAGATTTGATTGTTTTTTCTGTTGCATCGCCATATGTAAGAAGTACAGCAAAACAATGTGCTCCATTTTTAAAAGAAAATCAGATTATCGTAAATGTAGGAAAAGGGATCGAAGAGGCAACTCTGATGACTCTTAGTGAAATTTTGGAGCAGGAAATTCCAACTGCAGAGGTAGCTGTTCTTTCAGGTCCTAGTCACGCAGAGGAAGTTAGCAAGGAAATTCCAACAACCGTTGTGGTAGGAGCAAAAAGAAAGAAAACAGCCGAATATATTCAGGATATTTTTATGAATGATGTGTTCCGAGTATATATTAGTCCTGATATTATCAGTATTGAACTGGGTGGAGCATTAAAGAATGTAATCGCCTTGGCAGCAGGAATGGCAGATGGATTAGACTTTGGAGATAACACAAAGGCAGCGTTAATGACAAGAGGTATCGCAGAGATTACAAGACTTGGTGTTGCCATGGGTGGAAGAAAAGAAACGCTGGGAGGTTTATCTGGTGTAGGTGATTTGATTGTGACATGCACAAGTAATCATAGTCGTAATCATAATGCAGGATATCTTTTAGGAAAAGGATATACGATGGAAGAAGCCATGAAAGAGGTAAAACAAGTGGTAGAAGGCGTATATTCAGCCAAAGCAGCACTTAAATTGGCACATAAGTATAATGTTTCATTGCCAATTATTGAGAAAGTGAATCAGGTATTATTTGAAGGAAAGACTGCAAAAGAGGCAACTGCGGAACTATTGACGAGAGATCGTATTGCAGAATATTCTGATTTAGAATGGGAAGAATAGGGCATTTATTGTTCCTGTTTTATATCATTAGATAAGAAGAAAGGTCGTGCTTGTCTAAGTGGAAGAACAGCAGAAAGGAAAGTTAAAACAGGAGATACAGAAGCTGGGACTGTTAGCTGGGGATGTTCTTATTATATGTATTGTATCCATTTTATCGCTATTGGTTCGTTTTGACTTGAAATATGACTCCATACCAATTTATTATTTGGATTGGATGTATGGATATTTACCGGCACATATCATCTGTACATTGATTATTTTTTATTTTTGTAAAATGTATAGAAGTCTCTGGAGATATGCTAGTATTAGCGAGATGGTACATATTGTGGAGGGTGCATTTCTTTCTACTGCATTACAATGGATCGTTATGTGGAGTATGAAATGTCGAATGCCGATTAGTTTTCATCTTATGACTCTGGTATTTTTAATCTGTTTTACTGCGTTGGAACGTTTTGCTTATCGAATCCTTCTTGAAATGAAGAATCGATATATCAATATGCCTCAACAGGGCAGTGGTGCCAATGTAATGATTATAGGAGCTGGTGATGCAGGGCGTGTAATGCTTACAGAGATTACCGCCAGTCAATATATTCAAGGAAAAGTTGTCTGTTTTATTGATGATGATGTAGAAAAGATTGGAAAACGTTTAAATGGTATTCCGATTGTTGGTGGTAGAGAGCAAATTATTGAGGCTGCAAAAAATTATTGTGTAGATGAGATTATTGTTGCCTTGCCTTCTATTTCAGCTAAAGAACGAAGTGTTATATTAAATATTTGTCAGGAGACAAATTGCCATGTGCGCATTTTGCCAGGGGTATATCAGTTAATCAATGGTGAAGTCAGCATTACAAAATTGCGTCAGGTTGAAGTTGAAGATTTGCTTGGTAGAGAGCAGATACAGGTAGATTTGGATTCCATTATGGGATATGTAAATGCAAAAAGAGTCATGGTTACTGGTGGAGGTGGTTCCATTGGTAGTGAACTGTGCAGACAGATTGCATCCAAAAATCCAGAAATGCTTATTATCGTGGATATTTACGAAAATAATGCTTATGAGATACAGCAGGAATTAAAATATGATTATCCGGATCTCAATTTAGTTGTATTGATTGCATCGGTACGAAATACGAATCGAATGAATGAAATTTTTCAACAGTATCGTCCACATATTGTATATCATGCGGCAGCCCATAAGCATGTTCCGCTTATGGAGAGTAGTCCGAATGAGGCAATTAAAAATAATGTATTTGGTACTTATAAAACCGCAAAAGCAGCGGGCGAATATGGTGTGCAAAAGTTTGTAATGATTTCTACCGATAAAGCGGTAAATCCTACTAATATTATGGGCGCCTCCAAACGAATTTGTGAAATGATTATTCAGACGTTTAATAAATATTATCAGACAGAGTTTGTAGCAGTTCGTTTTGGAAATGTACTGGGAAGTAATGGAAGTGTAATTCCGTTATTCAAAAAACAGATACAACATGGAGGACCTGTGACCGTTACACATCCGGATATTATTCGCTATTTTATGACAATATCGGAAGCCGTTTCGCTTGTTTTGCAGGCAGGAGCCTATGCAAAGGGAGGAGAAATCTTTGTATTGGATATGGGGGAACCGGTAAAAATATTGGATTTAGCTAAAAATCTGATTCGTTTGTCTGGCTATGTACCAAACGAGGATATTAAAATTACTTTTTCGGGGTTAAGACCAGGTGAAAAGTTGTACGAAGAACTTCTGATGGATGAAGAAGGGTTGACAAAAACAGAAAATGAATTAATTTATATAGGAAAACCGATTGAACTGGACGAAGAAATATTTAAAAAGCAGTTGGAAGATTTGTATGAGGCAGCAGTCGATGAGACGAAAAATATTCGACAACTGGTGAAAGAAATTGTACCAACGTATGTTTTAAAAGAAGAAAGTGAGAAGGTTTCTTAAAGAAAGGGTGGCAGAACAATATGTACCAGAAAATAAAGAGAGTGATTGATTTTATACTTTCATTGATGGGGTGCATTGTAGCGTCACCCTTTTTTCTTATATTATGCATTGCGATAAAAATAGATAGCAAAGGACCGATTTTTTTCTGTCAGAAAAGAGTTGGGATACATAAAAAACACTTTAATATTTTGAAGTTCCGCACTATGCGGATAGATACACCAAAAGATTGTCCTACTCATTTGCTTGAAAATCCAGAACAATATATTACAAAGGTTGGAAAGTTTTTAAGAAAGACAAGTTTGGACGAGTTACCACAAGTGTTAAATATATTGGTTGGACAGATGAGCATTGTGGGACCAAGACCAGCACTATGGAATCAGTTTGATTTAATTGAGGAACGTGATAAATACGGTGCAAATGATGTATTACCAGGACTGACAGGGTGGGCACAGATCAATGGAAGAGATGAACTGCCGATACCAGAAAAAGCAAAGTTGGATGGAGAGTATGTTAGTCGGATGAGTTTTTGGTTTGACTGTAAATGCTTTTTTAAGACGTTTTCCAGTGTATTAAAGCAGGAAGGCGTGGTAGAAGGTGGAACTGGCGAATTGAAAAAGAAATAGAGTTTTAAACGTAAGCTAGTCTTTGTAAAAAAGAAATTGGTATAAAAGGAATAAGAAAATGAAAAGGATATTGATTATCGGGGAAAGTAGTTATATTGGTCGATCCTTTCAAGCTTGGATGGAAAAGAACGACAAGACTACAAAAGTAGAATGCATTTCCAGCAGAAATCGTAGTTGGGAAAAAGTGAATTTTGGCATATATGATACCATTCTTCATGTGGCAGGAATTGCACATGTAAATGCTGCGGCAGAGATGGAAAATCAATATTATGCTGTAAATAGAGATTTAACCATTGCTTGCTGTAAAAAGGCGAAAGAGGATGGGGCAAGGCAGTTTATTTTTCTTTCCAGCATTATCGTATTTGGGGAGAGTAAAAGTTTAAAGCCTGTTGTGATTACAAAAAATACACAACCATCGCCAAATGGTTTTTATGGACAAAGTAAACTGGAGGCTGAGCAGGGCATATTACCAATGACAACAGATACCTTTAAAGTAGCAGTTGTGCGACCACCGNNNNAGTTGTGCGACCACCGATGGTGTATGGAAGAGGATCAAAAGGAAATTATCCTCGTCTGTCTAAAATGGCAAAAAAACTTCTAGTATTTCCAAGTTATGTAAATCAAAGAAGTATGATACATATTGATATACTTTGTGAGTGTTTGCGACTGATTGTAGAAAATCAATCAGAAGGGATATTCTGTCCTCAAAATAAGGAATATGTATCTACATCGGAAATGGTAAGGGAGATTGGAGCCTGTTGCGGTCGAAAGATTCACCTGATATCATTTTTTAATGGCTTTATTCAGATTGGGGCAAAATTTGTTCCGTTGCTTAATAAAGTGTTTGGTTCTTTAACATATGAGAAGGCATTATCAAACTGTTTTGACGGTGCGTATCAGATTTTAGATTTTAAAGAAACAATACGTCGTACCGAAGGAAAAGAATAAGGAGAAAATAGTTATGAAGGCTCTTATGGTTGCATCTGTAGCATCTATGATCGATCAATTTAATAGAGAAAATATATCCTTGTTGCAAACTATGGGGTATGAAGTGGATGTGGCATGTAATTTTGAAGTAGGAAATACATCCAGTGAGGAAAGAGTGAAACGATTTCGACAGGAATTGCAAAAACAAGAGGTGGGAACTTTTCAATTACCAATCCCAAGAAAGATTTTAGCTTTTTCAGATATGATACAAGCATATAAACAGCTAAAAAAAATGGTAGAAGAGAAACAGTATACGTTAGTACATTGTCATTCGCCAATAGGTAGTGTGATTGCCAGACTTGCATGTAGAAAGCAAAGAAAAAAAGGTCTGAAGTTAATATATACTGCTCATGGATTTCATTTTTTTACTGGTGCGCCGAAAAAAAACTGGCTTATTTTTTATCCAATTGAGAAGATTTTTGCTCGATACACGGACATACTTATTACCATTTGTTCAGAAGATTATCAACGAGCAAGAAAAAAGAAACTTGGAAAAAATATTGTGTATTCGCCAGGGGTAGGAATAGACGTAGACAAGGTGAAGAAAATTGATAAAAAAGCAGACAAGAGACAGATGCTTGGAATTAGGGAAAAAGATATTCTTGTACTTTCTGTAGGAGAGCTGAATCAAAATAAAAACCACGAAACGATAGTACGGGCGTTGAAACAATTAAATCGCACAGATGTACATTATGTGATTTGTGGTCAGGGCGATAAAAAAGAAGAATTGGAACGGATGGCAAAGCAATTTGGAATGGAAGAAAGATTGCATTTATTAGGATTTCGAACAGATGCATTAGAGTGGATGAAGGTTGCAGATTTGTTTGCGTTTCCATCGTATCGTGAGGGATTACCCGTTTCTCTAATGGAGGCAATGGCAGCGGGATTGCCCGTTGTATGTAGTAAAATACGAGGTAATGTAGACTTGATAAAAGATGGAGAGGGCGGATATATGTGCGAACCAATGGATGTAGCTAGTTTTGCTGAGAATTTATCGAGACTAATCAAGGATGCAGAACAAAGAAAATGTATGGGAGAAAAAAATCAGATAACGGTGCAGCAGTTTGACAAGTCAAGGGTATCCGAAGTCATGAAAAAAGTGTACGGAGCTGTTTGAGAGAAAGAAACATAAAAATTGGAGGTAAGGAATGAAACGAGAGCCAATAAGAGTATTGCATTTGCTTCATAGTATGAATCGTGGTGGAGCAGAGACAATGCTTATGAATTATTATCGACAAATGGATAGAGAGCAGGTACAGTTTGATTTTTTACTAACTTATCAGGGCATCAGTGATTATGAAAAAGAAATTTTAGAATTAGGTGGAAAAGTGTTTCATATTACACCGTGTACATTGCACACGTTTGGACAGTATAAAAAAGATATTGCAAATTTTCTTACCGTACATCCGCAGTATAGAATTGTACATTCACATAATTCCAGCAAAAGTGCAATTCCTCTTGGAATTGCAAAAAAATGTGGTGTTCCGATACGAATTAGCCATTCGCATAATATGTTTCTTGCCAATCCTTTTTCACCTAAAGAGTGTATGCGAAAATTGCTTCGCAATCCTTTAAAGAAGGTAAGTACCCATAATTTTGCCTGTTCTAAAGAGGCTGGTATTTGGTTATATGGTGAAAAATACTGGAAGGAAGGAAAAGTAAAAATAGTAAAAAATGCCATTGATTTGGAATGTTTTGCTTATATGCCTGAGACTAGAGAACGTATGAGACAACAATTTGGTCTAAAAGATAGTTATGTGGTGGGACATGTGGGAAGATTTGCACCACAGAAAAATCATGATTTTCTAATCGATATTTTTGCTGAGATTAAGAAAAAAAAGAAAGAGGCTGTGTTGCTTTTAGTGGGAGAAGGAGAGCTACGTTCAGAAATAGAAGAAAAGGTGAGACATCTGGGACTTTCCGACAGCGTTATTTTTACAGGAGTTCGGAAAGATGTGCCAGAACTGATGCAAATGATGGATGTATTTGTTATGCCGTCTCTTTTTGAGGGGCTGGGCATTGTTTTAATTGAGGCACAGACTACAGGCTTACCATGTTTTGCATCTGAGGGTGTGGTTGCACAGGAAGCAAAGGTAACAGAATTATTGAATTTTTATTCTTTAGAGCATAAGGCCGAGGAGTGGGCCACAGAAATTTTAAAAAAGTCTGTTTTGTATACAAGAACTTCTAGAGTGGAGCAGGTAACAAAAAAGGGGTATGACAGTAAAGAGGCTGCAAAAAAATTGCAAGAGTTTTATATAAGAGCATACAGAGAAAGTGAATGTAAGCAGGAAGGCAGGAAGTAAATAAGATGGAAGCAATGATTACAATTTTGACTCCAACCTATAATCGCAGGAGAGAACTGCAAAAGTTATATGATAGTTTGAAAAGACAGATTAATAAGAGTTTTATTTGGTATATTGTAGATGATGGAAGTACAGATGGAACCGATAAAACGGTAAAGTCATTTCAAAGAGAAAATTGTGTGCCGATTCAGTATAAAAAAAAGAAGAATGGTGGAAAGCATACGGCGCTTAATCTGGCAATTCCTGATATTGAGACAGAATTGACAATGATTGTAGACAGCGATGATTGTTTGACTGCGGATGCTACGCAGACCATATTTGAAGATTGGCTGAAAAATTGTGAAAGTAATATTGCTGGAATGGTTTATTTACGTGGGTATTCGGGATTTGAAGTAATTGGAGATATGTGGCCCTATGAGGAGCAGTTTGGAAACTGTATTACACATACATGGAACAAAGGAATAAAAGGAGATAAGGCAGAAGTATACCGAACGGATATATTAAAACAATATCCTTTCCCTGTGTTTAGGCGGGAAAAATTTTTGTCGGAAGCTTGCGTGTGGATTGAAATAGCAAAAACACATAATGTGTTTATGAAAAATAAAATTATATATATTGGTGAGTATTTACCAGATGGATTGACAAGAAGTGGAAGAAAAATGCAGATGCAAAATCCCAAAGGGGCTATGTGCAATGCAAAGGCATATATGTGGAGGACATTCTGCTTAAAAATTAAAATGAAAAATGCTATTTTGTATAATTGCTATGGATTGCAGGCAAGAAAGTCATTAGGAGAATTATGGAAGGAAAGCCCGAATCGATTATTGACAACACTGGGTTTATTACCTGGAATGGTTCTGCGAAAAAAATGGAGAAAATATGGAAAACGTAGAAGATTTGAGAGATAAGATAGAACAGAAAAAGGTGCTTATTCTGTCTCTTACAGAAAAAGAGGACTATGCATTGGCGGAATGGAGAAAAAATGGTGTTGATACGGATATTACATTGAAAGATTGTCCGAAACTATTGCGTCTGTTTCGTAGAATATGGATAAAATTACATTTGCCCCTAGAACATATCTGGTATGGAGATTGGAAACGGGTGTTTAAAAAGTATGACTGCATTTTAGTACATGGAACCTGGATGGCGGAACGAGTACCACGTTGGATACGAAAAAAGGCTGGTAGAGATATAAAAATTATATGGTGGTACTGGAATAAAGTAACAAAGGCGGACCATCCGGAACGGGTTTTAGAGCAGGACTGTGAAAAATGGTCTTTTGACCAAGAGGACTGTAAGAAATATGGAATGCATTATAACACGCAATATTATTTTAAAAGCTTTGAGTTGCCAAATCGGAAGGTTATAAATGATATTTATTTTCTAGGTACAGATGGGGGAAGAAAAGAAAAAATCGGCAGTCTGTATGAACAATTTCAGAAGATGCAATTAAAAACAGATATGCATATTGTTACCGACTCGATTGATCCAGCAGATCCTTACTATGCTTTGCTACAAAAGGACAAAGTAAGTTATGAGGAAAATTTGGAGCGAATTGCACAGAGTAAAGCGGTATTAGAGGTGCTTCGAGAAGGGCAGACGGGACAGACCTTGCGAGCGTTAGAATGTTTATTTTATCGCAAAAAGCTAATCACCAATGATAAAAGAGTAGAGCAGTATGAGTATTACAACAAGGATAACATTTTTATTATTGGGAAGGATGATTTCGATACATTACCTGCTTTTTTGGAGCGACCGTTTTCTGATATTGAGGAAAAGACGGTTGAGAAATATGATTGTAAGGCATGGTTGGAGCGTTTTTGGTAGTTTTCGAAATGCAAGGGTTGTGATATGATAGAGTATGAAAATGATAAGCGTAGCCGAGTATGCCTAGATTATAATGATTGATAAAAAGATAGAAGGGAAGTTTGTTTTGTGAAAGTATCTGTTGCAATGGCCACATATAATGGAGAAAAATATATAGAAAAACAGTTAGATTCCATTCGTACACAAACAAGAATAGTTGATGAAGTGATAATATGTGATGATCGGTCAACAGATGGAACGGCTTCAATGATTCAACAATATATTCAAAAATATAAGTTGTCAAACTGGAGTATTTTCATTAACGAGCAAAACAAAGGATTTATTGGAAACTTTTTTGGTGCATTAAAAAAAGTGACAGGTGATGTGATTTTTTTGAGTGATCAGGATGATGAGTGGTATAAAGATAAAGTTGAAAAAATGACCAATTTAATAAGGCAGAATAAGAATATACAGGCATTAAATTCTGCGGTTTGTTTGATTGACGGAGAAGGGAGAGAAAAAGAGGTTATAGCCAAAAAGGGATATTGTAATGCCAATATATTACATAAGGCGGTTAAAGAGAATGAATTGATTTGTATGGATGTTCCATTCTTAATTAAAAGTAATGTATCACCGGGATGTACTATGTGTATTACCAAAGCCCTTAAAGAGGAATTTTTAAAGTACGAAAAGTTGTGTGTAACATCAAAATTCCCGCATGACTGGTTCTTAAATACGTTAGCAGGCATCAAGAAAGGTTCTTATTTTTATAATGTGCCATTAATAAAGTATCGTATTCATGAGGAAAACACTATAGGTATTGACACAGATACGCAGGAAGCGGGAAAAATAAACAGTACAAGAGAGCAAAGGCAGCAGATTGGTGAATTTCATAAGAATAGAGCTATTTTGCTGGATGAAGAATTGACATTTGATGAAAAAGATAAGGCATATGTAAAAAAATATCGTAGATTTGCAGAACGGCGGGATGCATTTCTTAAAGATTTTTCGTTTAGAAAATTGTTGTGTGTATATAAAAATGTTAAAATATATTACGAGTCCATATCATTACGGGGAATGGTTTCGGATTTGTTATATGCATTGGGACTAGATCAAAAATTACGATAAAGGTAGGAAGAGGGAAAAATGATAAAAAAACTATTAGGATTAATGGATAAAAAACAAAAAATAAATATTGGTTTTCTATTAATGCTTATGATTATTGGGGCATTGTTGGAGACGGTAGTGGTATCCTTAGTGCTACCTTTAGTGTCTGTAATTATGAATCCGGATATGATACATGATAATAAATGGCTTAGTATGGTGTATGAGTTCCTTGGCTGTGATACAGACAATAGTTTTCTTATTGCTATTATAGGGGTTATGATTGCGGGTTACGCATTTAAGAATGTCTTTTTGTACTATATGTATTATCAGCAGGCAAAATTTGTTACAGAGAATCAGTTTAAAATGTCAAAACAGTTGTTGGAGAACTTTTTAAACAAGCCTTATGAATACTATCTAAATGCAAGTACTGGAAATATTATTCGTATCATTCAGGGAGATGTAGGAAATGTATTTGCCCTGTTGAACAATGTATTACAGTTTATGACAGAATGTTTTGTTGCGATTAGTTTGGTTATTTTATTGTTGGTAGTGGACCCGCTAATGACGGTGCTGATTTTGGCAATCTTGTTAATTACCATGGTGGGAAGCAAGTTTGTATTTAAAGGGAAACTGACAAAGGCTGGAGAAGATGCACAGCATTATAGTGGAATGATGAATAAATGGATGATTCATAGTATAGAGGGAATTAAGGATATTAAAATTCTCCATAAAGAGTCCAGTTTTGTTCAGATATACGAGGAAAATGGAATCAAAAATACCATTGCCCAAAGAAAAAATGCAACCTTGAGTCAGGCACCTCGATTACTGATTGAAGGAATTAGTATGTGCGGTATGTTGCTTATGTTGGCAGTGATGCTGGCAAGTGGACGCGAAATCAGTGGCATGCTGGCGCAAATCTCTGCTTTTGCTATGGCAGCCGTTCGATTAATGCCTTCGGCAAATCGAATGAATACTTACTTAAATGCGATTTCTTTCTTGGAACCATCTCTTCGGACTGTGTGTGAGGATGTAGATACTACAGAGATGATTAAAAGACGAAAGAAAACAGAAGAAGTAAAAGAGGATTGTTTAAAAGAGATTAAAGATAAAATAGAGATTAAGGATTTGTTGTACCGTTATCCAAACGCAGAAGAACCTATCTTTGACCATGTGGGGATGACGATACCTGTGGGAAAATCAGTGGCTATTATTGGACCATCTGGAGCAGGAAAGACGACGATTGTAGATGTTTTATTAGGATTATTGGATCCACAGGAGGGCGAGATTGTAGCAGACGGAGTGGATGTAAAGCAGAATTATGCTAGTTGGCTTTCGAAAATAGGCTATATTCCACAGACCATTTTCATGATTGATGACACCATTAAAAATAATATAGCCTTTGGAGTACCAGAACGGGAAATTGAGGAAGAACGTGTCTGGGAGGTGCTGGAAGAGGCACAGCTTGCAGACCATATACGCTCACTCCCAAATGGTATCAACACAGGGATTGGTGAAAAGGGTGTCCGTATGTCAGGTGGACAAAGACAACGTTTGGGAATTGCAAGGGCATTATATCATAATCCAGAGATTCTTGTGTTTGATGAAGCAACTTCGGCTTTGGACAATGATACGGAGGCTGCAATTATGGAATCTATCAATCATTTCAGAGGGAAAAAGACGATGGTAATTATTGCACATAGACTTGGAACGATCAAAGATTGTGATCTTGTTTATAAAGTAGACAATGGAAGGATTACATTAGAAAAAGGAAATCTATAGGAGATTGGTTATGAACGTGTTAAATCGGATTAGGAAAAGAGTGAAAAAAGATGGCTTGCTAGTTACCGGATATCTAGGAGGTACCGTTTTAGCAGCAAAATTGAAGAAGAATGATAAAAATAAAATGTATGCAGATTGGATAGCGGAATACGAAAATGATATTTTACAGACGGAGCCGCTTGCATACAATCCATTGATTTCTGTAATTGTACCCGTTTATAATGTGCAGAAGGATATGTTGATTGCCTGTATTGAATCAGTAAAGGCACAGACATACATAAACTGGGAAATGTGTTTGGTGGATGATGCTTCTACTATGCCAGAGGTAAAAGAAACTTTAGAACAATATAAGGCACAGGAGAAAATAAAAATACAATATAGAGAAAAAAATGGACATATTTCCAGAACGACAAACGATGGCTTACAAATGGCAGAGGGTGAGTACATTGGATTGTTGGATTGTGATGATATACTGTCACCAAATGCATTGTACGAAATGGTAAAAAAATTGAATGAAGATGCAGAGTATGACTTTATATATAGTGATGAAGATATGCTCACCGAAGATGGCAAAACGAGATACAATCCTGTATTTAAGACGGAATGGGCTCCAGATACGTTTATGTCTGTTATGTATACAAATCATTTTAGTATTTTCAAAAGAAGTATTGCTATGGAAATTGGGGGATATCGAGTAGGATATGAAGGCTCTCAGGACTATGATTTTGTACTGCGTTTTACAGAAAAGACCAGAAAAATTGGACATGTGTCCAAAATTTTGTATCATTGGAGATCCAGAGCTGAATCGGTTGCCAGCAATCCAGAAACGAAAATGTATGCGTATGAGGCTGCAATGAAAGCGAAGAAAGATGCATTAGAACGTCGTGGATTGCAAGGCGAAGTAGAATATCAGAAACAGATATACCAGTCCAGAGTATTCTATAAGGCAGCAGGAAATCCTAAAATAAGTATTATTGTTCCATCTAAGGACAACTATACTTGTATTAAGACCTGTTTTGACAGTATTGTAGAAAAAACTACATATCCGAATTATGAAGTGATTTTGATTGACAACGGAAGTACAGAAGAAAATAAAGCAAAGTATCAACAGATTTGCGATAAGTATGGTTTTGTTTATGCGTATCATCCAATGGAGTTTAACTTTTCCAGAATGTGTAATTTAGGTGCTAAAAAGGCTACGGGAGAATATTATTTATTTTTAAATGATGATACGGAAGTATTGGTAACAGATTGGTTAGAGCGAATGGTGGGGCAGGCAGCTTTAGGTCATGCAGGTGCAATAGGTGCCAAATTGTATTATCCGGAAGAAAAACGCTTGCAACATATTGGTATTGTAAATCGTGCAGAAGGTCCAAGTCACTATTATTGTGGTGGCAGAGAGATTTTGACAGACTATAAAATGCAGATGGATTGCAATTATATTGCTGTTACTGGTGCGTGTTTGATGCTTTCGAAGGATAAATTTGAAGAAATTGGAGGTTTTGAAGAGTCGCTTCCAATTGCGTATAATGATGTAGATTTGTGCTTTAAACTGGTAGAGAAGGGCTATTATAATGTAGTGCGAAATGATGTACAGCTATATCATTACGAGTCAGTAAGTCGTGGAAATGATATAGCGGATAAAGCAAAACGAAAAAGATTAGAGCAGGAACGAGCCCTTTTATATACGCGACATCCATTGTTTGATAAATATGATCCGTTCTACTCAGAAAATATGGAACTGATCACAAACATGGAGGGACTTGGTTCATTAAACTCAAAACACGCAACACAGCTTACGATAAAGAAAAGCCAGCTTCAACCAATAGATACAGAAATGATTTCTAGTTTTATGAATATCAGTGTGTTTGAACATATGAAGCAGATTAAGTTTGAGGGCTGGTTTTATTGGAAGAACTATAGTCATAATAATCTAAATTCTTATGCAATTATTTTAATTTCAGAAAAAGGAACTGCTTATCGGTATAAAGCACAAAAGAATTACCACGATCCTAATGGAGATGGAATGTATAAAGGAAATCCAAAATTGACAGGATTTTTGTTGGCTGCGTATACGGATACGATTCCTGCAGGTACCTATAAAGTAATCTGGGAGGTTGCCAGAGGAATTACACAGAAAAAATATTATTATGAAGAAGAGAAAGAAGTAGAAATATAAATGGAGAGATAGAATGAAGGAAAAGATAGATACATTTTGGAAGAAAAAAGAGAATATAGTGATTTTGATTGGTGTAACCGTCTTTTTAGTTGTATTTATGAATTATTTCTATTTTCATATTATAAAATCATATGAAAACGGACCAGTGCGTTTGGTAAATACATTGATTTCCAATGCGGCCGAAAATGAATTAAAAGAAGGGGATATTCTTACACAGACATTTTCAGGTATAAAGGAGTTTGATGGATTTCATATAAAGATGTTTTCTGCAAATGGAACCAAGCAGGATAAGATTGAAGTGAAATTGTTTGAACAGGATACAAATAAAGAGATACAAACATGGACCTATGATTTTACGCAATTAGTAGAAAGTAAGATGTACGATTTTGGATTGCAGGATAACATTCAGGAAAAAGAAGAAAAGTCTTACTGCATTTCTGTTACAGTTCTTCAGGAAAAGGAAAATAGTGAATTACATGTATTTTCAACTGGGGTAAATGCTTATCAAACTTATGAGCAGGGAGAAATGGCTATTAATGGAGAAGTGCAGACTCAGGATACTATATTTGATGTATATCAATATAAAAATGGAATTTATGGATTTTTACAAAATATCTATATTGTTTTGTTTGTCCTTTGTATTGCCATTACTATTTTCATTGTATATTTTGGATTTTACAGGAAGGAAAAAATAGAAAAGATATTTGTTCCTGTGGTAATAGTATGGGGAATTATTTATATGATAATTCTTCCACCTTTTTCTTCCCCTGATGAACCCATCCATTTTGGAACTGCGTATAAAATCTCAAATGAGATGCTTGGAAAAAAGGCTTTGGGTGAAAATAATGTTGTAGTGATGCGCAAGGATGATGCAGAGGTTGCCTATGGAACGATTCCAACGGTAAAAACGTATGAATATACATTACAATCTTTTTTTGATGGGGTACAAGATACCACACCTACAGAATGGATGCATAGCAATCTAAATTCAAAAAATATTATTACACATTTGCCTGGGGCAATTGGTATTTCGATTGCCAGGGTGTTTGGCTTGGGAAGTATTCCTTTGATTTACTTAGGAAGAATCATGAATTTACTTTTTTATGTCATTCTCGTATGTTTGGCAATAAAAATAGCACCTTTTGGCAAAATGGTATTTTTTGCATTGTCTATGACACCGATGATGTTAGAATTGATTTCTTCTTACTCGTATGATGCTATAGTAAATGCGTTGGCATTTTTGTCGATTGCTTTGTTGCTTCGGGCGATATACGGAGAAGAAAAGGTAGGGATAAAAGAGATAGCAATATTAGTTGTATTGGCAGCATTGCTGGGACCAGCAAAGGTAGTATATTCTCTTATTTTCGGATTGTGTATTTTAATTCCAAAAGAAAAATTTTCAAACCGATGGATACAATACGGAAGCATAGCGTTGATTTTTGCGGCCGTTATTTTCAGCAATGTATATGTGAATTTGGGAACCGTAACACAGATGTCAGGTACAGATAGTGCAGTGGCAACCACACAAAATGTGGTGGAGCAATATTCGATGAAATGGTGTATCCAAAATCCAATTCAGGCATGTAAAATTTATTGGAATACAACCCGTGTGTTGGGAATGCAATATTTCAGAACTATGTTTGGAAGCTTACTTGGATGGTTGGAGCTTCCTGTAGCCAGTATTGCTATTTATGGATTTGCCTTATTGACAGGGGCAAGCTTCTTCTTTGAAAAAGGAAAGGAAAAGAAGGTATCTATTTGGCACCGCGTCGTTACGTTGGCTATTTTATTTGGAGTGTATGTTTTAGTTCTGTTTTCAATGATGTCAGGTTGTACACCTTTTGGAACGGATGTGATTTTAGGGGTACAGGGTAGATATTTTTTGGCGGTAATACCACTTTTTCTACTTGTTTTATACAATAAAAAGATACAGATAAAACATTTATATGAAAAATATTTTGTCTTATTCTTTCATATAGGAAACATATATGTTATATTTAACTTGTTTGCGACGATTGCAGCAAGATAATCGAAAGACAGAAAGAAACAGGAGAGATAAAAATGAAAGTGTTAATCATAATCCCTGCCTACAATGAAGAAGAGAATATTGTTCGGGTAGTAGATGATTTAATAAAGAATTATCCACAGTATGATTATGTGGTGATAAATGACGGTTCCAAGGATGATACGGCTAAAATATGCAAGGAACATAATTATAACTTAATTGATTTGCCGATTAACTTAGGGTTAGCAGGTGCTTTCCAAACTGGTGTGAAATATGGATATGAAAATGGATATGATGCTGTTTTACAGTATGATGGAGATGGACAACACCAGGCAATGTATATACAAAAAATGATTGATGCCATGGTTGAGCAGGATGCGGATATTGTTATCGGTTCAAGATTTTGGGAGAAGAAAAAGCCGGGCGGCTTGCGGATGCTGGGAGCAAGAATTTTGAAATATACGATTAAGTTTACTGCTGGACGGGCAATTTCGGATCCTACTTCAGGAATGCGCTTAATCAATAAAAGAGTATTAAAGGAATTTGCTACACAGATGAATCATGGACCAGAGCCAGATACGGTAGCATATCTTATGAGAAATGGTGCCAAGGTGGTAGAGGTACAGGTGGAAATGAAAGAGCGTATTGCGGGCGAGAGTTACTTAAATTTGAAAAATTCTATCCTATATATGAGTAGAATGATTGTATCGATTGTTTTATTCCAGGGATTTCGAAAGAGAGGTAAATAAATATGACAGTTGGATTGCGTATTGTTTTATTAGTAATAGCCCTGTTTTCCTGCTTTTTTGTTGTGCGTAAGATTCAAAAGGCACAGATGCGTATAGAAGATACTTTATTTTGGTTGGTAATTGCAGCAGGCACTTTACTTCTTGGTATATTTCCACAGATTGCCTTCTGGTGTGCAAAGCTGTTAGGAATACAGTCACCAGTTAATTTTGTTTACTTGGTATTTATTTTTATCTTACTGTTTAAGGTGTTTATTTTAACCGTACAGGTTTCGCAGTTACAGGAAAGAATTAAAAACCTTACACAAAATATAGCAATATATAGATATAAGAGCGAACAGGAAGATGAGGATGAGAAATAAATGACAATATTACATATTTGTTCTTTGGATTTAGATCAGGCAAATGGAGTGACAGTGATTGTGCCACAGTATGCGAAAGAACAATCTGTGTCCGAACAGGTTATTATGTTAAACTTAGATGAGGCTGGATATGATACTACCGATTATCCTGTGGAGCATGGCGCACATAAATTTGCTTCTATCCTTCAAAACCATACCATTGATATAGTTGTATTTCATGGAATATATTATATGCAATATATATCTATGTATAAAACATTAAAAAAGAAGGGGATTCCTTACGTGATTGTGCCGCATTGTTCCTTATGTGATACGGCACAGAAGCAGAAGAAAATCCCTAAAATTATTTTGAATCAATTATTTTTCCATTCTTTTATTCGAAACTCTGCTGCGGTGCAGTATTTATCAGAAAAAGAAAAAACAGATTCTGCACGATTCTTGGCACCATCTTTTATCAGTCCCAATGGTGTATACAGAGTTGAAGAAAAATGGAAGAAAACAACAAGAAAACAATTTAAACTGGTATATATAGGTAGATATGCTATGTATCAAAAAGGTCTTGATCTTATGATAGAGGCGTGTAGTATATGCCGAGAGTATATGTTGGAGAATGCTATTGTTTTAGAATTGTATGGAACTGATTTTGAAAATAATAAAGAACAGTTGGTTGCTTTGATTGATGAAAAGAAATTAAGTCAGATTGTGCATGTGAATGAGGCAGTTTTTGGAGAAAAAAAGATTGCAGCTTTATTGGATGCAGATTGTTTCCTTCAAACCTCAAGATTTGAGGGGCAGCCAGTAGCCATATTAGAAGCATTAAGTTATGGAGTCATTCCTATTGTAACAAAAGGAACGACCTTTGCCGAACAAGTAGAGGAGAAGCAATGTGGTTTTCATGCAGGGGATAGCCCGGAGACAATTGCGGATGCGATAAAAAAAGCCTATGAAAATCGGGAGTCCGCAGAGCAGTTTTCTAAGAGAGCAGTAAATTTTGTTATGGAACAGTATGAGTGGAGTGCGGTTACAAAAAGATTATTGGAACAGTATCGTTGTATAATAGAGAAAAATGCAGGTGAAAGATAAAATGAAACAATGTACGTTAAGCATTATCGTTCCCGTGTATAATGCTACCAATATGCTGAGGGATTGTTTGGATGCTTTAGTTAGACAGGATTTATCACAGTATGAAGTGATTTGTATCAATGATGGTTCTACGGAAAAGCAAACTTATGATATTTTGGCAGAATACGAAAAAAAATATGCAGAAATTGTAAAGGTGTATCATATTGAAAATGGTGGGGTATACAAGGCACGAAAGTACGGAGTTTCAATGGCATCAGGAACGTACATTGGCTTTTGTGATTGTGATGATAAAGTTGAGACGAACATGTATCAAAGTATGGTGACGGAATTAGAAACGTCGGGGGCTGATCTTGTTATCTGTGGCTATCATAGAGTAGACTATGACACAAAAAAGGTATTTGCAACAGAAATGCTGGGATGGAGTTCTTTTTCTATTAATGCAACGACCATTGGAAAGTTGGCAATTATAAATACGGCATTATGGAATAAGGTATATAAAAAAGAATTATTTGATAATATGATGGAATTTTCACAGGCACCTCGAATTGGAGAAGATATGCTATTGTTGTTAAGTATCTATCCTAAAATAAAAAAGATTGCATTTGTTGATGCACCTCTCTATAATTATTATGTTAGGAAGGGTTCCAGTATGAATACAGTAACCATACAGGAATGCAATAAAACAGTGCAAGCCTTTGAGAAAACTGTTTCAAAAATGTTTGAAAAAGAAGAACCAGAAGAATGGAGAGCGCTTGTAGATTTGATGGCATTCATTCATTTGGGAATTTCTCTGCCAGTAACGGTAAGTGGAAATAAAACTGTATGCAAGGAAGTCATGCATTTGACTAGAAAAGTGCTATGTGAAAAGTATAGGACATGGAAAAATTCAGATTTCCTTACCTGGAAATATATTATAAGGACAGATAAAAAACTGGCAAAAGTAAAAATCATGCAATTAGTATATAAGAGTCATTTATTTGATTGTTTTTTAAAGGTATATCGTTGGATGCAGGTAGCACTAAAAAAGGACATCAAATGGTAGAAAATACTGATAGGAAGAGTGTGTGGGAATGAAAAAGAAAGTAAATATTTTGTTATCGACCTACAATGGAGAAAAATATATCGAGCAACAGCTAAACAGTTTGTTGGCACAGACCTATGAAAATATAGATATTTATATTCGGGACGATAATTCAAAAGATCATACAATAGGTATTATTGAGCGTATCATAAAAGAAAATAAAACAGAAAAACAAATATATATTTTGGACAACCATCATCAGAATCTGGGGTATCCAGACTGTTTTTGGGAGCTGCTAGACAAATGTCAGGAAGCAGATTATTATTCGTTTTGCGATCAGGATGATTATTGGGAGCCTGAAAAGATAGAAAAGGCAGTAGGCATGTTGGAATCTTTACATACACCTGGGTTATTTTTTCATGCATATGAAATCTGTGATGAAAAATTAAATTGCAACTATGTGTATACATATCCTAAAAAAACGATAGAAGTAAATGATATGTTATTTTGGGTGTTTGCACAGGGCTTTTCTTTGGTGTTAAACAAAGAATTGAAAGAGTTGGTTCAGAAAACTATGCCAAAGGGGAAGCAGCTTCCACATGATATTTGGTGTTTGTGGGTTGCATATATTAATGGTCAGATTGTTTTTACAGATGAAGTATTAGCAAAATACCGTCGCTATGAAGGGGCAGTAACTACGACGCATGGAAGCTTGTTTACAAAAGTGAAGGGAGCTTTTGCAAATGAGTTATTTGGAAATCGTTTGAGAGAATTTCAATATCGGTTTGACCTATTATTAGACTTATATGGTACAAATATGAAAACAGAAACAAAAAATGCACTTACAATCTATTCTACAAGAAATCATGGATTTTTGGCGTATATAAAAAAGGTTTTTTATGGAAAACGAATTATGCCGTCTGTTATGGGTGAGATTGTATTTCGAATTGCATTTTTGTTTGGTAAGATATAGAAAATGAATGAGGTAGAAAAATGGATATTTCAGTGCTAGTGCTATGTTATCATGCAGATTTAAGTAAAGTGTATCAGACATTGTACTCCATCCTGCAACAAAAAAATATAGAATATGAAATTGTAGTGTCAGATGATGGTTCTGAATATAACCATTATGATGAAATAGAAGAATGGTTCAAAAAAAGAAAATTTTATAATTATAAATTTGTAGATAATAAAGAAAACCAAGGAACAGTAAGAAATATGCTTTCTGCATTGGAACAGGCAGAAGGAAAGTATATAAAGGCAATTTCACCAGGAGATTTTCTATATGCAGAAAATGTACTTTCAGATATGGTTTCCTATATGAAGAAAGAAAATTATAAAGTCTGTTTTGGAAAGAGTGCATATTATTCGGCGGAAGATGAGGTGCATATCTATCCAAAGCATAATCCAAAAGATATGAAAGTATATCGCAACTACGATTTTGAGAAGATTAAGCACAATTATTTCTATTTTCAGGATTATGTGTTGGGAGCCAGTTTTATAATGGAGAAAGACACGATTGAAAACTATCTGAATGAGATAAAAGACTGTGTCAGATATGCGGAAGATATATCGGTATTGTGTATGCTGATTGATGATATTCAGATTGGTTTTTGGGATTATTTTTTTATCTGGTATGAATATGGAACTGGAATTTCTACATCAGGAAAGGATAAATGGAGTGAAATTATTCGAAATGAAAATAAAGCAGTATATAAAAAATGTATGCAGAAAGATCCTAGCGTAAAAAAGGCATATGCGTTTCTTTACGAAGGTAAGAAGAATTTTGTGTTGGAATTAATAAGAAAAATATGTAGAAACCCTCGTTTTGTAGCATTTGTATGGGATACTGTTCTTTTAAAAAAATATAAAAAGGAAAGTAAGGGTTTGAAGAAAGAGGGACTATTACAAATCTTAGATTCGGGAAACTAAATTGTCATTTTCGAACAGGGTAAAGGATAAAGTAGTAAAAGAGTTGTGATTTATTTGGGAAGGAGAATGGATATATGCAAGTCATAAAATATGCATTTCAGCAACATGGTGATGAACGGGGAATGCTTGTTGCATTAGAGGGACACAACGATATTCCTTTTGAAATCAAAAGGGTATATTATATGTACGATACAAAGGAAGGGGTGCGTCGTGGATTTCATGCGCATAAATCCTTAGAACAAATTTTAATCTGTATTCATGGTTCATGTAAAATTCTTATGGATAATGGAACAGAAAAAAAGGTGGTATCCTTAGAAAAACCTTATGAGGGGTTATATATTTCTAATTCCATTTGGAGAGAAATGTATGATTTTTCTCCCGATGCTGTATTGTTGGTACTGGCATCTGATGTGTATCGTGAAGAAGATTATATTAGAGATTATGATGAATTTTTAAAAAGTGTTCAATAAAAATAAGAAGGGAAACGTATGATAATTAGAAGGTTACAACTGAAAGATGCAGAAGGTATGTATGAGTGGATGCAGGATGAAGATGTAACATGCTTTTTGGCACAGGATTTTGCTTCAAAGACGTTGGAAGATTGCAGAAATTTTATTATGTCTGCTGCGAAAGAAGAGGACAAAAATTTACACAGAGCGATTTGTGATGATACGGGGCAATATTTAGGAACCGTGAGTTTAAAACACATAGACAAGAGAAATAAAAATGCAGAATATGCCATTTCCATGCGACGAAAGGCAATGGGGACGGGAGCCTCTACATATGGGACAGTAGAAATTCTTAACTATGCGTTTGAGGTATTAGGATTGGAAAAGGTATATTTGAATGTGATTCCAGAAAATATACGTGCAAAAAAATTCTATCAGAAGATAGGTTTTCAATTGGAAGGAAGAGCAAAAAAACATATTTTAATAAAGGGTAAACTGTGTGATTTAGAATGGTATGCCTTTTATAAAGAAATGGAGTGTGAATGATGCAGATAAGTTTTTCTTCATTTGATGCAATGCATAATGAAATTAAAGAGGAAGTAGTAGAAAAATTTAAGGAAGTATATGAAAAAAACTGGTATATTCAAGGACAGGAAGTAGAATTATTTGAAAAGGAATTTGCCGAATATTGTGGTGCAAAATATTGTGTTGGTTGCGGAAACGGACTGGATGCATTATTTTTGATTTTAAAGGCATATGGTATTGGATTGGGTGATGAAGTGATTGTACCATCAAATACCTATATTGCAACAGCGTTGGCAGTATCTTATACAGGGGCAAAGCCTGTATTTGTAGAGCCAGAATTAGAGACTTACAATATTGATCCAGAAAGAATAGAAGAAAAAATAACGGATAGAACAAAAGCAATCATGGCGGTGCATTTATATGGAAAGCCTGCAAAGATGGATAAAATCAAAGCAATTGCAAAACAACATGGACTGCGACTGATTGAAGATGCAGCACAGGCACATGGTGCTGAGTACAAAGGAAAAAGGGTAGGCTCACTGGGAGATGCAGCAGGATTTAGTTTTTATCCAGGAAAAAACTTAGGAGCGCTGGGAGATGCAGGTGCCGTTGTTACGGATGATAAAAGTTTGGCTGATAAAGTAAGAGCATTGGGAAACTATGGTTCTGATTATAAATATCATCATATTTATCAAGGACATAATTCCAGATTAGATGAATTACAGGCCGCATTTTTAAGAATTAAACTGAGAAATTTAGAGAGATGGACTGTGGATCGAAGAAATACAGCAAAATTGTATGAGCAACAAATAAAGCATAGTGATATTATTCTTCCAACAGAATCCGAGGGAGAAAAGCATGTATATCATATATTTGCAATTCGTTCTAACAGAAGAGATGAATTGGAAACGTATTTGAATGAAAAGGGCATTGGCACGAATAAGCATTATCCGATACCAATGCATTTGCAAGGCGCATATAAAGAATTGGGAATGAAAAAGGGAGATTTACCATTGGCAGAGGAAATCAGCGCAACACAATTAAGTATTCCAATGTACTATGGGATGACACCTGAAGAAATTTCTTATGTGATTGATACAATCAATCAATTCCAATAAAGAAGTATAATTTTTAGAAGGAAAGAGAAGATACGCAAATGAATGTTTTAATGATGGTGACTTGGTATACACCGCAGGATGCAGAAAAGTTGGAGGCGGGAGTATTTCATAATGAACAGGCAATCGCACTGTTACCATACTGTAATACTGCGATTTATTACCCTATGGATACTACAATGCATGGGAAATTTAGCAAAAAAGAAGAATGGGGCGTAGTAACATATCGCAGTAAATATAGACAACCTTCTCAAGAGGATAATTTCCTTGTAAAGATAGCAGCAAAAATTCAAAATTATACTTCTTGTTATCGGTATTTAAAGAAAATAAAAAAAGAATTTAAACCAGATGTGATTCATGCACATGTGGGAATGGGAATTGGCATCAGTGCAATACTTTTGGGAAAGATTTTGAGGATCCCAGTTATTATCTCAGAACATGTTCCTGTCGAATTATGTGATTTTTCCAGTAAAATCAACAAACGTGTGGGAGAATTCGTATATAAAAACAGTAGATACAATTCCTGCTGTTCCATTGATTTGAAAAATAAGCTACAAGATACTTTTCCAAAGTGTAAATTTGAGGTTGTATACAATGGAATCAATCCTCCAAAGGTAGATAAGGATCATATGTATTATCGAAAAGAGGATTATATTAACATTGGTATTGTGGCAGTTATGTATGATAAAGAAATCAAAGGATTACAGTTTTTATTACCCGCAATTCAGAAAGTGGTAAAAAGTGGGAAAAAAGTGATATTGCATCATATTGGTGGAGGAGAATACCTAGAGTATTATATCCAGCTTAGTAAAAAGTTAGGAATAGAAGCAAATTATATTCCTTATGGGCAGTGTGACAAAGATACGGTAAATCAAATTGTATCTGAAATGGATTTTATTGTATCAGCCAGTTTGATGGAGGCATCGGGTGTTTCTGTTATGGAGGCGATGATGCTCGGAAAGCCAATTTTAGGTACCAATTCAGGCGGGGTAGATTCTTTAGTACCTGCTTTTGCAGGAAAGATTGTGGAAAAAGGAAGTGCGGATGCGCTGGCAGATGGAATTGTGTATATGTTGGAGCATTTTTCTATGTTTGACAATAAAAGAATTGAAACCTATGCCAATGAAAATTATGATAAAGATATTATAAGTAGAAAGTATGTAGAGATTTACAAAAATATATGTAGGAAAAGAAAATGAAAGGTTTATAGACATGAATATAGAAAAGCCGAAAGTATCTTTGATAATGAAGGTATATAATGGGGAAGCGTATTTAAAAGAAGCAATCAACAGTATATTGAACCAGACATACCAGGATTTTGAATTTATCATTATAGATGATGGCTCTTTCGATCGTTCGCCAGATATTGTAAGACAATATACGGATGAGCGTATTCGATTTTTGCAAAATGAACAGAATATGGGATTATGTGCGACCCAAAACAAAGCAATACAGGCGGCAAGAGGAGAGTATATTGCGGTTATGGACTGCGATGATATTAGTTACAAAACGCGTTTAGAAAAACAGGTGGCTTTTTTAGATACGAATCCAGAGTATATTATGTGTGGTTCCTATCGAAATAGCATTGTAAATGGCGAGGAAATTCCCTTTTTACCAATAAAAGAATTATCAAATGAGAGCCTGCAATTTAGCTTATATTTTGGAAATATGTTTTTTTCACATTCTTCTATTATGTTTCGACGCAAGGCGTATCAAGAGGAAGGCATATCCTATGGTCCGGCAAAGTATGCAGAAGATTATCAGGTAATTATTGAAATGGCGAAAAAAGGTAAAATATATCTTTTACCGGAACGATTGATTGCCTATCGGATTTATGGGGAATCAACATCACAAAAGAAAAAAGATGAGATGGCACAGATTGCTGCGGATATTAAAATTACACATCTAAAGGATTTAGATATAGCAGGTCAAGAGAAAACAGCATTAGAAAAATATTTTGCGGATCCGATTACAGAATTAGATTTTGAAGAATTTATTACCTGCACAGAGCATGTTGCACAAGTTTGCAACGCAGATATCCAAAAGGATGGCAATGCAGGTGAGATTATGAACCAAATCGTAAATGAATATATTTGGAAAATGGAAAGTTATAGTTTGAAAAAATGGATTGCGTTACGACAATCTCCATATAGTAGGGGATTGTCTGTTTTGCAGCGGGATGGTTTCCTCTTGTTTGTCATGTCAGTGCTGCATTACAAGAAAAAAAAGGAAAATCTAGAAATTAACAAGTATGGAGGATAAGATGCAGGCAGCAAAAAAAGGTGTTTTAAACGTTTTTTATGGTATTATTGGTCAGCTTATAACTATCGCTCTTGGAATCGTCATTCCTAGGTTGGTTCTAATTAGTTATGGTTCAGAGGTAAATGGATTGTTGAACTCTGTGACACAGATTTTTGCATATTTTAGTTTATTGGAAGCAGGGGTTGGAGTCGCATCCTTACAGGCACTTTATGTGCCAGTAGCTACCGATGATAGAAAAGCGGTAAATGGTATTATAGCGGCTACGCATCATTTTTATCGAAAAGCAGGAACTTTATATGGAATAGCCGTCATTGGATTGGCTTTTATTTATCCACTTTATGTGCATTCTAATATATCTTATTGGATGGTAGTGGGCATTATTTTATTTGGAGGCTTTAGTAACTGCATCAACTTTTTTTATCAGGGAAAATACAAAATATTGATGCAGGCAGAAGGGTATTCTTACATATGTACGAATATAACCACAGTAGTTAATATCATTACAAATGTGGTAAAAGTAATATTACTTTTGAGAGGGTATAATGTATTAGTAGTACAATTTGCTTTCTTCTTAATAGGTATCCTTCAAATGCTTATTTATGCTGCATATATCAGAAAACATTACGCTTGGGTAGATTTAAACGAGGAACCGGATGATGTTGCTATTTCACAAAAAGGTGCTACTTTAGTGCATCAGGTTTCAGGCTTGATTTTTAATAATACAGATGTGCTTGCACTTACGGTGCTTACAAGAGATTTAAAAATAGTCAGTATTTATACAATGTATAATATGGTAATCACGATGGCAACAGCAATGATACAGCAGATTGAAGCAGGTTTCAGTTTTAAGTTGGGACAAATCTATAATACAGACAAAAAGCAATATCTGGTGTTGCACCATATATTTGAAATCGTATATTTGATATTGATTTTTTCTGTGATGACTTGTATTTATATCTTTCTTTTGCCGTTTATTCGGTTGTATACGGCGGGAGTATCCGATATCAATTATATCAATAAATGGTATCCAATCTTTTTTATTTTGACACCGTTATTAACCTATGGACGAACAGCAGCCAGCAATGTAATAAGTTATGCAGGGCATTTTAAAGAAACGCAAAATAGAGCAATTTTAGAAGCAGCAATTAACATTGTAGTATCTGTTATAGGAATTTGGAAATGGGGTATATTTGGTGCGTTATTAGGTACAATTGCGGCATCTTTATACCGAACCAATGATATGATTCTTTACGCTTATAAATATTTATTAGAGCAAAAGTCGTGGAAAACATATAAAAGATGGATAGCTTGCTTTGTTGTCTTTGGAATCATAGTGGCAGCAATCAATATTGACAACCCACATTATGATAGTTATGTACAAATTGTAATATGGGGAGCGGTATGGGCAGTAGGATGTATGGCAGTTTATACTCTTGTACAATACATCATTAACCCAAAAGAGTTTAAAGAGTTATTCCTCATCATAAAAACATTTTGGAAAAACAGAACAAGGAAATAGAAAGTTGGGAAAATACAACATGGATGTAGTAAAAATAGCAGTAAAAGTGATTAATTTACTAGGAAATAAAGGGTATGATAAATTTAGAAGTATTGCCTTGGAGAAAAATAGAACATGGTTGGTAAATCGGTGTGACCTATATCGTTTTTACTTAGGAAAAACGCAGAAAGAAATTTCATCTTATACCGAAATAATCCGTTTTACAAAAGGTCTGTATGATTATCAGTATTTTAACATATGTTTTTTTAATGATGTGTTATCCTTTATTTTGGAGAGCATTGCGGAAAAGAAAATTCCAAGAATAGAGATTAAGAATGAAAAGGGCGAAAATATCTGGGAATGGTTTTTTGAACAACCTTATGAGAAAATAGATACGTCGTGTATGGAAGAAGTTGTGGAGAAGGAGGAACGTACAGTTGTGTTTCCACAGTTTCATGAAATATATAGTGACTATGCAGTAAAAATATGGGGAGAACTGTATCGTAGTTTCTTTCAATTGAATAAAGAGACAGAAGAATACATATTGAATGAGACAAAACAGATTTTTCAAAAAACGGATAATGTATTAGCGGGATTGTGTAGAGGAACAGACTATACAATATGTAAACCGAAAGGACACCCAGTACAGCCAGAAATAGAGGATATGCTTAAGGAAATCAAGCAGGTAATAGCAGAAAAGGGGTATGAATACATTTATCTGGCAACAGAGGATGGAGAAATTGATCGAACATTCCGAAAAGAATTTCCAGGCAAAATACTAATAAACAAAAGAACCTACTATGATGATATTTTTCGTCAAAGTCAGTTACAGTGGATCAAAGATGTGCATTTTGAGAGGGAAAATGATGAATACCTGAAAGGATTGGAGTATTTATCTTCCTTGTATATCGTTTCACAGTGCAAGGCATTGATTGCTGGAAATTGTGGAGGAAGTCAGATGGCAGTATTTTTAAATGGCGGACGATATGAATACGAGCATGTATTTGATTTGGGAATGTATGGAGAAGAATAGTAACAAGCACAGGTTGTTCCGTGTTTACTTAGAAATGTTGCCATAGACCACCATAACTAGGCATGGTCAATGACGTTACATATATTCCAATGAAGCTTGAATGTGCCAGCTTTTATTATGTCTGCAGGTGTGTTTGTAGTTGGAAAATTTATAGGAGAAAAGTTAAAACAAGAGAAACTTCAAAAAGTAATCTATTTTCTAAGTCAGTACACATTTGGAATATATCTGCTTCATATTTTTTACGTAATGGTTATTCCAACTATATGTGGGATAAATACATTTTCCATATTATGGCGTACTATAGGTGTATTATTCATTTTTAGTATTTCATTCCTTACATGTTTTATTGCAAAAAAAATTCCATTTTTAAAATGGTTGTTACCATAAATAATATAGAAAAAGGAATAACGAATGGATGATAAAAATTTTTGCATTCAATTTATGAAATCCGGTTACAGTTAATAGTAGACGGTTTCATGCATTGCGGATATAATAAAACTAGAAGAATTGAGAAACGAATCATTAAACATAAAGTTTTGCAGACAATGTTTACAATATTGTTTCGAATAGAGTGAGGACGTAACATGGGGACATAGTTTAATCCGAGTGTGATAGAGGAAGGTTGGTTGCATATATGAAACCAGTAGTCAGTATTGGAAAACAGGATTTTCAATCGCTTAGGGAAAATGAATATTTTTATATTGACAAGACAGATTTCATAAAGGAATGGTGGGAATCTGGTGATGAGGTGACTTTGATAACCAGACCTCGTCGATTTGGAAAAACGTTAAATATGAGCATGTTGGAATGCTTTTTTTCTAAAAAGTATGAAAAAAATTCTGATTTATTTGAAGGATTGCATATTTGGGAAGAAGAAAAATATAAAAAATTACAGGGAACGTATCCTGTTATATTTCTTAGTTTTGCAGATGTGAAACAGGGAAATTATAAAGATGCGGTAAAGAAATTGAAGGGTATTCTTGCAAAATTGTATGATGAAAGATATTTTTTAGCTGACTGGGAGGGATTGACTCCAAATGAAAAAAGACAGTTTTTGTCTGTAGGAGTAGATATGGATGATGTAACAGCACAGGATGCCTTGAAGAATTTATGCAACTATTTAAGCAGATATTATCAAAAAAAAGTACTTATTTTTTTGGATGAATATGATACACCAATGCAGGAAGCTTATTTGGGAAAATATTGGAATGTATTTACAGATTTTATTCGTAGTATGTTTAATGCTACATTTAAGACAAATCCATTTTTAGAAAGAGCGCTATTAACAGGTATTACACAAGTATCAAAAGAGAGTATTTTTTCTGACCTTAATAATCTTAAAGTAATAACGACAACTAGTAATCAATATGAAACTAGTTTTGGTTTTACAGAAGAAGAAGTAATTTCTTCTTTACAATATTTTAATTTGGCAAAGATGAAACAAGATGTAAAGGAATGGTATGATGGTTTTTCCTTTGGTAGATATACGGATATTTATAATCCGTGGTCCATTACCAATTTTTTAGATGAAGGAAATTTAAAGACTTTTTGGGCATCTACAAGTTCCAATGGATTGATTAATAGATTATTGCAAATATCATCTTCTGAGATTAAGAAAAAAATGGAAGATTTAGTAAAAGGGGAATCCATACAGGTTATGATTGATGAACAAATTATATTTAACCAATTGGATGAGGATGAGAATGCTATTTGGAGCCTGATGTTGGCAAGTGGGTATTTAAAAGTGGATGTGGTGCAATATAAGAATCGGTATGGTGAGGAACTAGATGAACCAATCTATAGTTTAAGTATTACAAATAGAGAAGTAAGAAGTATGTTTGTGAAAATGTTTAAAGGGTGGTTTCGAACAACTTCTGCTAGCTATAACGGATTTATTAGAGCGTTATTAAAAGGAAATAGAAAAGAAATGAATGCCTATATGAATGAAGTGGCGTTGGCTACATTTAGTTCATTTGATACAGGGAATCATCCCTCGAAAAAGTTACAGCCAGAACGCTTTTACCATGGATTTGTGCTTGGACTTTTGGTAGAGTTGCGAGGAAACTATGAAGTATTATCCAATGGTGAGAGCGGTTATGGGCGTTATGATGTTATGCTTTGCCCATTAAATGAAGATGAACTGGCATTTGTTTTAGAATTTAAAGTGCATGATCCAGATGCGGAAAAAACATTAAAAGATACGGTAGATGCTGCATTATTTCAAATAGAAGAAATGCGGTATGATACAAAGCTATTGGAACGTGGAGTAAAGAAAGAAAATATTAGACATTATGGTTTTGCATTTGAGGGAAAGACGGTGTTAATTGGATAGGGGAATGTCTATTTTTGGCTGATACAAATCTATTTTTTAAGCTTACGTAAAATACATTGTTTCGCTGAACTGCGAGTGGCAAGATACAGGTTACTGTTTAAGGTTAGGTATGTTTGGAACTAAAAATCCCGCAGAAAAAGTTTATCGTGTGCAGTTTTGTTTTGGGGCATCTTCATTGCAAAACATTGTTTAAAACTGTGCTTACACTAGGATATAAACGGTAATAATTCGCTGTTGCAACAATGTTACAATTAATGGTAGACGATTCATCACATTGTAGATATAATAAAATCAGAAGAATGAAACAAAGTGGAACAGCTCAATTTCAAAGAATAGTATAGCGAAGTGAGTTGCGAATATCCGCTTGACATATCATACAGAAGGAGAAAGTTATGCGTATTGCAGATAAATTAGGTAAACCAATTTCAGAAACAGCGTATTTAACAGCGGAAAATGTGACCCGATATCGGGCTATTTTGCGCTTTTTCTATTTACAGCATGAACGAATACGATACTGGTTAGACCAGGATGAAGTGTATGAAGAAATGAAAAAATATGAGGAATTTGCCGAATATACACCAGAACAATGTCGACAGGATTTGAATGCATTGGAAAATTGGAAAAACTTGATTGCAATGCAGGATACAAAAAAAATAACTTCTGTAGAGGCCTTTAAAAATAGAAAATATCGTTATCAGTTAAGTGAATACGCAGTCGAGATTGAACGTATGACAATTCGACTTGAAAATCTTTCGGTTGAAGGAGCATCATTAGAGCCAAGTTTATTAGAACGTATCAAAGAACAAATCTTTGACATGATTACAATTGCGGGGGAGACACCTGCAAAGGTGTATGCCTGGTGGGATAATTTGCAAAATGATTTCAAACGTTTGAATCAAAATTATCAGGATTATATGAAAAGTTTAAATAGTGCCAGAGCAGAAGAACTTATGAAAAGCACAGAATTTCTAATTTATAAAGATAACTTGATTGAGTATTTGCGTTCTTTTGTAAAAGGATTGCATATACATGCTGGAGCAATCGAAAGTCGCTTGAAGAATACGAATACTTCTGTATTTGAAGAAATATTAGACAAGATTGTATCTTATGAAATGTCAATTCCAAGAGTTGATGTAATACCAGATCAGAAATTAATAACAGAAAATGAAAAAGGAAGATTAAATAGCCTTTTAGATTGGTTTGTTCCAAGAAATGGAAGAGAGAGCGAAGCAACAAGATTATTTGATATGACAAACGAAAGCATTCGAAAAATTACACGTTTTGCTACGAGAATCAGTGAGCAATTTTACATGGGTGCAAATCGGAAAGAAGAATATAAGAAATTGGCACAGATGTTTCTGCAATGTGAGGATATGAATCAGGCACACTGCTTATCTGCTATGGTATTTGGTGTGGAAAAATGTTTGCATTTACGTGGAGATTTTCAAAGGGATACAGATAGTATTAATAGTGGAGTATATGAGGAAAATGGATTGCAGATAACCATCAAACCACGTATTCGTACATTTGGAGAAAAAACGAAGCGAAGTCACATACAAGATCATTCTGTTCAGAAAGAACAAGCAAGGAAGGCAGCTATTGAAAAACTTCAAAATGAAAAAGCAACAGTAGCAAGTTTTATTAAGGATAAAAAAATAGTATTTTCTGATTTGCCTGTTATTTCAGAACACACCAGAAATATTCTTCTTAGGTGGCTCTCTAAAGCACTGGAACGAGAAGATGGAAAGGCAAAAACAGAGGATGGGAAGGTGTACTACATTTCGAATCCGAAAGAAAAAAATAATTGTATAGTAGAATGTGAAGATGGATATTTTCAAATGCCTGCATTTGAATTAGTATTTGAGGAGGTTTAGAATGAACGCATTGTCAGAGCTTTGTTCGAAACGTTGGATTATTAAAGAGAAAGATAAGGAAAAATATTATCAAATCAAAGATACGATTGGAATGTGGCAGGAGCTTATTCGAGATAAATTGGGCTATCGATTGATTGATAATTCTTATGTTTTAAAGTTGGAAAAATTACCAGGGGAAGCGCAGCCTTGGATGGGAATTACAGAGTTTCAAAGCAAAGAAGAGTATGTGCTTTTTTGTTTAGTATTGATGTTTTTGGAAGATAAAGAAAAAGAGGAAGCTTTTGTTTTGTCCCAATTAACAGAATATTTACAGGCAAATTATCCAGAGGGACAATTGGAATGGACGGTATTTGAAAATCGACGAAAATTGATTCGTGTGATGAAATATGCGATGAAACAGGGACTAATTTTAAATAATGATGGAAATGAGGATGATTTCGCATCTGCGTTAGAAACAGAGGTTTTGTATGAAAATACTGGTATTTCTAAATATTTTGCGCGTAGTTTTACACAGGATATTAGCGAATTTACGAAACCCGAGGATTTTTTTCAAAGTGACTGGATGGAAATGAATGAAGACAGAGGGATTATACGTAGGCAGCGCGTATATAGAAAATTGTTGCTTTCGCCTGGGGTGTATCGGGAACAGGACAAAGATGAAGATTTTGCTTATATTAAGAGTTTTCGAAGTTCGCTGGAACATGATTTAGAAGCTATTTTAGATGGTTCCCTACATGTTCACAGAACGAGTGCATTTTTTATACTGGATGAGATGGAAAATGCCGGACGTAGTTTCCCAGGAAATAATAATTTATCCGATGCCATTTTACTTGTGTTTTCTATGTTACAACAAGAGATAAAAGTGGGAAATTATATGGTAAAAAACAACGAAACCATTGTATTATCTCAGGACGAGTTTAACAGATTACTTATTCGGTGTAAACAAACGTACGGAAGCGGATTCGCAAAAAAATATCGTGAGGAAATGAGTGAAGAGGCATTTGCTGCATTTATAAAAGAGAGTATGTTAGAGTATGGAATGATTCAGGTAGATCCGATTACAGAAGATGTAACAGTTATGCCAATTGCTGGTAAAATTTGTGGCATGTATTCGAAAGAGTTTTTAGAAAAGGAGAAAATTGATGTTAATCAGTGAATGGGTTATTAATAGGATAGGCTTGGTTGATTTTTGGTATTATGATGAGGAAGAATTTTATTTTTCTGACGGAAGGATGCTACTTCGTGGTGCGAATGGTTCTGGAAAATCGGTAACCATGCAAAGTTTTATTCCGTTGTTATTGGATGGTAATAAATCTTCGGAACGATTGGATCCATTTGGTACTAAGGCCAGAAGATTGGAAAATTATCTCTTAGAAGAAAATGATGGACGGGAAGAACGCACTGGATATCTTTATATGGAATTTAAAAGGAGAGAGAGTGATACCTTTCTTACCATTGGTATCGGAATGTGTGCAAAGAGGAATAAACGGTTAGATTCCTGGCATTTTTTTATTAATGACGGACGAAGGATAGGAAAAGATTTTTTCCTGTACAAAGATAAAAAGAATAAGTTTACGTTAACGAAAAAAGAATTGATCAATCGTTTGGGCGAAGGTGGACAAGTGGTAGATTCGCCCAAAGATTACATGCGAATAGTAAATGATCGCCTATTTGGATATGAAACGGTAGAAGAGTACAAAGAATTGGTTGACTTGTTGATTCAGCTTCGTACACCAAAATTGTCAAAAGATTTTAAACCAACAGTGTTAAATGAAATTTTAAGTAACGCACTACAGCCATTATCTGAGGAAGATCNNTACAGCCATTATCTGAGGAAGATCTTAGACCTATGTCGGAAGCGATTGAAAATATGGACCAGTTGAAGAATCGATTGGAAGCATTAAAAAAGAGCAAAATTGCTGCTGGAAAATTAAATGTCAGTTATGAAAATTATAATAGAAGTGTATTGTTAGAAAAAGCAAGAGAGTATTCGAATGACTTAAAACAATTAAAAATGTTTGAAGATAAAGAAAAAACAATTGTTCAGATTACTGAAGAATTGCAAAAAAAGATGCATGAGCAAAAAGAGATAGAACAAGAAAAAGAGTTAGAGCAGGAAAAGTTAGAAAAGCAGAAACAGGAACTGGATAAAAACGATGTTAGTCAGCTTATGAAGCAACAGGTAGAGTTACAGGATAAAATTGCGAAAAAGCAACGAATGATTTCGGATAAAGAAAAGCAGGTAGAAAAGAAGGAAGATAGTTATAAAGAAACAGAAGGAAAACAAAAAGATTATTTGCAGAAAAAAGAGCTGACTGTGGATGAAATAGAGGACAAATTTTTGGAGATGGATGAAATATTTCAAATTTTAAGCTTTGATGAACATAGTTTTATGAAGGACGAATTGCAAAAATCTTTGGATCAGGTGTATTCTTTTGATACAATTTCACAACAAGTTTCTAATATGAAAGAACATGTGGTACAAGGAATTGAAATTTTGGAAAAGGAAAAAACAGAGAGCCAAAAATACGAAGATTTACAAGTAAAACATTATAACGAAGAAAAAGTAAAAAAACAATTAGAACGTGAACAGATTGTATTACAGGAGCAAGAAGCGCAAGTAAAGAGTGAATGGATAGAAAAATTTTATCAGTGGAATAGAAAGAATAAAGAATTGACACTGTTAGAGGAAATGCAACAAAGAATTGTTACAGAGATAGAAACATTCACACAGGAAAAAGATTTTTCTGATGTAAAAGATTTGGTTAGAAAAGAAAGAAATAGGAAGGAACAAGAAGTAAAAACTACATTGTTCGATGCGGAAAGGCAGCAGAAGGAACAGCAGGAACAAGTGACAATATTAGAAACTACTTTACAGGAGTGGTTGGATCAAAAGGATCCAGAGCCGGTTCGAGATGAGGTTGTGCAGAAAAATCGAGAATGGTTGAAAAGTCAAAACATTCCATACGAGCCATTTTATAAAGTGTTAGATTTTACGGAACAATGTAGCGAACAACAGCGAAACCGTTTAGAAGAGGCGTTGCTGAAGATGGGATTGCTGGACGCACTTGTAGTCCCTGGTAATTATAAAGAGCAAGTTCTTGCTTTTCGTGAAGGGCACAGTGATACTTACATTTTTTCTGATGGAGCATGGTTAGAAAAAAACATCACGGAATTTTTAGATGTCACTATGGAAAGTGCAGATATTGTTTTTTATCAGGAAATAACCAATCTATTACAGACAATTGGAATTTCTACAGAGGGAAGTACACGTCTTTCTGAAAATGGATTTCAGATTGGGAATTTATACGGAACACTTGCTGGAAATTATGAAGCTACGTTTATAGGTGTGAAGGCAAGAGCAGAATTTCGTGAGAAAAAAATAAAAGAATTACAGGGACAATTACAACTATCTAAAATGGAATTAGCACGCATGGAAGATTTTGTTAAGGAGTTAAGAACGTCTTTAAAATGTTTGGATGAAGAATTTTTAACTTTTCCAAAAGAAGTAGATATTAAGCTTGCTGTTCGACAAAGTTATGATTGTACGATTCGACTAGAAAATCAGTTGTCAATCGTTGAAACGATTGAATTAGAAATGCAGGAACAAGAAAAATTGCTGCGTGAGGTGCGATTGGAGGCTGCAGAAATTTGTAGGCATGTGTATGTTCGAAAAAATTTGCAAGATTTTAAAGAGGCAAAAATTGAATTAGAAGAATATGATAAGTCATTGATAGAGTTGAAAGCGCTACATGAAAAATATTTGCAAATTTTAGAGATGCTTCAAAACATACAAGAGCAATTAGAAGAGCAACTGTATGATTTGGATGAATTGCGTTATGATTTGAATAATCAAAATAGAGAGTGCAGACATTTACAGTCGGATCTTGAGGCATGCGAGGAACAGTTAAAATTAAAAGATGTAGATTCTATTAAAGAAAAATTGGCATATTGCGTAAAACGTTTGCAGGAACTACCAAATGAAATCAAAGAGTCTGCAATTTCTTATAAGGGCTTTGAAAAAGACCTGGAAAAGAATCAGGAAGAATTTGAAAAAACGAAAACACAGCAACAGAAAAAAATACAGGAAGTAGCTTTAAGTGAGTGTGCATTTACGGATGAATACGCATTAAAATATGTAAATGAATGTGATTTAGAAGGAAGTGCTCAGGAATGTGCAGATTTTGTGGTGACTACTTTACAGGAGCTTGTCAGAAAGACATCCGATGAGTATAGAGAGGAATTGCAAGAGAGATTCTTTAAGTATTTGAATGAAATGACAGATTTTTCATTGACGATAAAGCATTTGTTCCAATCAGAGCGTTATAAAGAGTATGCTCAAGAAGAAAAAGCATCTAAGTATCAGCGTTTGGATATTGTAGGAAAATATAAAGGAAAGGAAGTTGCGTTTCGCATCATCCAAAGAGGAATTACAGAAGATTTAGAAATACAGGAAAAACTTGTAAGTGATAAGGACCGGGAACTTTTTGAAACGATTTTGGCGCAAACTGTCAGTAAGAAGATTCGGGCTAAAATTTATAAGAGTGAAGAATGGGTTGCCAATATGAATAAACTAATGGGAAGTATGAATACTTCTAGTGGATTGAAGTTAAGCCTTCGCTGGAAAAAGAAAAAAGCGGAGAGTGAGGAAGAACTGGATACCAGTGCGTTAGTGGATTTATTAAAAAAAGATGTAGGCATTTTGAGTGAAACAGAATTAGAAAAAATGTCTCGTCATTTTCAATATAAGGTAGCACAAGCAAGAAGACGCATGGAAGAGTCTGGAAATACAACCAGTTTTCATGGAATTATGAAAGATATTCTTGACTACCGAAATTGGTTTGAATTTCAATTATATTTCCAAAAAACAGGAGAAAATATAAAGGAATTAACGAATACTGCATTTTTTACCTTTAGTGGAGGCGAAAAAGCGATGGCGATGTATGTACCGTTATTTTCGGCTGTGGTTGCAAAATATCAGGGGGCTAGAGCAGATGCACCAAGATTGGTATCTTTAGATGAGGCTTTTGCGGGTGTAGATGAAAATAACATTAGTGATATGTTCCGACTTATGGTAGAATTGAATTTTCAGTTTATCATCAATTCTCAGCTTTTGTGGGGAGATTGTGATACAGTTCCAAATCTTTCCATTTATCAGTTGCTACGACCTGAGAATGCGAAGTATGTATCCGTGCTACCATATCATTGGAATGGAAAAGTTCGGACTTTAGTAACAGAGGGTAGTTGATATGCAAAATACAAAACTATTAGAGGAAGCGGTCTCCTATTTTAAACAGGAAGGATTTCGTCGGCTCATGTTGGGATTTCAGGAACGTTATGCATCCTTAGGACATGTAGGAGGGAGTGTTTTACTTTCAAATCCTAAAGAAGAAGAAAGAGATGCATTAGAAGGCTTTCTGCAAACGAATTGCCATAAACAAAAAAATCTTACGGTTTCTGAAAAAGCTTTTTCTCATGCTTTGGAAAAGTCTAAATTTGCAGAAGTAACGTTAGAAGAAATCTTGGAAAAAGTATGTAGTAGTCCATTGATATCTAAAAAAGAAATACAAGTACAAAAAGAAGTAGAGAGTCAGAAACATTTTCAGAAACTTCTCGATAAATTTGAACATACTAGAGCAGAGAAATGGTTGCAACAGATTTTAGATGAAAAATGCCCACCCTATTTAGGAATAAAAAAATGGGAGAAGGAAGATTATTTGGATTTTCATAGCCAATTTGCTTATGTGCTTGCGGCAATTAATGTATTACCTATATATAGAAATCAGAAAATGCGGTTGCCTGTATTCGCTGCTGAAATTACAGGAAATCCACACGCTTTTGATGAAAATAAAAGATTGTTTCGATATTTGTTATATGGTATATGTGCTATATTACAAATAGAATATAAAAATCAGTGTGCGGAAGATCGTGCGGAAATTTTATATGATGCAGGCATTTTAAAAGATGATATTTCGAGTTTTGTTACATGTTATGGTATTCGTGGCATTTGTGAAGACAGTACTTTTCATATGGGAATGAATGGCTATATCGAACGACAAGAATTACAGCAGTTAACGCTTTCTAATCTGAGCAATTTAAGGAGGGCTTTGACGCCGAATAAGAGAGTATATGTAGTAGAAAATCCATCTGTTTTTCGTTATTTAACGGAACAGGACGTTTTCAAAAATGAAGCTATCGTTTGTGGAAATGGTCAACTTCGAATTGCTGTTTTTGTGCTATTAGATTTGTTAGTGGAAGAAAATGTGACTATTTTTTATGCGGGGGATTTTGATCCAGAAGGATTGAAAATTGCTCAAAAAGTGATTGATCGCTATGGAAATAATGTTAAATTGTGGTGTTATAATCGAGACGATTTTATGGCGGCAAGCGTAAAAATAAAATCTATTTCTTTTGCAAGGGTAAAAAAATTGCAACAGCTGAAACATCCTAGTTTAAAAAAGGTAGCTGAATGGATTATGGATGAAAAAAAGTTGGGATACCAAGAAAATATATTAGAACATTATTTGTCTTTTAAATTACATGCTTCTGGTAATGAAGATGTATGAAAGGACACAATGGACACTATATATATGAAAAAAATATGTGGTATGATACAAGGCTGTTAGAATGCAAAAAAATCCAATAGTATGGTTTGACATTGGAAAAAGACGGTATTACTTGCTTGGGTTTAGATATTGAGTTAATTATCATAGCATGGTATAATGAGCTGGTTCATAAAAATAGAATGAAAAAGGTATTCGTTGTTATAGAATAAATTGTGAATCACCAAATAATGGAGGAAAAATTATTATGTGTGGAATTGTAGGATTTAATGGAAATCATCAGGCCGCTCCTATTTTATTGGATGGTCTTTCAAAATTAGAGTATCGTGGATATGATTCAGCGGGGATTGCGGTTCGTAATGGAACGTCAAATGTAGAAATTATAAAAGCAAAAGGCAGATTACGGATTTTAGCTGAAAAAACAAATGATGGAAAGGCATTGCATGGTACCTGTGGTATCGGACATACCAGATGGGCGACACATGGGGAACCATCAGAGGAGAATGCACACCCTCATTGCAGTGATGATGGAAATGTAGTAGCAGTACATAATGGTATCATTGAGAATTATCAGGAATTAAAAGATAAGCTTGTGCGAAAAGGGTATGAGTTTTATTCTTCTACGGATACAGAAGTAGCAGTAAAATTGATTGATTATTATTACAAAAAATATGAGGGAACACCAGTCGATGCGATTAATCATGCAATGATTCGTATACGAGGTTCCTATGCATTGGCGGTTATGTTCAAAGAATATCCAGAAGAAATTTTTGTAGCAAGAAAAGATAGCCCAATGATTATCGGTGTGGCAAATGGAGAGTCCTATATTGCATCGGATGTGCCTGCCATCCTAAAATATGCTAGAAAAGTATATTATATCGGAAATATGGAAATTGGACACTTACAGAAAGGTAAAGTGACTTTCTATAATCTGGATGGCGATGAGATTAAAAAAGATCTTGTGGAAATCAAATGGGATGCAGAAGCCGCAGAAAAAGCTGGCTTTGAACATTTTATGATGAAGGAGATTCACGAACAGCCAAAGGCGG
>FR899741.1:0-15092 GCA_000437275.1 Clostridium sp. CAG:411 | reverse complement strand
AGCCAAAGGCGGTACAGGATACCATTCATTCCGTATTACGTGAAGATGAAAAAACAAAGAAAAAATATATTGATTTAAGTGAAGTTGGTTTGACCGATAAAGATATAAAAAATATTTCTCAGATTTATATTGTGGCTTGTGGCTCTGCTTATCATGTAGGTGTGGCGGCGCAGTATGTAATAGAAGATTTGGCTCGGATACCTGTTCGTGTAGAGTTAGCTTCTGAATTTCGTTATCGTAAACCAATCTTAGACAAAGATGGATTGGTGATTATTGTAAGTCAGTCTGGAGAAACGGCAGATAGTCTGGCAGCATTACGAGAGGCAAAAGCATTAGGTATAAAGACACTTGCCATTGTAAATGTAGTGGGAAGTTCCATTGCCAGAGAAGCGGATAATGTATTTTATACACTGGCAGGACCGGAAATTGCAGTGGCAACAACAAAGGCATATAGTACACAATTAATTGCGTCTTATTGCTTGGCAATCCAATTTGGTAAAGTTCGTGGAGAGTTAAAGAGTGATGCGTATAAAAATTTAATAGACGAATTACAAACGTTACCAGATAAGATTCAAAGAATTATTGAAGATAAAGAGAGAATACAGTGGTTTGCCGCAAAACAGGTGAATGCAAAAGATATTTTCTTTATTGGAAGAGGAATCGATTATGCAATCAGTCTGGAAGGAAGCTTAAAGATGAAGGAAATCAGCTATATCCATTCGGAGGCATATGCAGCGGGCGAATTAAAACACGGAACGATTTCGCTGATCGAGGATGGTACGCTGGTTATTGGTGTGCTAACACAAAGTGAGCTATATGAGAAAACAATTTCAAATATGGTAGAGTGTAAGAGTCGTGGTGCTTACTTGTGTGGATTGACAAGTTATGGTAATTACAATATTGAAGATACGGTAGATTTTACCACGTATATACCTAAAACAGATGTACATTTTGCTGCATCTTTGGCAGTTGTTCCATTACAATTAATGGGATATTATGTATCTGTTGCCAGAGGATTGGACGTAGATAAACCTAGAAACTTGGCAAAAAGTGTAACAGTAGAATAGAAAATAAAAAAACGATTGAAAAAGAGAGGAGCAGGGAGAGTTCTCCTTAAAAGAAGAGTATGAAGTATGATTATGTAATTGTTGGAGCAGGATTATATGGTGCAGTATTTGCACAGGAAGCAAAAAAAGCAGGCAAAAAGGTTCTTGTAATTGATAAGAGAAACCACATTGCTGGTAATGTGTATACAGAAGAAAGTGAAGGAATCCATGTTCATAAGTATGGTGCGCACATTTTTCACACAAACAATAAACAGGTATGGGAGTATGTAAATCAGTTTGCAGAATTTAATCGATTTACAAATTCTCCAGTGGCAAACTATAAGGGTGAATTATTTTCATTGCCATTTAATATGTATACCTTTAACAAAATGTGGGGTGTAGTGACACCAAAAGAAGCAGAAGAAAAAATCGAGGAACAGAAGAAAAAAGCTGGAATTACAGAACCACATAACTTGGAAGAGCAGGCAATTAGCCTTGTAGGTACAGATATTTATGAAAAATTGGTAAAAGGCTATACAGAAAAGCAATGGGGAAGACCATGTACGGAATTACCTGCTTTTATAATTAAACGATTACCTGTAAGATTGACGTTTGATAATAATTATTTTAATGCAATCTATCAGGGAATTCCAATGGGTGGTTATACAAAAATGGTTTCGAATATGTTGGAAGGCATAGAAGTGAAAACGGGAATCGACTATTTAAAAGAAAAAGAGAAGTATGATTCTATGGCGGATAAAATAGTTTATACTGGAGCCATTGATGCATACTTTAATTATCAATTAGGTGCATTGGAATACCGTTCCGTTCGATTTGAGACAGAAACGCTTGATATACCGAATTTTCAGGGAAATGCAGCGGTAAATTATACAGATGCAGAGACACCATGGACAAGAATTATTGAGCATAAGTGGTTTGAATTTGGAAAAGATGCAGCAGGTAAGGATATTCCAAAAACGATTATCAGCCGTGAATATTCTTCCGAATGGAAACAGGGAGACGAACCATACTATCCAGTGAATGACGAAAAAAATAGTGCTAGATATGCAGAGTATCGAAACTTTGCAGACAAGGAGCAAAAGGTTATTTTTGGTGGTAGATTAGGCGAATATAAATATTATGACATGGATGCGGTAATTGCAGCCGCTTTAGAAATGGCGCAAAAAGAATTACATTAATCCTATTTTGGTTATAAAATGATCCAAATCAGCATAAGGATAAAAACAGTTGACATTTTCATTTGATGGGAGTAAAATGGCTTTAATAAATGAAACCAGTGATTGAGAGAAGTAGCGAAAGACAGATGAATTTCAGAGAGTCGCAAAATGGTGTGATTGCGGCAAACAGGTTTTTAGTGAATGGACTCATAAGGGCGGGAAGAACAGCAGATGCTTAGTAATACCCGACGGTGTATCGAACCGTTATATTCGATTGTGTATGTCAGTACATTATGAGTGGATGCAGTTGCATCAAAAAAGGTGGTACCGCGAGTGAATATTTACCCGTCCTTAATATTTTATTAAGGGCGGTTTTTTTGTTTTAAAAGGAGTGTTTTAGATGGCAATACCTAGTTTAGAAGAAGCAAAACAATATGCAAAAGATGGTTACAAGATGATTCCTGTTGCAAGCGAAATTTTTTCGGATTTGATTACACCAATAGAGGTGCTTCGCAAATTGAAGGCGAAAAGTGAGCATTGCTATATATTAGAAAGCGTAGAGGAACAGGCATTTATGAGCCGCTATACGTTTTTGGGATTTAATCCTAAATATGATGTAACTTGTACAAATGGAATCCTTACAATGAAAGATATGGATGGGAAAGTGCTTAGGGAAGTAAAAGAGATGCATCCAGGTGACTTTATAACCGAAATATTGAAGGATTATAAAAGCCCTAAGATTGAAGAATTTCCTACTTTTACGGGTGGATTTGTAGGCTATTTTTCCTATGACTACTTAAAATACAGTGAACCAAAATTAAAATTGGATGCAAAGGATGAAGATGGCTTCCAGGATGTAGATGTAATGCTTTTTGACAAGGTAATTGCCTATGATAACATTAAGAAAAAAATTATCCTGATTGTAAATGCATCCGCAGAAGATTTGGAACATAGTTATGAGCAAGCAGTTAAGGATATTGAGGAATTAAAAGATATTATTAGACATGGGGAGAAAGCAGAAATTCCAACTGCAAACTTGAAATCTGAATTTAAGCCATTGTTTGATAAGGAGCAATATTGCAAAATGGTAGAGAAGGCAAAGAAATATATTAAAGAAGGAGATATTTTTCAGGTTGTTTTGTCGAACCGCTTGGCCGCAGATTTTGAAGGAAGTTTGTTTGACGTATATCGTGTGCTTCGTACCTTAAATCCTTCACCATATATGTTTTATTTTAGTGGAGATGCCATTGAGGTTGCAGGAGCTTCTCCAGAAACTTTGGTTAAATTAGAAGATAAAAAACTTTTGACATTTCCATTAGCAGGAACCAGACCAAGAGGAAAATCAAAAGAAGAAGATTTAGAATTGGAACGCGGCTTATTAGCAGATCCAAAAGAGTGTGCAGAACATAACATGCTAGTGGATTTGGGACGAAATGATTTGGGAAAAATCAGTAAGTTTGGTTCTGTAAAATTGGACAAATACATGCAGATTGAACGCTATTCACATGTTATGCATATTGGCTCAACCGTAGAGGGAGAACTTCGTGATGATTGTAAAGCAATTGATGCGGTAGATGCAGTATTGCCGGCAGGAACATTATCTGGTGCTCCAAAGATACGTGCTTGTGAGATTATCAATGAGTTAGAAGATAATAAACGTGGCATTTATGGAGGGGCCATTGGATATATTGATTTTGCAGGAAATTTGGATACTTGTATTGCAATTCGTATTGCCTACAAAGTAAAAGATAAGATAATGGTTCGTTCTGGTGCAGGTGTTGTAGCAGATTCTGTTCCTGAAAGCGAATTTCAGGAATGCTTAAATAAGGCTCGTGCAGTGTTAAATGCAGTAGAACAGGCATCTGCTATGGGAAAGGAGGAAGAATAATATGATACTTTTAATAGATAATTATGATAGTTTTTCTTACAATCTTTTTCAATATGTAGGTACGATAAATCCTGATATAAAGGTAATTCGAAATGATGCTTGTACTTGTCAGGAAATAGAAGAAATGAATCCAAGTCATATTTTATTGTCACCAGGACCTGGAAAGCCAAGTGATGCTGGTATTTGTGAAGACGTGATTCGATATTTTAAAGGAAAAGTTCCTATTTTAGGTGTATGTTTAGGACATCAGGCAATTTGTGAGGTATTTGGTGCTACGGTTTCTTATGCAAAGCAGTTAATGCATGGAAAACAGTCTATAGCAAAATTGGATACCAATGCAGATATTTTTAAAGGAATTGCCCCTGATGTAAAAGTGGCTCGTTATCATTCTCTTGCCGCATTGGAAGAAAATTTCCCAGAATGTTTACAGGTGATTGCAGAGACAGCGGATGGAGAAATTATGGCTGTAAAACATAAAGAGTATGAAATTTATGGCTTACAATTTCATCCAGAATCAATTATGACACCAGATGGCATGCAAATGCTTAGAAATTTCTTTGAGATAAAATAATTATAACGTGTATTGTGGAATGTATAGGAGGATATAGATATGATTCAAGAAGCAATTGCAAAATTAGTTAAGAATGAAAATTTAACATACGACATTGCAGCAGACGTAATGGATGAAATTATGAGTGGAAAGGCTACAGACGCACAGAAGGCAGCCTTTTTAACAGCTATGCATATGAAAGGCGAAACGATTGATGAGATAACAGCTTGTGCGGCAATTATGCGTAAACATTGTGGCGTATTTTCTTATGATGTTCCAGAAGTAATTGATATTGTAGGTACAGGTGGAGATTGTGCCGGAACCTTTAATATTTCTACTTTGGCATCTGTTGTGGCATCCAGCGTTGGTGCAAAAGTTGCAAAACATGGAAATCGTGCGGCATCTAGTAAGTGTGGTACTGCGGATGTATTAGAAGAGTTAGGTGTAAATTTAATGGCAGATGAGAAGGTAAGTGCTTCTTGTTTGGAAGATTTTGGACTTTGTTTCCTTTTTGCGCAGAAATATCATACAGCAATGCGATTTGTAGGTGCGGTGCGAAAGGAAATTAAAATACCGACTGTATTTAATTTATTAGGACCTCTTGCAAATCCTGCAAAAGCAAATTTACAGTTGTTGGGAGTGTATGATAAGTCTCTTGTAAAACCATTGGCAACCGTTCTTTCTAATTTAGGTGTAAAAAGAGGTATGGTAGTATATGGAAACGATTGTTTGGATGAAATTTCTATGAGTGCTACAACGACAGTATGTGAGTTTAACGACGGAAAATTTGAGGAATATACATTAGATCCTGAAAAATATGGTTTCTCTTTGTGTAAAAAAGAAGACTTAGTAGGAGGAACTCCAACTGAAAATGCTGCGATCGCAAAAGCAATTTTAGATGGTGAAAAAGGTCCGAAAAGAGATGCAGTAGTAATCAATGCAGCAGCAGCGCTTCATATAACAAACCAAATCACAATAGAGGGAGGAATTGCATTGGCACAAGAAGCAATTGACAGCGGAAAGGCAAAGGCACAGTTAGAAAAGTTTATTGCTGCAACAAACGCCTAAGGAAATGGAGAGATAACATGATTTTAGAAGAAATTGCAGAACGTACGAAAGTGCGTGTGGCAGAACAGAAAAAGAAAGTTTCCTTAGAGGAAATAAAGACAAAAGCGTTGGAGATGGATGCCAATACAGGCTTCCCTTTTCTAAAAGCATTACAACAGGAAGATATTTCTTTTATTTGTGAAGTAAAGAAAGCATCTCCATCCAAAGGACTGATAGCACCAGATTCTCCTTATGTGGAGATTGCCAAAGAATATGAGGAGGCTGGTGCAGCGGCAATTTCCGTTCTTACAGAGCCTTACTATTTTCAGGGCAAGAATGAATATTTAGAGGAAATTGTGAAAAATGTCAAAATCCCAGTATTGCGAAAAGATTTTACGGTTGATGAATATATGATTTATGAGGCGAAAACAATTGGAGCCAGTTGTGTACTTCTTATTTGTGCCATTTTGGATTTGCCTACGCTGAAAAAATATTTAGATTTAGCACATTCGCTTGGTTTGTCGGCAATTGTAGAAGCACATGACGAAGAAGAAGTTAAAATGGCTTTAGAATCCGGGGCGAAGATAATCGGTGTAAATAATCGAGATTTGCGTACATTTACGGTTGATATTAATAATAGTGCCAGATATCGAAAAATGGTGCCAGAAGATATTGTTTTCATTTCTGAAAGTGGTATTAAGACAGCTGCGGATATTCAAAAGCTTAGAGAAAATGGCACAAATGCTGTTTTAATAGGTGAAACGTTTATGCGTAGCGCAGATAAGAAAGCTGCATTGAAAGAGTTGAGAGGAAAGTAGATAGGAGCAAACTTGCTTTCTGGTTCGTTCTATGGTATTATGGGTTTAAATTTAGTGGAAAGTAATGTGATTGTGTTAAATCGCAATTCCTTATTTTCTGCCAGAACAGTTACAAAATGAATAGGAAAGGGCATATTAAGTTATGTAGGTGATGAAATGAAAGTATTAGTGACCGGAGGAGCTGGTTTTATTGCCAGTCATACAGACGTGGAATTATTACAGGCTGGATATGAAGTTGTAGTTTTGGATAATCTTTATAATGCCAGTGAAGAAGCTTTAAAGCGAGTAGAAAAGATTACAGGTAAGCCTGTGACGTTTTATAAAGAAGATATCCGTAACGAAGCTGGTATGGAAGAAATCTTCAAAAAAGAAAAACCAGATGCAGTAATTCATTTTGCTGGATTGAAGGCAGTTGGTGAAAGTTGTCGTGAGCCGTTAAAATACTTTGATAACAATTTTACGGGAACCATTAATCTTTTAAAAGTGATGGAACGTACAGGATGCAAAAATCTTGTATTTAGTTCTTCTGCAACTGTATATGGAATTCCGAAAACTGTGCCAATTACAGAAGATGCACCGCTTTCTGTTTTAAACCCATACGGAAGAACAAAACTTGTCATTGAGGATATGCTTCGTGATATTTATGCAGCAGATTCTACATGGAATATTGCGCTGCTTCGTTATTTTAATCCGATTGGAGCCCATGAAAGTGGCGAAATCGGAGAAGACCCACAGGGAATTCCAAACAATTTGCTTCCATATGTTGCAAAAGTGGCAGTTGGAGAGTTAGAATGTATCAATGTGTTTGGAGACGATTATGACACACCAGATGGAACTGGAGTACGTGATTATATCCATGTTGTAGATTTGGCAATTGGACATATTAAGGCTTTGGAAAAATTGGCAACAAATCCAGGCATTGTTACATATAATCTTGGAACAGGAATTGGATATAGTGTATTGGATATTATTCATAACTTCGAAAAAGCATGTGGTAAGACATTGCCATACAAGATTGTAGAAAGAAGACCTGGGGATGCGGCAATTTGTTATTCTGACCCTACAAAAGCAGAAAAGGAATTAGGCTGGAAAGCGGAACGTGGAATTGATAAAATGTGTGAAGATTCTTGGAGATGGCAGTCTAAAAATCCAAAGGGCTACAATGCATAGTTAGTAAACGAAAATGAAATAGATAAAAGGGACATGGTGACACGTACCAATGTCCTTTTTTACTCTATAAAGTAAAATCTATAAAAGTCTATGTGAGGATGTAGCAAGCATTGAAAGTAAAAATAAAATAGGTTTTTATAAGGAAAAACATAGACATAGAGAGTGAAAGAGAATCGTTTGCTTGGTTCTAAAAATGAAAATAGAAGATGGAGATATAGGATGGCAAAAAAATTTTATGCAGTAAAAAATGGAAGAAAGCCTGGAGTATATAAGACATGGGCGGAGTGTAAGGCACAAGTGGATGGTTTTTCTGGTGCAACCTATAAAAGTTTTTTATCCTTGGAGGAGGCAGAGCAATTTATAGGAGCAAATAGCGAGAAGAAAAGTACATCGGTACAAAAACGGGCAGAAAATAGTGGAAACAAAAAAAATGGAAATGCAAAAAATGCTTTATATCCAGATATGAAAGATGTACTTTCTAATCCAACTACAGATATTGCGGTAGCATATGTAGATGGAAGTTATTATAATGGTACAAAAGAATTTTCATATGGTGCTGTGGTTGCTTTTGATGGAAAAGAATATTGCTTTTCAGAAAAAGTCGAGGATGAATCTTTGGTTTCTATGCGTAATGTAGCGGGAGAAATAAAGGGGGCGGAATGTGCCATGCGTTTTGCGTTGGAACATGGTTGCAAGGAAGTATATATCTATCATGATTACGAAGGCATTGCTAAATGGTGCCTAGGAGAATGGAAAACGAATAAAGAAGGGACTAAAGCTTACAAAGCTTTTTTTGATTCTATTCAGGAAAAAATACAAATATATTTCGTAAAAGTGAAGGGACATTCGGATGATTATTATAACGATTTGGCAGATTCTCTTGCAAAGAAAGCATTGGGAATAGGATAGTGTAGAAGCGGCTACAACATGTAGTACATAAGTTTAATGCTACGCACTCCTTTGAACTGTAACTTGAATTATGTGTATAATAATGCTACAATAAAAATAATTATGCAAAAGAATAAAAAAGGAGATAGAATATGAAAGGAATTGTATTGGCTGGTGGAAGCGGAACACGTTTATATCCACTGACAACAGTTACATCAAAACAGTTGTTGCCCATTTATGATAAACCGATGATCTATTATCCGATATCCGTTTTAATGGATGCGGGAATTCGCGACATATTAATTATTTCAACTCCAAATGATACTGCGCGTTTTGAGGCATTGCTTGGTGACGGACACCAGTTTGGTATTAATTTGACATACAAAATTCAGTCATCGCCAGATGGATTGGCACAGGCGTTTCTTATTGCGGAGGACTTTATTGGTGGAGATACCGTAGCTATGGTTCTTGGAGATAATATTTTCCATGGTCATGGATTGAAGAAGCGTTTAGTGGCAGCCGCTAGTAAGAAAAAAGGTGCCACCGTTTTTGGGTATTATGTAGATGATCCGGAGCGATTTGGAATTGTCGAGTTTGATGAAAATAATCGAGCTATTTCCATAGAGGAAAAGCCAGAGCATCCAAAGAGTAATTATTGTGTTACGGGGTTGTATTTTTATGACAATCGTGTAGTAGATTTTGCAAAAAGTCTTTCTCCATCAGCAAGAGGAGAACTAGAAATTACAGACTTGAACAAAATTTATCTGGAAAAAGGAGAATTAGAAGTTTCTCTATTAGGACAAGGATTTACTTGGCTTGATACTGGTACACATGAGTCGCTAGTGGATGCAACAAATTTTGTTCGGACAGTAGAAACACATCAACATAGAAAAATTGCATGTTTAGAGGAAATCGCCTATTTGAATGGATGGATTTCTAAGAAAAAGTTAGAAGAAATATATGAAACATACAAGAAAAATCAATATGGTGCATATTTAAAAGATGTGATTGACGGTAAATATTTGATTTAACATAATGCATAAAAAGAAAGGATAGAGAACATGAAGATTTTAGTTACTGGAGGAGCCGGTTTTATTGGAGGAAATTTTGTACATCATATGGTAAATAAATATCCTGAATATGATATTGTGAATTTGGATTTACTTACTTATGCGGGAAATTTAGAAACATGTAAACCTGTTGAGAATAAGCCAAATTACAAATTTGTTTGTGGAGATATTGCGGATCGCTCTTTTATTATGGATTTATTTGCAAAGGAGAAGTTTGATATTGTTGTAAACTTTGCTGCTGAAAGTCATGTAGACCGCTCTATTACAGATCCAGGTATCTTTGTCCAAACAAATGTTATGGGAACACAGGTCTTATTAGATGCTTCAAAGAAATATGGTGTAAAGAGATACCATCAGGTATCTACAGATGAAGTATATGGTGATTTGCCATTGGACAGACCAGATTTGTTCTTTACGGAAGAGACACCATTGCATACATCTAGCCCTTATAGTTCTAGTAAAGCAAGTGCAGATTTGTTTGTATTAGCATATTATCGTACATTTGGATTACCAGTTACGATTTCACGTTGCTCCAATAATTATGGACCATATCATTTTCCGGAAAAATTGATTCCACTTATGATTAGTCGTGCATTAGCAGATGAAGAACTTCCTGTATATGGAAAAGGCGAAAATGTACGTGACTGGCTTCATGTATCCGACCATTGTCAGGCAATCGACTTAATTATTCATAAGGGGACAGTTGGAGAAGTTTATAATGTAGGTGGACACAACGAGAGAACCAATTTAGAAGTTGTTAAGACAATTTTAAAAGCGTTGGATAAACCAGAAAGCTTAATTAAATATGTAACAGATCGTCCAGGACATGATTTGCGTTATGCGATTGATCCGACAAAGTTAGAGACAGAATTGGGATGGAAACCTCAGTATACATTTGATACAGGTATTAAACAGACAATCCAGTGGTATTTAGACAACAAGGAATGGTGGCAAAATATTTTATCAGGGGAATATGCAAACTATTTTGATAAAATGTACGGAAACCGCTTATAAGTGATTCTTACAGGATGTACTTTATTTCAGAAATAAGTACATAGAAAAGAGGTTATTATGAGAATATTGGTAACAGGTGTAAAAGGACAACTTGGATATGATGTTGTAAAAGAGTTGGAAAAACGAGGACATACAGCAATAGGTGTAGATATTGAAGATATGGATATTACAGATGCAAATGCGGTAGATATGGTAATTACCCATTCTATGGTAGATGCAGTTGTTCACTGCGCTGCTTATACAGCAGTAGATGCGGCTGAGGACAATGTTGGAATCTGCAACAAAATAAATGTAGAAGGAACTGCCAATATTGCAAAGGCATGTAAGAAGATGGATATAAAAATGATTTATATCAGTACAGATTATGTGTTTGATGGTCAGGGAGAACGTCCATGGGAACCAGATGATAAGGTGACAGAACCATTAAATGTATATGGTATGTCCAAATTTTTGGGAGAGCGAGAAGTACAACGTTATCTTGAAAAGTATTATATTGTGCGTATTTCCTGGGTATTTGGTATCAATGGTAAAAACTTTGTTAAAACAATGTTGCATTTAGGTAGAAACAACGGGGCTGTAAAAGTAGTCAATGACCAATTTGGTTCACCAACATATACAGCGGATTTAGCTGTTTTATTATGCGATATGGCGGAAACAAACCGTTATGGTATTTATCATGCAACGAATGAAGGATTTTGCTCTTGGTTTGATTTTACATGTGAAATTTTCAAACAGGCAGGATTGGATGTGCCAATCACTCCAGTAGGCAGTGATGCATTTCCTTCTAAGGCAAAACGTCCAACAAATAGTCGTATGAGTAAGGAAAAACTGACAGCCAATGGTTTTCATAAACTTCCAAGCTGGCAGGATGCGACAGCACGTTATGTGAAGCTATTGTTAGAGGAAGAGGAAAAATAATTGTTTCAGTTCGACTTAGTTGGATTTAGACAATTATAGAAGAATAATAAGAGAAACGAGGAATAATTTCATGGGAAAGATTACAGTTACCAAATGTGAGATAGAAGGTTTGTGTGTAATAGAGCCAACCGTTTTTAAGGATGAAAGAGGTTTCTTTATGGAAACTTATAATCAAAATGATTTTGTGGAAGCTGGACTTGATATGGTTTTCGTACAGGACAATCAATCTATGTCTACAAAAGGCGTTTTAAGAGGATTGCATTTTCAGAAGAATTTTCCACAAGGAAAATTAGTTCGTGTAGTTCGTGGTGCAGTATTTGACGTTGCTGTTGATTTGAGAAAATCATCTGCCACTTTTGGAAAATGGTTTGGAGTAGAGTTATCCGCAGAAAATAAAAAGCAGTTCTATATTCCAGAAGGCTTTGCGCATGGATTTTTAGTATTGTCAGACGAAGCAGAATTTGTTTATAAGTGTACAGATTTTTATCATCCAAATGACGAAGGTGGTTTGGCTTGGAATGATAAGGAGATTGGTGTTGAATGGCCAATTACAGAAGACATGGAATTGATTATTTCAGAAAAAGATCAGAAATGGAAGGGACTTACAGATACAATGAAGGAATTTTCGTTTCAGTAAAAGATGTGACCTAAGGAGGAAATGATGAAAAAGAATATTCTAAAAAGAACAGCAGTCTGCGCATTAGCTTCTATTATGCTTGTTGGAACCGTGTCAGGTTGTTCAACAAAGGGCAATAATGCAAAAAAAACATCTAAAAAAGAAGATAAAAAAGATCAGGACGTTATTGTGACTATAGATGATGAACAATATACGTTGGCAGATATTATGTATTATGTATATTCTGAAGAAGAGACAGGTGCGTTATATAGCCAAATTTATGAGCAGTTTTATGGAACCACATATTGGGAAACCAGTGATGAAGAAAATGGCAATAAAACGGGAGAAGAGATTGCAAAAGAAAACATTATTAATAATGTAGAGCAGGATGCAGTACTGTATAATGAAGCTTTAAAAGCAGGGTATAGTTTATCTGATGACGATAAAAAAACAGCAAAGGACAATTACGATGATTTTGCATCCAATCTCACGGATGAACAGCTTGCTGTAGATGGTATGAAAGATGAACTTTTAACTTATTTTGAGAAACAGGTTGTCTTAGATCAATACAAAGAATCTTTACTAAAAGACAGCAAGTTTGATGCAGATAAGGTAACTGCTTCCGTATCAAAGAAGGATTGCAGAGAATATATGTATGAATATTATTGTATTTATAAGGAAGATGATGATGGAAATGCATATTCTGCAAAAGAATTAAAAGATCATTTGGATAATTTAAAACAGGTAGGCAAAAAGGTAACTGCCAAGAATGATATGGAATCCTTGCTGAGTGATGCACAGAAGAAATATATTGAATACTCGGACGACTATATGGTAGAAGAAGACGGAGAAGGTTATGGAACTTACAAAAAAGTTGATGCAGATGCCATTGTAAAAGGATTGAAAAATGGAGAAGTATCCGATGTAGTTGAGACAGAATTTGCATATTATGTGTTCCGCATGAATGACAATAATAATTCAGAGTATTATGATGAAGCTGTAGATACCGCTTTAAATGACGCTAGGGATGAAATTTATAAGACTGCTTTTGATGATGTGAAAGATAGCTATGACATTTCTGTCAATAAGGATGTCTGGGATAAGATTACAATCGGTTCCATAATTTATACAACAGATGACTCGGATCAAGGAGAAACAGACGCAGAGGAAACAGATACCGATAGTGAGGATGCTGGGGATGATAACAGTGGAGCGTTTTCAATTGATGTAGAAGAATAGTTATAATGCGTGTAAGAGGAGATTATAATAATAAATAATCTCCTTTTTTATTCTATAAAAGGTGCGTCCTATAATAAAATGCTTACTAAGGACCGACGTTATGGATGTCCCCTGTGAAAACATTCCGTTTAATTTTTTGAATATTTTTTTGCTTGTTCTTTTATGAAACTATAATTTAATTTGTGATGCTTAAGTTGACGACATGGATGTACATAGATGCGTAAAGAAGATAGTTATGTCCGTTTTGTTCTATATCTTGACAAGCAAGCGTTTTTAATGTTATTATAAGTAGTAATCAAAACTATGTAAAAAAGAGAAAAATACTTTATTTTGCGTTTTAATGATGGGTGTTCACTTCTTTATTTTGGAGTGTGATTTTTGTCAAGAGATATAAAATAGAAAAGAGGAATTTGTTATGTCATATAAAATTGTTGGAGATAGTTCTACTGATTTGAATACGGAAATAAAAAGCAAAGGAAATGTGGAAATTGTACCATTAGTTATACAGGTAGACGATGAGGAAATTATTGATGATGAAACATTTAACCAAGCGGAATTACTACAAAAAATGAAGGCGAGTAAGCATACATTAACATCTGCTTGCCCTTCACCAGAAGCATATATGGAAAAGTTTGATTGTGCTGATGATATTTTTGTTATTACCTTGTCCTCAAAATTAAGCGGTTCCTATAATAGTGCCGAACTTGCAAAAAAACTTTATCTGGAAGAACATCCAGATAAAAATATTCTTGTTATCGATTCTAAATCCGCATCAGTGGGACAAACGTTATTGGCACTTCGTATACAGGAATTAGAAGAAGCAGGAAAAAGTTTTGAGGAAATTTGTACCAATGTTTTGCAATATAGAGACGAAATGTGTACGAAATTTGTATTAGAGTCTTTGGATGTGTTGCGACGAAACGGACGTTTATCAACAGTGACAGCAGTAATCTGTAATACATTAAATATTAAAGCAGTAATGTCATCTACACCAGAAGGTAGTATTAATCGTGTAGATCAAGGACGGGGAATGAAAAAAGCACTTGGTAAACTGGTTTCTGCGATTGAAAAGGATATGGTGAATCCAAAAGAAAAAATTCTTGGTATTGCCCATTGTAATAACAAAGAAAGAGCAGAATATACTAAAAATCTTATCATGAGCAAAATTCCGTTTAAAGATTATATTATGGTAGATACAGCCGGGCTTAGTAGTTTTTATGCTAACGATGGTGGAATTATTGTTGCGTATTGATATGTTTTAGTAAAGGAAAAGAGTAGTAGATAAAGTAGTAGAGTTTATAGTATAAAAAATGGTAACTTTACATTATAACTCGTTAAGAAAAATAAAACAAGAGTTTTCTTTTTGGTAGCGTAAGGGTATAATTTGATTTGTGAAAAGTAGACTTTACTACTTTGCTGTTTTAAATTTGATTTGCCGACATGGCGTAGTTGGTAGCGCAACTGATTCGTAATCAGTAGGTCGAGGGTTCAAGTCCCTTTGTCGGCTTGATAAGGATTGTGATTTGAAATCACAGTCCTTTTTTATATAAAGGTATATGGAATTTGTTCTTTACAAATATATTGTAAAAAAGCATAAAAAAAGTGGGTTGTCCCACTTTTTTATTTATTGTGCGCCTGGCGGCGCACGTC
>FR899740.1:18346-21096 GCA_000437275.1 Clostridium sp. CAG:411 | reverse complement strand
CTCATACTCAACGTGAGCTGTAGAGATAGTGATACCTCTTTCTCTTTCTTCTGGAGCCTTATCGATGTTTTCGAAATCTACAGCAGCGTTACCTTCTACTCTTGCAGCAAGAGTCTTTGTAATTGCAGCTGTTAATGTTGTCTTACCATGGTCAACGTGACCGATAGTACCGATGTTACAATGTGGTTTGTTTCTCTCAAACTTAGCTTTTGCCATTTTTTATATCCTCCTTTTATTTATATGCATATGCATATTTTCCCTTATTGGGAATTATTTTTAGTTTCAATGCGTCAAGCCCTGAACGGCTTGACGCCACATATTCTATATTATATTTCATGTTTGTGCTTTTTTCAAGCACTTTTTTATGATTTTCCTATAACTACGCGTTCTTCTGAGAAAGAATCTTATCCTGTACAGACTTTGGACAAGGCTCATACTTTTCAAAGAACATTGAGTAGTTACCACGACCCTGTGTTCTTGAACGAAGGTCTGTAGAATAACCAAACATTTCAGCCAAAGGTACAAATCCTCTAACGATCTTTCCGCCGCCTAAGTCATCCATACCTTCAATACGTCCACGACGTGAGTTGATATCACCGATAACATCACCCATGTACTCTTCTGGCATAGTAACTTCAACCTTCATAATGGGCTCAAGAAGTACAGCTCCTGCTTTCTGCATAGCTTCCTTAAATGCCATAGAACCTGCAATGTGGAATGCCATTTCAGATGAATCGATTCTGCATAGCTTCCTTGAATGCCATAGATCCGGCAATGTGGAATGCCATTTCTGATGAATCGACTTCATGGTAAGAACCATCATATACAGTAGCATGTACACCAAGTACAGGGAAACCTGCAAGGATACCTGCCTGAGCAGCTTCTTCAATACCTTCACCAACTGCTGGGATGTATTCCTTAGGAATAGCACCACCAACTACAGTAGAGTCAAACTTAAATAACTCTTCACCATTGGCATCCATTGGCTCAAATCTAACTTTACAGTGTCCGTACTGACCACGTCCACCAGACTGCTTAGCATACTTACTATCTACTTCAACTGTCTTAGTAAATGTTTCTTTGTATGCAACCTGAGGAGCACCAACGTTAGCTTCTACCTTAAACTCACGTAACAAACGGTCAACGATGATCTCTAAGTGAAGCTCACCCATACCAGCGATGATTGTTTGACCTGTTTCCTCATCTGTATGCTGACGGAATGTAGGATCTTCTTCAGCAAGTTTTGCTAAAGCTTCACCCATCTTACCTTGATCATTCTTTGTCTTAGGCTCGATAGCAAGCTCGATAACTGGTTCTGGGAATTCCATAGACTCTAAGATAACTGGAGCCTTTTCATCACAGATTGTATCACCAGTTGTAGTAATCTTAAATCCTACTGCAGCTGCGATATCACCAGCGTATACCTTATCTAACTCTTCTCTCTTATTTGCATGCATCTGAAGGATACGTCCAACACGTTCTTTCTTATTCTTTGTAGAGTTAAGAACATAAGAACCAGCGTTCATTGTTCCTGAGTAAACTCTAAAGAATGCAAGCTTACCAACAAATGGGTCAGCCATAATCTTGAATGCTAAAGCTGAGAACGGTTCTTCATCAGATGAATGTCTCTCAACTTCATTACCATCTTCGTCAACACCCTTAATAGCAGGAATGTCTGTAGGAGCTGGTAAATATTCGATAACGGCATCAAGAAGTTTCTGAACACCCTTGTTCTTGTATGCAGAACCACAACAAACAGGTACTGCCTTACATTCACAAGTAGCTTTTCTTAAAGCTGCCTTCATAGATTCTACAGAAGGTTCTTCACCCTCTAAATATTCCATCATTAAATCATCATCTAATTCGCAGATCTTCTCTACTAATTCTGTATGATATAATTCTGCATCGTCCTTCATATCTTCTGGGATCTCTACGATTGAGATATCATCACCCTTATCATCATTGTAGATGTAAGCCTGCATCTCAAATAAGTCAATAATTCCCTTGAAGTCATCCTCTTTACCAATTGGTAACTGAAGGCAGATTGCATTCTTTCCTAATCTTGTCTTAATCTGTTCTACTGCACCGTAGAAATCTGCACCAAGGATATCCATCTTGTTGATGAATGCCATACGTGGTACATTGTATGTGTCTGCCTGACGCCATACATTTTCTGACTGAGGTTCAACACCACCCTTAGCACAGAATACACCGATTGCACTATCCAATACACGAAGGGAACGCTCTACCTCTACAGTAAAGTCAACGTGTCCCGGTGTATCAATAATGTTAATACGATGCTCTTTTGCACCTGGCATTGGTTTACCCTCTTTTTGTAATGTCCAGTGACATGTTGTAGCAGCAGAAGTAATTGTGATACCTCTTTCCTGTTCCTGCTCCATCCAGTCCATGGTTGCATTACCATCATGTGTATCACCAATTTTATGGTTTACACCTGTATAGTATAAAATACGTTCTGTTGTTGTTGTTTTACCGGCATCAATATGTGCCATAATACCGATATTTCTTGTTTCTGATAACGCGTATTCTCTTCCAGCCAACGGTTTTTCCTCCTTTTTTATATTTATGCTTTGCATATATATTTCTATTTTTAAGCGCTATTGCACTTATTCATCTCTAATCCATTTCGCAGTTTTGCGAAACAATTCGTTCTTCTCTGTAAATTTCGCAGAGCAGTTTGCTCTATAGAAAAACGAACTATAAAGCAAAAAACCGCCTGCGCATCTGGC
>FR899740.1:987-18323 GCA_000437275.1 Clostridium sp. CAG:411 | reverse complement strand
GGTCAATTCGCAAATGTATCTCATCCTGCTAGTAGCTCGTAGTTACACATATGCGAACTATGGCGATACTACCAACGATAGTGTGCAAATGCTTTGTTTGCCTCTGCCATCTTGTGCATATCTTCTTTCTTCTTAACTGCAGCACCTGTATTGTTTACTGCATCTAAGATTTCATTTGCCAATCTTTCTTCCTGAGTCTTCTCTCCTCTTTTACGAGAGTAAACAGTCAACCAACGAAGAGCTAAAGCCTGTCTTCTATCTGGTCTTACTTCGATTGGTACCTGATATGTTGCTCCACCGATACGTCTAGCCTTTACTTCAAGTACTGGCATGATGTTGTTCATAGCTTCTTCAAAAACTTCCATAGCATCTCTGCCTGTCTTCTCAGCTACACGATCAAATGCACCATAAACGATCTTCTGGGCAACACCCTTCTTACCATCTAACATGATATTGTTGATTAGCTTTGTTACAACCTTGTTGTTGTAAATTGGATCTGCTAATACGTCTCTCTTTTGAATATGTCCTTTACGTGGCACGTTGCTTCCCTCCTTAAAAAGAATACAATTGTGAAGGTTAAACCTTCGTAAGATTCTTAGGTACTCACAATAATTCACTGTGTTCGCGCTCGACTTAATAAATCTATCTCCTGCAACCTCAGGAACTGGAATCTCGTTCCTTATAGTAAAAATTAATCCGGCACTTTTTTTGAATTAGTGTATTGAATTAGTTTCAATTAACCTATTACTTTGCGTCTTTAGGTCTCTTAGCTCCATACTTAGAACGAGCCTGTTTTCTGTTAGCAACACCTGCTGTATCAAGTGTACCTCTAACAACATGGTATCTTGTACCTGGTAAGTCCTTTACACGACCACCTCTGATAAGAACAACACTATGTTCCTGTAAGTTATGTCCTTCACCTGGGATATAACTTGTTACTTCGATACCGTTTGAAAGACGAACTCTGGCAATCTTTCTAAGAGCTGAGTTAGGCTTCTTAGGTGTAGCAGTTCTAACAGCTGTACACACACCTCTCTTTTGTGGTGAAGAAGTGTTTGTTGCCTTCTTATTTAAAGAATTGTATCCTCTCTGTAAAGCTGGAGAATTTGACTTCTTCTCTAATGTCTTTCTTCCTTTTCTTACTAATTGGTTAAAAGTTGGCATTAATTTTCACCTCCTGTGGTTATTATCATCTAGTGACTGTCTTCATTGGTGAGGTTGCACCTTTGAAAACTACACACACGAAACGCGTGCTATTTGATTATAATTTTTTTTTCCGTAAATGTCAATCCCTTTTTTACAAAGTATTCCTATTGTATTTTTTAAGACAACCTACCTGATTGCAGTTTAAAAGAACTTCAAATGCAGTTTAAAAGCAAGAAAGACATTATACCTTCCCTTTTGTTCCGGTATAATGTCTTTCCCCTCTGTACTTAATAGCTTACACAATGGTAATCTTTTTATTCTTCTGTTACGTTTATTTCTTCATCTGCCTGAATCTCTTCTGAAAAAGCAATGTCAGAATTTTCTTCTTCTGTAACAACAATTTCATCTGCTTCTTCTGCAGCAGCTTCTTCTAAACGTTTACGTTCTTCTTCTTCCTTTGCACGTCTGATTTCTTCATCTGTATCCAATTTTACAGAACGATATTCTTTCATACCTGTACCAGCCGGTATTAACTTACCAAGAAGTACGTTTTCCTTAATACCAATCAATGGATCTACTTTTCCTTTGATTGCGGCTTCTGTTAATACCTTAGTAGTTTCCTGGAAGGAAGCTGCTGACAAGAAGGAATTTGTAGCAAGGGATGCTTTTGTAATACCAAGCAATACCTGTTTTCCTTCTGGTGGTACTAAACCGTTTTCTGTAAGTCTTTCCACTTCATCATCAAATTCAAGTGTATCTACCATTGTACCTGGTAAGAATTCTGAATCTCCGTTTGTTTCGATGCGAATCTTCTTTAACATCTGGCGAACAATAACTTCTACGTGCTTATCGTTGATTTCAACACCCTGTAAACGATATACACGCTGTACTTCCTGAAGCATGTAATCCTGTACAGCACGAACACCTTTAATCTTTAAGATATCATGTGGATTTACACTACCTTCTGTCAGCTCATCACCAGCCTCCAAAACATCGCCATCAAATACCTTAATACGTGAACCATAAGGAATTAAGTAAGCTTTACTCTCGCCTGTTTCCTCATTTGTTACGATAACTTCACGTTTTTTCTTTGTATCATTGATACTTACTCTACCTGCAAATTCAGAGATAATAGCAAGACCCTTTGGCTTTCTTGCTTCAAACAACTCTTCGACACGAGGAAGACCCTGTGTAATATCATCACCGGCTACACCACCCGTATGGAATGTACGCATGGTAAGCTGTGTACCAGGTTCACCAATTGACTGAGCTGCAATAATACCAACGGCTTCTCCTACCTGTACAGGTTCTCCTGTTGCCATGTTTGCACCATAACATTTTGCACAAACTCCAATATGAGAACGGCAAGTAAGCACGTTACGAATCTTCACTTTTGCATCATTTCCAGCTTCAATGATTGCCTTTGTTGCACAAATTCTTGCTGCTCTCTTAGCAGTAATCATATGATTTGCTTTTACAATCATTTCGCCATTGTCATCATAGATTGTCTCACAAGAGTATCTTCCTGTAATACGTTCTTCTAATGACTCAATTACTTCTTTTCCATCCATAAATGCGCTAATCCACATTCCTGGAATGGCTTTTCCTTCACAGCAATCTGTCTCACGAATAATCAAATCCTGTGATACATCAACAAGACGACGTGTTAAGTATCCTGAATCGGCTGTACGAAGCGCTGTATCTGACAGACCCTTACGAGCACCATGCGCAGAAATGAAATACTCCAATACGTCAAGTCCTTCACGGAAGTTTGACTTGATAGGCAATTCGATCGTTCTACCAGATGTATCTGCCATCAATCCACGCATACCTGCAAGCTGCTTAATCTGCTTATCAGAACCACGGGCTCCAGAATCCGCCATCATGTAGATATTGTTGTATTTATCCAATCCACCAAGCAAGGCTTTTGTAAGTTCATCATCTGTCTCTTTCCATGTTTCAACAACAGCTTTATAACGTTCTTCTTCTGTTGTCAATCCACGACGGAAGTCTTTTGTAATCTTTTCAACTGTCTTTTCTGCATCTTCCAACAACTGTTTCTTAGATGCTGGTACTGTCATATCAGAAATCGAAACTGTCATGGCAGCCTTTGTAGAATATTTATATCCTAATGCTTTAATGTTATCTAATGTTTCTGCAGTTTTTGTTGCTCCATGTGTATTGATACATTTCTCCAAAATCTGCTTCAACTGCTTTTTACCAACGTGGAAATCAATTTCCAATGCAAAACGGTTTTCTGTTTTTGTACGGTCTACAAATCCCAAATCCTGTGGAATGATCTCGTTGAAAATAAGACGTCCCATTGTTGTCTCTATAATCTTGTATTCTACAGTTCCATCTTCATTTTCAGCCGACATACGAACCTTAATCTTCTGATGTAATGTAATATCTCCGTTTTCATAAGCAAGTAATGCTTCGTTTTTCTCATAGAAATAATGTCCCATTAAGTCCATAGGAGTACAGATAACATATCTGTCATCACTAACACGGAACTTAATCATAGTATCTACATTAATCTTTCCTTCACTATTGGCTGTTGGTAAATCTGCTACAACCTCTTCCTGTGTTTCATAGATTTTTTCAATGCTGGCATCTAATTCTTTATCATCCGAGTAATCAACCATCTTACCCATTGTTAAGTAATAAATACCCAATACCATATCCTGTGATGGTACTGCAACAGGACCACCGTCTGATGGTTTTAACAGGTTGTTTGGTGAAAGTAACAAGAAACGACACTCTGCCTGTGCTTCCACAGATAATGGTAAATGCACCGCCATCTGGTCACCATCGAAATCGGCATTGAAGGCTGTACAAACCAATGGATGAAGTTTAATTGCCTTACCTTCTACTAAGATAGGTTCAAATGCCTGAATACCAAGTCTATGAAGTGTAGGGGCGCGGTTCAACATAACCGGATGCTCTTTGATTACTTCCTCTAAAATATCCCAAACTTCTGGCTCTAAACGCTCTACCATTTTCTTTGCAGATTTAATATTATGTGCAGTTCCCTGTTTCACAAGGTCACGCATAACAAATGGTTTAAACAATTCAATTGCCATTTCCTTTGGTAAACCACACTGATAAATCTTTAATTCTGGTCCTACTACGATAACGGAACGTCCAGAATAATCAACACGCTTACCAAGCAAGTTCTGACGGAAACGTCCCTGCTTACCTTTTAACATATCGGATAAAGATTTAAGTGCACGGTTACCAGGTCCAGTAACTGGTCTGCCTCGTCTACCGTTATCAATCAATGCATCCACAGCTTCCTGTAACATTCTCTTTTCGTTACGAACGATAATGTCAGGTGCTCCTAAATCCAATAATCTCTTTAGACGATTGTTACGGTTAATAATACGACGATATAAATCATTCATATCTGATGTAGCAAAACGTCCACCATCCAACTGTACCATTGGACGAATATCTGGTGGAATAACAGGAACTACTGTTAAAATCATCCATTCTGGTTTATTTCCAGAAGTTCTGAAAGCTTCTACCACTTCTAATCTCTTGATAATTCTAGCACGTTTTTGTCCAGTTGCATTCACAAGTTCCTTCTTTAAGTCTGTTGATTCTTTTTCTAAGTCAATTGCCTGCAATAATTCGTAAACGGATTCTGCACCCATACCAACGCGGAAAGCATCTCTTCCAAACTTTTCAACTGCTTCCTGATATTCACGCTCTGTAAGTACCTGCTTGTACTGTAAATCAGTAGAACCAGCATCTAACACAATATAAGAAGCAAAATATAATACTTTTTCCAATGTTCTTGGAGATAAATCCAGGATTAATCCCATTCTACTTGGAATGCCCTTAAAATACCAGATATGGGATACTGGTGCTGCAAGTTCAATATGTCCCATTCTTTCACGACGAACACTTGCTTTTGTTACTTCTACACCACAACGATCACAAACTACACCTTTATAACGTATCTTCTTGTATTTACCGCAGTGACACTCCCAGTCTTTACTAGGTCCAAAAATTTTCTCACAGAACAAACCGTCTTTCTCTGGTTTTAATGTTCTATAGTTAATAGTTTCCGGTTTCTTTACTTCACCTCTAGACCATTCTCTGATTCTCTCTGGAGAAGCAAGACCAATCTTTATCGCATCATATGTCAAACTTGGTTCTGCATTTGTATTGCTGACTTCTTGCATACCTGGCGCTCCCTTCGTCTGTCAGTTGCACAGTCACCTCTGTGCAACTGATAATCTATTGTTAATACGTTCTATTATTCATCTAAATCGTCCATAAGACTATTTTCTGTGACGCCTTCTAAAATGCCATCCATAATCTCGTCATCTAACTCTGCCACAGATTTTGCCTCTCTGTATCCCGCATTCTTGAAATCTTCTGTTTCATCTACGGCTGTCTTATTTCCTTCAATGATTGGTTTTAAGTCCTCATCACCGTACTCGATATTTTCGGACATTTGCACTTCATTACCATTTTCATCCAAAACAGTAACATCCAATGCCAATGACTGTAATTCCTTTAACAATACCTTAAAGGACTCTGGAATACCTGGTTTCGAAATGTTTTCACCCTTAATGATTGCTTCGTATGTCTTAACACGACCAACTACATCATCGGACTTCACTGTAAGGATTTCCTGTAGAGTATATGCTGCACCGTATGCTTCCAGTGCCCAAACCTCCATCTCTCCGAAACGCTGTCCACCGAACTGTGCCTTACCACCAAGTGGCTGCTGTGTTACCAATGAGTAAGGACCTGTAGAACGTGCATGGATCTTATCATCTACCAAATGGTGAAGTTTCAGATAGTGCATGAAACCGACTGTAACTGCTCCATCGAAGTATTCTCCTGTTCTACCATCACGTAATCTTACTTTACCGTCACGGTTGATTGGAACACCTTCCCACTCTTTTCTGTATTCTTCGTTTGTCAATAAGTATTCCATAACCTCTGGATCTAAGACATCTTCATACTTAGCCTTAAAATCCTCAAGAGGTGTATTTACATAATCATTTGCCAATTCCAACGTATCCATGATGTCATTTTCTTTTGCACCATCAAATACTGGTGTTGCTACGTTGAAACCAAGTACCTTTGATGCAAGGGAAAGGTGAATCTCTAACACCTGTCCAATGTTCATACGCGAAGGCACACCAAGTGGATTAAGTACGATATCAAGTGGACGTCCGTTTGGAAGGAATGGCATATCTTCTACTGGTAATACTCGTGAAACTACACCCTTGTTACCATGACGACCGGCCATCTTATCTCCTACCTGAATCTTTCTCTTCTGTGCAATGTAAATGCGTACACATTGATTTACACCAGGTGATAATTCGTCTCCATTTTCTCTTGTAAATACCTTTGCATCAATTACGATACCAAATTCTCCATGTGGAACACGTAAGGAAGTATCACGAACTTCTCTTGCCTTCTCACCGAAAATAGCACGTAATAATCTTTCTTCTGCTGTAAGCTCTGTCTCACCCTTAGGTGTTACTTTACCTACCAAAATATCTCCGGCACGTACCTCTGCACCAATACGAATGATACCTCTTTCATCCAAATCTTTCAGTGCATCGTCACCAACACCAGGGACATCTCTGGTAATCTCTTCTGCACCAAGCTTTGTATCACGCGCCTCTGCCTCATATTCTGTAATATGAACAGATGTATATACATCATCGCGAACTAAACGCTCACTTAATAATACCGCATCCTCATAGTTATATCCTTCCCATGTCATAAATCCAATCAATGGGTTTTTACCAAGGGCAATTTCACCATTTGCAGTACATGGACCATCTGCAATTACATCTCCTACTTTTACTGCATCACCGTTCTTTACAATTGGTCTCTGGTTCATGCAGTTACCCTGGTTACTTCTTGTAAACTTCTCAAGCTTGTAAGTAACGTCTTTTCCTTCTTCATTTGTAACAACAATTTCATTGGAAGCTGCCTTCTTAACAACACCGTTTTCTTTGGCAACTACACAGTCACCAGAGTCTACAGCCGCTTTACGTTCCATACCTGTACCAACAACTGGTGATTCTGTCACAAGCAATGGTACTGCCTGACGCTGCATGTTTGATCCCATCAACGCACGGTTTGCATCATCGTTCTCCAAGAAAGGAATCATCGCTGTTGCGACAGAGAATACCATCTTAGGAGATACGTCCATTAAGTCGATCTTTTTCTTTTCGAACCGTGAAGTTTCCTCACGGAAACGACCAGATACATTGTTATTTACAAAATATCCATTTTCATCCAAAGTTTCGTTCGCCTGCGCAACGATATACTTGTCTTCTTCATCTGCTGTCAAATAAACAACTTCATCCGTTACTCTTGGATTAAGTGGATCTGTCTTGTCAACCTTACGATATGGAGCTTCAATAAAGCCGTATTCGTTAATTCTAGCATAAGATGCCAATGAGTTAATCAAACCGATGTTTGGACCTTCAGGTGTTTCAATTGGACACATTCTACCATAGTGAGAATAATGTACATCTCGAACCTCGAAACCTGCACGATCTCTTGACAAACCACCAGGTCCCAATGCTGATAAACGTCTCTTGTGAGTCAATTCACTAAGAGGGTTGTTCTGATCCATAAACTGTGACAACTGAGAACTTCCGAAAAATTCTTTTACGGCTGCTGTTACTGGTTTGATATTAATTAATGACTGTGGAGAAATTCCTTCCATATCCTGTGTTGTCATACGCTCACGCACAACACGTTCCATTCTGGATAAACCGATTCTGTACTGATTCTGTAATAATTCACCAACTGCACGAATACGACGGTTACCCAAATGGTCAATATCGTCATCATTACCAATTCCATATTCCAAGTGCATATTATAATTGATAGAAGCGAAAATATCTTCTTTTGTAATATGCTTTGGAATCAAGTCATCAATATCACGCTCCATCGCATGACGAATTGCATCCATATCACCAGCATACTCATCTAAGATTCCCTTTAATACAGGGTAGTATACCTTTTCACGGATACCGATTTCCTCTACATCAAAGTCTACATAACAATTTGCATCAACTGCCATGTTTGAAAGCACTTTTTCATTCTTATGTTCTGTCTGAATCATAACAGATGGAATTGCTGCATTCTGAATCTTGTCTGCCAATTCATCAGAAACCATAGTTCCTGCTTCTGCAAGCACTTCTCCTGTCTCTGTATCTACAACATCCTCTGCTAATACAAAACCTGTAATTCTATTCTTAAATGCTAATTTCTTATTAAATTTATATCTTCCCACTTTAGCCAAATCGTATCTTCTTGGATCGAAGAACATACTATTTAGCAAACTTTCTGCACTGTCTACTGATAAAGGCTCACCCGGACGAAGCTTTTTATAAAGCTCTAATAAACCATCGTTATAATTGTCCGATGTATCCTTAGCAATACTTGCTAAAATCTTTGGCTCCTCACCAAACATCTGTACAATCTCTTCATTTGTACCAAGACCTAATGCACGAAGCAATACGGTAATTGGCACCTTTCTATTTCTATCTACACGAACATAGAATACATCGTTAGAATCTGTCTCATACTCTAACCATGCTCCACGGTTCGGAATTACAGTAGATGAAAATAGCTCCTTACCAATCTTATCATGACCAATTGCATAATAAATTCCAGGGGAACGTACTAACTGGCTGACAATAACACGTTCGGCACCATTGATAACAAATGTACCTGTGTCAGTCATTAATGGCAAATCACCCATGAAAATGTCGTGTTCGTTAATTTCATCATTTTCCTTATTATGAAGTCTTACACGTACTTTAAGCGGAGCCGCATAAGTCGCATCACGTTCCTTACACTCTTCTACGCTGTACTTTACATTCTCCTCATCATCACATAATACAAAACTTACAAATTCTAATGAAAGATTTCCTGTGTAATCTGTGATTGGAGAAATGTCTCTGAAAACTTCATTTAGTCCTTCTTCCAAGAACCATTTGTAGGAATCAGTCTGTACCTCAATCAAATTAGGCATTTCAAGAACTTCTTTTTGTCTTGAGAAACTCATTCTTACACTGTTACCAACTTTAATTGGACGAATTCTGTTTTTTTCCATTGACGTTTTCACCCCTTGAATTTTTTTATGTGTATCCGCGTTTTTTGTGGGAAAATTAATTGTTTCTTTCACTACGGACAAAAACACTTTACTGTTATTTTCCTATGCTTTTCTGTCATTTGGACAGATTCTAAAGCATACTACACCATAATAGTGCATTTTTCATCCTATCACTCTTTTATCAAGATGTCAAGGACTTTTTCTCTTAAAACAGGTGTTATCTGCTTCTTTCGCAAAAACCTTTCCTATTCTATAGCAGGTTTCTACTATTATAATGGTACTTCTGTTCCCAAGGACACGGAATAAATGATTTTTTCTTTCACCTTTTTTCCCGTCATCTGTTCTAAGGCTCGCTGATAGTAAGCAAGCTGTTCCTTATATTTTTGAACAAGCACATCCGCAGAGTTGACCCAATCTGTTTTGTAATCTACCAACACAATCTCATCTTCTTCTATAAAATAGGCATCAATAATTCCCTGAATTAATACAAGTTCCTGACTGCCCTTCCATTCCTGCTTTACTTTACCAGCAGGAAGTCCAATCACAAAGGGTTGCTCTCTCCACAACTTTCCTTTTTCTTCTGCCTGTCGCATCCTCTGTCCAATCTTAGAATTTACAAATAAGAAAATATCCTTTCGATACACCGCATTTGCTTCTTCTTTTGTCAGGTATGCCTGTTCCTGCATCCATTCTATCTCCGTCAGAATATCTGTCTCTTTCTTTATCTGCTCAAAACGTATTTTCTCAAAGACTCTATGATAGATTGTTCCTCTATTTGCTCCCTTAATAGGCTCCTCCTGCTTTAAGAATTGTGGAAGAGGGGTTTCCTCTATTTCTTTTTCTTGCTGTTCCTCTAAAAGATACACTCCTGTTTCCTCTACATCCTGCATTGCCAGAAGTTTTAACTCCGAAACTGTCATTTTGCTTTTTATATCTTTTTCATTTTCAAATGCATATTTATACTCGGTCTGTGCCTTCAATTTTTCAGCCATTTCCTTTTGATACACTTTTTCGGTATTCCATTGATTTAATTCACTCTTTTTTACCGCATTTTGTATCTGTTGCAACGTTTCTGCCTGCACTAAACCTTCCATCCCGACTACATTACAAGAAAACAGTTTGCTATCTTCTTTCATAATGATTGGTGCTACCCAGTCTGCATAACTACTTGCATGTACGCGGGTAAAATAATCCATCTCGCCTGTTTTGTTTTTCCACGCATCCAATTTTTCTTCTTTTTCCACAACACCTGCCATAATCAGCTTTTCTTTGGCGCGGGTTAATGCTACATACAACACACGCAACTCTTCACCTAGATTATCCAACGTATTCTTTCTTGCAATTGTTTTTTTTATTAGGGAAGGTATTTTGGTTCGCATTTTGTAATCGATCACATCTGCACCAACACCATAGTCCAGCTGCAGTACAAACCTGCTTTGCGCATCCTGATTATTAAATTTCTTTGACATGGCTCCTACTATTACAACAGGAAATTCCAATCCCTTACTTTTATGAATACTCATAATCTGTACCGCATTTCCCGCCGAATCTGCTCCCAGTGCCTCTCCAAAATCCACTTCATATTTATGCAATTTTTCAATATAACGATTAAAATGAAACAAAGTACTTTGATTCGTTGCCTCTAAATCCAATGCTTTATTGATAAGCATTTTGAGATTTTCCTTCCGTTGTGCACCGTTTGGCATAACAGAAACATAATCTGCATATCCGGTTTCCTCATAAATTTCTTCTAATAACTGATGGATTGGCGTATAAGGTATCCTTTCACGAAACGTTTCAATTTGAAACAAGAAAGATTGTATCCGTTCTCCTAGGTTTGCATCTAGCCCTGTTTCTTTCTTTTCATATTCTTCTTTATAATATTTTATTGTATCGTAGAGCGTTTCCCCTTGATAATAGTTTCGCATCACTGCCATCTCTTCTGCCGTAAATTTTCCAAACATAGAACGCATCACTGCTGCCAAAGGAATATCCTGCCTTGGATTGTCCAATACTTTTAAATATTGCAGTACCGTTCGTATTTCATAGGTAGAAAAATACCCCGTTCTTGTCTCTGTATATACAGGTATCCCCGCATTTTTTAATACTTCCAAATACCCATCAGACCATTTATTCATAGTACGAAGAAGGATTACAATATCCCCGTATTCACACTTTCTTAAAAGCCCTGTCTTTTTATCCACAACCTTTAGTCCATGTTCTTGGTCTACCAATTCCTGAATACGAGAGGCTACCATTCTTGCTTCCACTTCAATAGCCGATAATATTTCCGCATTCTGTTCTTCCTCTTTTTCCTCCTCGGCTACCACATCAGTATCTTCATCACAGAAAAGCAATAACTCCGTTGTGTCCGATACGCCCTCTTCTTGAGGAAAACCTTTATTTCCAAGATACAAGGCTGCTGCTTCGTCATATTCCACACCACCAAGAGACTGCCGCATAATCTCCTGAAAAATCCGATTTACGCTTTCGAGTACTACACCACGACTTCTAAAGTTTTTACTCAGATCAATTCTTAATTTTTGCTGGGCTCCAGCCTGTAGTGGAAATTCTGCATATTTTCCCATAAATAATTCTGGTCTTGCCATACGAAACTTATAAATACTCTGTTTCACATCTCCTACCATAAATAAGCTAGGGCCATTTTCTTCTGCCTGGCAAATACTCTGTAAAATCGTCTCCTGTACTTCATTGCTATCCTGATACTCATCCACCAAAATTTCTACAAATTGCTGGCTATATGCTTTTGCCACAGCCGATGAAACGTGTTCTTCCCCATCCACAAGAATTGCTAATGCGTAATGTTCCAAATCATTAAAATCCAACACGCGTTTTTCTTCTTTTGCACACTGAAAGTTTCTCTTAAATTCCATTGTAAGATCCAATAGCGCGCACATAGGCATTTTCTGTTCCTGCATATCAGAAAGCATTTGTTCCGAACTTTGAAAGAAAAATTGTTTGCTCATATCTGCCAATGTCTTTTTCACTTCATCACGAATACTTTTAACCTGCTCTCTTTTCTCCGCACTAACTTGATCCGACTTCTTTGTCGACAATCGTTTCCATTTATGCTCTGCCAACAAATCTCCCAGTTCCTCATAACTTTTCTTTTGAGACAACGCTTCCAAATATTCTTCATCATCCAATAAAGCATCCAGATACATTTCAGGTCCATCCGCTTCCCCAGCAATCCGCAAGGCAGTTCGATTCTTTTCTTTTATGCCCTCCAATATTTGAGAAAGATATTGTAACAAAAATTTCATCCAGTCGGTCTGGTTTAGCTCCTCCATCGTAGCCACTTCATACATCTTTTTTTTCTCTTCCAGCCACTCCTCTGGCCAAGGCGAACTCATGGCAAAGTGATACAGTTGCAATATAATTTCCCGCAATCCATCATCATTTTTGTTTCCTGCATAACATTCCACAAGATTAATAAAAGCTTCTTCCTCTTCGGTCATTTCTCTCTTTTCTGCCTGTGCCTGCTCTTTTTCTTCTCGATACTCTTTATATTTTTCCTCAAATAAAGCTTCCATCACATCATTTTTCATCAACTGTAATTCGGTATCATCCCCAATACGGAAATTAGGGTCTAATTCAATTTCGTTAAAATGATTGCGTATTACACTTTGACAGAAACTATGAAAAGTACAAATATGTGCATTTTTAACCAACGTAATCTGTTTGCGTAAGTGCATATTTTCGGGTTCTTCTTCTGCCTTTTTTTCCAATGCCTGCAAAATTCGTTCACTCATTTCAGCGGCAGCGGCATTGGTAAAGGTTACCACTAACAATTTATCAATATCAACTGGATTTTCTTTTTGGGAAACCATAGTAATGATACGTTCCACAAGCACTGCTGTTTTACCAGAACCTGCCGCTGCCGATACCAGTATATTTTTTTCTCGTGCATCAATGACCTGCTGCTGTTGCTCTGTCCATGATACTCCTTTATTCCCCATGTGTATTTCCTCCATCTGCTTGCTTCTCTCCATTCAGCTCCTTTTGCATCTGCGCAACTGCATCTTCTGCTTTCAACTCCTGAAATTCTCTGAACGCATTTCCCGGCAATTTAGGATCAAACCCACAGATCGGCAGATAAGGACAATAGGCACAGGCCGTACGATCCTTCTGTCGATAAGGTTCTATCTGAATATTTCCATCAAAAATTTCTTTTCCCTCTTTGGAAATCTTATGCTTTACATAGGCTCCTATCGTTTCAAATTCTTTTTTATCCATTACGCTAGAACGTTTTCCTATGCCGCCATCTTTTACCGTTTCTACTGGAATAATCCAAGACTTCACCGAACCCTTTAACGTATCCTTTGGTTCTTCTCCTGCGGCAAATGCCTGATCCAACAGCGGAATCACATGGCTGTCTCGGTTTACAAGTCCATTCATTTTTAACGCTTTTAGCAATGCTTGATTTACAGCTTCTTCCTCGTCTTTTGTTACAATTGGATCATCCATATTGTAATAAAAAATGCCTGCTGTCTCGATCTCTTTTTCTGGATATTTATCTTTTGTAAATTCGGTTGCTGCGTTCATATATACTACCAACTGCATCTGTAATCCATAATACAAATTAGACAAGGAAAAGGTCATTTTCCCTGATTTATAATCAATGACTTTTAAGAGGACCTTATCTCCGTCCTGCAACGCATCTAAACGGTCAATCTGTCCACTCAGACGCATTGTATGCTCATCTCCTAAATCCATTCTTGCCGAATCCAGTCCATCCGAAAAATCAAACTTTATTTCATATCCCGTAGGTTCAAATGCACCTTCCTTTAGCTGCTGTGCCAATGCCCATACTGTACGTTTCAAAATTCTAGTCATTCTGGCAACCATATATATATTCTTTTCGCTGCTTAATAAAATAGAATTTCCATATTCTTCTACAAGCTGTTTCATACACAAATCTACTGCTTCATAAAGTTCTGTTTCCTCCGCTGTTCGCCAGCCAAGATTTTTTGTTTCCAATGCCTTTGGCAAACGTCGCAATACTTCGTGAAAAATATTTCCAAAGTCTACACTTTTAAACTGAAATTCTTGTCTCTCCTGTAAACGAAGTCCATATTGTAAAAAGTGTGCATACGCACAAGCCGCATATTTTTCTATTCTTGTAACACTGTTTTTCAATCGTTTTCCATACAAGGCCTCTGCAACCTGTCTTGACAGATTATCCTCTGTATTTTGAAATGCCAATCCATCTAAAATCTGTTCCCAATGCTTCCATGTCTTGGCATCCTCTTTTGCAGATTTTATATGAAAAGATAGTAACTCCTTCCACCAATCCGCAAATTCCTCCACACCTATTTTTCTAATGCCATCTAACAAATACGCTTTTCCCATGGCATTGCCTAGCACCCGTTCCATTTGTTCTATTGTAATATTTTCCGTTACATCAACTGTTTTTTCTGTCTTTTCTTCTACATTTGGAACAATTTTTTGTACCTGTCTTAACAGGCTGGATGCCAGTGCGGGTTTTCCTTCTTCATTTACTTTATGGTAAGTTAAATATAACTTATTTTGTGGTTTTGTTAAGTTTAGATAGAAATAGAACTGTTGCGTATATACCGTTTCCCTTGCAGTAGGTGCCAATGCAATCTGATTTTGTGCAAGCATCTCTCTCTCCATATCCGACAGCAAACCACCAGAGGAGCTATTCTTTGGTACAACGCCCTCATTCACTCCTAAAAAGAACAATGCTTTAATTTCCTTCAAGCGGGTTCGCTCCACATCTCCCACTAAAACCTGGTCAACTCCTGGTGGTATCAAGCCTACCTTCACTTCCGTATATCCTGTCTCCAACAAGTCTCCCAATTCCGCTACCGTAACAGTCTCATCCCCTAACAACTCGACCAGTTTATCAAAAATACCCAATACAAGCTCATATACCTGTGCATACTCTTTTGCAAGCATTCGCTCGCCCTGCGCCTCAAACTTCCTCTCATATGCTTTTAATTTCTGATAAATGCCCTGTTCCAACATAAACGCATGTAATGCAGTCACATATTGCCGAATTGTTTGCTCTCTTTTTGAAAAAACAGTACGCAGATTTTCAAAAGACGAAATAAATTGTACACGTAATGCATTGTAACCTTCCAATTTATTCTTTTTTTCTTCTTCCTCTCTGCAATCCTTTTCAAAAACTCGGTCCCATTCTTTGTTCCAGCGACTATACCCTTTTATCCCCATTGCCAGCACATAATTTTCCAGTATATCTACCTGTTCCAAGTCCATATCTGCCAGTCCGCATCGCAAATATCGAAACACACTTTCATAATCAAAATTCCTTGCAAACAGTTGCAGCACTGTTCTTAAAAATTCCACCAACGGATTTCCTAAAATATCCTTTTTATAATCTATAAAACAGGGAATCTTTTCCTCTCTACATGCTTTTTCCAATAACCAACCATATTGCTCCATATCTCCTGTTACAATGGCAATATCCCGATACCGATACCCTTTCTTCTGAATCAAATGCTTGATTTCTCTTATCGCATAGGAGACCTCCCCTTCGATGGTTCTGGCTGCAAAAAAAGCAATATCCTGTTCTATCTCCTGCTTTACTCCTTTTCTTTTGCAATATGCTTCATATGGCTGCACAGAAAACCGATATAAGTTTTCTTCTAGGCAGGCAAGATAACTGCTGCCTTCCTCTTTCCACTCTTTTATCTTTGACTCCTTGCAAGGAACGCCTTCTTCCTCTGCAATCCTTTTTAACTTATTCACGGTTTCTCTAGACAGATGAAATAGGGAAAATTCCTGCTTTTGATATACTTCTTTTTCAAAGGGATCAATCGTAATTGTTACAATGATCTCCTCGCAAAGCTTCATCAGTTTCCGAAGGAGTTTATATTGTACTGGTGTAAATCCTGTATAGCCATCCAGCACAATTGTTGTGTTTTCCAAGACATCATATTGCTCCAAACTCCCTGTCAACACATCTAATATTTCCTCCGCTGTAATATATTTTTCTGCTAGAAGTTCTTCAAATCCCTCATACACAACTTGCATATCTTCCAGCTTGCGCTGCAACATAGGTTGGTTATCTTTAGCAACCGCAAGCATCTCTTTCATTTTTTCTTCCTTAATCTCATACTGATAAAATTCTGATAAAAGAGATTTGATTTCACTGACATAACCAGGCTTTTTTGCATAATTTTTAAATACCTTTAATTGTTCCTGCTTTTCTTCAATCACTCGACGAACCAACATACTTTTTCCAGTATCTTCCAAAACCGTCTTTTGCATTCCTCCCTGTTGTTGGAATACCCGATATGCCAAACGCATAAAACTTAATACATCGATATTGGAAATTCCCTTGTTGGGATGCAATTGTACCAATTCCAATTGGGTCTGCATCGTAAACTGTTCCGGAACAATCACAAAATAGGATTTATCTGCATTTTCCAATGACTTTTCTATGATTTTTTTATATACTTTGGCTGATTTTCCATCTCTTGCTCTTCCTAACACTAAGTTAATCGCCATATACTTCCTCCTAACATCTCCCTTTTGATGTCCCCTGCGAAAACATTCCATTCATTTCTTGATTATTTTTTTCTTGTTCTTTTATGAAACCATAATTTACATTGTCAAATCTAAATTGACGACATCTGTACACATCCCGCGAAGCATTTTTGCTTTATAGGACGCATTTTCCTATAAAGTAAAAAAAGGAGAGCTTCTTTCCTGTGTCTATTGTAACACATTCCATCCACTCTCACAAAAGAAACCTCTATTCGTTTCCTATCTTTCAACTGTTATTTTTTTACTGTAACACTGCATTTTAAAGTTTTTCCATATACCTTTGCCGTAATTACTGTTTTTCCTTTTTTCACAGCAGTTACTGTTCCATTTGCAGAAACTTTAGCAACAGCTTTCTTATTTGTACTCCATTTAATTTTTGCTTTATTTGCACCTGCTACATTCAGCTTCTTTGTTTTTCCCTTCTTCAAAGTTACTTTTGTTGCATTTAATTTTACATTTGGTGCTTTTACGTTAATGATGCAAGTAAGTCTGTAAGTTACTTCTGTTCCTTCTTCCTCGTCAT
>FR899740.1:0-961 GCA_000437275.1 Clostridium sp. CAG:411 | reverse complement strand
CCAGTCATCTGCATCTGCATCGCTGTCATCCCAGCTATCATCATCTACATCATAATCTTCGTCCTCATCTGCATCTTTCCAATCTTCATCGTCCATATCATCATATTCATCATCAGAATAATTTTCTGCATAATAATCAAATTCATCTGCTTCGTCTGCATCATCTGTATTATACTCTGTACATTTTACTTCTGCTGTAATTGTTGCAGTTCCTGTTCCTTTTGCTTTTACTGTTCCATCACTGGAAACAGTTGCTACACCTTTTGCATTGGTAGACCATGAAATAGAATCATAATCACCGTCCACATCTAACTGATATATTTCCCCAATCTTCATAGCTACTTTTTCATCACTTAATTCAGGTGTTTCTACATCCTCCCAGTCTTCGTCCTCATCTGCATCTTCCCAATCTTCCCAATCTTCATCATAATCATAGTCCTCGTCATAATTATCTGTTGCTGCATATAAGGTAGCTCCTGAAAATGTTACACCTGTTACCATTGACATTGCTGTCATCCATGCTAATAATTTTGCTCCCTTTTTTACTCCACTCATAATACTTCCTCCTTAAATAAATTATGTTTTTTCCCTTATTCCCTAACCCCTACGTTAATAATAAATCTATTTTTTTGGTAAAAAAACCCCGAACATATGTATTGTTATTTTGTTTTCTCTCCTGTTCAAAAAACCTAATTTTACCCTTTTTTGTCGTGAATGTTTCACAAATTAGTTACATTTTATCCGTTATTTTATTCCTGTTTTTTGTTTTTGTAACCTGTAATTTGTAACCTTTTTGTAACCTCGAGTAGCACTTGCTAATTAGATAAAAAGTTGTTTTTCTTTGATTTTTCAATAATATACTTGCCTAATCTCAGATGGTTTAATGAAATCTAAACTAATTTTTTAAACAAAAAACACACTTTTCATAACCAAAAGTATAATGGCTCAGTTGTCAAGACAA
>FR899739.1:18166-21240 GCA_000437275.1 Clostridium sp. CAG:411 | reverse complement strand
TTGCTTCCATTATCAACACCTCCTGCGCAAGTATTCATGTAGGAAATCCCACCTCTTGTTATTATAATACGCTTTTCTATATTTTCTGTCAATCCAATTTTGTTTATTCCTGTTAAAATCAGGAGAAACCATAACCATCAATGTTCTTGTTCTATTGCTCTCATATTCACGGTTCCGTGTATATCGTCTGTCTCTAAGTAAAACGCAGGATGTTCTATTCTCACTTTTAAACGATGCACTGGAAACATTTGATGAGGTTTCTCAGGAAATTATTACGGATAACATGAAAACCGTCTGAATAACCGATTAAAACATTTTTGCAAATATCGACTTCTGATCATTGACGAACCGGGTTATCTTCTCATCAACAAAGAAGATCCCAATTTGTTTTTCCAGTTGATTATTCCTTGGTCCAAGCGGGGTTGGGAAAACGCATTTGGCCACATCTATAGGAATTACAGTAGCAAAAAAAACGTATCAGTACTTATTTTATAAAATGTAATGATTTGCTGCAACAACTAAAAAAGGCAAAATCAAAAAACCGTCTGAATGACCGACTAAAACATTTTTGCAAATATCGACTCCTGATCATTGATGAACTGGGTTATCTTCCCATCAACAAAGAAGATTCCAATTTGTTTTTCCAGCTGATCGATATGAGATATGAAAAGAAAAGTACCATTTTGACAACAAATATAAACTTTAGTGATTGGGACTCTGTATTTTATGATGCAGTTGTAACAAATGCTATTTTAGACAGAGTTCTGCATCATGCACATGTGATCACGATATCCGGAAGATCTTATAGATTGAAGGATCATATAAAAACTGAAAATTAGGAAAAATGTACATTATTATTTTGGAACTTTTGTACATTTTAATATTGACATTTATACCTATGTTATATTGATATCATAGTTTTGGTTGACAGCAAGTGTCAACCTGTAACCTATATTTTATTTGTCAGTGGACTTCATACTCAAGATTTTCCTGACATATCTATAGTATGTGCTCTTAGTCATGCCAAGCTGCTTCATCAATTCAAATGGTCGGATTTCTCCCGATACCACTTTCTGATAATGCTCTGTAAACTCTTCAAGAGACATTACCACTGGTCTGCCATAATCATCCCAATCACCTCTGGATTTCTTTGCATCAATACCTTCACGTTGCCGCTTCTCTTTCTTCTCAATCTCTGCCTGTGCCATAGCTGCATATAGCTCAATCAGCATATTATTGATGGTTTCCATCAGCATACGAGCCATAGCATTATCCAGCTTTGATAAATCCATAAACGTAGTTGGAAGCTCCAATATCTTTACACGGATGCCATTATCCCTGTAATACTGCAATTTCTTTAATGTCTCCTGCTTATTTCTACCAAGCCTGTCTACCTCAGTAATAATCAATTCGTCACCAGCTCTTAATACATCCTCTTTCAACACCTGGTATCTCGGACAATTAAAATTTTTTCCTGTCTGCTGGTCTGTCCAGTTCCAGATTGTTCTGCTCACAATAGGCTGTAATCTCCTTGATACCTCTATCTAAATGCTGTTCCCTTGTACTTGTTCTGTGATAACCATATCTCTTCATGATTATTCGCTCCTTCCTTAGTCCTGAAATGTTTACATAAAAAATGAGACTTCCCATAACAGGAAGTTCCTACTTTTTGGCACTGTTTACCAATCGTTTTTCTCTAGTTCCTAAATGTACACTTTTTGAAACCACCTCCTTTTCGAAAAATAAACATAAAAAAAGAAGGTATATTTCAACCTTCTTTCCTATCTATACCTTTTAATCTGTATTTGCATATTAAATTTCTATAAGTGTTTGTCGGCATTTTATTTTCATACTCTTACCAAAAAATTTAGCTTCAATAATCTTGTCTGCTAATTTCATAACGCACTCATATTCCTGCATGTAATTATCCATCAAAACCACTTCTCCGTGTGCAATATCGTTTCTCAACGAAACCATATTTGAAATGATATCTTTATCTCCTGCAATATTATGACGTTTTAAAAACCACATTATCTTATGATAAATATTTTCAAATACCACTTCAAATAATGCACCACCCACATTACCACATAAATCATCTAAACGATTTTCCTGCGTTGAAACACCATATGCATTTGTTAAAATCTGCTCTACATATCGCCTTGTATAAGACATTCCTTTATCAATATTAGCTTTTTCAATCATAAAATCATCTTTGACAATAATTTCGATTATTTTAAAAAAAGCGAAGAATGCATCCTCCTTATTCTCAGTAAGCAGATAATTTTCCTTCGTCGCTACAGCATACATTTGTAACACACTTTGAAGCAATTCCTTCTTTTTTCTTACCCTACTATACCTCTGATTAATTTCAGATATCTGTTGCATTTTTCTTTGACTAAGCTGCATATTGATAGCAGGCATATCATTTTCTGTACTTTCAATCACCACACTATTTACATCAAATGGTATATCTGTCATATAAACAAACAACTCGATTGCCCTTTTAATTTTATCTTTTGCCTCCCACAAATTCTTATTCTGTGAATAATATGCTACCTGTAGATAATCTGATTCCTTAAAAGCGTAATCATGATTCTTTTTAATTACAAAATAACAATCATTTATCTTAAACGGCATATCTCCTTTAAGAACAACCTGGAAAATAAAATCAGTACACATATCCACAGTATCAACAACTTCAACTTTCGCACCGTACTTATACATTGAGTACCTCCTTATCATTTTGTTTTTATCTGCAATAACAAGAAAAACCCATCAGACAGATTTCTCTATCCAATGGGGCCTCTATGTCATATCGTCTGATTCCACATCATTATATTATTTTCTTACATCAAACTCTGCATCGTTTGGCGTAAAATTGGCGTATTTTTGTAATTTTACAAATTTCCACCAATAAGGTACATCACGTTTTTAGTAAAGCTTTGCACCTGCTGGAATGTGATTATTAACCATAAGAAGATGAAGTTCTTCATCCTCTGCATCCTTAAGATTGTTTACTGCTGAAAGTAAACTGTAATAATTTCTTTGACTTAGGAACTGCTACACACTCT
>FR899739.1:6590-18116 GCA_000437275.1 Clostridium sp. CAG:411 | reverse complement strand
TGGCTTACTGAATGTGTCGAAATCTACTTCTTCCTCAAATAAAGGCTCAATCTTTACATTAGAGAAATCAATCTTCTCTGGCTCAGCTTTTACCTCTTCTGAAGGCTTAGAACTTACGCCATTTTCAGCATTTTATTTATCCAAACTCTTCATCGTCGGGAACAACAACACATCCCTAATCGCAGGTGAATTTGTCAACAACATTACCAAACGGTCAATTCCGTATCCAATACCACCTGTTGGAGGCATACCAATGCTCAATGCATTTAAGAAGTCTTCATCTGTATGGTTTGCTTCTTCATCTCCTGCTGCAAAGGCTTCTTCCTGTGCGGCAAAACGTTCACGCTGGTCGATTGGGTCATTTAATTCAGAGTAGGCATTTGCCATTTCGCGTCCATAGATAAATAATTCGAAACGTTCTACATAATCTGGATTTTCTGGTTTTCTCTTAGTAAGTGGAGAGATTTCAACCGGATGGTCCATAACAAATGTAGGCTGAATCAATTTTTCCTCTACAAATTCCTCGAAGAATAAGTTAAGAATATCACCCTTTTCGTGTCTATCTTCGTATTCGATATGATGCTCGTCTGCAAGTTTCTTTGCTGCTGCCGTATCTGCAACTTCATTGAAATCTACACCTGCATACTTCTTTACTGCGTCAACCATAGTAATACGCTCAAATGGCTTACCAAGGTCAATCATTTCTTCTGCATAAGGAATGTTAGTAGTACCACATACTTCCTGTGCAACTGTACGGAACATATTCTCTGTCAAATCCATCATGCCATAATAATCGGTATATGCCTGATATAACTCCATCAAAGTAAATTCAGGATTGTGTCTTGCATCAGTACCCTCATTACGGAATACACGTCCGATTTCATATACACGCTCCAAACCACCAACAATCAATCTCTTTAAGTATAATTCCAAAGAGATACGAAGTTTTACGTCTTCAGAAAGTGCATTGTAATGGGTCTCAAATGGTCTTGCTGCTGCTCCACCTGCATTAGATACCAACATAGGTGTCTCTACTTCCATAAATCCCTGTCCATCTAAGAAACGACGAATACTACTTAAAATCTGGGAACGTTTGATAAAGGTTTCCTTTGATTCCTTGTTCATGATCAAATCTACATATCTCTGACGATATCTGGTATCTGTATCCGTAAGTCCATGGAACTTTTCTGGTAAAATCTGCAAACTTTTGCTAAGCATAGTCATTTCTTCTGCATGAATAGAAATTTCACCCGTCCTCGTGCGGAACAAATATCCTTTCACACCAAAAATATCACCAATATCTGATTTTTTGAAGTCAGCATAAGAATCCTGACCAATCGAATCTCTTGCAACGTAAATCTGCATATTTCCCTTCAAGTCCTGAATATTACAGAAAGATGCCTTACCCATAACACGCTTAAACATCATACGTCCTGCAATAGATACACGGATTGGACTCGCATCCATAATTTCTCTTCTCTCGTTATAATCTGCATTAATTGCATCTTTTTTCTGCTGTTCGTCCAAACCTTCTACATTTACCTCTGGTCTACCTGCAAGCAACTTTGCCTCATGTTCTTCATAAATGGCCTTTGCTTCCGTTGTATGATGGGTCTGATCGTATTTTGTGATTTTAAATGGGTCCTTGTCGTTTGCCTGCAAATCTACAAGTTTTTCACGTCTTACCTTAATTAACTGATTTACATCCTGCTGTGGCTTCTGCTGCTTCTGATTCTGTTCTGCCAAAATAGTTCATCCTTTCTTTTATACATCAAAACACAGAAGTACGAAGCCCGTCTATTCGGATAGTCTTTGTACTTCTGTCATTTACAATCGTACGATATTTGGGGCAAAGATACCTTGATTGTTTCGGTATTTGACCTGCCACAATCTTGCTATCATTGTATATTTCTAATAATGCTGCATAGATTAGTTTGATCTTTCAATCTCCAAAATCTTGTATTTTAAAATACCAACCTGAGTCTCTACTTCAACAGTATCGCCCTTCTTTGCTCCAATCAAAGCTTTTCCAACTGGTGACTCATTTGAAATCTTACCTTTTAAACTATTTGCCTCTGTAGAACCTACCATCTTGTATACAAGCTCTTCATTTTCCTCTACGTCTAAAATACGAACCTTACATCCAATATTGATTTTATCTAAGTCTACTTCTTCTTCTACAAAGACTTCTGCATTCTTTAAAATCTTTTCGATTTCTTCAATTCTTGCTTCAATGTCACGCTGCTCATCTTTCGCTGCATCGTATTCCGCATTTTCTGATAAATCGCCCTGTTCTCTGGCTTCCTTGATTTTCTGAGATACTTCTTTTCTGCGAACTACCTTTAAATCCTGTAACTCATCTTCCAGTGCCTTAAGACCTTCGTAAGTTAAAATATTTTTCTTTGCTTCCATAACACTACATCCTCCATATCAAAATTTCTCTAACATGGCTATCTGCAAATATACAGAGCCCGTTACGTTTCTAATCAGTATTCAAAATCAGTACTTTTCAAAAGTACCTTTCCTATAATAAATCGCATAATAACTTCATTGTATTATAGCCTATTCTAGCCCTAATGTCAATGAAATTCCCCCTCTTATCTTATCTCCAGTCGATCCACCTTCCACTGATAACGCTCCTTTATTTTCTTTAATTCCTCCCAACCCAATTCCATTACATTTCCTTCCCATTCTTCAAAAAAATCTGCCATATTACGTAGTTTCCAATTTTGACTCTGCATAAATATAGCCGCAAAACGCGGACTGACTTTCTCTCCATAAATGCTTTGTGTAAATCCGCAGATAAGATTTCCATTTTTTACTCGATTTTTCATATATTCTTTTTGTATCTCGGTTATTCCAATCGCAAATACTTGATTTTTTTCCACTAACCAGGAATACTGACTAAGCTTTGTCCCAAGCACATCTACTATCATTTTTCCTTCCACATTGCTGGAAATTTTTCTTTTTATCTCAATAAGTAGTCCACATTCCTCCTCCACTTCCTCACATATTTTGTTCCATACACTTCCTCTTTTTGTCACAATTTCCAGATGCCTGACACGCGTTGCCAGTTCTCTACACAAAAAGAATGCCAAATTATTTCCTGTGTCCACAAGTACCACATCCAGCCCTTGCTCCTTTATCTGATAATGCTGCATCATTTGCTCCCATATTTCAGGAAAAAGACTATACCAGCAAATCCATTTTTTTTGATACTCAGGCATGGCATATTTTCTACAAACATCCTCTGAGAAATAAATAAGCTGTCTTGGATATTGCATATGTATTCTTCGAATACATTTTTCAAACCACGCTGTACCAAGCTTTCCCCCTTGCTCATATGTACAAGCCAATTCCATTACCGCCAGTTCTTCCTCTAAATACTCCTTTTCATATTCTCTACAAACCCCCCGTTTCTGATTAAACCACTGTAATAGCCTCCTCTTTATCCCCATTCTTTCTTCTGGATCAGCAAAACATACTTCTATCATAGATCCGCTCCAACCCTTTTTTACTATATATACATTCAAATAAATTTCTATGACTAACAATTCTATCCTAACGGTTTCTGAATAAATCATATGACACCATGCTTACTGCCTTTTTACACAGTCTCTAGGGGCTTTTAAGATTGTTACATTACTCATAACGAGCCAAAAGAAAAAAGAAAAGAACCAGGGGGTATCAAGTCCCGATTCTCTTCTTCACAAAGTATAGAGTCTATCAAAAATAAGTTATATCCTATCGAATTGTAAATTGATTTACAGCCTTACCTAATTCTTCTGCTGAAGTAGATAATCTTTCTGAATTTTGACTAAGTTCTTCTACTCCTTGTAGCTGTTTTCCAATCATACTATTTACATCCGTTACAGATGCTGCTGTTTGTTCAGATACAGCAGAAATTTCTTCAATTGCTGATAATGTAGCAGATCTGGTCTTTTCCATCTCCTGTACTCCAGCCAGAATACTTTCCAACTCGCTCATAAGTACATTGACCTGACTCTCCATTGAACGGAATGCATCGGTTGTATGGTCAACTGCCTCTTGCTGTTCATGGACAATGTTATCTGCCTCTTTTGCTGTATTCGCAGCATTCTTGGTTGTCTTTACAATTTCCTCAATAATCTTTTGAATCTCTTCTGCTGATGCCATAGACTGATCAGCCAATTTTCTAATTTCAGTTGCTACAACTGAAAAACCTCTTCCAGCCTCACCAGCTCTTGCGGCCTCAATAGATGCATTCAAAGATAATAGGTTCGTCTCAGAAGCAATTTCATTGATTACACCAACAATCTGTCCAATAGACTTAGACTGCTTCTCCAGCTTTTCAATACTCTCAATTACCACATTGGTAATCTCTGCTGTAGAATGACTCTTTTCACTCAATACAGTCATAGATTCCATACCAGTTCGAATCGATGTCTCTGTATCACTAGCTATATCACTGATCTTATGTGTATTTGTATTTACTACCTGAATACGATTTGACAAAGTATCCATCTCTCCCAGACAATCTACAGAATGCTCTGCCTGATTTGTTGTTCCAACCTCGATTTCCTCAACGGATTGCTCAATACTCTTAGAGGAACTTAAAAACTCTTGCGAATTGCGAATTACATCTTCCGATATACCTGTCAATTCGGATGTTACACCCTCCACTTGCTGTATCAGATGCTTCGTATGTGCAATCATATCACTGATGCCTGTTGCTAACGCAGCAAATTCATCTTTTCTTCTTGTACATATCTTAACTGTCAAATCACCATTTGAAACCTTTTTAATCTGTTTCATGATGTTCGATATTGTATGAGACATTCCCTGTGCAATAACCAATCCCAGTAACGCTGAAATGATAATCGATACAATTAATAATACAACTGTTACATTTCGAATGCCTGATGCCTGTTGGTTAATCGTTGCAATTGGAATAAGACAACATACTGCTGCCTCTGTATCTCCAACCTTAGACATTAAGAACAAATAAGAAGTTCCCTTATACTGCACTTCCTTCTGAAAAGATTTCTCCTCGCTTTCCATAGCCTTTTCAAAATATTTCTGACCCGAAAAATAAGTAGTTCCTTCCTTTTCTTCTATGCCTTCACCATATACCTCATATCCATCTCCGGTTACAAATGCAGAAATACAACCGTCTCCAACTTCCAACTGTCCAAGAATTTCCTGCATCTGTGCACGGCTCAAATCCAAAACTAAACATCCTTCTGCTTTTGGCACCTGACGAATAATTCGGATTGCATACTGATCCTGACTGGTATGCAAAGCCTCATCCACTTCTGGAATTGTTCCAAAATAATAATATTTCGTATTATCCTGTGAAGCTAATTTTCCCTGTTCTGTCTTTAAAAGTGCAGAATACAGATTATCCTCACCAGAATTAGTAGTAGTAATGGATGCCGCTGCATCTGTCAAAAGATACACATTATTCAAGAACTTATTATCCGTTACATCATAGTTAAATTCCTTGTACTTCTCATTGTAATAGGACATACCTTCTACTGTACTAAGTTCTGAATATCCACCATTTACATAATTTCTAAGCTTACTATCTACAAATAAAGCATTATAATCGGTCTTTATCGTACCAAAAACAAAATCATAATACGATGTAGTTAATTCAATGGAACTGGAAACAGACTCTACATAGGTATTTTTAATACCTGAAGATGCCTTTGAATAAGAAACCATACCTAAAATAACTAAAAACAAAATAGGAATTACTATCAAACTATAAAGTTTCAGTTGAATACCATGATACCACTTTACCTTCTCTACTCGTTGATATTCCGTATTTGCCTCTCGTTCAGCCATTCGGATTTTTATTAATTTTATGATATCCTTTGGTGAATGAATCGCTACTTTCTGTCTTTGAATCTTTTGCTTTTTCTTGCGCCTTTTACCTAGCTTCAAAAGATTTCCCTTTTGTTTTCCATCTTTTTTAGGTGCTTTCTCTTTTATCCTCTTTTCCTTTTTTCTATGTATAAACTTTTTTTCTACTTTTCCGTTCTTCCGTTTCTCCTCTAGAATATTCTCTACATGCTCCTGCATGATCTCTGGTTTCTGCTCTGCTTGTAAAGGCTTTTCTACATTTGCCTTATGTTCATCTTTTTTCCGAAAAAGCATCCCCTTACTTTTTTTCGTCTCCTTACTCTTTTTTACCTTTGTATCCGATCTTTTTTTTCCTAAACCCATCCACAGTCCCCCCTTTGTGAAATTATGTTTAATTCATATACCCTAGTCCATATTCCATTACCACCATACTATCATCTTTTGTGATTTTTTTCAATATTTTTGTCCATTTTTTTGCATTTTTTTCAAGAAATGTAGATATTTTTGTGCATTTTGTCGCTTATTTAGCGTAATTTTTCTTTTAAACAATCAAATTCTTCTTTGGTAATAGTGTCCTGGCTATACCTTGCCTTCTGATAAAGCGCAAGCAATTCTGTTGTAGTATCTGCACTCATATGTTGACTCAATTCCTCTGCTGTTTTCACATTCTTTTCCCCATAATCCCTGTTCCAACTTTGTTCCACTCGCTTTTTAAATAGCCTTCTGATTTTTTCCCTATAACCCTTGTTCCAAATGCTCCAATTTCTTTTATGCTTCCTCTGAACGGTTGTCCTTTCCCTTTTTTCTGGAAAAATTCGTTCTTTTTCTTCCTCTATATCCTCTTTCTTTTCATAAAAACTCTTCCATATAGTATAAAAGAATAACGCGAACACAGCCAATACAAAAATAACGGCTAAAAGCTTTAAAAAGCACATAAGCACACTCATAATGACTTTTGCAATTTCTTCTATAATAGAAGGTCCCATGCTTTGCGTCTCATCTAAGGGTTGCGCTGTAAGTGTAGGCGTGGGCGTAAGCTCCAAAAACTGCTCTGTATATTCCTCTCGCTCCCCATGTACAAAATGAAGCAACCATTTTAACAGAGCGTAACAAATATGCAAAATGCGTTTTCCTATTCCATGAGTTGATATCTGGGTTGCCACGTATAAAATACCTGCACTACAAATAGAAAAAATCCCCAGTATTACTCCACCCTCTTTATATAAGCTACTCCTTTTTATCGTTCCAGTTGTAAGACAATTACTCCTATAATAACATTCCTGCTTCACCAGATATAAATTAAAAAAGTGAAGCCATAAAAAAGGAAGCCAAATCCACATAAAAAGGTGAAAAATGTAGGTTGTATTTGTCACACCTGCATATATCAAACAGGGAATGCACAAAAGAAGCAGTGCAATACTATAATTTTCAGGCCAAAGTTTTACACGATTATTTTTTCGTATCGCAAAGGATATTCCTATGTCTACCATAGCATACAACACAAAAATGATTTTTTCCTTGCCATTTCTTCCAATAAAAAAGCAGTACAACACCAATATTCCATGCCCAAGAAAAAATGTCCAAAGCCGTTCTGCCCACTGACGAATACAAAATCCCCCTATTGCCACAATAAACAACAATAAGGCATACCATACATTTCCCCTCTTTGGCTCTATGCCGTAAGAAATCGTAGCCACGATAAAAAATGCAAGTAAAAATAACTTGATAGAATTAAGGAAATGTATCAATCCATTTACAGAAAAAAACTTATTTTTCTCCTTCATGCTTCTCACCTCAATTCCCCATCTGCCACAATTTCCATAACCTGCTCCTGCAAATCTGGTGCAATCTGTATTTTCTCCATTTCATAATGAGGCAACATCCATATTAACTCCTCTGTCAACTCTCTGTGCTGTAACATAATCTGTTGTGTAGCTGCAGATTGACTTGCCGTTATCAACACATGTAACCCTTCTCCCTTTAATTCTCTCTGTAAAAAAGATTCTGCCGATTCCAAAGCTACTTTTTTGTGTAAATCAACCCTTGCCAGTCCTTCATCTATCTGCCTCATATGATTACTTCCTGCACCAGCTCCAATAGAAATAGAACTGGCATGTTCTGCATCTAGTCCATTTGTCACCATGGATACGACAATCTGCTGCCCTAAAAATTGTTCTGCCAACGTAGCTGCAAGTGATATGGTATACTCTTCCATTCTATTATCCAGCCCCATATCTTTTTCATCAAAATAAAGTATCAGCTTTACCTCTTGCTCCGCTGTATATTCATAACAATTTACCTTCAATATGCCCGTCTTAGCAGAAGATTTCCAATTAATTTTACGCATACCATCATAACTTTGATAATCTCTAATGCCCTGAAATGTAAACGGGTCCTCATACAGTCTCTTTTTTGCCAGTGTTTGTCCGATCATTTGCTTTACATACATCGAAAGCAGTGGCGTTTGTACTCTTTTTGGAAATACATACACCCATTGCTCCTGTTTTTTCCTCATCACGTACTCTCTTGTATAAAAATAACTGCTTGCAAAAACATCCATATCCCCCAATGCATAATATCCACGTTTCTGACAAACAAAGGGAAGAGAACGTTTGATTTTTTCATACATTCCAACAGAGAAAATATCATTTCGATAATATTGGTCACTGGTAACTCCAGACTTCTCTTCTTCAAATTTCCATTCCTTTGAAGTTGCAAATTTTACCTTTATTGCTGGTAACAACATTGCCTTTTGATTGATAATCTCCTCTACAAGCGTAAGAGTTTCCCCCTCATACGCGTATTCCTGTTCACAATACACACGTACCGTAAGATTCTTGTCCCACTTTTTACGAAATATCCACTGAATCAACAGATAAAAAATGCCAATCAGCATACCTGCTATGACAATCTGCATAAACAGCACCTCCCCTCTTTATATCTTTACCGTTATGATACAAAGTTTTCTGTAGGTACTTCAACAGATGACAAAATAGAATCCATGATTGCTTTTTGTTCTGCTGTCCTTAAATAGCCTCCTGCCAATACCAATCGATGCTCCAATACAAAAGGAGCAAGATATTTTATATCCTCAGGTATCACATAATTTCTCCCACGAATAGCCGCCAATGACTGGCAAGCCCTCATAAAAGCGAGCGTCCCTCTGGTACTTACCCCTAATTTGAGTTTTGCATTCTTTCTGGTAGCTTCTACAATATGCAAAAGGTATTCTCTAACTTCCTGTCCAATGTGTACACCTTTCACCCATTCCTGCATTGTTATCAACTCTTGTGTCGTCATAACGGTGGAAAGTGCCGCATACGGACTCTCGCTGATATATCTATCCATAATCTCTAATTCCTGCGCAAAGGTAGGAAATCCCATGCTAATTTTCATCATAAAACGGTCCAATTGTGCTTCTGGCAATGGAAAAGTTCCTGCTGTTTCGATTGGATTTTCTGTGGCAATCACAAAAAATGGAGCAGCTAATTTTAACGTCTCTCCATCTAAGGTCACCTGTTTTTCCTCCATACACTCTAACAGGCTGGATTGCGTTCTAGGTGTTGCCCTGTTAATCTCATCTGCCAATAATATATTAGTAAAAATCGGACCCTTTTGCAGTGTAAATTCGCCAGATTTTTGATTATAAAAATGCAGACCTGTCACATCCGATGGCAACAAATCTGCTGTAAACTGAATTCTTGAAAATTCTCCCTCTATTGACTTTGCTAAAGACTTTGCAAGCATGGTCTTACCTGTTCCTGGCACATCTTCCAATAAAACATTTCCACCTGCCAGTAACACAGTAAGCACCAGCTCTACTACAGAGTCTTTTCCTATAATTACCTTCCCAATATTTTCTTTTACGTTTTGCATACGCTCCTTTATGATCTGTTCATTCATATAACCCCTCCTAATTTTTCTGTCATCGCAATAGATTACACCTATTCTCCCTATTCAAAATAAGCATCTAATCCGTCTGCAATCCCCTTTATCATTTTAGTTTGATAATCGGCATCTGAAAGCTTTTGATCCTCTTGTGCATTACTCATAAATCCCATCTCTAGAATTGTAACAGGCATCGAACTCCAATTAATACCAGCCATTAAGTCTGTCTGCCAAACCCCTTTATTGTTCGCACCTGTCTCCTTAACAAAATGCGTCAATATGTCCTTGGAAAGTCGATAACTATCATCATACAAAGAAGCCACATAAGGACTATTCTTCGTGCCACAAATCGCCATTGCTCCATTTGTTTCTTTTATTTTAGAACCATTTGCATGAAGACGTACCAATACTTCTGCCCCTGCTTCCTTCGCCATATCTGCACGCTCATGCGGGCTTAAATTAACGTCATTGGATTCACGCACCATGAAAACAGAATATCCGCGTTGTGTTAGTTCCTCTTTCAATTTCTTAGCCACTTCCAAGGTAAGCTCATACTCTTTCTTTCCTGTAGAAACTCCGCTTGTACCAATGGTAGCCTTTGCCTTTTTCTTACTGGCTCCAGGTCCAATTGCTTCCTCCTCTGTATTTGCAGTTTCCTGATGCCCTGCATCAATAGCAATCAAATGTCCATCCACCACTGGCTCTGCTTGGGTCAAATATTCTGTTGCTACATAATATTCACCCTCGTCTATGCGAATTTTGCTCCAAGTTTCACCTACACCAATTCGCATCACTTTTGCCCGCTCTGGCAACATTTTTACAACTTCGGAATCTGTAGAACATGACTTACGAACATTAAGTTTTGTTGTCGTGTAAACATATTCCTCCACTTTTTCAAAAGATTCTCCATCTTCTTCAAAAACGACAGGTTTTGCACTCTGCTCCACCTTTTCGGTAGGTGCTGGTGTCGGACTCTCTGCCTTTTTTTCTTTTTTATTCGAACAGGAAGCCAGCATCAGGCATCCTACAAGCAGGCACCCTACCAGTATTCCCTTTTTCATTTCGGCTATTATTCCTGTACCCTTGTTGTTCCCTCTATACATAACCATTACGAATCCTTTCAATACAAAAGTTATCTGTTCCTGTACTTTTTTTATTATATCATAAAACCATATTTCCGCAAGCTTCAAAAAAGGGCAAAAAAAAAGCCCAAAGCCTTGTTTATAAAGCCTTGAAGCTATACCAGTGCGGATGAAGGGACTTGAACCCCCACGGTCTCCCACTAGATCCTAAGTCTAGCGCGTCTGCCAATTCCGCCACATCCGCTTATAACCAAATATGAAATTGGTTTAAATGAGACATCGGGGATTCGAACCCCGGACAACTTGATTAAAAGTCAAGTGCTCTACCAACTGAGCTAATATCCCATAAACAGGACTAGCTGGATTCGAACCAGCGAATGCAGGGATCAAAACCCTGTGCCTTACCGCTTGGCGATAGTCCTACATCGTATATACTAGGGTGGATAATGGGATTCGAACCCTTGGCCTCCAGAGCCACAATCTGGCGCGCTAACCAACTGCGCTATACCCACCATAACTCCACCGAAGTCTCTCGATGAAATGTGCCAGAAGGGATTCGAACCCCCGACAACCGGCTTAGAAGGCCGGTGCTCTATCCAACTGAGCTACTGACACGCACCAATCAATCTCTTGACCTGCCACATCTATATGACATAGCTGAAGCGGGTGATGGGAATCGAACCCACGTATCTAGCTTGGAAGGCTAGTG
>FR899739.1:0-6527 GCA_000437275.1 Clostridium sp. CAG:411 | reverse complement strand
TGACAGGATTCGAACCTGCGACCTCTTGATCCCAAATCAAGCGCTCTAGCCAAGCTGAGCCACACCCCGATTTGCTTTCCGATTTCTCGGTAACGCCTCAACGCAAGAATGATTATATCCCATAAATCATGTAAAGTCAACACTTTTTTTAAATTTTTTTTATTTTTTTTTACTTTTCTCTGAAACTCTTGTAAAATCAAGGGTTTCAGAGATTCATTTTTTTATAAAAAAATGGATTTTTATCTTTTTCTCCAAAAAAATTTTTCACATTTTCTGAATATTTTTTAATCTTTTATTTTGATACTTCCTCTAATAATTTTAATTTCATATGATAATAATCTGGTGTCATATCCAAATAATGGATATGTGGATTTTCAAATCGCTGTTCCTCTTCCCAAATTTCATCCTGCAATTGTTTGGAAACATATGCCCTGATTTCTTCCAAAGAATCCATTTGACGAACTATTTTTCCATTTTCTATATATTTTTCTTGTAATTTTTTTACTGTACAATCTTCAAATTTTCTTTCACGCCAAGGTTCCTTTGGATCTATATAGGAAAATGCCTCTGAAAAATTAATTTTTTCGGTTTCCAATGCTATCAAATCCGCAATTGCCTTTCCATCTCTATTATAGACACGATACACTTCTTTTCTTCCTGGGTTTGTTATTTTTTCCACATTCTCTGAGACCTTTATTCTAGGCTCAAATCGCCCATTTTCCTCCACAGCCGCAATTTTATATACCGCACCAAAAACGGGCTCTGATTTTGCCGTTATCATTCGTTCTCCCACACCAAAACTATCCACCTTTGCTCCCTGTGAAATCAAAGAGGATATTGTATATTCATCTAAACTATTCGAAAGAACAATACTACAGTCTTCCAATCCTGCCTCATCCAGCATTTTTCTTACCTTCTTTGACAGATACGCCAAATCACCGCTGTCAATGCGAACACCCTTTAATCGCTTTCCCATAGGCTCCAATACATCCTTTGCAATGCGTATCGCATTCGGTACCCCTGACTTTAATACATCATAAGTATCCACTAATAAAACGGTAGCATCCGGATACATTTCGGCATACTTTTTAAAGGCGAGATACTCATCTTTATAATACATCACAAAGCTATGCGCCATTGTTCCGCTTACCTGTATCCCAAATTTCTGTCCCGATAATACAGTAGCCGTTGAGTCTATACCACCAATATAACAAGCTCTTGCCCCATATACCGCAGCATCTACATTATGCGCTCTACGTGCTCCAAAATCAGATACGCCTCTTCCTTGGGCTGCTCTTTTAATCCTTCTCGCCTTCGTTGCAACTAAAGACTGATGATTAATCTGTGTCAATAAATACGTTTCTATTAGCTGTGCATCAATCAATGGTGCCACGATCGTAACAACCGGCTCATTGGGATACATAATCGTTCCTTCGCGAAAGGCATATACATCCCCTTTAAAGGAAAACTGCTGCAAATAAGCTAAAAAATCACTGTCAAAAATGCCCTGTTCTCTTAAATAATTAATATCTTCTTCTGTAAAGTGCAGATCATGGATATACTCTATAATCTGCTCCAAACCTGCAAAAATAGAAAAACCACCACCATCCGGGTTCTTTCGAAAGAACACATCAAATACTACTCTTGTATCTTTATCCTCATTATGAAAATACCCATTACTCATAGTCAATTCATAAAAGTCCATTAACATCGCCATATTTCTCATATTCACACCAACCTTTTACTTTACTTCATATAAAGCTGCCTCAACCGTACCATCCTCTTTTAATTCTAGCATTGCATAAGTAGGAATCCGTTCTGTTTGCCTTGGCAGACTAATACTTCCAGGATTTAAGATAAGCATATCTTCTGTTTGCTCCATATATGGTACATGCGTATGTCCATAAAGAACAATATCCGCCCCACGACGCTGCGCCTCTTCACGTAAATATTCCACACCTGTATACACATGATACTGATGCCCATGTGCCATAAAAATGTGATGCCCGTCCAAATCCACTTCTGCTTCTGGCTCTGCATCTATATAATAATCATTATTTCCTGCAATTATCACTTTAGGCACATCTACAAAAGTTTCAATAAAATGTTCGGAACCTTCCAAATCTCCCAAATGTAAAAAGTAATCAAATGTCCCAGCCTGTTCTATGGCTCTATTCAAATATAGATTATTTCCATGAGAATCGCTTATCACTAAAATTTTCATTTGCTTTCACCTTCTCCTTACACATAGCGGCTTAGAATGCCTTATATGCATGTCTAAGCCGTCTTTCTTACTTTTTCTCTATTTTTTCCTTTATCATCGCCTTTACGCGTTCTAAGGCCTTTCCTCTATGACTGATTTGATTCTTCTGCTCTAATGAAAGTTCAGCAGTCGTGCAATCATATTCTGGTACATAAAAAATAGGATCATAACCAAATCCGTTCTCTCCCTTACTTTCATAACCAATTTGCCCCTCAATTGTCTCTCTAACGACCTGTTTTTCTCCATCAGGGAAAATCACGGCAATTGTACATACAAAACGTGCCGTTCTTTTTTCTTCTTCTACATCCTTTAGCAAGTCAAGAATGTGCTGATTCTTTATATCATAAGATGTATTTTCCCCCATATATCTGGAAGAATGCACACCTGGCTCTTTATTTAGGTAATCTATTTCCAGACCAGAATCATCTGCCAATACAATAACATCCTCCAACACATCTGCAATTGCCTGTGCCTTTATCATTGCATTTTCTTCAAAGGTAGTACCATTTTCTTCAATATCAAGTACTACTCCTGCTTCCTTCATCGATACTACTTCTATTCCCAATTCGTCCATAATCATACGGACCTCTTTCATTTTTCCTTCGTTTCCCGTTGCAAATACAATTCTCATTTATTGCTTCATTCCTTTCCTAATAGCACTGCAAACAGCCTCCGCCATTTTTGTACGATTCTCCTCTTTCTTCAAATATGCAAGGTCTGCCTTATCTGTCAAAAATCCCATTTCCAGTAATACCGTAGGCATTTTTGCATTTCTTATAATATAAATACTCTGTCCGTTTAACGCACCCCGATTTGGCATTCCTGTAGTAAACGACAATTGTTCCAAGCAAGTCTTTGCCATTTGTTTTGAACTTGTCTTATACTGATTCGTCTTATACAATGCCTCTAAACCATATCCGCCAGTCTCATCAGAGCTATTGCAATGTATACTGATGAAATAATCTGCCGACAGATCATTGGCAAAACCTACCCTTTTCTTTAAGGAAACTTTTGTATCATCCCATCTGGTCAAATATAACTTTGCATCTTCTTCCGACCACTGTTGCTCTATTTTCCTTACAAAATCCAAATTATAATCTGCCTCAGACCAATTTCCACTTAATGCGTCCGTTCCAGTATCCTTACCTCCGTGTCCAGCATCTAGCACTATAATTTTGTCATACACTTCGCTCGGTTTCTTGCAGGCAATATAAATATATTGTTCGTCTTCGTATAAACAATAGCCATAAATCTTATCTACAGGAAAACTTAAAATAGCGGTATTTTTATTATTACTTTCTAATTCATAAGAAATGCTTGTCTCCTTTTTAAATTGCGCAAGAACCTTTTTGCTATTCTCTCCTGTATACACAAACTGCAAATCCTCAAATGAGATGTTCTCATCCAACATCTGATACATATATAAACGTACTCTTCCTTGCTGATAGCAATCTTCCAACTCCACAGGAAAGGAAGCATTTTTGGGTTTTTGGATACGAATATAACAAGCACCCAATTTTTTCAAGATTTCTTCTCTTTTCTCACGCTTTAGATATGCTCCCTGAGACTGTTCTACTTTTTCCTTTGCTGAAATCTCTTTTTTTATATTTTGCTCTTCTCCTGCATTTTTATTGATACCAAACTCAGAGATTACAAACATAAGACAACATCCCAACACAAAAAAAATTCCACTATGAAGAAATAATCGCCTTAAAAATTTCTTTTCTTCTGATTCTTCTCTCAACGTTCCTCTTTCTGCTCCTTTTCACGCTTTGGAGGCTTTGGCCCCATATACTGATAGAAATACGTTTTCATCATTCCATTATAAATTTTTCGATTTTTCGTAGCTTTCTTTCCAATATATTTCTGTGCATCTTCGTATCCAGTTATCAAAAAATAGGACCAAGAATCCAACGCACCAAACGTCTCACCAATTTCCTTATAAAGCTTTGGCATATCTGCCTTATCCTCTAGACGTTCACCATAAGGCGGATTTGTAATAATAAATCCATATTTTTTAGGATGACGTAATTCCTGCATAGGTCTTTGCTGAAAATGAATATACTCCTCTACCCCTGCATTTCTGGCATTCTCCCTTGCAACCTTAATAATGTCACCATCCATATCGTATCCCTGAATCGATAGCTGCACGTCCTCCCTAATATTATCATTTGCTTCTTCAATCGCCTGATACCATGCCTTTTTAGGAATAATATGTGTCCACTCTTCCGCTGTAAAAGAACGATTCATTCCCGGTGCAATATTCGCACCAATCATAGCTGCCTCAATGGGAATCGTTCCACTTCCACAAAATGGATCTACTAAAATTCGATCTTTATTCCATGGAGTCAACATAATAAGGGCCGCAGCCAAAGTTTCTGTAATTGGTGCTTTTCCCATCTTTAATCGGTATCCTCGCTTATGTAAAGATGCTCCAGAGGTATCCAATCCCACTGTAACCTCATCTTTAAGAATCGTCACACGCACTGGAAATTCCGCTCCATCCTCTGGAAACCAATCTTTTTTATATTTTTGCTTCATGCGTTCTACCATTGCTTTTTTCATAATAGACTGAATATCAGAAGGACTAAATAATTTACTTTTTATAGAAGTGGCTTTTGCTACCCAGAACTTTCCATTCTCTGTAATAAATTTTTCCCAAGGAAGTTGTTTTGTTTTTTCAAATAACTCCTCAAAAGATGTCGCCTTAAATTTTCCTACTTTTAACAAAATTCTCTCTGTAGTTCGTAAAAAAATGTTTGCTCGACAAATCGCACTTATATCCCCACGAAAAGTAACTTTTCCGTCCTCTACTTGTACAATCTCATAACCTAAATTTAAAATTTCTCTTTTTAACACTGCTTCAAGTCCAAAATGACAAGGAGCAATATATTCAAACTGTTCCATGCGGTATCTCCTTCTTATGGTGGCACCTGTATTGCAAGTACCACCAACAAATTTTATATTGCCTGTTTTTGCTAAAATCTATCTCTCCTGTTATCTTATATGAGTTTTTTTACTCCGTCAACAAAAACCTAACGTTTTCTATGCACACGTTTATATGCATAAAAACCTCCAGAGATAGTATATACCTTTTTCCCCTGCTCTGCCAGTTTTCTACCTACTAACAAACTTGTATTTCCCCGTTCGCAATAAAAAATTAATGCAGGAGCATCTAACACTATTTTTATTTTATCGAAAAAGGTATCTTCTTCATAAGTAATGCAAATCGCTCCTGGTATATGCTCCTTCTCATACTCCTCATATTCTCTTAAGTCAACTAATATACAACCCTCTTTCAGTTTTTGTTCAATATCCCATACTGCTATAATTTGTACCTCCACTACTATCACTCCAATTGCACCTTCCCCTTTATTTATTTTATGCTTCCCTTATCAAAAGGTGCAACTAAGACAATACTTTATAAAACAACCCGGCAAAGCGTTTTGCTGTATAGGATAGACACATTCTCCCCTACAATAAAAAATGTCGTATTAACAATATATTTCAACTGTTAATACGACATCCTCTTAATCGTTACATCAAGAATACAGAAACTTAACCTAAAGGCAACCTGCCTCTTTCATAGTTAAGCATTTGGATATTATCGATTTCTGTCACAATCCTCTGCATTTCTTGTCTGTCCATTTTGTGTTTTATTTTGCTCATTCTTAAATTTGTTCTGAGTTGAGTTCTTCTGTGACTGGCTATTTGTAGCATTCTTCTCCTGGCTGTTTGAATAATTTTTCTCCTGATTGTTCACATTTTTTTCTTCATTACTGTAGTTTTTTGCCATAATAATACCTCCAAAATATATTTTTTTAGTGCAAAACTATTATGCTCATATTTCAGATTTTTATTCCATAGACTTTTTTTACAATTTTAGCTTTTTTTCTATAAATTTTTTTTGATTGCATTTTGTGAAGTTTTATATTATAATATTCACTGTCGATAGAGTTCCCCTTCAAAAGAGAATTCTAATTCGCACACTATATAACCCCTTATTAATTATTTATACTCCCCTCATAACCTTGCTGGTCCCCCCCCAGCAAGGTTTTTTATTTGCTTTTTTTATTTATGTAGACGATGGGCTCAACTATCATATAACTAAATTGAACTACGAAATAGAGTAAATAAAAACCTAGGGCAAAACGCGAATAGAATACCGACATGCAAAGCTTTTTTAGAAAAGAAAAAGATAAAACAAAAAAAGATTGAGAAATCTCAATCTTTAAAAAACGTGCGCGAGAAGATTCGAACTCCC
>FR899738.1 GCA_000437275.1 Clostridium sp. CAG:411 | reverse complement strand
ATAAAAACCTGTTACAATAAAAATCTATTTTGCTATGTGGATATGCTTTCCCTATAAGATATCCATTTTCAAAACGCAAAATAGAGTTCAAAAGGTCGCTCGACCGAAGTTTCCCAATTAGGAAAGAAAACATATGTACTGGAATTTGGGCTTGGATTCTGCTATACTAGGGGAAAAGACATTTCCTTTTATAGTAGAAAGACCGTGCAGGATGAGGAGACAACCATTCGGTTATCCGATTGTTTTGAGGATGATGGAGTAGAACCTTGTGTCGAAGTGGTGGCACGCATGATAAACATCAACTATGGAAAGAATAAAGAATTGATGGAGCATTGTAAACCGTTGATGGATTATGCCATATTTGTAAAAAAGGTGCGGGATTATACAAAGGCTGTTTCATTGGAGATTGCAGTAAACCGAGCAATTGATGAATGTATTGAGGAAGACCGTTTGAAAGAGTTTCTGGAACAGCATCGAGCAGAGGTGGTGGATATTATGTTGGATAGTTATTCATTAGAAAATTATACGAAGATAATGGAATATGAAAAAGAACATCTGGCAAAAGAAATGCAGGATTTGCAAG
>FR899737.1:54036-77945 GCA_000437275.1 Clostridium sp. CAG:411 | reverse complement strand
TCCGAGAGATCATCCATATATATTTCATTCTTTTTTGTATACACCTTTTGTACAATCAAGGTATGCACACCAGGCGCAATCAATACATCATTTTTTTTCACATTTTCATTTTTACTTCTTTTTGTAAAGCAACTCAATTTGGTTAATTGACTTGTCCCATAATGACTCCCCAACTTAAATACTCTGCTTACAAAGCCAGAACAATCTAATCCTGCTGTTTTACTAATATAACCTACATTATTTCCATCTGACTTTGTACAAACATTGGATGCATAGTACCCATTTGCAATTTGAGTTTTAAATGCTAATGTATACCCACCCCAGCAATAGGGGATATTCATTACTGCATATGTACTAGTTGGATTTGGATATTTATGTAAAAAACAAGATTGTTTTACATATTTCGGATAATTACATACGGATGTATCTCTATTCTTTTTAGTTAGTAAAATTCAACTCCCCTAGCCCCTCATTCATGAGGGGAATTATGGGGTTCTTTTTTCTACATTTCCTGTCACAATAGTCTTAGAAGTTAGAAGGTGCCTTTAATTGCAGAATAAAAGGCACCTTTAATCTACTTTTTTATCCTACAACATATACAACCTACAACTAGCACTCCTAACACTCCACAGAATGCAAATTGCATATATACTTCTTTTTTCCCCTTCTTTTTTACACCTTTCTGATTATCCTGTTCTTTGTTTACAGGCTCTTTTGTAACATTCACTTTTGTTGGATAAATGATTTCATCATTTGATCTTTTTCTTACGATCCCATCCTCATAATAAAACTCTACCGGTTGACATCCATGATTGACATAGTATTCCATTTGCGCCTTATTACCTTCAGACATTTCACGACCGATTAAATATTTTTGTATTTTAATGTCCTTAAGATTGTCATACAAAACGATCATAGACATACGCACATTTGCTTCCATCTCACCGTTCTTTCGCACTGTTGGAATTAAGACATAATTCCCTACAGCATTTCCATCTATTTCCATATCTTTTTGACAACAAGATACTTCTATATTTTCCATACTCTTTCTATCCTTGTATCTTTCACTCTTATCATACAATACGTTGACTTGATCCAGTACAAGATTTTCACCATCATACGATTTGAGTTTTCCTAAGAAAATAGCATCATAACCAATATTATTTGTTATGGAGTAAAATTCATCCATCGCATAAACGGATGCACTGGAACACTGCACTACCATACACATGATCCATAGGATTATAGCTACCATTCTACTTCTTCTCATACAAATTACCTCTTTTCCAAATTTTTTTATAAATTATTCATAACTAAATTCTGCACAGTTATTCCAAGTCGCTAAACGATCAACCTTTCCATACTATAAAATCTATACAGTTAACTAGATAATTGATTTTATATTTTTGTCTTTTCTATTGTATACTTTAATAAAGCAGCTATTTAACTTGAAAACTTTCCGTTTTCAAAATGAATTCCTCTGGCCTTATCAAAATTTGATAAATATTCTGTAATTGAAATATCTTTATGATCACTTTGATGAGTGCATAAGAAAATTTTATAATCATCTGCTCCTACTTTTGTTACTGATGACACATAGGTTGAATGCCTCCAATTTCCATATGATGCTAAATAAAACTGAATTACATCACCAACTCTTACCTTACTCAAGTCAAATTTATCTGTACTCGCTTTTCCATATCCTTTTCCTTGTGGACCAAAAGATTTTTTACTATCGGTTACATAATTATAAAAATATGTCACTCCACAAAAATTGTTTGATATATCTCCCTTTCCATATTTTGCCCCGTACCATGAACTTGTCATTCGCTCTTTATTTGCCACTCTTGTTCTATTGATGCTAACATTTGTAAATTTTTCTGTATCTATTTTCCATCCACCATATGCGGCCCATACACATTGAGAAACAAAATTAGTACAATCTAAACTTGCTCTAGCAAACACCAAATTTTTCGGGTTATTCTGTAGGGCATATAAACGTGCATACTTTACACCATTTGTAGAATTATAAGAACGCGAAGTTAATTTTTCAGCGACTACCCTAGTTGACACTTCACTTTTTACATTATCACTACTATTTCTTGTTACTTTTAAAAAACTTTCTACAGTATCCAATCGCTGTTGCGCATACTTTTTTATTTCACTTTCAGTAACCGTATTATCTTCCATATCAGAATACTCAAATTCTTTATCTAGTTGCAAATACTGTAAATCCGTTTCTGAATCTATATTCTTTATTTTCATTCATTATTTAACTCGGTTAAACATATCTTGTATGTATCTTTTTTGCTAGAATCCACATCATTAGGAGCAGATTGATAATGAAATTCTGATTTTACTTCAACATTTACTATAATATCCCCGTTGCTTTCTTCAAAATTTAAATAATTAAAATGTAATTTATACCAATCAAGTAATTCATTGGTGATAATTGCTATATCAATATCATTTTTGTTCATTTCATTTTCTACAACATGGCTCTTTTCATCATAAAAATCTTCAGTAATATCCCCCTGTGTTCCTGTGTGCAACCCCTCGTATAACACAGAATAGTAATGCTCTATTCTTTTACATATTTTCTCTTTATCTTCCCGTGATATTATTCCCAATAACATTTTTTCATTGTGATTCAACGAATTTCCCACATACTTATTTGTACTATACTTCTTATTATTTAATGCATATGCCATAGTATTATCCACATACAAATTGCCAAATAATCCACAAAACATGCTCAATGCCATAAATACACCAATTTTCCCTTTTATATTCCACATATAAATTCCTCTCTTCTTAATTATATACTTTATTGCACACTGTTTTTTTCTATTTACAAACTCATCCAGACCCTCTGGTTCTTTCAGCTGATACCACATACACCTGCAATAATTAGCTGATGAAATAACTACCATCGTAACCAAAGCTGTCACTAACGAGGCTCGTTTTGTAAAAAGTGTTTTATCCGCACCACTTTCACTCTCTTCTCATTTCCATCTATTTTATAGACAAGCTCTTTCTTCTGTTAGACAATTTTATTCTATCATTTCTTTTCCAAAATCCCCTGGTGTCAGGCACCTTTTAATTATTTATTCTAAAACAGTTTTATTCTATTTCCGTAATATAACCCTTCAGCTTATTTTTAGAAAAGTCTTTTTCCGCCAACATATAGATTTCAATTTTATCTTCGCTTTGCACCAATTCATACAAAATTCCATCTATTTTTTTAAAGCTTTCTCCATCTACAAAACGCTGCATTGGAACTGCATATTTGGTTGCCTTTCCATTTTCTACCCTAACAATCGAAGTTCTATCATTTCCATCTACATTATCATATATAGAATAAATAGATGTCCCTGTATCTGGATTTCGATAGCAGTATTCCCAACTATAGCTACTCGGAAAAATTTTATGTAGTATCTTTAAAAAAGATACTACTTCCTCTGTGCTTTTATCATCATAATAATCTGTATTCAAATTTCCATACACATCAAAATAATACTCTAGCAATACTTTGTCCGCATTGCTAATTTCTTTGTCTGTTGTAGTGTTGCCATCATCTACAGAAATTTCCATATAAAAATAATGGGTTGCATCCGTATAATTTCTATTTTCATATACAGTTTTTAATACATTCTTTTCCGCATCATAAAACATATCCTGTACGTCCTGATTTTCTGATAGTGGAATTTCATGGTCATATGCAAAATCTTTGTAAACCAGAATACGATTTCCTACGGTATCATCAAGAAACAGGTAATCACCTGATACAAAGAAACAATCCATTTGTTCTCCTTCCGCTTCATTTGCGGGAATGCTCCCTGGCGTATTTTTCTTATTTGTCTTGCAAGAAAAATACAACGTATTCTTCTTTATATCTACAGGCTTTTCTGTTTCTTGAACCTTCTCTGTTGCAGGAATATTCGTAACTTCCGTTTTTACTGTTGCATTTTTTTTATTATTTTCACTGGTTTTATCTTCCGCTCCACATCCACAAAAAATAGATGCACAAATTAATACTCCAGTTAATAATAGGGTACTTTTCTTCATGTTTTCTTTTCCTTCCTTTATAATGTTTCAACTTATTAAGATACTTTTTATTTAGGAGAACTAATGTTATGAAAACTCCCAACATCAACATATTTCCAGCAAATATACAACACTCCATACATTCTTCTTACTATCACAGTTTTGCTACACGGATATAATTACAACTAAAATCCACTTAAATCAGACCATTTTATTGATTTTTCATCTGAAAACTTCGAAATATATCTATAAAATTTCTCTTCTGAAACATTCTTCTTATTTATTTTATATGTACATCTCGTAATGTCTCCAATACTTTGTGCTACTATATCTTCACTTCTTTTTTCCCTGTTAAATGCTACTTTGTAATACATCACATCTGCCGCCCCACTTGTTCCTTCTAAAATTCCATTCTGATATACATGACAAATATCTCTATTGGAATATAAATATGCATAAACATTTTTGTCTTGCTTATCAAAAATATAAATGCAATCCAGATAACTATCCTCCGAAGGTTTTTCCATTTTTACTATTAACTCTTGTTCTTTATCATCATCCAAATCACATATAATATAACTTTTCCAATATTGCTTTCCAAAAACAATTTCTTCGTTGGTATCCTTCAATTCCAATGTATTTACCGTTGCAGACTTTTTACTTTTCACATCAATAAATTTCGCATTATTCGATAAAATATCTACAATTTCATCTGGCAAATTGTTATATAGTGTTTCCGTCACACTATCCTCCCTAACCTCCTTTCCTGTTTTATGCTTATCCTTAACCGCAGTTGTACCGCATCCATTCAATAAAATGCACGTTACGCATACTATAACTATTCTATAAAAAGATTTTCTCATATTTACACATCCTTCTAAGACTGGAATATTTTTTATTCTAATATTTTTTCATATTATTATAAATACTTTTCGCATACTTTCGGCGCACAGCATAATTTTTACTTTTAGGTTTTTCTATCTTCTCTAAAAATAAATCACTTGCCTCACCATACGTTGACACATCCTTAATCTTATTCCATTCCTTTTTATAACTATTTTTCATTTCTTTTTTAAAAAAACATAATTGAGCATTAATATTAGAAACACTAATATTAATCTTATCTGCCACCTTTTTCAATCCAATCTTCCTATTTTCGAATGTCCATTGAATAAGACCGTATCCAATCCCATCATCAGTTTTATATTTATAATCTGCATTATGAATTCCAGGATATTTGTTATCTTGTGCATTATCAGATGAAAATGCAGATTCTGCAAATATATTTCCTGCGACTCCAGCAGCCTGATTTGTATTTAATCCCATTGATTTTCTTAAAAATACCCATGTATCTAAAAATGCCAATTTTTGTTTATAATCAAAATTAAGCTCATTACACAATTTCTTGAAATTTTCACTTGATGCGCATTTATTTCTAAACCTTGACACAACAGACAATTTGTTTTTTGTTTCTTCATCCATCTTCCCACTTGCATCTAAACCATACACTCTTTGAAAATTCTTAATTGCCTTTTTACTTAAATCTGAATTCAAATAACCATCTGACGGTCCCGAATAGAAATCCATACCTGCTAATGCAGATTGTATCTCTTGATTATTTTTAAATTGTTGAGTCTTAGTAGCTTTAGCACTATATGGAATTGGACTAACTAACAACGTATTATCAGTATATCCCCTACTTGAATTCCTTTTCTGATGCTTGTTATGATTTCTTTTCTTGTGAAATTCATAATATTTTAATTCGTTTTTTATTACTAGATTCTGCATATTTACCCTTTCTCCTTTTTTTCAAATATTTTTTTCTAAATGCAAACGACATTATACCACAACAATCTCCCTTTTTTTCATTTTGGTCGTAAACGTAGGGTTTGAGGTCATAAACGTAATTTTTGTATGCAATACAAACAATTTTCCAAAGACAAAATCCTTGATTTTTAGTGCAATATGTATATCATTATCTCTTTTATTTGCTTTTTCTTATTTTTACAAAATATTTTCAGCAATACTAACAATTACTCTTTTAACCATGTCTATTTTTTATTTATTTCATACAATTAATTAGGCACCAAAATCAACCTATATATGAGATACACAAACCTAATTCTATTAGGTAGCCTTATACTCCCCACTAACAGCTAACTACTCATTCAACTGATAGAAACAAAGTTCCATTTCTCTGTTAAGAAACTCTCCCATAAATAGAACAATGCCATAAAAAAAGAACTGCCTTAATTTAGACAGTTCTTTTTTGCCCCATGCATAATATTAGATGATACATATACCCTTATTTAATTTGAAAGGTTAATCGCTTTGTTCCTGTATAATTGCCCTTTCCTTTGACATATACGATGGCAGTTCCTTTTTTTCTATTTTTCCGATAAACGATAGTAAAGTCTATTTTTCTTTTCAGTTTTCTTTTTCCATATTTAGCGGAAACGTTTGGCTTTATTGCTTTTCCTGTATATCTTTGTTTCTTTATTTTTGTAAATTTCAATTGTTTTACACTCTTTGGTGTAATTCGAAATGTTACAACTTTACTGCCTATGTATTCTCCTTTTCCTTTTATCGTTATCTTAGCTATTCCTGCATTAATATTGCCAGAGTAGGATAAGGTATAATCCACTTTAGGAAGCAATACATAACGATTTATCGTCACTACAGGAACAGGCTTTATGCTATTTCCTGTATAAACATAGCTTTTCTTTACATTTAATATTGTACTTTTGTTAATTTCCTGTTTTTTTATCTCTGGTGTTGCAGTAATAGAAGGCATCGTTGTAACACTTGGTATATCGGTATCCTTCGGTGCCACTGTTTGTCCCTGATCTATGTCCGCACTCGGTACTGGTTTTGTATCCTTTTCTACATCCTGCGTTGGCAATGGCGTATTTTGTTCACTCGCTGGTTCCGTTGGCACCGTAATTGGTGCTACCGTAATTTCTATAACAGGTACCTTGGTATTTTCTGGCGTCTGTGTTGGTATACTCGTTGCCGGTTCACTGGTTTGCACAATAGGTGTCGCTGTAAGATCTGGTTTTGCTGTTTCCTCGGTGGCTCCTGGTCCACTAAACAGGATGCTATATCGGGTAACACTTTTTGTCTCATAATATGCATTTTTTACGGTTGCCGTAACTGTAATTTCTCCATTTCCACATCCCTTTGTATCAAGTTTTGTCGTTCCACCTGTTACAATTTCTTCTCCATCTGACAGCACTGGTTTTCCGCTAATCTCAATCGGAAGATGCGGATTCATTTCATCTCCAATAATCTCACTATATCCAGTTACATCACTAGAGAAATTCTTTACAGAATTGGTCTTCTTCTCTCCATCTTTGCAAGTATATGTATACGTTATTTCTTTAAGTCCTGCAACACTTCCTGCAAATGCAAATGTATAACCAGGATACTCTACAAATTTACATAATTGTTCTGTATCCTTTAAAATATCTAATTTATCCACAGCATCTTTCTGGTATCCATTTAATGCCTGTGCCGAAAATGTATCCGTTTCCTTTCCACCTGCTTTATTTGTGGTACTTATACTTACGGCTGTACTACCCTGCTCCATTTGATAGAAACAATTTTCTACCGTTCCATTTACAATTCCTACACCATAGTTATTTTTTGTAATGATTTTGCCTTTGTAAAAGCAATTATACATGGTGGCACCGTCTTTAATAGTCCAAGCAATTCCTGCCGCATCCTTTGTTGCATTCAAATCTACTGTTGACCAGCAGTTTACAATGGTTCCACCCTTTCGGATTGAGCGGGCAATCCCTGCACATCCGTTATCCGCCGCTGTATTTGTGATACTTCCGGTAGTTCCCAGATTTTTGATTACTCCTGACGTATATGGGAAAATAGAAATTCCCTGTTCATTCTCCGCTTTGATATTCACATTTATAGAATGCCCCTGTCCATCATAACTACCTTTGAAAATCATATTCGCATCATTTCCTGCGATTCCTGCATAATCAGAGATGCCTTCCATATCAATATTTGCCGTTTGTTTGATATATTTACCAGCATAACTTTCCCCATTTTTCATTGTATTGGTAAATTCTAAGAAGTTAGCTTCATTTGCAATCACATAAGGGTCCTCTTGCGTTCCTGTTCCCTGTAATTTCTTTTCATTCTCCTGCCCCACAGAAATGTTCAATCTTTGCAAAATTTCCTTTGGTACATAACAATGTCCATCTTCATAAATCGATAATTTTCCAGCTAATTCTATATCTTTTCCTTCAATCGTAGCTTTATCTGTGTTAATCGTCACACTCGCATTTTTTCCCGTAAATTGAAATTCACCATTCGTATAGGTTCCATAATCAGATGCATCTATATACAATTCGTTCGTTGCATCATTCAGCGTTTTATCTCCCCACAAAGAAGCCAGATATGGTGCAACCTGTGTATTATCAATGGTATACGCTTCTCGTTTACTGCTATCTGTAATGGCAGTAGTCGCAGTTCCTTTTAATCGATCTACCCCATCTGGGACATACATCCATATCCCCACATTCATTCCTGTATGCGCACTGTCACCCTCTCCTGCATAACTGGAAAAATCTAGTAATGATGTCGCATTTTTTGTGCTTTCCCCATTTTGAATCATTTTAACTACCTTTTGCATATTTTCTGCATTCGGTGTTGTATTCAATCCAGTATTATGATCCGGCACTACCACAACAACAGTGTCTTTATGTTCCTTTGCATAATCTACTGCCACTTTAAAGGCTTCGTCAAACGCAATGTATTCTCCAGCAGATTCTGTCATCATTCTATGGTGATTTCCATAATCAACTTTGCTTCCCTCGACCATAAGGAAAAATCCATTGGAATTTTTTGATAATACTTCTATGGATGCCTTTGTCATCTCTGCTAACGTTGGTGCCTGTCTTTTGGAATCGTCAATACCATCATAAGAACTGCCATATCCGATATCATAAGGCATGTGATGATTCGTAGCCTGAAAACCTCCCCAAATTTTTGTATCTTCTGTCGCAGAAGCTGCCGCTGCATTTAGCTGGTCTTCCGTATTTACCACTGTATATCCTAGTTCTTTCGCTGCTTTTAAGTTATCCTTCTTGGTATATCCTGTGTAACTCATTCCCCCTCCAAGCATAACCGTCAAATCCGTATGTAACATCTGTGAAATAATAGTATCACTATCAGAACGTGATTTTGCATGAGCCGAAAATGCTGCAGGTGTCGCATCGTAGCTATAGGATGTGGCAATCAAACCAGTGGCTTTTCCTTCTAATTGTGCCAGTTCCGTCAGATTTGCAATCGGTTTTTTCGCGGATGTTACTCCTGTATAATCATTATTTGTCTTTTTTCCTGTTGCCAATGCGGTTCCTGCAGCAGCCGAATCCGTTGTGGCGTTATTTGCAGATTTCGTTGTTACGGAACCAATCAGATAATCCGCCATATACATTTTATTTTCTGTCGGTTTTGTTCCATTAAAATTGCTGTTCTTATAAAGGTAAGTAAGACCTCCCGCCTCCTTTACCTTTGTGGCAATGTCATAAGAAGGGAAGCCGCCTCCATCTGGGACCATATAAATAATATTTTTAATTGTGCCTGTTTTTGCCTCTGTTGTCTGAATCGATAGTATTCCAGAATTTGCTTTTTGTGCATAACTTGTTTCTTTTTGTTCGAACGGCATTGCTACAAGCAAACTCATACTTAACACAACAGATATACACTTGTACACCAAACTCTTTCTACTTTTTTTATTTTTTTTCCAGTTCATGTTTCTTTCTCCCTTCTTTTTCCAAGTGCTTGCAAAATACAAAATCTGCTATATATCGTACTATTCCATAAGAAGCAACCTATATTTTCGCAATTCGACACTTGTAATGGTACACATCCATATAGTTCTAGTAATGTCTGTCCTTTATTTTGAAATTTTCATAGCAAACACAATTGTTTTCCACTTTTTTCAAAAGAAAAACAGCCCCAACCAAACTTATAACAACTCGTTCTGCTCTGTATCTATAATACATTGATGGTTAAACATAGCACCAATGTACCACATGCACATCGGTACCGTTGTATATAAGTTCGGTGAGACTGCTCTACAGCTTTTCACACCACATAGTGTCTTCACTTATCCTTTACATTCTAAAATGCAATCGTGCACACAGAGGGACTTGAACCCTCACCCCTGTTACAGGACATGGACCTGAACCATGCGCGTCTGCCAATTCCGCCATGCGTGCAAACAACATGTTATATAATAACATATTTTCACTATTTTGTAAAGCCAATTATAAGCAATTAAACCACTTCCAAAAATGAAAAAGTTACTTCTATCCATTCTCTCTTTATTGAAAATAAGCTGTACCTTTTTCTATCAAATTAAGATTTTTCCATAAAAAAATTAGTTCTATCAATCAACAGGTAAACGGTTCATAGAGGCTTACATAAATCAAGTAATAAAGAAAAAATAAGGTATGTCTACCATAGACATACCTTATTAACTATTATTTTAATTTCACCTGTACAATTCCACCCGTATTACTTGTATAATATTTGGTAATCTTCACATAATAGGTTCCCTTCTCCCACTTTGTAACTTTACCATAATTGGTACGCTGAATATTTGTATAGTCATTTTTATCCACATATAATACAGATGCACTATCGCCCTTCTTCTGAATTTCTATTCTTAAACGGTCATCTGTTTGATTGTTTATATAGAATTTCATTCTTTTTGCCTTTTTTAAAGTAAATTTGTACCACTGTGTTGCACTACTTTCAGAAGTTAATACATAGCTTTGCAACTTTTTCGTAACTGTTTTTGCAGTTTTCTTCTTTGTATTCGTTGGTGTTCCTGCCTTTTTAAAGGAAACAGAATATACTCTATAATCGTAATATGTACGAGACATTTTTATATAATAGGTTCCCTTTTTCACTCCATAGCATTTGTTTGTTGTACTACTTGATGCTGAAGTTAATTCTTTCTTCTTTGCATTACAAAGAGTAAAATAATCCCCGTTCGTGTTTACAAGCTGTGTATCATATACTTCTGACAAACTATTATACTCATTGCTTTTAATTGTCAATTTTCCAGCTTCTTTAACTGTTATTTTTTTATACTGTGCTGCATGTCCTGCGTAAGATATATACCTTTGGCCAAAGGATATGCCCTTTGCCTCTGATGCATCCACAGAATAAGTATTCACCTTATACGCAAGTGTTCCCGAACCATAATTTTTACTTATTTTACAAAGGTACTGTCCCTTTGCTAAATAATATTTATAAATTCCTGCTTCTCTCGTACCAGTGGTTGTATCAATCATCTCACTATAGCTGTTTAATATACAACTTTTTAAAGTATTTCCTGCCAGTGTCTGCAATTCCATCCTAGCAGATAAATTTTCTACAGCTCCCTGAATTTCTAAATTAACACCTGATTCCTGCACATTTAATAAATAAACATCTTCTGTATTGCTATCAGAAATGTTTCCTTCGAAAGATACCTTTTTTATAGATGCAATTGAATCATTTTTACTTACCGTACTGGTAACTGGTACCGTATAAGTACCTTCATATTGTGTATTTGTAGTTTCTGCATATGCAATGTTACTGGTTGCACGTTTATCCTGCATAGTCATACTTCCTGGCGCTAATAAAGATGCAACACAAGTCATAACACAAATGCCTGCTAGCCATTTTTTCTTCATTTTAATCTCTCCTCACTTTTCCCTTTTATATTTTAGTTTTGCGTTCTTTCAAGAACCAGCTTTATCTTAGCACACAAAAAGCGATTTTGCAATATAGATATTGCTTATTATGGAGTTTCTAATGTAATTTTAAGAATTGCAAAAAAGGAAAACGACAATTAAGGTGAACCTCCAAAATAAATAAACATTTTAGCTACTTTTGGGAAACCGTTCCTCTACCTCAATCTTCGTTTTCTTTTTCTTACAAATGTACACAACAATAGAAAACAATTGAACCTATCCGCTGCTATATCCTATCTTCCAATTATTATGTTTACCAACCTAACATAGAATCATACAATGCTTTATATTGTGTCGCAGATCTTGCCCATGATACATCCTGTTCCATATCACGTTTTACCATGGCATCCCAAGATTCTCTCCTTGTGAAATATACTGTTTTAGCATAATTCACAATATTTAACAACTGGTTTGCATTGTACTCATAAAAGGAAAATCCATTTCCTGTTTCTTCATATTCATTGTAAGCCTGTACCGTATCCTTCAAGCCACCTGTTTCACGAACAATTGGAACTGTTCCGTAATGCATGGCAATCAACTGTGTCAAACCACATGGTTCAAATTGAGATGGTACCAACAATGCATCTGCACCAGCATAAATCTTATGAGCACGTTCCTCAGAATACATAATATTTGAACAAACTCTTCCCTTAAAATGATTTTCGTAATAGCGGAAAGACTCTTCGTATCTTGGATCACCTGTACCAAGTACCGCTACCTGTGTATAAGGGTCTACAAGTGCATTCATTATGAAATTAATCAGATCCAATCCCTTCTGATCTGTTAATCTTGAAATAATTCCCACTACAAATTTACCTGTATCCTGCTCTAATCCTAACTCTTCCTGAAGTGCTCTCTTATTCTTCTTTTTCTTTTCAATTACATCCTTAATTGAATAGTTTTCATAGATATAGGAATCTGTTGTTGGATTATACATATCATAATCAATACCATTCACAATACCGCATAATTTCATATGATGATACCCAATATGTTGATCCAGATGTTCTCCATATGTGGCAGTCTTAATCTCGCCAGCATAAGTATTACTTACAGTTGAAATTTTATTGGCATAGGTCAAACCACCCTTTAACATATTCGCATCGATTCCATCTTTTAATACGCCATCTGTAAATACATCATCTGGAAGTCCGCTCCAAAAACGAAGTGTCTCCAAATTGCATACACCCTGGAATTTTAGATTGTGGATTGTCATAATCGTCTGCGCTCTTCTACAAGTCTCTGTATTCGAAAATAATGTACGCAAATAAATTGGCACAAGACTTGCCTGCCAATCATGGCAATGAATGATGTCTGGTATAAAATCAACAATTGGCAAGACTGCTAACGCTGCCTTACAAAAATAAGTAAACTTTACGATATCGTTTGGTATGCTTGTATATGGATTTCCTTCACTAAACAATTCTTCATTGTCGATAAAGTAGTAAGTTACGCCATCCATTTCATATTTGAAAACACCTACATAATAATTTTTTCCATCACGTCTCAAGTCCATGTAAAAATTATGAATATATTCCATCTTTTCCTGATACTCCCATGGAATACAACGATATTTTGGTAAGATTACCCTAGCATCACATCCTACCTTATTCAGTGCTTTTGGCAATGCATACATAACATCACCTAAACCACCTGTCTTTACAAATGGATAACATTCTGAACCAACAAACAATATTTTTTTTCTATAAATCGGTTCTTCCACTTTTTCTTCCATTTTCTGCTCCTCCTGTCCCACTATTTCTGGGTTTTCTGGTGCAGTAGACTTCACTGCTTCCTCTTCTGATTCTTTCTTTTCTTTTTCATCAGATGCAGGAACTTTCTTCTCTTCTTTTTTTTCTGTTGTTTTTCTTCTAGTTGTACTTTTTTTGGTACTCTTTTCTTCCGCGTCTTTCTTTTTTGCTGCCGTCTTTTTTTGTCCGCTTTCTTCTTTCGGTTCTTCCTTCTTTTCCGTTACCTTTTTTACGCTACCTTCCTTTTCTGGTTCCTCTTTTTTAGTTGTTTTCTTTCTTGTCGTTGTGGTAGCCTTCTTTGTTGTTTTTCTCGTTGTTGTCTTTTTCTCTGCCTTAGCTTCATCCGCCTCTTTTGCGGCAGTCTTTGTCGTTTTTCTTCTGGTTGTTGTTTTTTTCTCTTCTATTTTATCTTTATCTTGATCTGTCTTATCCTGCACTTCCACTTTTTCTTCAGTTGCCTTATTTGACACTTTTTTCACTGTAGTCTTTTTTGCAGGTGACGTTTTCTTTTCCGATGCGGCAGTAGCCTGTTTCTTTGTCCCGGTACTCCCGGCTGTTTTCGTTGCCTTATTTTCCTCCATTGTCTCCTCTGACGATACTACTGTATCTTTTATTTTTTCATCCGTTGCAACGCTTTTTGTTTTCTCTGCCATTCCGAATCCCCCTATACTTATTGCATCGTAACTTTCCTAATTAGTCACGCTAATATATCTATCCTATCACTATCTTTCACTACAATCAAGAAAAAAGTGTATCCCTATTACTTCTCATCAAAAATTTAATTATGGTTCAAAGGATGCGGTACACACACTATAGTAAAGACCCCACGAAATAACTTTCCTAAAAATACCAATATCTCTCTGTCGCTTTTCACATTTGATACTACTCAATAAATAGACAAGACTAACCTTTTCTACTTATTTTCGTTTTAATGTCCTAAGATATTGTTTTTGTTCTGGTGTAATCCGATAACTTTCTACTGCCTTTTGTATTGTTCTGTTATGATTCCAAGTAGGAAGAAGTCCTTTTTCTAAATAAGGAAGCGTCGCTTCATACTGCTTCGCAAGTGCCGTAGCAAAATACCATGCCACCATCATCTTTACATAATATTCCTCTGAATCGACTGCTGCCACCCATTGCAAATACTCTGGCTTAAATTGTTCTTCCAAATAATAGCGCATTAATGTTCCAATCCCAAATCGGACTGTATAGGTATGCTTAGATGCCATCCATTGTTTCACCTTTTCCAGTACAGGTTGCGGATATTTCTTAAATAGTTTCATGGACAAAAGATCGCAAGTTGCCCAGTTATCCACATAAGGCAGAAAACTATCTAATTTTTGTACACATTCTTCATACTCTTTTATCCCCTCTATCAACAATCCATGCAAATTATTTTCTTCATAATATATATGAGGGAGTTGTTCCATAAACTGTGTTATTTCCTCTTTCACATTTTCGTCTGTTTTTGCCTGTTTTAAAAGTTCTTTTGCATATTTGCGAAGCACTGGTGTCCGCACTCCTATAATCTTAGCTTTCTCCACCGTAGGAATTAACTTTTCATGAAATTCCTTGTAGGAATCATCTTTTAATTCTAATAATTGTTGCTGTATTCTATTCATCTATTTTCCCTTCCATAAACTCCGTTACATGTTTTCTCATCCAAATCGGAAATAGATTTCTTTGATATGTTCTATTTTCCCGTTCTTTAATTCCAATCGTATCAAAAAATAGCTTCCAAAGCTCTGTAAATTCATCTTGTACCTTCTCTGTCTGTCGCAGTTTTTTATACTGTTCTTCTTCCAACTGTTGTATATACATTTCTTCTTTTGGTTCATGTACAACTGCAATTTTCCTTCTATCATCAACCAAAATCCAATATTCAGATGGCATTCGATCTGAAAAATGTCTTGCTACCTCATATAGTACATTATTTTTTGGCTCAATATGGCTTACCAGAACTTTTTCATCGATACATTGAAAACGTACAAACTCTCGAAAATAGTGTATCTCATTTCCAACTCTTCTGCGTACCTCCATCATCCGCATTACCGCTGGCTCGGTAAGCATATGTTCTATGTTTTTTCCTACCCGAAAACCGATACGCAAATATTGATACATACTGTCTAACACATCCTCTGCATATAAGCAACCATAAAAAATATGAATATATGCCTGAAAAGATATTTTATTTCGTATAGAGCGCGCCACCTTTTCTGCCTTTTCCCTGTCTGGTTCCACATGAACATAGGTATCAAAAAGACTGCTTTGTAAAATTGGTTCTCGCTCTAATCTCAAATTTTCATGTCCATACTGCAATGCCCAAACCCACGCATCATAGATACAGGTAAATATAGATTCGATATTTGAATCACAAGTAAATACAGTCACAGAATCACCTCCAACTTATACATTTCTTAAGACTGCTGCAAATGAAAATCGGTAAACAAAGACATCTGTCTTGCCGTATTCTCATGTTGTATCTGCCAGTTTTCTTTCCTCCCAGTATCCTCTAATTGATGGGTAATATACGTTTCCTCTATGGGCGTATGATACATCATTTTTCCATTGCAAGTGATAAAATAATGCGCCCGTTTCAATACTACACCCATCTTTTTCAATGCCGAGAAATCTAATTTTCCATATCTTCTTGCCTGCATAATCCTGCGTGCTGACTTTGGTCCTATCCCAGGTATACGAAGAATCTTATCATAGGATGCCGTCTGTACTTCTACGGGAAATTCTTCCAAATGTCTGACTGCCCAATCACACTTTGGGTCTAATTTTTCATTGAAATTTGGTCTTTCCTCACTTAATAATTCCTGTGCATGAAACCCATAAAACCGAAGCAGCCAATCCGCCTGATATAACCGATGTTCTCTTAACAATGGTGGCGCTGTTCCAAGGTCTGGCAAGTCCTTATCTTCATTGATAGGAATGTATGCCGAATAAAACACACGTTTTAAGTCAAATCTTCGATATAATTCCTGCGTGGTCTGCAATAAATGATAGTCTGTTTCCGACGTAGCTCCCACAATCATCTGGGTACTCTGCCCTGCAGGCGCAAAGGCTCTGTTTTTAGCAGGATACGTTCCTCCAAGCGGTAAGAACTTATCTATCACAGAAGAATTTAGGGCATTCCTTTTCTTTTCCTGTGGCAACATATTGACCAGAAGTTTTTTATCCACAGATGCAATTTTATCTTTTTCGGACTGAAAAAAAATGCTTTTAGGAAGATATTGATTTACCTGACTTCGCTCCATTCTGGCATCTTTCCCAATGGCTAATCGATGTACCGCAATTGTATCACTAACCATCTTCATAGGTTCCATAATAGTCTGAACACTTTTATTTGGTGCCAGTTTTTCCAGACTTTCTTTCTGACATAATTCCATATTAATGCTGATGCGGTCTGCCAGATAACCCGCAGTTCCCAGCAACTCCTCTGGTGCTCCGGGAATGGATTTTACATGAATGTATCCATTAAATTTATATTTGTAACGCAGCAAGGCAAGCGTCTCACACATTTTCTCCATGGTGTAAGCGGGATTTTTTACTACTCCAGAGCTTAAAAACAATCCCTCTATATAGTTTCTTTTATAAAAAGAAAGGACTAATTCGCAGATTTCCTCTGGCGTAAAAGTAGCTCTGGGAGTATCCTTAGACACGCGATTGCAACAATATTTACAATCATAGATGCAATGATTGGTCATCAATATTTTTAATAATGATACACACCTTCCATCTGAAGCAAAGCTATGGCATATACCACAACTTTCGGCATTCCCCAGGAATCCTTCCTTTCCCTTTCTATCTACACCGCTGGAAGTGCATGCTACATCATACTTTGCCGCATCCGCTAATATTTTTAATTTATCCTGTATAGACATTTCTGTTTTTCTCTCAATCATACGTTTATTATACAAACATATGTTCTGTTTTGCAAGTAGAATATTACTGGAAAATTTTTCTTTCTAACACGCTTCCCTCTTCCTTTTTTGAATATACAGTTGAATGGGCAACTTTCTTCCAAAACACGCTTTGCAAATTTTTCAAGTTATTACAGCATTCTCCAAAACCTTACACTCCAAAAGACTAGCTTCGCATCGTAGATGTGGATTTTTTCTCGTTACTTACACAAAAAAAGAAAGTCAGTTATATCAAAACTGACTTTCTTATTCTTTTCTTTCAAGTGGGCACGTTATGGTTTTTCATAAAACGACATTATAAAATCATATCCTTTTTCTTCCAGATTATTTTTATATTGTAGCTTGCATTCCCCTTCGTTTGTTATTTCATAAATGTATAGAGTATTGTCCGATCCTAAAACTGACAAATGATCCTTCGATACATAAAATTGCATGACAGATGTTTCCAAATGGTAACTTTGTGTTACAGTATCTGTGCTTAAATCAACAATCAAAATGTCAGCAGGTGAATCGATATCAAAAATATCACAAGAAGATACGTACAACTTTCCATCCGCTATATATGCCCCAAAGGCTTCCTTACAATCCAATGGAATACTTTTTACCTTCCCAGTTTCCACATTTAATTTTAATATTTCATCATTGTGTGTAAAATAAATATTTTTTCCATAGCCAACCTGAAAACCAAACCCTTCTCCTTTGTTGTAATAAGAGGATACATCCGCTACAAGCCGTGTGCTTTGACTTGTTATATCTGCACAATATACTTTATAAGATTTTCCATCCTCAGATACCTCATCAAACAAGTACACCTTTTCCTGACATACACACATATCTGTTGCAATCACATCCTCTATCACATATTTTTCTATCGTATCATTTTCCAAACAATAGCGTTCCAAATAGGTTTTATAGTTAAGATTCGTAACTACATAAATATATGTATCCGTAACTGCAAAAGCGGAAATACCTACTAAACCCGGAAATTTGTATTTTTTTACTTCTCCATTCGAAAGGTTCATAGAAATAATTGCACAGTTATTCTTATTAAAGCCTTGTCCCTCCGACTGCTCATACACATATCCATCTTTTATAATCGGGTATCCATAGGAACCTGCACCAATATTAGATATTTTTAATTTCTTTTTTCCCACTATGTTTGCTTGTTTATCCAAATACAAAACTTTACTTGTTGCATCCTGTTCATAGCTTGAGATTAAACCGTATTGATATGATACTTGACTATCCTTCGTCCTTTTTTCACAAGCGGTCAAACTAAAACATAGTATAATGGCAAAACATATACCTGCTCTAGTTGCCGCATTAGCTAATCTCTTCATTTTACTTTTCTCCTACTTTTTTGAATTTTTGTTTCCTTGTTTTTCCAAAAACATAGAATAAATTATATCTTTTTATTTATGTGTTGTCAAATCAATTATTTTATTTATACATACACTGTTCAAAATATTTAGTGTTTTTCCTATTTTTTCATTTCTATTTTTGAGTATATTTTTCATTTAACTTTTCTTTATTATTTTTTTATAAGCAAAAACCGGCATCCTAAGACACCGGTCCATCACTATGTATTATAATATTACAATCATTTATAAATTATCCCCTCTGCACCAACGATTGCCGCAGCTTCACACAAAAATCCTTTTACGATCCTTTTATCTTCTAACTCAATATCACCAATATACAATGGCTTTTTCACCAGTTCCATAAAGTAACCAAGTTTTTGTTTTGGAATGTCATACAATTCTACTTCTATAGATGTTTCTCCATCTCCCTGATACACCATTCCTGGCTTCTTTGGTTCTGTGTCCAACTCATACAAATGATACCCTTTTGCAGTTTTTGCTGTGCCAAGCCATTCTGCCCCAAGTTCCGTCAATTGATATTCCAATGGGTATCCCTTTTTATGCAGTCCACACACCGCTAACTGGATACTTTCACTGGCTAAAAATGCCTCTCCAAATGCAAGAACCAGGTTCTCCGAATCGCTTCTTCCAAATATGGTAATTCCAAATGGATATGTTCTATCGCTGCTATTTTCTGGTACTGCAATTGCTGTCAAATCCAACAGGTTACAGTGGTTGGTGTAAAGTCCCATTTTACTGTTTGTCTCAATGGGATTCCTGCGAACCTGTTCTCTTGTAAAGGAGCCACCTGCCGTGGGCATAATCATCACACTATCTTCCAATAATAGTCTGGCTTTCGCCTTATACTGTTGCAATTGGTGCAAATCTCCAAATAACTTTGCCGCTGTATTTTCCTTTTTTTCACCGGATCGTAAAATCGTCTCGGTAACAGGAAATGTTTTTCCCGGATTTGCTTCCACAAATTCCTTTAAATCTTCCCAACGCTCTGCCACATAAGCACCTTCATACAAAATCAGTGCTGCCTTTTGAAACATATCCATGGCAAGCTCTTCTACTAAAATTCCAAGCCCTTTGATTCGTTTGATGCAGGCATTCCATTTCTGTCTGTATATCTCCTTGAAATCTCCGTAAAATTCTGGTTCTTCCTTTGGTATATAAACCTTCTTTGGCAATGTCTTTCCCTTTTCCTGAAACGTTTTCGACCAACAACACTCTGCATCAAAACCCTTTGCAATGGAATTGACAAGCTCCACATCCTCCATTTTTTTTGCAAATACCGTCACGCAGTCAAGACTGGCACAAGCCGGCACCACACCCTTACTGGACCAGGAACCTACCGGTGGTTTCCAACCTACCAATGTATTTAACATAGCAGGCACCCTTCCAGAACCTGCCGTATCTGTTCCCAAAGCAAATGCAGCCATACCCAGTGCTACACTAACGGCAGAACCAGAACTGGAACCTCCACTGATCAGCTCCGGCTGATACGCATTGTGTACTTCGCCGTACGGACTTCTGGTTCCCACAAGTCCCGTTGCAAATTGATCTAAATTCGTCTTTCCAATGGGAATGGCACCTGCTTTTATAAGTTTTTCTACAACTGTAGCATTTTCTTTCGGTGTATAAGAAAAATCTGGACATGCCGCAGTCGTAGGCACTCCTGCTAAATCGATATTATCCTTAATGGCAAAAGGAATGCCCCAGAGAGGATACTGCTTGCTCTCTTTGGGAAGGGCATCCACATAGGGTTGTATTGCCTCCTTTGTGGGCGGCACAATCCAAATGTTTTTTTCTTCCTGTTCCTTCGCTCTCTTTATAATTTCTTCTATCAGTTCTTCTGGCGTAAGCACCTGTTTTGCATACGCCTGTTTGATCCAGCTAATGGTCAGTTGTTTTGGAACATACATGATCAAACCGCCTCCTTTGCTTCTATTCCCACTACATATTGTCCTGCTTGTACCTGTTCACCAGGCTTCACACAAATCGTTGTAATCACGCCATCCTCTTCTGCAGCAATTGGAAATTCCATCTTCATACTTTCCAGAATAACTACGTTTTCTCCCTTCTTTACTTCCTGTCCTTCTTCTACCAATACCTTCCAGACACTTCCCGGAATCGTAGCTTCTATTCCTTCACTTCCTTCTGGCAAGACCGTCTCTTCCGAATCTATATTTTCATCTTCCGAGTCAAAATGATCCAATCCCTGTTCTACCCATCTTTGCTTTTCTGCTTCAAACGCTGCCTCCTGATGAGCCTTAAATTTCGCACTGCTCTCTTTGATGCTTTCCAGATATGCCTTATATTCTCCCAAATGGAAGGTAGTTTCTTCTACTTCTATTTCAAATTTTCCACGAAGGAAATCCTCTCTGTATTGTAAAATTTCTTCAGCGGAACAAGGATAAAATTTAATCTGGTCAAAGAAATTTAACAACCATGGCTTCTCTTTGGTAAAGAATTTTGTCTCCTGCAAAGCATTCCACATTTGAATGGTTCTTCCTACAAACTGGTATCCTCCAGGTCCCTCCATACCATATACACAAAGATATGCACCACCAATTCCCACTGCATTTTCCGGGGTCCATGGTCTGGCTGGATTGTATTTTGTGGTAACCATACGGTGTCTTGGATCTGTCGGCACCGCAACTGGAGCACCCAGATACACATCACCTAAGCCCATAACCAGATAATTTGCCTCAAACACAATCTTCATTACGTCTTCTATGCTGTCCAATCCATTGATTCTTCGAATAAATTCCGGATTGCTTGGACACCATGGTGCATTTGGTCTTACGGTCTTTTGATACCTCTCTGCTGCCAACTGTGTCTGTGGATCATCCCAGGATAAAGGTAATTTTATAATACGGGATGGTACTGTTACATCATCTAAGGAACCCAATTCTTTGTTGGTTTTTACGATAGCATCTACCATTTCTTTTGTTGTAATTTCTTCTGGACGGAAATGTACCTGCAAAGAACGAATACCAGGTGTCATATCAATAATTGGAAGATTCTTTTCTTTTAATGCATTCATTAAAATATGTGCACGGAAGCGAAGCTCTATATTTAATTCCATTTCACCAAATTCAATCAGAACATTTTCTTCTCCATCTAAACGAATGAGATAGTCTGTATCCCCTTCTCTTCCTTTTGCTAATATGGCATACGTTGCATCCAGCTTAATTGGTTCTGGTAAAACAACTTCTGTATAATTGCCTTTTATATTTTCTTCCTGTGCAAGTCGGATTTCTTTTGCCTGCTCCAAGCTTAACAACTGGAAATGAACCGTATCACCGGGATGCAATTGTCCTAACTTCCACAATTCTCCCTTTGCTGTGGTAACCGGGCAAACAAAACCTCCCAAACTTGGTCCGTCCGGTCCCAGTAAAATAGACTGGTCTCCTGTCAAATCCAAAGTACCAATGGCGTAAGGATTGTCATGAATGTTAGATGGATGTAAACCTGCTTCCCCTCCATCCTCTCTTACCCACTGTGGAATTGGTCCATTTAAACGGATACCGGTTCTTGCACTGTTAAAATTCACCACATACTCCGCACTGGTTAATGTTTCTAAATACTCTGGTTTTAAATATTCTGCGGTAGGTTGTGGTCCCGGAATCACGCCAATGGTCCAGTTATTTGTAAGTTTTGGTGTATATTCACTTGGGAAAGATTCCACAGAACAAATATGACACTCTTTGGTAAGTTGCAACACATCTCCTGTTCGAAGGGTTCTACCATTGTGTCCTCCGAACTTTCCGTCTACAAATGTAGAAGAACTTCCCATTACTTTTGGTACCTGTATACCACCTGCTACTAATAAATAGGTACGCATCCCCTTTTTACAATTACCAAACTTTAACACCTGCATAGGTGCTGCCTGAATGACCGTATACATTGGTACGTTCTCTCCATCCAGTGTTGCCCCCATATCTGCTCCGGTAATCACAAAAGAAGTGGTGGTACGAAAACGGAAAGTTCCACCCTTCATCGTCATTTCAATTCCTGCTGCATCTTCTTTGTTTTTCAACAAAGCATTTCCAATTCGGAAACTGTAGGAATCCATTGCTCCACAGGGTGGCACACCCACTGTCCAATATCCGATCATTCCCGGATAATCCTGCACTGTACTTTGTACTCCACCACTTAATACTTCTAATGCTGTTTCCTCAGGCAAAAATCCCTCCAACATTTTCGTGTAAAGCTTGGCTTCTTTGTAAGCAGGAGTATGAATCAACGCTTTTAAATACTGCATATTCGAAGTAATTCCATACAATTTTGACTCTTCCAGTACACGGCTCATCTTTTCTAAGGCATCCTGACGATCCTTTCCATGCACGATCAACTTGGCAAGCATTGGGTCATACAAAGGAGATACCACGATATTTTTCTTAATCCATGTTTCCACTCTGGCAATATCGGAAAATTCCACATCATCGATTTTTCCACTGGCAGGTCGGAAATTGTTGATACAATCTTCTGCATACACACGCACCTCAATGGCATGTCCATTTGGCTTTCCGACTTTTTTCTTTAAATCTTTTAATTCTCCTGCTGCCTCTTTTACCATCCATTCCACTAAGTCTACACCCATTACTTCTTCTGTAATTCCATGCTCTACCTGCAAACGGGTATTTACCTCAAGGAAATAAAACTTTTCCTGTTCTTCATCATACAAAAATTCTACCGTACCTGCATTGCGGTAAGAAGCTGCTCTTGCAAGGCTTTCCGCTGCCTGATACATTTCCTTTCGAACCGCATCACTTAAATTTGGCGCCGGGGATTCCTCTACTACTTTTTGATTTCTTCTCTGTACGGAACAGTCTCTTTCTCCAATGGCTGTCACTTCTCCAAATGCATTACCAAAAATTTGCACCTCTACATGTCTGGCTTTTCGAATGTATTTTTCTACAAATACACCTGCATCGTTAAAGTTACTTTCTGCCAAATGGCATACATTGTCATAGGAATCCGCCAGTTCTTTTTCATTTTCGCAAATACGGATACCGATTCCACCACCTCCGGCGGTACTCT
>FR899737.1:47861-53964 GCA_000437275.1 Clostridium sp. CAG:411 | reverse complement strand
CTACACCAGTCAACAAGCCTGTTCCTGCAAGAAGTGGAACATTCGCCTTACTGGCAAGTTCTCTGGCAGAATGCTTTAATCCAAATAAATTAATCTGCTCTGGCGTTGGTCCAATAAACTTGATGCCTTTCTCTTCACACGCATTTGCAAATTCTGTATTTTCACTTAAAAATCCATAGCCTGGATGTACTGCCTGTGCATTAGTCTCTACGGCTGCCGCAATGACCTTTTCCACATCCAGGTAGGTCTCTTTTGCAGAACCATCTCCTAAATATACAGCTTCATCTGCATTGGTTACATGCAAACTGTCTTTATCTGCCTCTGAATAAACGGCTACACTTTTAATTCCCATCTTTTTCAGAGTTCTCTCAATTCGTACTGCAATTGCACCACGATTGGCAATTAACACTTTATCAAACATAATGACTTCCTCCTGTTTTGCTCTGTCAAGCGGATATTCCCAATCCGCGTTGCTACTTGCTCCTATAAAAGTGGCACTACGTGCCTTACGAGGTACGGGGCTTGAACCCCGCACCTCGTGCAAGAGTACACACCGCCTAAAGGCAGTGTTTTTTGTCCTTTTATAAAAATCATCTCTCTATAAAGAAAAATAAGCGAGGATTCCCTTTTGTCGGCATCCTCGCCATCTATAAAACGATATCTTATCTTTTAATCCCAAATCAACAATCTTACTGGAGTAGGATTGTATGCATTACAAGGATTATTTAACTGTGGACAGTTACTAATCAGCACCATAACATGTTCCAATGCCTTCATCTCCACATATTTTCCCGATGCAGATACACCATCATCAAACTTAAATCCTCCCTGTGGCGTAACTGGTACATTCATAAAGAAGTTAATATTCGGTGCCAAATCTCTCTTTCTAATATCCACCGTACTGTCTGCCAACTGTAACATAAAGCTGTCACGACAGTTATGCATATATCTTTTTTCTCTGGCATAACGAACGGTGTTACTTTGGGAAGAACAGGCACCACCTAATGTATCATGTCTTCCTGTCTTATCTGCTGTAATTTCAAGTAATGGCTTTCCCGATTCTGCTCTTAAAATACTTCCCGTCGTAAGATAAATATTCTTCTGCATTACTATGGTCTGAACTGCTCCATAATGATCCTCTGGGTTTGTCATATCATAAAATGTCGTATCGACTGCCTGATTTCCTTCCATATCTAATATACGAAACGTCTGCCCTGGTTTTAATTCATGCATCCAACCAAGTCCAGCCTCCACTACTTCATCATAAATTGCATCTTCTATTTTTAAATCACTGTCTTTTTCAATAAATCCGTACATGGTTCCATCCTCCTATCTAATGCAAACACTTGTGTTGGCAAGTGGATATTCGCAATCCGCTCTGCTGCTTGATTACTATTCACAGCCTTTCTTCTCTACTTGCTCATAACATAAGAAACAAACATTTATAATCCCAATAAATTGTTATAATCCCATGTGTTCTCAAATGCTCTGTAATTTTCACTTCTATGATTTACACATTCATCCATCAAATCAGTAGGTGGTGCATCGTATACCTCCATGGTAACTGGAACCTGTGGATACTCCTCACTTGGATTTAAAGGATTTGGGGTATTACTTGCGATAAATAAAATATCCATCTCTGTACGAAGGGTTACCGTAGCACCTTCCTTACAGTGTCCCACTTCATAATGCATGCTTCCATCATCTTCTACATACACCTTGGAAAATAAATTCACACAAGGAACTAAATCTCTCTTGCTCATGTTGTTTCGCACCAGTTCCACCTTGAAGTTTTCCTCTCCACATCGGTAATAGTCATTTCCCTGCTTCTGGTAGCTGGTCTTTCCATATTTTTCATCTGTCAAAAGTCTGGTCGTATGTCCCGCAATGGTATCGTGCCATCCAAGACTATCTTCTACAATACTTGCCAACACTCTTCCGTTGTCGCTCATCAACACATTTCCCTTTGCCAAATGTGCAGTATACTGTGCCTTTAAAGTATCTGGCATATTATATCTCTCTGATTTATCTCTCATATTATATAAAAGAATAGATACATTGGCATTTTCTCCCAATGCCTTAAAGTGTATATACTTGTTTCTTCCAATAAATCCGGACCATTTTTCTCCTGGTCTAAATTCCTTTGTAAATATCTTCTGCATAAGAACTCCTCCAATCCACTTCATTCGTTGTTGTTCACAGTTCCGTGAACAGCAACCTTCCTTCTATCTTTCCATCGTTATTGCTTTTGTTTGCTATACCTATACTATAATTTTTTCAATAATTTCTTACAATTGTCCAAAATCTTGATTTGCTACAACAAAACTTCTCCCTCTGGTTTTGACCGGTAGACTAAAGTTCTATTTGAAGTTCTTTTTTCACCTTTTTACAGCAATACTTTCCTATTATATGTGAAAAGTAAACTGACCTACTTGCCTAAAATTCCATAAAACCACCCACTCCAAAACAACATCATAAAGTAGTAGAACTAGAACTTTAGTTCCAGTTTTTCATTTCTAAAATTACAATTTAGTACAATGGTTTTCTTTCTTTTGCCATGCTATCATATACCCATAAAAAAAGTGCAAAGACGCATATTACATGTTGTTTTTGTACTTTTCTTTTTTTTACAAAGAAAACAATAACTGTTCCCTATTGGTTCTTGCTAAAAGGAACAGTTACACAAATTTGATTGGAGGAATATATTATGAAAATGATTAAATCGTTCGTCAGACCAGAGAAAGCAGAAGATGTACTGGATGCGCTTATGGACAAAGGGTTTTCCGCTGTTACTAAAGCCAGTGTTCTCGGTCGAGGCAAACAAAAAGGTCTAAAGGTTGGAGATACCTATTATGATGAAATTCCAAAAGAAATGATTATGATTGTGGTAGAGGACAGTAACGTAGATAAAGTTGTAAAGATTATCGCCGATACTGCTCGTTCTGGAAAGGAAGGACGTTACGGTGATGGAAAGATTTTTCTTACAGAAGTAGAAAAAGCGATTACCATTAGTAGCGGCGAAGAAGAACTATAGGCAGGAGGGACCATTCATGAAAGAAGTAACCATTATTTTAAGACCAAAAATGTACTTTGAAACGAAAAAAGCATTGGATGAAGTTGGTTTTCAGGCAATGACCGTTCAGGAAATCATTGGTCGTGGAAAAAGTCCCATTCAATACGATTTTGATGGTGAAGTAGTGACACATCGTTTGGTTGCCAAGCGAATGCTTACCATGTATGTTCGAGATGAAGATGTAGATTTTCTGGTTGAAACTATTGTAAATGTAAATAAAACAAACAGTGCCGGTGATGGAAAAATATTTATTTCTCCTATTGTAGAAGGTATTCGTGTAAGAACCGGCGAACGAGGAAACGAATCTGTATTATAAATTAGAAAGGTATGTGATTTGTATGAAAAAATATTTAACAATGTTATTACTTGCTCTGATGTCGCTATGTATACTTACTGGTTGTGAAAGCAGCAAGAGTAATGATAAAAAAGCTACTACTGCTACTGCAAGCAGCTCTGCTTCTAAAGGAACAAAGGATAATCCTTTTATTCTTGGTGTCAGTCCAATGGCGGGCTGGTATGCATGGTATGGTGTGGATGGAACAGGCATTTTCGAAAAAAATGGTGTCTATGTAAAACTGAAATTTTTCTCTGTTTACAGCGACTCCCTGACCGCATTTTACTCAGGAAATTTGGATGGTATCTGTATTGCGGCCTCTGATGCCATTTCACCTTTAAATGAAGGGGTAGACTTTAAAATTGTTCTGGTAAATGATAACTCCGCTGGTGCAGATGCCTTAGTGGTACAAGATGGTATTTCATCTATCAAGGATTTAAAAGGAAAGACCGTTGCTACCGAAGTTGGTACACTGGAGCATATGTTCCTACTTAAAATGCTGAAAGATAATGATATGACAATTGATGATATTAACTTTACCAACATGACAATCAACGATGCAGGTCCTGCCTTTATCGCAGGTAGTGTAGATGCTGCTGTTTTATGGGAGCCAACCCTTTCTACTACTCTAAAGTCAGCCGGAACTGTTTTATACAGCACCGAAAGTGAACCAGGTCTTATTCCTGATACATTGGCTGTTCGTAGTGAGGTAATCAAAAACAGTCCTGATGCCGTACAGGCAATCGTCAACTCTTGGTTTGACGGAGTAGAAAAATTAAACGCAGGTGACAAGGACTTTTTACAGGCAATCTGTGATGGTGCAGAATTGGAAATGGACGATTATTTACAGATTGTAAAAGGTGTAACCATTTTTGATAAGAAAAAGAATCAGGAAACCTTCAAAGAAGGAAAAGATTTTACTTCCTTGAAATATTGTTTGGATCAGTCTGCTGACTTCCTTTTATCTACAAAAATGATTGACAAACTTCCAGATGACACCAGCGTAATTCTAGATGATAGCTTTATTAAATAGCGCAAGGGGGATTTTCCATGATAAAAATTCGTATTCGTAAGGAGATTGGAAAGAAAAAATATCTTCTGCTGGCCATTTTATCCTTTGTGGTGATTATTGCACTGTGGACTTTGGCAAGTGTGACTGGTGCAGTAGACGAAATTTTTCTTCCAAATCCTGCAAAAGTCATACAATATTATATAAGTGCAATTCAAGACGGTTCCCTTTGGGAAAATACCCGAATCAGTTTGTACCGTATCCTATTGGGATTTGTCATTGCTGTTGTTCTTGGCATTCCCGTTGGTATCTTAATGGGAACCTTCCAAAAAGCAGAAGCGGTGATACGACCTCTTTGTGAATTTATACGATATATGCCTGTTCCTGCTTTCGTTCCACTTATTATGGTCTGGGTAGGTATTGGCGAAAATGCTAAGATTACTGTTATTTTTATTGGTACATTTTTCCAGTTGGTTCTAATGGTGGCAGATGATGCACTCTCTGTTCCAGATGACCTAATCAACGCAGGCTATACCTTAGGTACTACCACACCAATGACCATTTTTAAAATTATTATTCCAGCTATGCTTCCAAGATTAATGGAAACCTTGCGTATGATGATTGGATGGGCTTGGACCTACTTGGTTAGTGCGGAGCTAGTCGCTGCTAACTCAGGTCTTGGTTACACGATTTTAAAATCACAGCGATTTTTAGCTACCGATGCCATTTTTGGTGGAATTATTTTAATTGGTATTCTTGGACTGATTACCGACCGTATCTTCGCATTTCTAAATAAAAAATTGTTCCCTTGGGCAGAAGGAGGTCATTAATATGGGATTATTCAAGAAAAAAACTGTTTTACCAAAAAGAACACAACATATTGAAGCAAATCTGGCAAACAGCAAAATCCATGTAAAGAACGTAAAGAAGATTTATCACTCTGCCAAAGGGGATACACTGGCAATGGATAACGTAAATCTCAACGTATTGGAAAATGAATTTGTCTGTATTGTAGGTCCTTCCGGCTGTGGAAAATCCACCCTTCTTCGCATGGTTGCAGGGCTGGATGAGATTTCCGATGGTGAAATTATCATTCAGGATCATTCGATTATCGGTCCAGGTGCCGATCGTGGTATGGTATTTCAGGCTTATACACTTTTCCCTTGGATGACAGTGGCAGATAATATAAAATTTGGTCTGAAAATCAGGAAAATACCAAACGATGAACAGGATGCCATTGTAGATAAATACTTAAAAGTAATTAAGCTGGAGAAATTCAGAAACAGCTATCCAAAGGAATTATCCGGTGGTATGAAACAACGTGTCGCAATTGCCAGAGCTCTTGCAAACAGTCCAGAGGTACTTCTTATGGACGAGCCGTTCAGTGCATTGGACCCACAGACAAAAGCGGATATGCAATTGTTGATGCGGCAGATTTGGCAGGTAGAAAAGCCTACTGTATTGTTCGTCACGCATGATATTGAAGAAGCGGTCTTCTTATCCAGCAAAATTTATGTACTGACATCAAGACCTGGTACGGTGAAAAAAGAAATTCCTGTCTATCTTCCATACGACAGAGTTTTATCCTTAAAGGATACAGAAGCGTTTATCAAGCTAAGAAAAGAAGTCAATTCCTTGATTGACCATGAACAGATTTAATGTTACTATTCACAGCCTTTTTTCATGT
>FR899737.1:0-47761 GCA_000437275.1 Clostridium sp. CAG:411 | reverse complement strand
CTTGATACAAATCGACTGTGAATAGTAACGATTTAACAAATCAAATTTCTCTATAGAGAAAAACAAGCACATTTTACAAGTTGCGTGATGTAAAATGTGCTTATTTTTTTATAAATGGTACTCTAAACTACTGTCCCTTGTTAAACTTAACATCTGACTCTATATCTGACTATACAATAAATTTAGCAGCTGTGTCCTACTCTTTACCCCTGTTTTCGTATAAATATTATATACATGTTTTTTTACTGTAGATAAACTTACCACTAATTTATCGCAAATTTCACTATTGGAACAACCTTCTCCAATCAGTTTCAAAATGTCTTTTTCTCGATCCGTAATTCCATACTTTTCTTTCATCTGTTGTAGACAGTTTTCCATTGCTACCTGCTGTCTGCTCAATTGCATGGAATTTACAATCATATTTTCTATATGATTTTTCAACACATTTAATATGTAAATATCTTTTTCACTAAAATCGCCCAGAGCCTCACTCCGAAACAAATTAAAAATCCCAATAATCTGCCCATTTCTAATTATCATAATTCCACAACCATAGGGAATATCAAAAGGCCGTAAAAATCTCTTGTAAAACGGCGTATTCTTTCTTACATCATCATCTAAAATAGAAGTATCCTGATATACACAAGTTCCTGCTGAAAATTCATATAAATATTTTAAATAATCCTGCTCATAATAATCGTCTATATACTTCTCACTCTCACTTTTATCCATCCCAACAAAATAGGCATCTTCCCGTCGAATGTCCTGCTTTTCATCTAACATAATAAAATATCCCTTTGTATAAGGAATCAACATTCGAAGCACCTTCATTGTTTTCTCTGCTAAATGCGTAATATCATTTACAGTATATAACTCTAATAAAATTTTATTGATTGTCAGCCATTCGGTATCTTTTAACATATCCTTCGCCTTCCCTGTTCTTTCAGTTATTGTGTCTTATACTATTCTTTTGTAAAAAGTTTTTCTCTATAGAATGCATTTTATAAAGTAAAAAAAGCGCCTATATAGAGATTTCATTCCTCTATATAAGCGCCTTTGCTCAACTAATTTCTTATATAGTAGCACATCTTCTTTCTATTTACCATCTTTGTTTTATCTTTTCATACTTTTTTCTCCATCCAATAGAACTAAAGTAGTACGTCAATGTTTTTGTATTTTTTCGTATACCATACAATATTTTCCGCTTTTTTACTTTACAAATCGCATCTTCAATGCTAAAGTAAGTAGCGGATAGGATTCCGAAATGTACCTATACCTATTAACAATACAAGCAAACTTTGCTTTACTCTATGCTTACGCAATCTGGCGTCTAGCCTGTGCAGACGACCTTGATTTCATAAGGAAGAACATTTGGAGGTGACAAAGTTGAAGATTGGTTTTATCGGCGCGGGAAAGGTAGGCACTTCCCTTGGAAAATACTTTTCTACACATCAGGTAACTGTTACCGGATTTTATAGTCGAACAGAGGCTTCTGCCAAAGAAGCTGCCAAATTTACAAATACAAACTTCTATCCCAATAGGAAACAACTGATTGCCGACAGCGATGTTATTTTTCTCACTGTCACAGATAGTGCAATTGCTCCTGTTTGGGAATCTATCAAACACGAATCAATACAGGGCAAGATTTTCTGTCATTGTAGCGGTTCCTTATCTTCAGGTATTTTTTCGGACATTCGACATCTGGGAGCATATGGTTATTCCATTCATCCGCTCTATGCAATTTCAAGTAAAACAGAATCGTACAAAGATTTAGCACATGCACTATTTACGTTAGAAGGAGATTCGGCTTACTTACAAAAAATGCGCACATTTATGGAAGGGTTTGGAAATGATGTTCAGATTATTTCCACAGAAAGCAAGGCACTTTATCATGCTGCGGCTGTGTTTGCAAGCAATCATATGGTCGCTCTTGCATACATTGCCACCAACCTTTTCCAGCAATGTGGTTTTTCTTCCGAACATGCCTTGCAAGCAATTGCACCGCTTATGGAAGGAAATCTGGCTCATATTTTAGCCGATGGTCCTGTTGCTTCTTTGACCGGACCTGTAGAACGTAATGATATTGCTACGATTCAACGGCATTTAGAGTGCCTGCCCGCACAATATCAAGCGGTGTATAGAGAACTTACAAAAATCTTAGTAGATATTGGAAGCCAACGCCACCCGAATGCAGATTATACAGACATCCAACAACTCTAATGTTGGGGACAAAACAGATTTTAGAAAGAGAGGACTTGTACATTATGAAACATACTGTATTAACTTTACAGGAGCAAAAGAAAAATAATGATAAGATCACAATGCTAACTGCTTACGATTACACGACTGCCAAATTGATTGACGAGGCAGGTATTGATACAATTTTAGTTGGAGATTCCCTAGGTATGGTAATGCTTGGCTATGAAGATACCATTTCCGTTACAATGGAGGATATGATTCATCATTCTGCCGCTGTTGCCAGAGGGGCTAAAAATGCATTTATTGTTACTGATATGCCATTTATGTCCTATCAAACTTCCGTTCACGATGCAGTTGTAAATGCCGGACGTCTTATGAAAGAGGGTCGTGCAAATGCCGTAAAACTAGAAGGAGGTCTTTCTGTTTGTCCACAAATTAAAGCGATTACCGCCTGTGATATTCCAGTAGTTGCACATATTGGACTAACCCCTCAAAGCGTGAATGCTTTTGGTGGTTTTAAAGTACAGGGAAAAGATATTGAAAATGCAAAACGTCTTGTAGAAGAAGCAAAAGCCGTAGAAGCTGCTGGTGCCTGCATGGTTGTCATTGAGTGTGTACCTGCTAAACTGGCTACTTACATTTCAGAACAGCTCTCCATCCCTACCATCGGTATTGGTGCTGGCAATGGCTGTGATGGACAAGTTTTAGTTTATCAGGATATGCTTGCTATGTATTCCGATATGGCCCCAAAATTTGCAAAACATTTTGGCCAAGTAGGAACTGCCATGAAGGAAGCATTTGCAAACTATATTAAAGAAACAAAGGCACAGACATTCCCTGCACCGGAACACACTTTTGCAATATCCGATGAAGTAATGAATGCTATTAAATAAAAGAGAGGATTTTATATTATGATTCAAATCGCAACAACTGTAAATGAAGTAAGAAAACAAGTAAAAGCATGGAAAAAGGAAGGTTTATCCGTTGCATTAGTACCTACGATGGGATATTTGCACGAAGGACATCAAAGTCTTATTAAGCGTGCCGTAGAAGAAAATGACAGAGTCGTTGTCAGCATTTTTGTAAACCCAATGCAGTTTGGTCCAACGGAAGATTTAGACAGCTATCCAAGAGATTTAGAGAAAGATAGCGCTCTTTGCGAAGCTACTGGTGCAAACTTAATTTTCCATCCAGAACCAGAAGAAATGTACACAGACGGCTTCTGCTCTTATGTAGATATGTCTGTTTTGACAGAAGAATTATGTGGATTAAGTCGCCCAGTACATTTTCGTGGTGTCTGTACGGTAGTATCTAAACTATTCCATATCGTGACACCTGACCGCGCTTACTTTGGTCAAAAGGATGCACAGCAGCTTGCCATTATCAAACGTATGGTCTTGGATTTGAACATGGATATTGAAGTAATCGGTTGTCCAATTGTTCGTGAAGCCGACGGATTAGCGAAAAGCTCTAGAAATACCTACCTTTCTGCGGAAGAAAGAAAAGCAGCTCTAATTCTTAGCAAAACAATCAAACTTGGCGAAAAAATGGTAGCAGATGGCGAAAAAGATGCCGCTACTATTTTAGATGCTATGAAGAAAAATATTGAAACAGAACCTCTTGCAAAAATTGATTATGTGAAAATTGTAGATGCACTAACCATGCAGCAAATACCTACCATTGACCGTCCAATTTTATGTGCTATGGCAGTTTATATTGGAAAGACAAGATTGATTGATAACTTCATGTATGAATAAATAACCGTTTTTGAGAAAGGATTTTTAGTATGCAGATTAACATGTTAAAAGGAAAGATACACCGCGCTACTGTAGTGCAAGCAGAACTTGACTATGTAGGCAGTATCACCGTTGACCCAGAACTTTTAGAAGCCGCTGGCATCTTAGAATATGAATATGTACAGATTGTAGATGTAAATAACGGAAACCGTTTTGAAACTTATACCATTGCCGGGGAACCAGGTTCTGGTATGATTTGCTTAAATGGTGCGGCTGCTCGTTGCGTATCCGTAAACGATAAAATCATCATTATGTCTTATGCACAAATGACACCAGAAGAAGCCAAAACACATAAACCAAACGTAGTTTTTGTAGACGATGCGAATAAAATTGTCAGAAAAACCACTTATGAAAAACATGGTAGATTAGAGGATATGTAATCTTCTTTTATAACACATTCAAACAGGCACCCCTTACTTACAAATCCGTAAAGGGTGCCTGTTTTTATTTTGGGCTATACTATGTATCTTGCATTAAGATTGCACGGTTTCATTACTTAATACTTTAGACAAATCATCCATTCCAGCCTTAACATTTCCCATAGCATTTACAATTCTTTCTACTCCTGCTACCTGTTCTTCTGTAGATGCGCTGATTTCATTGGCTGTCTCAGCGGATACTTCCGAAATCTTCTCTAAATTATTCATTGCCTCTAATAATTCTTCTTTAATTGCGGTTACACCAATCAATTCTTCTTGCAAAATTTTTGTAATCTCAATAACATCTTCCGATGCTTTCAACATAACTTCAAAAATTTTCACGGTAGTATTTAATTCCTTATTAGATGCCTCAACACTATTGGTATTATTATCCATAATCTTATTGGTATCATCTACGGTATCTGTAATATCCTTTAGGATTGCATCAATTTCTCTTGTTGACTGAGAAGATGCCAATGATAATGCATTAATCTCGTCTGCAACAACAGCAAATCCCTTTCCAGCTTCTCCAGCTCTTGCTGCTTCAATTGCTGCATTTAACGCTAATAAATTTGTCTGGCTTGCAATTTCATTGATGCTTACAATAATACCACTAATCATACTAGACTTCTGTGATAAGGCTACTACACCAGCAGATGCATTCTTTGTAGATGCAATATTTTCAGAGAATTTCTTTGATAGATTTGTAATTGCCTTAATTCCCTCATCATTCTTAGATTTCAATTCCCTCATTCGTTCTACTGTATTTTGCACTTGTTGCTCTGATGCACTAATCTTATCATTTAATTCATTAAAGATATCAATGCTACTTGTAACCTTGGAAATCTGTTCGTTTGCACTTGATGTAATCTCCCCAGTGGCTGCTGCAATCTCCTCTGTGGTTTTCTCAAAATTGTTCAGTGCTGTATAAATCTGATTCGAAGATTCTTGGATATTACTAACAGATGTATGTACTCCTTTTAATAAATTCTCCAATCTTCTTTCATTCATATCAACTTCTTCAAATAAAGCCAATGTATTTTTTGAAATAATATAAGCTGTAATTGCTTCCAATACATATACAATAAAGATAAAGATCCATACAATTAAATGATGTAATTTAAAATATGCCCCTGGAAATGCAACCATAGCAATACCATTTACAGCAACGGTAACAATTGCATTCACCAATACAACCTTTTTCTCATAATAAGCAATAATAATTACTGTTGTTAGAAAATACGCCTGTGTCATCGCTCCAAAGCGTCCATCGTTGCCAACTACCATGGTAATAGCACCACAGACTGGCATAATACAAGCATATAAATACTTCGCCTTATCTCCCAATATTCCTTGTAATAATCGGATTACAATTGCAACAACTGTCATCGTAAGAACAGACGCATCTGCTATCGTTCCTCCTAAAAAGAGCATAACAAAAGAAAATGCTGCAATCGGAATCATAAATCCCCATACAATAAACATAATCGTGTTCATTTTTGTTTCTTGATTTTTTACTACATTACTTTGCATAATGAAATCCCCCTTCGTCTATGATTTTTCTATACCTTTGTGCTAATATCTGTATAAAGAACATGCACAAGTCGTACCTGCTCCAACTGTCCAAAAAATAACATAATCCCCAATTTCCAGCTCCTCTTCTTCCACTGCTTTCGCGTATGCTAACATTGGACTTGTGGTTCCCGTATACCCAAATTCATCACCAATAAATTTGAACTTACTAATATCCTCGTTCAAATCATTTGCAACTGATTCAATATTTTTTAAAGCAAACTGCGACAAAAAATACCTCTTAACATTCTTTTTCTCAATATTATTTCGAAAAAGAACATCCTCAATTGAAATCTTTGCACTATAAAACGCTCCGCTCAAATCAAATTGATCCCATTTTACCAACTTGTCCTGCGTTGATAAGCTTCTATCCTTTATCACACATGTCATTCCCTTTGCTGGCAATAAAATTTTATTATGGTTACTAGAATTTGTATAATAATCAGAATCAATAAATCCTCGTTCTGTATTATAAACATTTTCAATTAGTAACGCGCAGGCAGAATCTCCAAAATTAGAATAAGTAATCGCTTCTCGGTATCGAGAATATCTATTTAACTGATCCGAACCAACCAATAATGCATACTTTAAATTTTGATTGCTTCGCATAACTCTGGATATTTGCTCAAATGCTACTAACATTCCCGCACAGTTAGCATTCAGATCATAGACACCACACTTTTGTCCTGCATTCAGCATAGAATGGAGTTTTAACGCATTGGATGGTGCTATATACTCTGGTGTTCCTGATGAAAATACAATCATTCCTAACTGTGATGCTTTTATATGTGTCTTTTCCAATACATCTTTTGCTGCATTGTAGCCCATTGTCAACATATTTTCTTCAGCATCATCGGATATGTATCGACTTTTTCTTCCAGTCGCTTTCAAAAGCCCATTGATATCTTTGCCCTGCTTTTTGAAATGTTCAATAAAATATTCATTATCAACTTTTCGCTCTGGATGATAATAAGAAATCCCTTTAATCATTGCGTTGTTATTCATAATACCCCCAACCTCTCATTCAAATCTTATAAATAAACTTGCATATATTTCTTACGATGTAATCAGTCGCCTCATAAATGGCTGCATGTCCCTTTCTCGGTACAATCAATATCTGACTGTTCTTTATGGCATTGCACGTTTCTATGGCTGCATTTGGCAGTACGATTTGATCCGCACTTCCATGAACAATATAAGTCGGAACTTTAATCTTTGCACATAGCTCCAAGTGATTGTATGCATTGGATACCATTAAGTCCTTATATCCAATCTTGTCATCCACTTTTGTTTCCATAAACAAGCGTTTAATTTTATTTTTCACTACCTCACAGGTGTCTATACCAAATAGGTATTCCAAAATATCTCCCGTCTTAAATTGCTCCTCTGGAAGTTCCTTCAATCCATCCACCAACGGTGTATTGGAACTTAAATCTCCACCACTGCTTAAAATAACCAATCCAGATAAATTTATCTTTTTGCGAATAGCTATCTCACATGCAATTGCTCCACCCATAGAATATCCCAATAGTACAACTTGTCCTGTTAGAATCTTTATATCTTTTAAATATCTTATAGTGGCTTCAATATCTGCTGCAAATCCAGCTATATCCTTTGGCTCCTCTCCTTTTGATTGTCCATGAGCAGTTAAATCCATAACTACACAATTATAATTTTTAAATTTCTTTGCAAACGGTTCCATTCCCTCTTTTGTCATAGTAGAACCATGCAAAAATACCAAAGATATGCCCCCACGTCTTCGATTAACAACCTTCCAACTTATTTTACTTCTTAGTATTTTTATCCCCATAAATATATCTCCCCCTTTTTTTATATTATACCAAAAAAAGGGTACTTTTTATTAAACTCGTCGTAAACGTGTCTTTTTAGGTCGTAAACGTATGACATATTAAATTAATGTTAAGTTACTGTTAAAATTCATATGTCTCCTATCTATAAAAATCAACTTATTTCCTCCACAGCTTTGATCAGTTTCCTCACATCCTCCTCTGTTGAAAACCAGCCCAAACTTGCTCGGACGGTTCCGCCCATTATTTTTGAACCTATTTTATCATGTACAAGTGGTGCGCAATGATAACCTGTACGCACAGAAATGTGATAATCCTCATCTAAAATCATCCCCACTTCATCCGCACGATACCCTTCCAGTTGAAAAGAAACAATCCCGATATGACGCTCTCTGTTTTGTGGCACATACAAGGTAACCCCCTCTATTTGTTCCAAACCTTCCACCAACAACTTGGTAAGATATTTTTCCTTTTCATACAACTTTTGTATTCCCACCTGTTTACGATATTGTAATGCCGCATACAAGCCAGCAACAGCTGGCAAATTAGGACTTCCAGGTTCCAGTGCCAGTGGCAATTCTTTTGGCATGGAAACATTCAACGAATCACTTCCTGTTCCACCTGCTATTACAGGGTCTAGCAAAAAACTTTTTTCTTTTAGGAACCCTGCAATTCCAAAGGGACCGTGTAACGTTTTATGCCCTGCAAAAATAATCGCATCATAAGAATATTTTCTATCATCCATGTCTACCAACCCAAACGACTGTGCCCCATCAATAATTACCTTTGCTTCTCCTCCTGTTGCTTCTTTGGCAAGCGTAAAGATTTCCTCAATCGGAAGCCTGTACCCAGTTACATTGCATACATGAGATAAAAATACATAATTTGGCTTTTTATCCTGAAATACATATGCTGTTTTTTCTAAGTCTATCTCCCAGTTATTCACACCTGTTGGCAAGATTTCAACGGAGCATCCACATTTTTTCTGCTGCATCCACAAGGTACGCATTACTGCATTGTGTAAAAAAGGCGATACATACACCCTATCTCGCTCTGAGAGTGCAATACCGCCTAAAATCATATTACATGCCATTGTTGCGGAAGGCGTAAATATCACCTGTTTTTCTTCTGTTGCATTCACAACCTGCAACAACTCCTGCCGCAATGCATCTATTCCCTCCGTTGCCATACGTGCTAATTCATAAGAACCTCTGCCTGCATTTACACACAGGCAGCGATTTACGGTATCCATAGCTTCATACACACAGTTCGGTTTCGGAAATGTAGTTGCTGCACAATCTAGATAGGTCTGCTGCTCCTTTATTTCTTTTATCTTGTCGATATCAAACCATACATAATCTTCTCTTTCTTTTTTCATGCTAATTACCCTTCTAATATTTTCTCAATCATTCGCAGCATAACTGCAACCTTTTGATTTGGCTCTAAATAGTCTCCATAGGTGTCCAACGCACTTTCTATTTCATTTTGTAAAAACTCGCTCGTTCCATCTGGTTCTTCTATCTGTAACGTTTTTTCTACCGAAACTCCCTTGCTGTTTGTAAATGACAGCTTTTGTACGTTCTGCTCCTCGTCTGTCTCCTTTGTCTGCTGTACTTCTTCTACAATTTCTTTTATAGAAGTCTCAAATTGAGCAAGTCCATCCGCTTTCCAATCCTCTATGAACAAATCCAACACCTGTCTGCTAAGTTCGGAAACAATTTCCACTTCATCATACGTTTCAAGCTGTTCTATGCAATGTAAAAAGCGTTGCGTGTGCTTGCTGTAAATTTGATGTGCCAATGTGGCTCGCTGTTGCCGTACCCACAATTTTAATGATTGTAATAAATTGGCTTCTTGTGAAAGCTGTAATACCCTCTGTACAATCTTAATTGCCTGTTCCTTTACAGAACGCAAATGCTGTTCCATTTCCTGTTTTGCCACTGTCAGTAACGCTAACAATTCTTTATAATTTTCACAGGCAAACTGTTTTGGAAAAACTTCAAACAGTAATTCTCTGGCATTCCAATCCAGTTTGGAAAGTTCCTTTCGCATACACGCATAGCCTTTCTGTTTTTGTATAGGCAACGCTTCCAATCCATAATTTCTACTGCACTGTGGAAGGGAACAGAACCATCTGTGCATGCCTTCAACAATCTGATACAAACGATTCGTTTCTGTCTGTATTTCTTCCTTTACAAATAGTTGTTCCAGGCCATGCAGATATACTTCTTTTTCCACCGTATCCTGTTCCATAAGTAGGGTATATTCCCCTGGTCTTTCATTGATATTTTCAAAAATATGCTCGGTAAGTGCAACTTCTTTTTTCCCCAAGTATAGCACTGGCATCTGACGCCATCTGGTAATTTCAAATGCAAGATATAACGGTAACACGCCTTTTCTTGCCCCATAATGTTCCCCCATCAGAAGTTGGTACAATCCTTCAAAACTTTGTGGCTTTCCAACCGCCTTCTGTATAAACTCCTGTATCAAGGTCAATATCTGCTGCACTCCTGCATCCACGGTTTTCACTTCTTCCCCTTTGAAGGCAACTACACCAGTACGCACAAATACTGCTCTAAAAATAGTTGCCTCTGGAGAAGTTCCTTTTCTATATTGCTCCACATCCCTATGCTCTAAAAATCCTTTTATCAAATTTGTTCTCGCACGCATAATCTGCTTGGACAAATTTTGCTTGTTAATCTGCTCATTATTTATCACAGGACTGCTATCATAATATTGCTCTGTGACCCTACTAAGAAACTGATTAAACTTTCTGTTGGACTTGCCAGCAAAATATTGCTTAGAATCGTAACCATTTCCATTCTGTACGACCACACACTTTCCATAAGCTGGGAAATAATATTCTTCTAATTTTGCATTCAATTCAAAACGAAGGTCCTCTTCATATAAATCCAGTTCCAATAAAACCGCTTGATTTTCTTCCGTAAATTCAGGATTTTTGCGCAAATCCTGAATTGCTAAAATCTTTTTCACAATATTGGTTGCCGTAAATGCTTCCTTTGGTACAAGTACGATTACACGCTTGTCCTGTAATGTAAGCGTTTTTTCTTTTACTTGTTCTAATTCGATCGCATTCTCAGAAACCACTGCCAACAATTTGCCGTCAGAAAAACAATCGTCAAACAAATATTCCGCCTGAAATGCAGGTCGTAACAACAATTCTGGTTTGATAAATTTGTAAGCAAAGTATCTTGTCATGGCATACTGCTGATTATAACGTTTGGGAAGTTCGTATTCCAATTCTGACAAGCGGGCTAATTCCTGGCATAAATCGATTCGCTGCAATTTTTTCTGAATCACCTGATCGATTTCCTGTTCCACATTTACACCAATATTATTTTTAAATGCATACATCCGTTTCTTTGTACGGAACAATACAATCTGTTTTTCTCTTAGCGCGGCAATGGTCTTTTCATACACTTCTTTTGTGAAACCTGCTCCATTTTGCAAAATTTCATCTCTGGCAAACATATCATCTGCCTGTCCTACCATCTGCACCAAAGCAAGCGTTTTAATTAATTCCTGTTCCTCTTTCGTCAAATCTTTTGTCAAAGCATACTCTGCCTTCAACCATTCATTATGAAAACGGGCATTCTGACTGTCACCCTTAAATATATGGTAGAAATAATCATAAATCCTTCCTGCCGTAACAAAACCATCCTTCGTGGTAGTGTTCTTTTGCAATACATCTGGTAGACTATTCGGTTCTTCATTGGTAAGAAACGTAAAAACCGTCCTCTCATTTTGTACGGCAGCCTCGCTGATTTTTAATAGTAAATATGCCGCAATCGGTGTAAGTGGAAAACAACCTTTTGCCACTATTTCAAAAAATGCTTCCCGTTCAAACATATTTTTAAAATAAGGCAGTGTATACGAGGCTTCGGCAAGTTCCCAAAACATTTTATTTTCTTTCAGATAGGCGGTAAATTCCTTTTCTTTCTTACCAACCGCATTCTGGATTAATTCATAGCTATTCCGTAAAGATGTAGTGAAATAAACTTCCCTAATCCTTCCTTCCACACCCATATAGGCATTGATTACTTCTTTTGGCAATGCCTTTTTATATTCCTTCATCGCTTTATGTGCAACTAGAATAACATGAAGTTCACTTTCCTTTCCGCTATTGGCAAGCTCACACATGTTTTGCAAGTCCTCCATAGCCTTAGAAAACCGTTCTTTGGGGTATCCTTCTACAAATTTACTAAATTCGTCAAAAATCAAAATAATTCCTGCATAGCCATATTGTTTGTGCAACGCATCTTTTACAGACGCATATAAGGCTGTCACATCCATCTGCACCATAGGCTCAAATATCCCACCTGCCGTTAATGTGGGATAAATCTTTTGAAACAAGAATAATGCCTGTTCTTCATACGCTTCTAATGCCTTTTTTAAAGAGGATATTGTGAGCATTTCTTTTTCTAATTGCACCAAAAGTGCCTGATATGTTTCGGGATAACTTTCCTCCCATTTTGAAATAGTGCGGATTGCTTCTTCAAAATAGGTGGTCGGTGCTAAATTTTCTAAGTGTTCCCGTTCCAAACTTTCTCGCAATGCCAAAAGAAACGAACGATTTAGGTCATTCTGCGTTCCTGATACTAAAACAGGAAGATAGTACTGCTCTTTTTCACAAATTTTTACTGCCATTTCTGCAGCACCCTCATCCAATTTTCTTATTTTTTCTATCAGGGTATTTACCACAGTTTTATTGGCATCCCCACGGTTTTCTTTTGTCAGCAAAGCAAGTAATACTAATAAAAGATGAGATTTTCCTTTTCCATATGGTCCAATCAAAATAGAAGAACGTGTTCCCTTTTTCTTTTCAATCTGTTGTAAATAATCTTTTAATACCGCAATGGATGCCTGGGTAGGGATATAACTATTTATTTTCTCCATTTGATTATAGTCCAATTTAAGATTGACCGACTTTTGGTACTTCTTGTCAATTTCAATCATTTTACTTATGTCAAACATACCATTTCTCTCCCTTTTATTTCTTTTTTAGATGTTTACAAAACATCTGCTTTCTGACTCTCACGCATGGTTTCATAAAACCTCTTTGCTACCTGCTGACTACTCTCCGATTTGTTTTTATAAATCATATCCAATCCAGAGGTTCGATTAATCGTAATACATTCCTGCCTTTGCAATACGTCTAAACACTCCTGATACACGCTTGGTGCCAATCCCAATATTTTTTTCACTCCATTGGAACCTTCATAAAACTGTTCTATACTAACAGACTGCTCTTCCTGCCAGCAAAGCTGCATCAGATACCACACAGTCTCTACTGGAAACCTGCTCAAATCTGGCTGTAATCGTTTATATTTATTTCCATTTCTATGTAACAAACCTAATTTACTTAATGGACAAATCTTTTTATCTTCTGGGTCTGACTTTCCTTCCTGTTCTTTTCCATACATGGCTAAAATAGCGTTACAATCCGCCTGCATGGATTTCTCACTAAATGCCTGCTCTCCAATATAGGAGCCTAGTGCATGTTCCATAAAAACATACACATCCTCTTTTTTAAACTCTTCCAATAAAAATTGATTAAAAAATAAATACCAGGAAGTAGCAAGCTCTTGGTTGGTTGCTAAGTTTACATGCAAACACCAAAGTGTAAAGTTTTCTTCAATATAGGGATCAAACTGATAAATAACCTCTCCAAGCTCCGTAAGTTTTGCCCCTTTTCCTAAGCGTTCCTGTGTAAGTCCCGTTGCTTTTAACCAATATCGTATGGATTTTGCCATATTGGTTCCAACTCCCAACATATCCGCTCCCATATGTTCGGAAAATACTCTTTCATTTTCTTTTACTGCATGTATTCCCTTTGCAACCCATCCTTCTCGTATTACAAATGTCTCATGTCCCTTTAATTTATATTTTGCCTTTGTCATTTTTCTTCATTCCTATCGTTTAATCGCCAGCACTTTTCGCATATAACAACCTGCTACAAAGTGATTCACACAATGCCCGCAGCGTACACATTTTTCATCTGAAATCGTATAATGCACCTGATTTTCTTTTTCTCTAATTGTAATTGCATCTCTCTTACAAACACCTTCACAGGCAAGACACCCCATACACATTTGATACTTTGTCAACTGGCATTTTACTCTCTCCTCTGCCGCCTTTAAGTTTCTGGCACCGCAAAAATTAGTCTGATAAATAGTCACTTTTAACTGTTTACTGCCAATACGTCCCTGTAATCCAAGGAGAATCTCTCCTTTTTTGTTTAACACAAACACTTCGCCCAATCTTTTATTTCCCAACTCATAGTTCAAATATCCGAACGGTTTAAACAATTCGTAAAACTCCTCCGTAATTGGTTTCTGTAGACTATAATTAAACGCATTTTCCTGTGTTGCACAGGGCGTAAAGGATATTACGGATTTTTGTGCCATAGCAACTCCGTTTCCACCTTGTCTGGCTTTCCAATTTCCACTGCTTACATACTCCTCTGGGTCTGGTTTTCCAATCTCCGTCGCGAAATCTACAAGCAAATGATGAAACGAAGTATAGTTTTCTCTCATATGCAATTGACTAAGAAACTCTGACCAATCACTATTATTCGGGCAACACCAACATCCTACCCTCGTGTATCCCCAGCGGTATGCCTCATTAAAATCAATCCCTCTGGTAAAAAGATATAGCCATACATCAAAGTCATACCAGTCAATAATAGGCGATACTACTGTCTGTTTAGAAATCTTTGGGCTGTCAGACTCCTTTTCATACTTACTACGGCTGGCAGACTCGCTTCTTCGTATTCCATAAAAAGTTACAATATGGCTTTTATTACGAAACATTTTTTCGATCTGCCTTGTAATCGCCCCCGTCTTAAATACCGTACAACACCATCGCATGACCCTGCTTGGCGGACCAACCAATTTGCAAAGTTCATAAAAGTCCTTATCTCGATTTCTCGCTGGAATAACAGGAGTCTTGTAATGTTGCTTTTTGTACCGCTTTACATATTCGTAGGTAGTCGGAAATTCCAATGTGGTATCTCCAAAAATATGTACAATCTTTTCCGTTGCAGTTCCCAATGCTCGATCTACTAAATCCGAAACCACAGTAGAATCCTTTCCTCCTGAAAATGAAACCAGCATATCTCTTTTATCATATTTTTCTCCCACGTTTTTGATATAAGAAATCGCATCTTGATCAAGCTGTGCAAATCGTCCTTTATTTGCCTCCACAAAACGTTGCTGCATTTCCCGAAAATAGCCATCATATGTCTCAAAACACTGCTCCATTTTGTCCTCATAATATGCCTGAATTTGCTTCAAATCCATTGTTTTTAATTTTCCAATCGTTACTGGTATTCGTTTGCCATCACCATAATAATGATTTCCTGTGCTGTTCCAGACAGACACTTTTTCCAGATTTACCGCCTCTTTTTTCTTTCCCTGCTGCAACAAAATAGCCTCTAATACAAACTTTTCTTCTGGAAATACTGGGCGCATATCCGATGCAACTCGCTCTCCCTGTCCACCACATCTTTCACATTCTTTTGTATAAGTAGGTACCTGACAGGTTTTGCACCAATACAAATCACAGACATAGGCATAGGCACGCCCATGGCAATGAGGACAAATACTTGTATGTAATTGTTCTAGGTTGTCCTGCTCACAACGATACAAAACCATCCTTTTTCCTCCAATCCTACTTTCCTATCCCTTCATAAAAATCATAGGGGTCCACTTTTAAATATAGACAAATTTGTAGCAGTTCTTCTCCACTCCAATCAATATCACTTGTTTTATCTAATTTATCCTGTGATAGTTTTAATTGTCGGCATAGCGACTCTTTTTCTATCTTTTCCTGTTCCATATAATCAATAATTCTATTTTTCATCTTCATCTTTCTCACCATTTTCTTTGAAACTATGAGAAACACGCTATGTGAGTTTCCCAAGAACAGTATTACAATTCTCCATTACCTTCCTGTAAAATAATCAATATATGTTATTGATATTTTTTTACTGCACAGAAAAAATTTTCCTATACTCCATATCATTCTATTCTCTTTTAAAAAGAATGTCAATTTCTTTATTCTTGTTTCCAAAGAATTATTTGCCGTTCAGTTGACAAACAAAAAAACTATTGCTATGGTTACGTTATGGGCTATACATTTCTTGTATGGCAAGAATGATCAGACAAAAGGTGAGAGATATGAAAAATTATAAAATTGCAGAAGTCTTAAAAGAATATAGAAAAAAGAATGACCTATCTGTTACACAAGTATCTAATATATTAAAAGAACATAATAACTATGCTGCTCCAAAAACCATTTATGGCTGGGAAAGTGGACATACACAACCAGATGCAGACACTTTGATGTTTTTATGTAAACTTTATAAAGTGGATGATGTTTTAGAAAGTTTTGGGTATAAAGAAAAAGAACAAAAAGAAGAAGAAGATGTACCAGAAATAATCCTGACTGCCAAGGAATTAGAATTGATTGAAAATTATCGAAAAAATGAAGAAATGCAATCTGCGGTTGACCGACTTTTAAATCTAGAAGAAGATGACTAAAAAGGGCAACGAAGATTGTAATATTCAAAATACACTTTTCTATAAAACACAAAATGGATATGCCTGCTATGCAGACATATCCATTTTTTATGCTGTAACACTACTTTGTTTCATTGAGGAAGCAATATAATCTCCCACTGCATCTCGCTCAATGCCAAGAGACAATGCTAATTCCCCATATAGGTAATCTTCTGCCTCTTTAAAGTAACGTTCATCTGTTGCCGCTACCTTTTTTCCTTTCTCTATACATGCCTTTTTCCTGCTGTATAAAGACTTTATAACACGAACCCATTCGATACAATCACATGTAGTTAATGCACTCTTGTACTTTTCATTGCGACTTTTATCATTTGCTACCACAAGCTGCTCGATGTTAGGAATTTCCTGCACCAGATGTTCCGCCTCAGACTTTGTCATAATCTCACGCATCTTCACCTTCTGGTTATCCACCGCCGTGTAAATTCTGTTTCCTTTCGTGTATACCGCAGATAATACATAATACAACTTATCTTTGTCCACTCCTGGAATATCCATGTGAGTAATATCCTCTACAAGACAAACCCCATGTTTACCATAATTTACATACTGACCTTTTTGAAACATTCCTGTCATCCTTTCTTTAAATGGCTCTCTAGGCAATTGTACAACTAACATGAACTATATATAATTGTCTAAGATATTATTTATGGTTCGTAAACGAAAACACTTTTCCGTTAGTCACCACTTACACGTTACTATATCATTATCTCTTTTTGAAACTTATTTCGATGGTAGAGATACGACCTACAATCTCAACGTTGCAATCTTCAAGCTTGGATGGAACGGATAAGCGATTGTTGACATCAATTGATGGTTCAAAAATAATCCCATCCCGTTCTTTTGCTCTTAATGGTGGCTTTTCATCCGAGATATATAATACATTTTCTCCCGACCATACACCATATAATGCCTTGGTTTTTAGCTTATATTCACTTGGCATACTCACCTTTGAATTTGTTACTTTCGCTTTTGCCTCTCCAATTGCAAACATAACCCCCATCTCCTTTCAATAACAAGCAGCGATTCAACCTCCACACTCTAAATCGATTTCCACTTAGAAAGGGTTTGCATGTGCAAATATGAATCCTTCCCCTTTTATCCCTCACTTTACTTGGTGCAATAACTAATTGAGATGATTGAAAACGACTTTCCCCTAAATATACCTTTTAGTCTTTCTTTCCAAACGAATCCCAAATTAGCATCCTGTATTGACCTAGTATTATTTTATCAAAAAAACGCATAAAAAGTAAGCTTTTTTATGCGTTTTCACAATATTTCGTGATTCTACCCAACAAATGCCCCTGTATAATTAGTAAATATCACAATAAAACTTCACAAAAATTTTATAAAATGTATAGTTTTCATGTTTTCAAAAATCAATTCTCTCTTTGCGAAATATCCTATACAGTTTTCACACTTTATGGCATTTGGTAGAATTTTTTTATTTATTTTTAGAATTTTCTGACTTTTTATTCATTTCGCATTACCTATAATTTCATTTCAAAAGATTGCTACCTGTTTGGTGTCTTTCTCTTATTTTTATTAACGATAAATACGAATATGTTTTGCTGCACTCCATTTGCTGTAATATTTCTTTCCACCTAGCTTTTTGTAAACGCGTACTCGTACATAATAAGTCTGTCCTGGAGTTACATTGGATACTGTCGTAATCACACCGCTTTTCCCTATAATGGTTTGTTTTTTCGCACCTTTAAACTTTTTATTTCTGGCATATTCTACCTGATAGCCATTTCCTTTTTTATTGGCATTCCAGGTAAATGTCATCTTACCAGAACTTCCATTGATCAAAATATTGATTTTGGTGCTATCTAAATAGACAAGCGTTTTCGTGGCTGACATTTTACTCTTCTTAGTTCCTGCAATTGCAACAACTTTATAAGTATATTTTTTGCCATTCCTTCTTGCTTTTGTATCTATATAACTGTTTTTGGTTACGGTTTTCACTTTGCTTCCATTGCGATACAATATGTACTTATTAGCTCCTGAAACCTTTGTCCAGCTAACTTTAATGCCTTTTTTGGCAAGCGTAACACTCTTTATTTTAGGTGCTTTTACAATAGCAGCCCCCGTAACTGGTTGCTCCTCAACTGCTGTATTGATTGCATCTACAAATGCTTGACTTGACTGGGTCGCTCCTGATACTAAATCCACATCCATATTTTGCGCCTGTTTTCCAATCACCTGTCCTGCAATACCTTCGTATGCCTTCTGTGTATATGGCAGATTCTCATCCTCTGCACCTGCATAAGTGATTTCTGTAATCGCACCGCCTGAAACAGATACATTCACCTGCAAATCATATGGAGTAAATGCCGTCGTTGTATCATCCCCTACCTTAGCAACACCCTGATATGCCCCGTCTTTCATATCTACAGGAATAATCAGTTTTGCTACTGTGGGAGAAGTTTCTTCGGCAAACATAGTAGTTCCTGGAAATGCCATTGCTATCGCTGTCACCGCTGCAATCGTTACCTGTTTCCACTTTCTCATAATAAAACCTCCATTGTTATAATTATAACGCTTTTTGTATTTCTGCAAGAATTTCATCTGCAATCACATCGGTTTGCTCGCCAGGTTTCCATGTAATTTGTACCTGATCTCCTTTATAACGTGGAATAACATGCATATGAACATGAAATACGGTCTGTCCTGCTGCTTCCCCATTATTCTGCAAAATGTTTACTCCATCACATTTTAATACTTTCTGCATGGCAGTAGCTACCTTCTTTGCTACTACATAAATAGCGGCTGCATCCTCTTCTGGCAATTCGTATACATTTGCTGCATGATTTTTTACTAAAATAATGGCATGCCCTTTGGATGCTGGCGAAATGTCTAATATTACTCGAAATCTTTCGTCTTCATATACGGTTTTGGATGGAATCTCTCCATTTGCAATTTTACAAAAAATACAATTTTCACCTTTCATCTTATTATCTGCTCCTTTCAAACTGAAATAACAACTCAACCATAACTAACTTTTCCTATCTTTCTGCTAATTTGAGCCGTCACTAACTGAATACCCTTCTATTGTAAGGGCTTGCTCGTATTCTGTCAAATAAACAACTGTAGCAAAATAATACAAAAACCGACTATATTTTGCCGTATTTTCTGTATTTATTTGTGGCATCCTATTGCATTTTGTCGGGATTTGTCGAACTCTTTTTCTTGCTTTTTTCGACATACTTGCTTACAATAACATAAACGAAAAGTAAAAAAAGAAACGAAACAAGGTGGGAATACTATGTTAGATAAAAAACAAATTGACCAGTTATTTGAATTGTGCAACGAAAACGAAGCACTGCAACTTGCACTATCTGAATTTTGTGATTCTTTATATGATGATCTTACCGCAATAAATAAAGTATTTCGTACACAATTATCTATATGTGAAGGTTCCTGTCAATTACTCATACAAAAAAATCCAACCCTTTCCTCTCAAAAAGACTGGGAAAATCTTTGTAATGACTTCGAACAACTCACTTCTATCATAGACAAATATGAGCAATATAAAGACCGTTTACTTTTGCATTACTCCTATGTAGATATCATTTCTCTATGTGAAAAGATAAAACTGACTTTCGATGATACGGCACGAGCAAGACATATTGATTTCTCTTTGGAAACCGATGTCGCACATCCCGAAATTTTTCAGCACTTTCTCTGCGATGCAGAAAAAATGCAGGAATCAATCTTTAGTTTACTAAAACACGCCTTTCATATTATTCCAGATGTGAGCTATGTAAAAATTCAATTAAAAGAAACAGAAACGATGCAGGGAATGATCCATGTCCAGCGTGACGGTGCCATGATTCCTCCAGAAGATTTAAAAAACCTTCAGTCTGGTACGGTATCCAAAGAAACCTTTCTAAAACATTTTGGTATTTTAACAGTTAAACGCTTTGTAGAAAGTACCCATGGAAGGCTTGTATTTGACTCAGATGAAGAGAAAACATATGTTACTATCCATTTATAGGTATTGCATATTTTCTTACGAAAAAAGGCTTGTCACGCGGTAACGGCGACAAGCCTTTTTTTCACATTTTTTTATTGTATAAGATACACGGAACCGTTTGTTACTCCTACCTGATTTCCAATCAAGTAATAGTTTGATCCATTTCTACTATCCCATGAACCACTTCCATTATTAAAGCATACGGTTGCTCCAAGGGAATCTCCCAAATCAATTACATACATCCATGTATAATCACTGTTATCACTGATTGACATTTTCACACCTGGTGCAACTGTCCACAATCCATTATCTGTTTTGTAATGAATATAGGCAGATGACCAGCTATTGTTTTTGTAATAAACTGTCAATTTATTGCTTCCATCTTGTGATAATTTCTTTACGATTCTATTTTTAATACCATAGTCTCCAACTTTTACTATATAGTTTGAACCATTGTTGCTATCCCATGAACCATTTCCATTATTAAAGCATACAGTTGCGCTTACCGCATCACCTAAGTCAATTTCATATTTCCAAGTATATCCGTTATTTTCTGTTGCTGTATCCATCTTTTTACCTGGTACACTTGTCCACTGACCATTTACATTATAGTGAATATATGCCTGACTCCAACTGCTATTGCTATAATAAACAGTTACTTTATTTGTAATCGGCGTTGGTGTTGGTGTGGCTGTAATTTCTGGAGTTGCTGTCACTTCTGGGGTTGCTGTTACCTCTGGAGTCGCTGTCACCCCTGGAGTTGCTGTTATCTCTGGAGTTGCTGTTATCTCTGGAGTTGCTGTCACTTCTGGAGTCGCTGTTATCTCTGGGGTTGCTGTCACTTCTGGAGTCGCTGTTACCTCTGGGGTTGCTGTCACTTCTGGAGTTGCTGTAATACTTGGTGTTGCTGTTACTTCCACATACGCATACCAACTTCCAGATGGCTTATTTGCACCATTATTTGGTTTATAGCAATTTGCATCCGTTGTTGGAGCAACTAAGTCTGTTGTCTGCTTATCCCAAGAAGATGTTCCTGCTGTATTCTTAAACAAAATATATTTGTAAGAACCAGATAAGGTTGCCTTATAAATATTTCCACTTACCTTTGTTGTTGCAAACACCTTTGCATCTGTTGTATTGTTCCATACATAAGCATATACATTGGACCATTTTGCGTTGGAATTATCAAAATATACTACCTTGCTGTCTGGTGCAGTCGTAATCACTGGAGTTGCTGTTACCTCTGGGGTTGCTGTTACTACTGGTGTAGCCGTAACCGTTGGAGTAGTTGTCACTTCTGTATAAGCATACCAGCTTCCAGATGGTTTATTCGCACCGTTATTTGGTTTATAGCAGTTTGCATTACCTGTTGGCATAGATAAATCTGTTGTCTGCTTATCCCAAGAAGATGTTCCTGCTGTATTCTTAAATAAGATTTTTGTATAAGAACCTTTAATTGTAAATTTATAAATGTCTGTTCCAGCTACTTTGCTTCCAGATACAATTTTTGCATCTGTTGTATTGTTCCATACATAGGCATATACATCGGACCATTTTGCATTGGAATTATCAAAATATACGGTTGTCTTTTGATCCAATGCATTGATATAGCTATTTAAAAATGCTACTCTCTTGTTTACAAATGTATCCAAGTAATTTACATTTTCAGTAAATGTACTTCCTGTATACATACTTCCCCAGTAAGTAGTTCCTAAGAACTTAAATCTGTTAAAGTTCATATTTGCCGAAGCTTTTACCATGTTTCCATAGTTTTGAATTGACATTACATTGTCTGTATAAGCACTCTTACTTCCTGTAGAAACCTGTAATAATGGATAAAATTCTTCGTTCCATACTTTTGCAACCATTTCCATAAAGTCATCATGTTTTATCAATTCTCCCATGATCGTCAAATAAGATGGTGCATTTCTGTCTGTTGTATTATAAATCTTCTTGTCATTTAACTGTAAATATGAAGTATTTGTACAAGTTGCCTTATTATATCCACCAAATGCCCAGTCAAAATCCCAGATAGGTCCAAAATGGAATATATCATCCACATCTTTATACATATAGAAGCTTGTTGCTACTGCATCATTATCTAATGATAATTCTTCTACAATATACATCTGTGCTGCTGATTTTAAATCAATGTATTCTGTATAGTATTTTCCCTGCTTATTATATCCGTCATTTGAATACACAGCATCTTCCATCTCCTGGAAGTAATCTTTAATATATTTTACCTGCTTTTTAGAAGCATATTCCGGTGCTTTTAATACTACCTGCTGTCTCTTTGCACTTACAAATCCACTGATTTCGTCTGGATATCTTTCATCCAACTCAAACTCCAATAAATATCCACCATACTGCTCTTTTGAATCTTTATCTGCTAAGTCGGCTGGCTCATTTGGAATATTTACATATTTGTATGTATCCGCAGAAACACTATTAATACTTCCACCTCTTGAATAGCTATCCAAAGGCTTATCATTTGCTGCTTCTGTGTTTCCCTCCAAATCATATACGTCAATGCGATTGCTATCTACCTCTATCTTGGATGTAACAAGATAGTTACCAATATACTTACCATTTTGATATACATCTGCATATTCACTTTCTGGTGTATATTTTAAACCTGCATCCTGTGCAATGTCATAAATAAATTTGTTACGAATTAAAGACTGGTCAAAGTCATTTGCTAATAAACACCATTTCTTTGACTTCTTCATTCCAAATAATGCGGTCTTTTTACCCAACTTAATATTGTATGGATATTTATAAAATAATTTCTGTGCTGCTTCCCATGAAGAGTTTCCACGACCTTTAATCTGGTCTAATGCAACGGTTGCAGCGTTTCCCTTTTTATCCACATAAACAATATTTCCGCTGTCTTTGTTTGCTTTACTCTTATTTACTTCATCTAAACTTCCGCTCTTTGTTGTAATAAACAATGTATTGATGTTTGTTGACTGCATAACAGTCAAAGAATAACTGTTAGAACCGGACTGAATTGTGTAATTTCCTCCACCTGCAAATACATCTGTGGTTTGTCCATTTTCAATCGTCTTTCCATTTACCTTCATTCCATTTGAAAATGTATGCCATACTGTCAAGTTGTTCAAGTCAACAGAAGATGGCAAATATAAATAGTATTTCTTCTCGCTGGAATTATAATGCCATTTAATTGCATCATAATCATTTTCTTTGCTAAAAGAACTTCCGTCTACCCATAAATTATTTGCTCCACCTGCTGTTACAACACTTGGTGCAGCCACAGGGCTCTTTTCCTCTGCTTTTGCCACAAGGCCTCCCTGTGGAAGCAAAGTAAATACCGAGGCAATTACCATAAGTATTGCTACTAGATTTTTTGCAAAACGTACGTTGCGTTGCTTCATCATAAATCGCTCCTCCTAAAATTACTGTCTACCGCCAAACACATATGTTTGCTATACGGTGTAAATATTACACAATTATTAACAATTTTAAGTTTATATTACAAGCGCATTCAAGTCAACAAAAAAACACATTTTTAACACATTTTATGAAATTCCTATTACTCTACTCCGCTTTTTCTTCCTTTTTTGTGTATTATCTGACGAAACACTCTTTCCTGCTTGCACTTTTCTAATATACATTATAACCAACTAAACCAAAAAAAGAGGATTGGCATATATATATCATGCACAATCCTCTCTTCTGGATCTCTTCTTATTTATTATACTTACTACCTAGCTCTAATCGTAATAAGGCTTTCCTTAGTGCCAATTCCGCACGAGCCTCATTAATTTCTCCATCCGCGCCTTTTAAACGTCGTTCTGCGCGAGTCTTTGCCTCTCTGGCTCGGCTGATATCAATCTCGTCCGGCCATTCACAGGACTCTGCCAATATCACAACCTTATCCGGAAGGATTTCTAAAAAACCATCATGAAGGGCAGCTTCCTTTATCTCTCCGTCCACCATAAAACGAGCAACGCCTGGTGCAACAATCGAAGTAAGTGGAATATGACCTGCTAACACACCAATTTCCCCTTCTGTTGTACACACCTCTAACATTTCGATGTCATTTTCATAGAATACACGGTCTGGAGAAACAACTTGAATATGAAATAATTTATTATCTGCCATCCAAATTCCTCCTATTTCACGCGCGCAAGTACATCCTCAATGCTACCTGCATTTAAGAAATAACTTTCTGGAATGTCATCATGCTTTCCGTCTAAAATTTCCTTAAAGCTTCGAATCGTCTCAGATAAAGGTACATATTTACCAGACATACCAGTAAACTGTTCTGCAACAAAGAATGGTTGTGACAAGAACTTCTGTATTTTTCTTGCACGGTTTACCAAGACTTTTTCTTCTTCTGATAATTCGTCCATACCAAGCATGGCAATAATATCCTGTAATTCCTTATATTTCTGTAAAATTTCCTGTACACCTCTGGCAACCTGATAATGCTCTTCCCCAACAATACGTGGGTCTAAGATACGAGATGTAGATTCCAGTGGATCTACCGCAGGGTAAATACCAAGCTCTACAATCGAACGGGAAAGTACCGTAGTCGCATCCAAATGGGCGAAGGTTGTAGCTGGCGCAGGGTCAGTCAAGTCATCCGCTGGTACATATACCGCCTGAACAGATGTAATGGAACCATTCTTTGTAGAAGTGATACGCTCCTGCAAAGCACCCATCTCTGTCTGTAATGTTGGCTGATATCCTACCGCAGATGGCATACGTCCTAATAAGGCTGAAACTTCAGAACCCGCCTGTGTAAAACGGAAAATATTATCAATGAATAACAATACGTCTTTTCCTGCTTCATCACGGAAGTTCTCTGCTATCGTAAGTCCTGTAAGTCCTACACGCATACGAGCTCCAGGTGGCTCATTCATCTGACCGAATACCATGGCAGTTTTATCAATAACGCCTGAATCTGTCATTTCGTAGTACAAATCATTTCCTTCACGAGTTCTCTCTCCAACACCGGTAAATACAGAGTATCCACCATGTTCGGTTGCAATATTTGTAATCAATTCCTGAATTAATACGGTCTTACCTACTCCAGCACCTCCAAACAAACCAATCTTTCCACCCTTCTGATATGGGCATAAAAGATCTACAACCTTGATACCGGTTTCTAATACTTCTGTAGAAGTGGACTGTTCTTCAAAAGCAGGTGCCTTTCTGTGAATTGGTTTATATTCCACACCTTCTGGTGCAGGTTTTTCATCGATTGGTTCACCAAGTACATTGAACATGCGCCCCAATGTTTTTTCACCAACCGGAACAGAAATCGGTGCTCCTGTAGCCACAGCTTCCATGCCACGTACCAGACCATCTGTTGGTCCCATGGCAATACATCTTACAACATCATCACCTAAATGCTGTGCTACTTCGACAACAAGCTTGTTGCCTTCCTTTGTGGTAATATTAATTGCATCATTTATTTCAGGAAGATGTCCTTCCGAAAATTTAATATCTAATACCGCACCGATAATCTGAGTGATCTTTCCAACATTTACTTCTGCCATAATTCCTATTCCCTCACTCTCTCATCGTTTCTGACCTATTCAATTGCAGATGCACCTGCAACAATTTCTGTCAGTTCCTGTGTAATACTTGCCTGTCTTGCTCGATTATATTTCAATGACAAGTCCGCAATCATTTCTTCTGCATTGTTTGATGCAGAGTCCATTGCCTGCATTCTGGCACCATTTTCACTGGCAAGTGCCTCACACAATGCTCCATAAACCAAGCTATTTACATATTTTGGAATAATTTCATTCAAAGCTTCCTCTGCTTCTGGCTCATAATTCATCATCACCAAGTCATTTTCATCCTTCTCTTCTGCCTTGATTGCCACTGGCAATAACTGCATCAACGTAGGAAGCTGTGTAATGGTATTTTTGAATACCGTATAGGCGATATAAATCTCCCCTACTTCACCGTTTGCATAAGCCTCCAATACATCTCTTCCAATTGTTGCTGCATCTGAGAATAATGGCTCATTCATTACTTCTGAGTAATCTGCTCTTATCTCATATCCATTACGCTTCAGCGTATCTCTTCCTTTTCGTCCCACTGCATACACAAGCACATCTTCTTTTGAAAACTCTCCCTGTGTCAACAGCTTTACTACATTATTATTATAACCGCCAGCAAGACCACGATTGGAAGATACAACGATAACCGCTTTCTTTTTACTACCATTTGCCTGTAAATACGGATGATTTACATTATCTGATTTTGCCAGAATAGAGGTAACTGCATCATACATATAGTGAAAGTATGGCTTTGATGCCTCCACTCTCCCTTTTGCCTTTTGAAGCTTCGCAGTAGAAACCACCTTCATAGCAGCCGTAATCTGGCTAGTATTTTGAATAGATTCCTTACGACGCTTAATCTCTCTCATAGAGGCCATATCCTACACCTCCTCTATTCGCTTACAAATTCTTTTTTATATTCTTCAATGGCTTTTACAAGAATCTTTTCTGCATCCTCATTGATAACCTTTTCTTCTCTGATGCTCTTTGGCAGCTCTGGATACTTCGTATCAATATATTCAAATAATCCATTTTCAAAATTCTGAATATCCTCTGTTGGAACATCTAACAAATGTTTATTCGTAGCTGCATAAATAATGATAACCTGATACTCAACCGGCATAGGCTTATACTGTGGCTGTTTCAATACCTGCTGGATTCTTTCACCCTGTGCAAGCTTTTCCTTTGTATCTGCATCCAAGTCAGAACCAAACTGTGCAAAAGATGCAAGTTCACGATACTGTGCAAGCTCTGTACGAATTGGTCCAGCAATCTTTTTCATCGCTTTAATCTGTGCAGAACCACCTACTCTGGATACGGATAATCCCGCGTTGATAGCTGGACGGAAACCTGCATTAAACATTTCTGTCTCCAAGTAAATCTGACCATCTGTAATCGAAATTACGTTTGTAGGAATGTATGCCGATACGTCTCCTGCCTGTGTCTCGATAATAGGAAGTGCTGTCAGTGAACCTCCTCCTAATTTATCTGATAAACGTGCTGCACGTTCCAATAATCTGGAATGCAAATAGAATACATCTCCAGGATATGCCTCACGTCCAGGTGGTCTTTTAAGAAGCAAGGAAAGTGTACGATATGCCGTAGCATGCTTACTTAAATCATCATAAATGATAAGTACATCTTCCCCATTTTCCATCCATTCCTCTCCAATAGCACATCCAGAATATGGTGCGATATACTGCAATGGTGCTAACTCACTTGCTGTAGCTGCAACAATTGTTGTATAATCCATAGCTCCATACTCTTCTAATGTTTTTACAATATTTGCTACTGTAGAAGCCTTCTGTCCAATCGCAACATAGATACATTTTACATTTTGTCCTTTTTGATTGATGATTGTATCAATTGCAATGGCTGTCTTTCCTGTCTGTCTATCACCGATAATCAACTCTCGCTGACCTCTACCAATTGGTACCATCGCATCAATCGCCTTAATACCTGTCTGTAACGGTGTGTCTACTGACTTTCTGGAAATAACACCAGATGCTACACGCTCAATCTGACGATATTTCTTACTTTCTATTGGTCCTTTTCCATCAATTGCCTGTCCCAGTGCATTTACAACACGTCCAAGCATTACATCTCCTACTGGCACCTCAACAACTCTTCCAGTAGTTTTTACCGTATCTCCCTCGTTAATATTTTTACTATCACCAAGTAAAACGGCACCTACATTATCTTCTTCCAAGTTAAGAACCATACCGTAAATCTCATTTGGAAATTCTAGTAATTCACCGGACATGGCATTCTCTAGTCCATGAATACGAGCAATACCATCTGCTACCTGAATAACGGTTCCCACATCTGAAACTTCCAATTTGGTGCTGTAATTTTTAATCTGTTCTTTAATCACGGAACTGATTTCTTCTGGTCTCAAATTCATGATATGTTTGCACCTTCTTTCTTTTTATTTTAATTCAGTTGTATTTTTCCAAGTTCCTTTGCCATTTCTTCTATTCTGGTACGGATACTGCTATCTACAACTCGATCCCCAACGCGAATTACTAATCCCCCGATCAAAGATGCATCCACGTTGAAACTCATTTCAAATTCTACATATTCTGTTGTTGCCAACAATTTTTCCTTTATCTGTTCTTTTTGTTCCTCTGACAATGGAACAGCCGAAGCAATATAAGCAACTCCAATTTTTTTATACTCTTTCACTTTATCCGAAAAATACTGTAAAATCTTCTCAAGCTCATTGTAACGATCCTTTTGTACAATTAGAACAAGAAAACCTACCATAGAATCTGATACCTGTCCCTTGAAGCTATTCTCCACAACAGAAATCTTTTCTTCTTTATCAATCTTCGGATGGTTTAAAAGTTTTAAAAGATCTGGGTTTTCTCTAATTGCCTCCTGCACAGCAAATGCTTCTTCTGCTAGCTGCTCTAAACACTGTTCTTCCATTCCCAGTTCAAAAAGTGCTTCTCCATATATTTTAGAAACTAACTTTGCCATGTGCTATCACCCATCTCTTTTAAGGTTTCATCGATCAGCGCATCCTGCTGCTGTGCACTGATAGAGGTCTTTATAATCTTTCCAGCCATAGCAGAGGCAATTGTGATCATTTCCTGTTTTACTTCATCTTTTACTTTATTCTTTTCTAAAGCAATATCTTTATCCGCGCGGACACGAATACGATGTGCTTCTTCTTTTGCTTCTTCCACAATTTCACGTTCTTGAAGCAATGCTTTTCTACGAGTATCGCTTAGTATACTCTCTGCCTCTTTTCCAACGTTTTTCAGCTTGTCCTCGTACTCTGCCTTCATTTGAAGACTGTCCTTCTTTGCCTTTTCAGCCGTCTCTAACTCTTCCGTAATCTTCTCCTGACGTTTTTCCAAAAAATCCCTAACCGGATTGAATAGAAGCTTTGACAGGAATATGAATAAAACGAACACTGCAATGGCTGTAATACACGCATCTGCAATCAGTTGCGTATCCAGTCCGAACAAACGGCTATAGCTGCCTCCGTCCGTTGCCAAAAGCGCAGTTGACATCAAACCTAATCCTTTCAATGTACGGCCTCCTTTCCCTCTTTCTTAGTCTGGTATCCCGTCAATGCTCACCTATGAACATAGACGCCAATTTTCTACTTTTCTTAAAGTTTTCCAAGAAGTGGATTTGCAAATAGTAAGATCAATGCAATAACCAAACCATAAAGACCTGTTGTTTCTGCTACCGCCTGTCCTAAAAGCATGGTAGACATGATATTTCCTCTTGCACCTGGATTACGACCAACTGCTGCTGCTGCCTGTCCAGCCGCATTACCCTGTCCAATACCAGAACCAATACCTGCAATCATCGCTAAACCTGCTCCAATAGCTGAGCATGCTAAAATTAAACCTTCGTTTGTAATATTCATAATAAATTCCTCCTAATTTTTCTTTCTGCATACATGTTGTATACAACCCCTATTTTACAGTCATCTCTACGTCCTGCTTATCTACTCTTCCTCACCAATCGCATCTGCAACAAATACCATTGTCAACATACAGAATACGAATGTCTGAATCGCTCCTGAAAATAAATCCAGATATGCATGTAGTGCTGCCGGCCATACTAATGTCAATACTTTTGGTAACAATCCATACACAAGTCCCAACATAACGGTTCCTGACAAAATATTACCAAATAAACGTAGCGACATAGAAACCGGTGTTGCAAGATCACCAATAATGTTAATCGGGAAGAAGAAGAAAATTGGCTCAAACCACCCCTTCACTTTTCCCAATTTCTGATACTTAAATCCATTGTACTGAATCATAATAAAAGTAATCAGTGCTAATGGTAATGTAACACCATAATCGGCTGTTGGTGCACGAAGCCCAAACAATCCTGATATGTTTGACAGAAAAATAAAACAAGCCAGTGTTCCAATATAATTGGCAAATTTTGGTCCATGTTTCTTTCCCATATTGGATATAACAAGGTTATCCAATGCCTCTACAAGCATCTCCAGAATATTAACAAACATCCCTGGTGACTTGTAAGGGTCTGCCTTTTTCACTGCCCTGTTTGCTACAATCGCAAACACTATAAGTGTCAAACATACAATGAATAATGCTACATGGGTAGTTGTAAGATACAACTCCTGTCCAAACAGGTGATATTTAAAATACCCAGTAGTTCCCAGCTCAACATCGCTGTCCGCCCGAATAAAATTCATAGACGACAAACTTTTTGATAGCAAAGCATATTCCCCACTCAAATGCTCTCCCTCCTTTTCCTTTTTCCAATCCTTTTCAAAACAAGCAAAGCCTATTGTACTGGTAGAAAATGACCGGTTTATTCTTTATGAAAAAGCGCTTGTATATATGCGGATGCCTTCATAGAAAAGGCTCCCAGTACAACTCCCAATGGATGAAACCATCTAGAGCATACTAACCCTGTTACTACAACCGCTATCATAATCATCATACGAATCACAGCCTGCCCTGCTTCTCTCTTGGCGGCCTCTGTCTCACTCAAATCCAAGCTTTTTTGTAAACTAAAATAGAGATGTACGGCTACGATACACGAGCCTATAGAACTCAAGAATACACCCAGGATAAAACGAACCCGGTCATGCAAAAAGAATGCACCCAGTATACTTACAACTGCTGCATATACAATATTCCCTACTAATAACCACAATAATGTCTGCTTCTCCTTGCTCATAACCCCACTCACTCCTGTCAAGTCTACTACTTGGCTTATGTCAATCTTTATGTCCATCTTTTGTCTCTTTTTGTTTTTCTCGCTCTCTTCTCATGCTGTCAAAGTATTCCTGCTGTGCATTTTCTCTTTTTAAATCTTTTTCATAGAAGCCCCTTACCAGTTGAAAAAAATTACGAAATGCTGCAAGTACCCCAAGTAGCATCATAACTAAAAAACAAAGTGTCGTATCAAATCTTTCGTCTAGCCATAACCCAATCCAACCACATACAAGAAGCGGTGCTAACATGGTCAATCCGATTTGCAGAACCATCACAAATGCTCTTACAATCCCTTTGTTCTCCTTTTTCAACTTTCTCTTCCTTTCTCATATTTTTTTGTTCATAATTACAAATGCACATACTTTAATTATACATCTTTTTAAAATTTTGTCCATAAAAACCAAACTCATTCACCGTTATTTAATAATAATTTAATATTTTTAACTTTTCTCTTCCCAGTAAAATCCCATCTATGGTATACTATAAAAAATAGAAACCGTTGGGAGGGGATTCATATGATAAACACCAAAATAAATCTTTATAGAAAACGTATCATACCAGAAGAGATGATCCTTTTAAAGGATGATGTCATCCTTCATCAGGATGCTTCTACTATTATTACCAAATGGAACTCTTTAAAACCTAGAAAAGATTTTTCCAACGGAATTTCTGCTTATTTTATGGATGAAGGATTTAAAGTAAGTAAGATATTCGACAAACATCATAAACTGGTCTATTGGTATTGTGATATTATCGAAACAGAATATAACAGCGAACAACATACTTATATTTTCACTGATTTGCTGGCTGATGTGGTTATTTATCCAGACGGAGAATTACGTGTATTGGATTTAGATGAAATCGGAGATGCATTGGAACAAAAGCTAATTTCAAAAGACCTTTCTGTAAAGGCACTTCGTTTATGCAACCAGCTACTAGAAAAAATTTATGCAGGAAACTTTAAGAAATATCAAAATATTATAAATAAATACGAAACCAAATAGTGAAAAGCAATTGTAATTGTAAAAAGCAGAGATGTTACCACCTCTGCTTTTTTTCGTAATTACTTCTTACTCTTCAATCTGTGCAATTCTTCTAATGTGTCTCTCATCATTTGAAAATGGAGTGTTCAAGAAGGTATCTACAATTTTTACTGCCAATCCAGGTCCGATTACTCTGGCTCCCATAGCTACAATATTGGCATCATTATGTTCTCTTGTTGCCTGCGCACTAAAGCAATCATGACACAACGCAGCACGAATTCCCTTTACTTTATTTGCAGCGATGGAAATTCCAATTCCTGTACCGCAAATAAGGATTCCTTTATCTGCCTCTTTATCTGCTACTGCATGTGCTACTTTCTTTGCATATTCTGGATAATCCACTGAATTTGTATCGTAACATCCATAATCTTTATATTCTAACTTATGCTCCTCCAAATATGCTATAATTTCCTGCTTCAATTCATAACCGCCATGGTCACATCCTATTGCTATCATGTAAATGTTATCTCCTTTCTTTTCCGCTGTATTCCTATAACTTTTATGAAAACGGGTATTCCCGAATCACTCTACATAACCTTCTGTATCCTGCAATCCATACATTCTTTTTAATTTAATCACTATCTTTTTGATTACTCGGGACATGGTGGCAAAACATTCTTCGTACTCTACTACGGTGCCTCCATAAGGGTCTACCATATCCATTTCTTCATCTATAAAACCATACATAGTATAAACACCGCCTCTGAAGTCAAAATCACGAACAATTCTTTCTTTTTGATTTATGGTCATGGTCAATACCAATGTTTGTTCATCCAAATCTCCACTGTCTAACATTTTCGCTGTTCGTTCTTCCAGTTCTAACCCATGGTTAATCAATACTACCTGTGCTTTTGGATTAACAGGTTCTGGAAATAATACGACCATTCCTCTGGATGTAATCGTTACATCCTGATCTGTCACCATACTTTTACAAATCATTTCTGCCATAAGACTGGTGGCTGTATTATCTTCACAAATAAAAAGTATTTTTTTGTATCTACGCATATTTCCTGTCCTCTTTTATTCTACTGTAAGAATAGAATAACCTGCTGCTTTATTTAATCGATTCATAATTGCCATTCCCATCTGGTCACCTTCGAAACTTTCCGTATAAATAACATCCACATCCAAATGGTCAAATTCCCGTAGGATTTTATACAACCCTCTAGCTATACTTCCTTCTTCCTTTCTAGAACCGATACTTCTTACCTCTCCTACACGATAACATCCCATCGTTTCATCCGTTGCAATAATTCCAACCTTTTTTCCTTCCGCTTTTCCCTGTTCACTCAACTGGCAAATACGGGCTACCACCTTTTCCTTTGCGCCTTGTATAATCGTAAGTTGTGCCTTTGGTGCATAATGCTTATACTTCATGCCAGGTGCTTTTGGCTTTCCACTAACTGCTCCCTTTTTATCCAAAATTGCTGCATCAATCTCCACTGAACCTAATACAGACTCTAGCATTTCCTTGGTAATGCAACCTGGTCGCAAAATGGTAGGAACTTCTCCTGTCAAATCTACAATGGTGGATTCAATGCCAACTTCAACCATACCTCCGTCTAATATCATGTCAATCTTTCCTTCTAAATCCTCCTGCACATGAGATGCCATAGTAGGGCTTGGTCTGCCTGATGTATTTGCACTTGGTGCTGCGATATAGATGCCCGATTCTTTTATGAGACGAAGTGCTATCGGATGATTCGGCATACGAATTGCTACTGTATCCAATCCTCCCGTAGTTCCCAACGGCACTTTATCACTTTTTTGCAAAATCATAGTCAATGGTCCCGGCCAAAACTTTTCTGCCAATCGTCTTGCCTGTTCTGTCACACCAGTCGTAAGCTCCTCTAATGCATCTATACTAGCAATATGCACAATCAACGGATTATCTGACGGTCTGCCCTTTGCCTCGTAAATCTTCTTCGCAGCTTGGGAATCCAATGCATTTCCTCCCAGTCCATACACTGTCTCTGTAGGAAATGCTACCAAACCACCCTTTTGTAATATTTGTGCAGCCTCTTTATAGACTTCTTTTGGTCCTTCTCCATTTACTAACCGCATTTTTGTTACCATGATGTATCTCTCTTCTTTCTATCCATCAATTTTCCACTTCAAATATATACTATTATATAACGCATAACAAAGAAAAAAAAGACCCTGTTTTGCACTTGTACCTTCTGTTGAAATTGTGCATTACTCCTTTAAAATGTTTCCTTTTTCCTGTGATACATACTGCAAAATTCCCTTCACAATTCCCTGTGCCATCTTTTCCTGATAGTCTTCCTCTGTCAACAACATTTCTTCTCTCTGATTCGATAAAAAACCACACTCTACAATAACGACAGGACAACTGACCTTTTTTAATATGTAATACTCTCGATTCGGCTTTGCCTGCCTATGATTTTTTTCTGTAATAACGCCTTTTATGCTCTCCTGAATCGTCTTTGCCAGCGTCTCCCCCTCTTTTGATGCCTCATAGTAAAACACCTGACTTCCATGTGACGAAGCATCCGTAAAACTATTCTGGTGAATACTGACTGCAACAGCAGCTCCACTGGCATTCATTATCTCCACACGTTTCCGCATATCTGTGCTTTTTTTGCTGCCTCCCGCCTCTGCGCACAAATCTACATCTTCTTTTCGGGTCATGACTACCTGTATTCCTTCTTTTTCTAAAATCCGTCTTACTTTACAAGCAATTGCCAAGTTAATGTCCTTCTCCAGCACTCCAGAAATTCCAACCTTTCCAGGGTCATACCCTCCATGACCTGCATCCACAACAACCACAATATCCTTTGTCTTTTTTTGTGCTACATCAACAACTCCCACATAACAAATTGCCATAACACAAACGATTATGGCAATTCCTGAAAAAATCAATCTTCTATTTCTCATATATTCCGCTGCCCTTTTTCTTTATTCTATGAAAAGTATGGCTTTATTATACCTGCAACTTTTTAGCAGCGATAACACTTCTCACTAATTTGTATACTTTTGTAATAAGTTCCAAATGCTGTCCTTTTCCAGCCCTAGTTTCCAGCAACTAATTCCAGCAATCTTTCCATTGTCACGTTCTGCAAAAATGACTTTTAATTTTGCTTCTATGGATTTTTCATCCTCCATCCACATCTTATATACGCTGTTATCTGCCTCAAACTCCACATAATTCTGTGCAGTTGTTTCATCCCATTTTGCAGTTGCTCCATTTCGTTTTACTGTATCTTCTGCCTGTGACATACCTAACGCACTGGAACTAAGCTTTGTTGCTCCATCCTGTTTATTTTCTTTCCAAAGTCTTGTATAGAACGGTATTCCAACAATCACCTGACTTGGATCTACCATTTTGGTAATCTGATCCACCGCATCTTGTACATAACCGACGGATGCTACTGAACCACTTTCCTCGCTACCTGCATAATGTTCATCATATGCCATAACAATTACATAATCTACTATCTTTCCCTGTTCCTCTCTATCGTAATGGGTTGTATAACTACTTGGCACATAGGAATCTACGGATAACACGATTCCATTCACTCTGCACTTTACAGACAACTCTCTTAAAAATTCTAGATACGCATTTGCCGTTTTCTCTGTAATATATTCAAAGTCAATATTAATACCATCTAAGTTATACTCAATTGCACTGGCAACCAGACTATTCACTAATTTATCGCGATTCGTTGTATTTCCAAGCACTGTTGCCAAATCTATCGTTCCTTTTTTCGCTTCAAAATCATTGCATAATGCCCATACTTCCAGTCCATTGTTATGTGCCTGCTGTACATAATTTTCGCTGGCAAGGGATGTAATTTCTCCTTTATTTGATGAAATAGAAAACCAAGTTGGTGAAATCACATTCAATCCTTTTGCGGCAGAAATTGTGTTTAAAAGTCCTCCGTTGGCTGACATATTCGTAACCTGATGCCATGCCATTGTAATGGTCTTATCCTTGGTAATGTGCGGATATTCTTCCTCTTTGTAGTCATTTGTCATAGTTTCTTCATACAAATCTGATAAATGCTTTTTCAAAACATAACCAGTCACTCCATCCTTTGTCATGACTTTTGCATAGCTTTCCAGTTCTTCACTTCCATCCTGAACAACACGCAATACATCAGATTCTTCTAAGTTTTCTAAGACATCGCATTTAATTCCTGCTTTATAGCGAAGCTTTGTACTTTTCTTTACTTTATAATAAGAGTACGTATTTCCCCATCCACTCTCAATCATAATACGGTTTGGGTTCTTATACAGATGGTACTCTACATTAGAATGCTTCTTTACAAAATCTAAGGCTATATATGCCTTTTCTCCCTGACTTTTTACAATCGTATAATCTTCCTTTGCCTTACTTTTGTTTACCTGATACGTGTCACTTCCTACTTCACTTCGTATTACTTCATATGCAGTAGCATACGATAATATATTTTCACTGCTATCGAAATAAAAACGTTTATTGATATATTTCTGTACGACCTCATATGGAATGTATATCTGACCGTCTTCAATAAAACCAGTATCCTCCAAACGTGTATCATGCACCATAAGTGCCACTTCATTGTCTTTCAACTGAAAATACTTTGACAATGGCATCATTTTATTGCTTGGAGAATAACGCTTATAAAAGAAGGAAACCAAAATCACAGCAAAGAGTATCACAACACTTCCTACCAAGACAATTGGAAGTTTGGATTTTCCTTTTCCAGAGTTTTTTCTCTCTTGCCTTCTTCTCTTCTTTTCTTCCCATTTTTCTCTTTTAGAACGTTCTAAAAGACTTTCTGTTTCCTTCCCTGTCTCATTTTTTTGCTGCTCTGTCATATCCTTTTTCTTATCATTTTCCATCATTTTTCTCCCTCCTGTTCATCCAATCCTATCTTTACTCTTTTGCGTAAATACTTATGCCTATAAAATATAGCCTATCTACCAGTCTCATTATATCCAGTAATAGATAAAAAGTCAAAAGACACCGCACTTTTTCGGATTCTTTTGACTTTTCAACAACAGTTTGGGATTCTTGGTCCTTTCTTAATATTTTTTTAACTTTTTTTGTAGTGCGCGACTATTACATCGCAAGGTTAGCAGTGTAAATACAACTGCCAGCGAGTGAAACTTTCTTATGTTTCCCCGCATGAAATAAATTACTGAACGATTTACCAAAATTTAGTACAATCTAAATTTTTATCATGGTATCTGCAAAGCAGATATACCATCTCTTTTTCATTGGTTTTGGATTATGCACTGTACTGGTACATAAATTCCTTCCGTATGTTCTTACATTTTTATTTTTGTTCTCTATTCCTCCTTCCCTACAAATAAAGGATACAAGACCGATAAACATTTTATTTATCGTGATGCCCGTATAACGGACCTATTTTCTTATTCTTATTTCAATTTATACTTTTCCATATGTTGGTTGTACCACTTTATCTGTGCTTTTCCTTGTATAGATGTATACGATCGCAACACCTATTTTCATTGCTTGCTTTAACACAGTTTCTGTCATTTTTCTGTTCTTTGTCGTTCTTTTTATAATGGAATGAAATATCACGATTCCGTGTAGAATACCGTTTCCTGCAAAACAGTCTAAGATAAAATAGAAACAATCAGAATAATGTAGATTATAGTATGGGGCTACGTTGCAATTTTCACTTTCTTCAACTTTCCCCTACACAGTCTCCTGTGTTATCACAGGCATTATTCTATCGGATTTTCAAATGCATTGCAATGCACAAATCAAACAAATTTTTCTTTAAAATATTTTTTCTTTTCTATAGCCCAAAATGTCACACCCCGCCTATTTCCTTATTTTATCAGGGTTTAGAGAAAAATACCACTTATTCAGGTCTTGCGTAATCACAAAAGAATTACACGATAATTTGCAAAAACTCGCATTCATTTTTAAAAAAAGCAACCGTTCAGCCAGTAGCATTTTCATGGAAGAACATTCCTTTCTACTTGGCTGAATGATTGCCAACACTTTTCGTTTCTATATTTTGTTTTATTTCATAAGTTCTACAGTTACATTTTCAATATCTTCATAATATTCTATATAATTATCATAAATAGCGGAACCTTCATAGCATGCAAGTGTCAGATTTCCTAAATCTTCAAGTTTATTATTATCGTCTACATTAAAATAATATCCACCAATCGCTTCTTTCTGCATTTTTGTATTTTTTCCCAAGAATGTTATTTTTTCTAATGCAGTACAACAACCAAATGCACCTCTTTCTATTGCAGTAACTGTTTCTGGAATTACTATGCTCTTTAAAGTTGTGCATTTATAGAATGTAGAGTCTGCTATCTTCTTAATTGTACTTGGTAATACGATTTCTTTCAAAGACTCACAGTAAGAAAATGCTTCTGTTTCAATCACATTTACTGTTTCAGGCAGATTAATACTTTCCAAGGATTGGCAAGACTCAAACGCACTATTCTCAATTTTTTTGACTGTATTAGGCAGTTCTATTGTTTTTAACTTAGTACACTCTCTAAATGCAGATGCACCTATGGTCTTTACATGTTCTGGAAGTTTCACTGTTTCCAAAGCTTCACACTCGCAAAACATATATGGTGATAAGGTAGCCTGCTCATTATTTTGCATTTTTACACTTTTCAATTTTTTACATCCATAAAAACTGCCGCTTCCAAGCGTTGTTACACTATTTGGTATCTCGATATTCACTATTGCCGTATGCGCAAATGCAAATTTATTAATTTTTTGTAATCCTTGATTCAAAGTAACTTCTTTTAAATTTTCACAATAATTGAACGCATTCCCTGCGATTGCTTTAAGAGAACCCGGACAACTAATGCGTTTTAATTGGAAGCATCCGAAAAACGCAGCACCGCCAATTTCCTTTAATTTATTTTCAAAAGTTACAGACTCCAATTTTCTACAATTTCGAAATGCATTTACATTAATCTTCTGTAAATTCTTTGACAATTTTATATTTTGCAATGAGAAACAGTTTCCAAACGCATAGGTATCAATTTCCGTAACGGTATCTGGCAACTGCACTTTTTTCAAGTTCGGGCAATTGTAAAAGGCATCTTCTCCTATATAGGTAACCTTTCCCGCAAAGCTCACTGACTTTATTTGTTTATTATTCTTAAAAGCTTCACAACCAACCATCTTTACTTTCTTTGGCACTACCACGTTTTTACTGTTTCCATAGTATTTTAACAATAAACCATTTTCTGTTATGGCAAACTTCGACTCTGTCGCATCTTCAATCCATTTCGTTTTTCCAAAACTATTAAATTTTACATTTAAAGTTGCTGGAAGTGAAATTTTTTTCAACTTTGAACACATATAGAATGCCTGTTTTTCAATCTTTTTAATATTATTAGGGATTGTAACCTTTTCTAAATCTACACAATAGTTAAAACACTGATATGGTATCTTAGTCAATCCCTTAGAAAGCTTCAATTTTTTTAGGCTATAACATTTTTCAAAAGCATTATCCCCCAAGCTTTTCACACTTTTTGGCATTGACACTTCTGTAAGACTTGAGCATCCTGAAAACGCTGCTCTTCCAATGGTTTGAAGCTTATTTGAAAAATGAAATGACTTTAAATGCACACACTGAGAAAAGGCATTTCCTTCTATATATTTTACATTTTTTCCACCTTTTACAGTCGATAACTTTTTACAGTTCGAAAACGCCCCATCTGAAATTTCTTCTATTTTTGAAGGAATTGTAATCGTTCTTAATCCTGTTCCTGAAAATGCATCATAACCAATTGTATCCACATTTTTCATATTGGAAACGGATTGTAAGCTATTACATCCTTCAAACATAGCATTTCCTATAGAAGTCACATTCTTTCCTAAAATTACTTTTTTCAAATTCTTGCAATTTTTAAATGCACCATAGCTAACATACATATCGCCATTGATCTTTACTGTTGAAAGTTTCTTAGACTTTGCAAACGCATCACTTCCTAAACTGCTTACCGACTTTGGCAATACAACACTTTTTAATCCACTTTTACAAAAGGCTCCCCGCTCTATTTCCCTTAATTTTTTAGGAAATGTTATGTATTGTAGGCTCTTACAATTACAAAAGGCATACCGTTCAATTTCTTTCAAATTCTTTGACAACAAAACCTTTTCCAAATTTTCACAACCATAAAAGGCTTCTCCGCCCACCTTCGTAACTTTACCTCTCATAGATACGTTTTTTAATTTCTTACACTTGTAAAAGGTTTCTGGTGCAATTTCTGTAATTTTCTTAGGCAATGTAATACTTTTCAAACCTGTATTTTTAAATGCACCTCTTTCAATTGAGGTAATATTTTTTGAAAATTTAATTGTTCCTAATTTTTCACATCCCTCAAATCCCCTTTGCTTTATCACCGTAACCTTTTCTCCCATTTTTACAGATTGCAGATTCTTACAGTCTTTAAAAGCCATCTGATTAATCTGTGTTACTTTTATCGGAAGTGTTATACTGCTTAATGACTTACAACCTCGAAAAGTAGAAATTCTAATATTATTAAGAGTAGTATTTCCATTAAAATAAACACTTTTTAATCCGCTACATCCATCAAAAGCACCTACTCCAAGATAGGAAAGGTTTTTAGGCAGATTCACCGAACTTAATTTGCTACAACCTAAAAATGCTTGGTTTCCAATCTTATGCAATTTTTTAGAAAAATGTATATTGGACAAGGATTTACACCCATAAAATGCTTTGACATCAATCAGTTTGATGTTATCTTTACAAGAAATTGAGCGAAGACTGGTACACCCCTTAAACGCTTGCGCTTTAATTTCTGTAACACTTTTTGGCAACTGCACACTGGTAACTTTTTTATTTCCCTCAAATGCACTAGCACCAATCTTTTTTACATTTCCAGGAACTGTAACACTTGAGGAATTTCCCGTATATTCTACCAGAACACCCCCGTCAATCACAAACTCACTTGCAGCTTTTGCCTGTTTTACGTTCATAATCCCCACACAAACACATAGGGATACTACCACAAAACAGAATACTTTCCATTTTTTTAATACTGTTTTCACTTTTTCATCTTTCCTTTCTCTAGCTAACAATTTGTATTATCCTTTAAAGGTATGAAATCTCTGAATGTTTATAAAACACTATCTAATTATATCTTATAAGACATCCTAACTAATTAAGTTGTTATTATTCCATCTCCCTTTTACATAAGTAATACAACTGTAATTCCAAAAAAGCTACACTATTTTCAATTTTTTTGATGCAATATAAAAAATAGAAGCTGGTATCCTATTATTGACTTTAACCGATAGATATTCTATACTGAGAAAAAGGAAGGAGTTGATTTTTATGAAACTAGAACGAATCAGTGATAATCAAATCCGTTGTACCTTAAATAAAGAAGACTTGCTGGATCGAGAATTAAAAATTAGTGAACTTGCGTATGGTACAGAAAAGGCAAAAGAGCTATTTCGTGACATGATGCAGCAGGCATCTTATGAACTTGGTTTTGAAGCAGAGGATATTCCATTGATGATTGAAGCGATCCCGCTTTCCTCCGAAAGTCTTGTACTAATCATTACAAAAGTAGAAGACCCGGATGAACTGGATACCCGTTTTTCTAATTTTTCCTCTGATAGCGATATGGATACCTTCGACTTGGAAGAAGATGACGTACTGGATTTTCCGGTTTTATCAGATGGTGAGGGAGACTTTTCTGATGTAATAGATGTAGAGGGCAATGATACAGATACAGAAAAGGATTTTATTCCTCTTTCAAATGCAATTGCTCCAGGCAATGTTCTTCCACAAAAACAAGCTGCAAAGAAGGATACCGGGCAACCAGTTAATACCATTCGTATTTTTTCATTCGAATCTTTAGATGAGGTTATTTCTTTATCACAGGAATTAAACGGACTATACAAGGGGGCAAATTCCTTATACAAGGATACAGAAAATGAAATTTATTATTTAATCATGAGTAAAGACTCTCATGGAATGGATGAATTTAATCGAATTTGTAATCTTACTTGTGAATTTGGTAAGCTGGAACGCAACACTTATGCTACCATGGCTTATTTTCAAGAGCATTATAAATTGATTGCCAAGGCAGATGCATTACACATTTTAGAAAATTTGTAAGGGGCGGAAGTTTTTGTAAGGCATTAACACATTTGCAGTATGATAAAGCAACTAGCCACTTCTCTGCAAATGGCATCACTTGACGGACTATTTTTGATTTTGAAAATAAAGTTTCTTATATAAAAACAGAATGTTCCTATCTACAAAAGTATCTTTTCTTTCTATAGATGGTTACATTCTGTTTTTGTTTCTAATATTGCATTTTTATCATATGATTAAGAGGTCCACTTCCCTTTCCCAAATCCAAATTTGCACGAATTGCATCCTCTACATATCTTTTCGCCTGTTGGCAACTTTCCTGCAACGTATATCCTTTCGCTAAATTACAGGCAATTGCAGATGATAGCGTACAACCGGTTCCATGTTTATTCGGATTGTTCAGTATTTCGCCTGAAAACGTACTGCAATTTTTATCCTTTTCGTATAAAATATCACTGGCACCATCCGAACAATGCCCGCCTTTTACCAAAACAGAAATCGCATATTGTTCTGAAAGGAAAGCCGCTGCCTGTTTCATTTGCGCAAGTGTTTCAATTTTTTTCTCTGTCAAAACATTGGTCTCAGGTAAATTTGGCGTAATCAATGTACTCCACGGAAATAATTTTTTCCTCAAAACTTCCACTGCATCTGCTTCCATCAACATATGTCCACTGGTAGATACCATAACAGGATCTAATACAATCGGTATCTTTTTGATAAGTTCACTATGTTCTTCAAAAAAATCAGCTAATGCCTCAATGATTTCTTTGTTTCCAAGCATTCCAATTTTTATGGCATCTGGAACAATATCCGAGAAAACCGCCTCTAATTGTTTCTTTAAAAACGCTCCACTTACCAGCATTACATCTGTTACGCCCATTGTATTTTGTGCTGTAAGCGCTGTAATCACACTCATTCCATAGACTCCATGCATCGTCATTGTTTTTAAATCTGCCTGAATCCCTGCACCACCACTACAATCACTTCCGGCAATTGCTAACACTTTTCTCATTCCGTTTCCTCCCCTTAGCAAAATCCATATGAAACGTTACTTTTCCCATATATTTTTAAGGTTCTCTGCTGCTTTCCTTATATCCTGTGTGTCCAAAATAGCAGAAATCACTGCAACTCCATCTACTCCACAGGATTTTACTTCTTTTAATCGTTCTGCTGTAATTCCTCCGATTGCCACAATCGGAATGTCCACGCTCTGCCGTATGGTACACAATTTTTCCTGCGTGATTCCCTTCGCATCCTTTTTGGTAGGCGAAGGATAGATTGCTCCTACTCCCAGATAACTGGCCCCCTCTTTTTGTGCTTGTATTGCCTGCTCCACAGTCTTTGCCGTAGCTCCTATTATCTTCTCCGCACCTAAAATGCGACGTGCCTGTGCTACTGGTAAATCCGCTTGTCCAAGATGAACACCTGCCGCATCGACTGCCAAAGCAACATCCACGCGATCATTGATAAGAAGTGGCACCTGATATTGATCAGTAACCACTTTTAACTCTTTCGCCAGATTATAAAAGGCTCTTGTACTGCAATCCTTTTCTCGAAGCTGTACCATGGTACAACCGCCTAAAATTGCCTGTTCCACCGCATCTGGCAGAGTGGTATGTTGTAAATAGCTCCGTTCCGTACAAAGATACAGGCTATAATCTATTTTTTTCATAGTATTTCCTTTCTGCCACATCGCTATGTACTTATTATTCATCAAATATACTTACGATTTCCCCATCCAAAATACGGTTCATATTCTTTACTGCACAGAAATTTCCACACATACTACAAGTATCTTCTTTTTCTGGTGCTGCTTCGGCACGATATCGTCTAGCCTTTTCTGGGTCCATAGCCAAGTCAAACATTTCTTCCCAGTCCAATTTCTTTCGTGCTGCACTCATGGCATAATCCCAGTCTGCTGCTCCTTTTACCCCTTTGGCTATATCGGCTGCATGTGCCGCAATCTTCGCCGCTATAATTCCTTCTTTTACATCCTGTAAATCTGGTAATCGCAAATGTTCTGCAGGTGTCACATAGCACAAGAAGGAAGCCCCATAGGTAGCAGCAATTGCTCCACCAATCGCAGATGTAATATGGTCATATCCTGGCGCTACATCGGTAACTAGCGGTCCTAATACATAAAAAGGTGCGCCATGACACAAGGTTTTCTGTATTGTCATATTTGCCTCAATCTGATTTAATGGCATATGTCCTGGCCCTTCAATCATAACCTGTACATCTTTTTCCCATGCACGTTTTGTAAGTTCTCCTAAAACAATCAATTCTTCAACTTGTGCTGTATCCGTAGCATCCGCAATACATCCTGGACGGCAGGCATCTCCCAAACTCATTGTAATATCATATTCTCGGCAGATATCCAAAATTTCATCATAATGCTCATAAAATGGATTTTCTTCTCCTGTCATCTCCATCCACGCAAACATAATGGAACCACCTCTAGAAACAATATTCATAAGACGTTTATTTTTCTTAAAACGTTTTGCAGTTTCTCGATTCAATCCACAATGAATCGTCATAAAGTCTACCCCATCTTCTGCATGCATTCGTACAATATCTAACCATTCCTGTGCAGTAATCTCTTTTAATGCCTTATGATAATACACAACCGCATCATAGATTGGCACTGTTCCCAAAATTGCACTACATTCTGTAGCAATTTTTTTTCGAAAAGTTCTGGTATCTCCATAAGAACTTAAATCCATGATTGCTTCTGCTCCCATATCCACAGCACTCTGTACTTTCGCTAATTCCATGTCCATATCAATGCAATCTCTGGAAATTCCTAAATTTACATTAATTTTGGTTTTCAACATAGAACCAATTCCGTTGGGATCTATGGCTGTATGCTTTTTATTGCAGGGAATAATGACCTTTCCTTCCGCCATATATTTTCTCAGTTCTTCTACATCCATATTTTCTTTTTCCGCAACAATTTTCATTTCTTTTGTAATAATGCCTTTTCTGGCAGCATCCATCTGTGTTGTATACATTTTCTTTACCAACCTTTCTATAATTATACTGTTTTCAACATTGTAACAGTTCAGCCGGGAACATTCATAAAGTGCCAGAATATACAAAATTACTCAAACTTCGCACTTGAATAAGTGCCTATGCACCTTGAAAATTCAATAATAACTGGCAAAAATATAGCATGAAACCGTCTAGTTTTGATATAATTGAGTTGCTAGAAACAATCACACTTCCGGAGGTTCATGCTATGAATAAAAGTATAACACAAGTAACTCAAAATGATAAGCAGATTTCGAAATCTATTAAAAGATTTTTTACAAGATTTCATGTTTCTTCCGCTTTGAAGGCATCCAATGCCTACAAAAAGAAAGGGATTCCGGTAACGGAAATCTTTCAGTATCTGTTTCTGCTGATCTTTTCTAACAGAAGTATGTACATGAACCTGATCACAGGACGAAACACGCCTGCTTTTGCAAAGGATACGGTGTATCGTTTTATGAAGATGATCCAGATCAACTGGATTCGCTTCACAACGATTCTTTCCTCCCGCATCATCAGTGATGTTATTGTTCCGCTGGATTCAAAAGACCGTGCCAACGTCCTTATCATTGATGATTCCATATTTGAACGTAACCGTTCCAAAAAGGTGGAGCTTCTTGCAAAAGTCTATGACCACGCAAAGCATACGTATCGCTTTGGATTTCGAATGCTTACTCTTGGATGGTCGGATGGAAGTACGTTCCTGCCGGTAAACAGCATTCTTCTTTCTACCGAAAACGAGAAAAACCGAATCAATGAAGCTGCAAAAGTGGACAAAAGAAGCATTGGTTACAAACGCAGAAAACTGTCCATGGAAAAAGGAACATCTGCTATGCTTACGCTTTTGGAAGCTGCTAAAAAAGCAGCAATCCCTGCGAAATATGTTCTCTTTGACAGCTGGTTTTCCTCTCCAAGTACTCTTCATGCCGTAAAAGAGCTTGGATATGATGTAATCGGCATGGTTAAGAAAACTCCAAAGATGTTCTTTCGATACAATGGCGAAGATATGTCCTTGGTTTCCATCTACAACAGGAATAAAAAGAGGCGTGGAAGATCAAGATATCTGCTCTCTGTTATGGTTGATGTTGTAAAGGATGATGAGATCATACCTGCAAAGGTGGTTTATGTCCGTAACCGAAATAAACGCAAGGAGTACCTCTGTCTTATTTCCACAGATATAAATCTGGATGAGAACGAAATCATCCGGATTTATGGAAAACGCTGGGATATCGAAGTGTTCTTTAAGGTATGCAAAAGCTACCTTAATCTGAGCAGAGAATGTAATTCCCTGTCCTATGATGCAATGACAGCACATACCGCAGTTGTTTTTACCCGATACATGATGTTGTCGCTGGAAAACCGGGAGTCTAACGATAACCGTTCCCTTGGCGAACTCTTTTTATATTTTTCTGATGAGATGTCTGATATCACCTGGATACAGGCATTTCAAATACTGCTTCAAATGTTCAGAACAATGCTTACGGAAAATACCGAATTGTCAGATGAGAAAATCAGCGAATTGGTAGATGCATTTATAAATGCACTTCCTGTAATGCTGAAAACCCAACTGCAAGCTACATAAAGCTGAACATTGACAATCGAATAACTGCCAGATATTGAATTTTCAAGGTACATAGCTAAAATTTATGTGCGAAGTTTGAGAAAATTAGCTAAAAATATTCTTTCTGGCTGAACTATTACTCAAAATCTTATCTTCCTATGTACAATTTACAATAACAGAGCATTTTACCCTATAGGACGTATTTTCCTTTAGAACAAAAAAGAATCAACACCAAAACGTGTTGATTCTTTCCCTTTCCTGCAAAGTATTTATCCGATAAACAAATCTATCATACCATTTTATGCTCCCTACCACGGTATTAACCGACAGGTTCAAAGGGTCAGGCAACGCCTTCTCAACACGTAGTTCCCCTGCATATTTTCTTTTTCATTGTAACAAGATTATTTGTGTTTTTCAACATAGAATCAAAAGATTCTTTTTTCCAAACTGTATGAAAAGAACTGTTCCAATTGATTACAACTACTGGCAAACAAAACCTTTTATTTTTTTACTTGCATATTTTCTATTTTTTGCAAATACATTCTAGCAATCTGTCCATCTTCCCGCTCTGGATATTTTTGTAGTAATTCATAAATAATAGACACGTAAGTTTTATCCAAGTCCAATATATCCGCAGTCTCAGTAGCATCAAATCCTTTTTGGTACAACTTTCGAAGCGTTCCCACTTCACTTTCTCTCTTTCCTTCCTCATGCCCCTCTGTTCGAATTGCTTCTTCCGCTGCCGCAGTCCACTCTTCCATCTCTTTTTCCACCATATCATCTAACCACTCTTTTAAAGTCATATATCTCGACCTCACTTTCGCATCAATCTTGATCTGTTCTACCCGATTATTTAAGTTTGCAATCTTTTCGCTCTTAATCTTTATATTTCGTGGAT
>FR899736.1:74394-77477 GCA_000437275.1 Clostridium sp. CAG:411 | reverse complement strand
GGGCTGAAGATTCCGAGAGATTATTAGAAAAGAAGGGAGGTAAACCGTTGCAAATATTTTAAAATTACGCTTGCTAGAATTTTGGTTTGCTTTTATCATAGTAATGGATGATAGAAATATAGCATGAGCGTATAAAGGAAAAGTTATGACAGAATCAAGAAATAAAAGAAAAAAAATACTTGCAAGTGGTTTGGTTATACTTGTTTTTTTACTGGAGTTGGGATGGAGGTATATTTATTGGGAAAGTCTTGGAGTTGCATATGGTCTATTTCGAAGTATTATTTATATAGCTATGTTTTCCGTTTGGGCAATCTCTATTGAAGAAAGAATTCTTCATAAATATGACAGGAGACTTTTGTTGGCGGTAGCAGATGCAATCCTGTTTTGGATGTTACTTCGTACTTGCAAATTCTATTTTGTTACAACACCAAATGTGTTAAGAGCGTTGTGGTATTTATATTATATCCCTATATTGGCAATTCCAACTTTGCTATTTCTTATGACTTTCTTGTTGGGAAGTGTGGAACGGAGGCAGGTGAAGAAGTATTTGAAGTGGTTATGGATACCGTCTGCGGTATTGCTTTTGCTTGTTTTGACAAATGATTTTCACCAATTTGTTTTTGCGTTTCCATCGGATTGTGTGTGGACGGATAAAAGCTATGTTCGTGGCTGGGGATACTATGCTGTATTAGGCTGGGTTGGAGTATTAAGTATGGCAACTTTAGCACATTTAATAAGGAAATGTAGGATTCCCTATAGTAAAAAAAGGTTATGGCTTCCGTTGCTTCCTATATTTTTCATTATATTTTATATTATATGGGATATTGCATGGAAGAATATTTTTGGGCAAACGCGTTCTGATTTTACTGTGTGGATGTGTTTGATGACGGTTGCAACAATAGAAGGATGTATACAATGCTGGTTAATACGTTCGAATCGTTATGATAGGGAATTGTTTCACAAATGTGGTATTCAAGCAAGAATTGTGGATGAAGAGTACAGAATATATCTTGCTTCCGAGGATGCCAGTGATATTGAAAGGAATCAAATGAAACAGGCAGAGCGGGAAATTGTTTTTTTGGATGAAAAGCATCGTCTGTTAAGTGCAAAAATTACTGGAGGACATATCATTTGGGAGGAGGATGTTAGCGAACTTCTTTTAGCAAAGCAAAAGCTGGAGGAAGTAAAAGAGGGCATACGAAATCGGCAGCTTGTATTACAAAAGGAATATGAAACAAGGTATAAAAAGGAAAAATTAAAAGAAAAAAACAGATTATATAATAAAATACAGGAAGAAACGCAGGAACAAATACAGCAATTGAGATTTTGGACAAAGAAGCTAAAAAACAGTGTTGCTGCAGAACAATCACAGCAACAAAATTTTGAAAGAAAAGATGCAATCCTATGGCATATAGCGGTGTTACTGGCATACATTAAGAGGAGAAATAACCTGATATTTATTGCGGAGGAAAATAAAAAGATTCCGGCACAGGAGTTGGCATATTGTTTGCAGGAAACCCTTAGTAATTTGCAACTTGGTGGAATAGATTGTAGTCTGCAATTTGATTTAAATGGAACCGTATCTTATGAAGAAATAACCCAATGCTACACTGCGTTTCAGAAGATAATAGAGAGCGTCATGGAATGTACAAGTAAAATATGTGTATCTGTTATTCGAAATCAAGGGAAACTATTATTAAAAATGTATATAAGTTGTCCGATGGATTTGACAAAGTTTGAAAGGGACTTTATTAAGATAGAGCAGATATAGGGAGATATAGTATGAGAAAAAAATTGCAGAATTGGTTAATAAAGCGGCAGGCGGTAAAGGAAAGCTTTGATAATCTGCCTAGTGGAATTTGCTTTTTTCACAGTACCGGCAGGATTATTTTGTGTAATCGACAAATGTATCAACTGTATTATGAAATGACCGGACAAGAGTTGCAGATAGAGCAGGATTTGTTACATATTATAAAGGAAAATATAAATCTTAACGGAGTACGGAGAGAGGAGAAGTTATTTCATTTTCCGAATCAAAGTGTTTGGAAGTTTGCAAAAAGAAACGTTTCTCTTTCTCCATTTTATTCTTGTACCGAATATATTGCATCAAATGTAACAGAATTATTTTATAAAAATAAGGTGTTGGAGGAAAATAACCAGGCAGAGAAGGAAGCTGTAGAAACTTTAACACACGTTATAGATAATGTAACAGCGATTACAAGAGAAGAAGAGATTCTTGCTATGAAAATGCAACTACATAATAGTGTAGGTGCCTGTTTGCAGGCTGTAAGAAAAATTTATCAGGGAAATTGTTCAGAAAAAGAAAATAAGCAGGTATTACAAAACATAGAAAATGTTACAGATGCACTTGTTGGTGCGGCAAATCAGATAAATGAAGTAGAACCATATGCTGAGTTAGTGCAGGTAGCGAACATGCTTGGAATAACGATTAAGGTAGATGGAGAAATTCCTTTGTTGAAAAAGACCAGGAGTCTTGTTGTGTATGCAATGCGGGAATGTCTGATTAATGCAATACGACATGGAAATGCAGATGAATTGTATGTGCAAATACAAAAGGGTAATACTTGTCAGGTAACGATAACAAACAATGGAACTTCTCCAGATCGTCAAATAAAAGAGGGGGGAGGACTATCATCACTGCGAAAAAAGATTCAGGAAAGTGGTGGAAGTATAACGTTTCAATTACGACCTGAATTTACAGTAGAATTAGAACTTTTGTGGCAATGACAGGAAAATAAGAAGTAGGAGATTGGTATGAAAAATGTGTTAATAGTAGAAGATGAACGTATGGCAGTGGAGGCATTTTGCCAGTATATAGCGGAAGTAACGGACAGGTATTGCTTGGTTGGAACGATTAGCGATGCAGCAAATACGGAACTGTTTTGTATGGGAAAAAAAGTGGATTTAATTCTTATGGATGTGTGTACAGCCTGTGATTCCAGTGGATTAGAGGCTGCCAAAATTGTAAAAAAACGTTTTCCTGTCATTAAAATTATTATTGTAACGTCTGCACCGGAATACCGATTTATTGAAAAAGCAAAACAGGCGGGGGCGGATAGTTT
>FR899736.1:72169-74382 GCA_000437275.1 Clostridium sp. CAG:411 | reverse complement strand
GGCGGATAGTTTTTGGTATAAGGATGCAAGTAAAGAGGAACTATTGCTGGTTATGGATTGGACGATGGAGGGGAAACATATTTATCCGGAATGTACACCCGAAGTCACAATTGGATATGGAAGCAGTTATGAATTTACTCCAAAAGAAATGGAAGTTTTATATTGGCTTGTAAAGTTAATATCTACTAAGGCAATTGCGGATCAAATGGGAATAACAACAGATACTGTAAATGATCATTTAAGACATTTAAAAGAAAAAACAGGGTGTAAATCAAAGGCGGAACTGGCAATATTGGCGGTTGGAAAACGGTTGGTATTACCGCAATACTGAGATAGTAAGATTAAGGAAAAGGAATCTCATTTTTGTGCGTATTCATTACTCTATATCCCCTAAATTGGGGATGTGTAAAAAAATGGAAAATGGTAAAATAAAAAGGCATAACAAAAAGTGAGAGGAGAAAAGGAGTATGAAAAAAGTAGCAGCGTATTTATTAATGGGAACCTTAATTGTTACGTCCATGGGAAATACGATGATTTCACAGGCAGCAAAGAGCGGAATAAAATTAAATGCTGTGACGAAGTCGGCTATCGTAGGAAAAACAATTATCTTGAAAGCAACTGTTACCAAGAAGAAAAGTGAAAAAGTTGGAAAAGTAAAATGGACGGTGTCGCGAAGGGGTTATGTGGCAATTAAAACATCCAATAAGGGAAAAACAGCAAAGGTAACATTGAAGAAAAAGGGTATGGTTGTTGTGTCTGCAAGGGTGAAGGTCGGAAAAAAGAATTTTTCAAGTAAATGTAAAATTAAAATTGGAGCAAAGTCAAATAGTACAAACGAGCCAACTATAACACAAACGCCAGAGGTTGCAGAGACACAGAATCCACAGGCAACAGTTGCTCCTACACCAGATTCTACAGTAATACCAAGTGTTACGGTAACACCTACAGTGGAAGGAACCAAAGTGCCAACGATAGAGACAACAAAACAGCCGACACAAAGTCAAGCGCCAGATATAACGCAAAGTCCGCAGGTAACACAAGCACCACAGACAAATGATACAAATGCAGTTGTGTTAGAAAAAGATGATTTTGAATATTCAGAATCAGAGGGCGGGGTTGAAATAACAAAATGTATTTATAAAGGTGATGCTATAAAGATAAAGGTTCCTGACAAGTTAGATGGGAAGAAAGTTATTGGAATTGGGAAAAATGCTTTTTTAGATTGCAAGGATTTGGTTGGAATTGTATTGCCACAGGAAATAAGCAAAATTGGAAATTCTGCATTTGCGGGGTGTGCAGCGTTGAACATGATTGTATTGCCAGAGAAAATTACGGAAATTGAAGCCTCTACATTTAGTGGATGTACGGCATTGACAAAAGTTGTAATACCGGCAGGGGTAAAACGGATTGGAACAGCTGCTTTTTCTGAATGTAGTTCTTTGTCCGAGATAACGTTACCAGAGGGTATCGTAAACTTAGAAAGTAGTGTGTTTTCCAAATGTATTGCATTAAAAAGTGTCACTATTCCCAAAGAAATACAATACATTTCATCCGGATTATTTGAAAATTGTGAGGCATTGGAATGTGTCATATTACCAGATGGAATTGTTAAAATAGACAATTCTGCCTTTGCAGAATGCAAGGCATTGAAAAAAATTATAATGCCGGATTCTTTAGAGGAAATTGGACAGGAAGCGTTTTCGGGTGCAGGGTTAGAATGTGTAGATTTGCCGCAGAAAGTAAAAGTTATAGGGGAAAGTGCATTTGGTGGTTGCGAACAATTGACAACTGTTCTGCTGAAGGAGCAGGTAACAGAAATTGGAGAAACGGCATTTGCATTTTGCTCGGCATTACAGGAAATTTGTTTACCAGATAGTGTAAAAATGTTAGGAAATGGTGTGTTTACCGGATGTAAAGCATTAACATCTGCAAAACTTTCCGAGCAATTAACGGTAATTCCCAATGCGTGTTTTTGGGAGTGTACATCATTAGACAACGTAGTTATACCAGAAAATGTTGCAAAAATTGAAGCATGGGCTTTTTCAGGTTGTTTAAATTTAAAGCATTTAAAAGCAGCGGAAGGAATTAAAGAAATAGAGGAACTTGCATTTTTTGATTGTTCAAAAGAAATGACAATTGAAGCACCACAAGGGTCGTATATAGCGGAGTATGCTGTGCAGGCAGGAATAAATATAATGACAAAGTAGAAGTTT
>FR899736.1:71859-72062 GCA_000437275.1 Clostridium sp. CAG:411 | reverse complement strand
AGGCAGCAAAAAGTTGCATAAAATTAAATGCAACAAAAAAGACGTCAGTTGTGGGAAAGACGATTACTTTAAAAGCAACAGTTGCAAAAAATAAAAAAGAAAAGATAGGAGCAGTAAAATGGTCGGCATCTAAAAAAGGATATGTGACTATTAAGACTTCCAATAAAGGAAAAACTGCCAAGATTACAATGAAGAAAAAGGGG
>FR899736.1:34575-71854 GCA_000437275.1 Clostridium sp. CAG:411 | reverse complement strand
ATTGGTAAATGCAATATTAAAATTGCGGAAAAACCAATGGTAAGCAAAAGTCCAACCGTTGCACCGACACAGACACCAGGCACAGAGCCAACAGCACAGGTGACACAGGCACCAAGTACAGAACCAACAGCACAAGTGATACAGACACCAAGTACAGAGCCAACGGCACAAGTGACGCAGGCACCAAGTACAGAACCAACAGCACAAGTGACGCAGGCACCAAGTACAGAACCAACAGCGCAGGTAACAGCAACACCAAGTATACAACCAACGGTTTCACCAGTAACAGAAAGTAAAGTGAAATGGACTGTAACAGAGGAAAAATTCCAGGGAGCATATTCTAAGAAAAATGAGGAAACAGGAGAAACAGAAAATTTTCCAGCAGAATTGACAAGAAAATATGTAAGTTTTAATCCATGGCCAACTACGCAGGCACAAGTACAATACGTGATTAAAAATTGCGATGATCCATATGTAATTGGAGCATTGTATGTGGTTGCATTAGATAATTATGAATACAAGGGATTATCGGATTACAGTAGCGTAACTTATGCCATGTTAAATGATTTGATGAATGGTGCAGGTGCATTAAGTGGAGAAGCATATCAATTAAGTATTCCACAAAAGCAGAAATTACGTGATTATGGAATGAAAAAGATATTGACAACAGACGGTACGGCTGTTACGGTATCAAGTTTTGCATCCAGAGCATATTTAAAAGGGGCAACACCATATAACAATTATACACCGGAGGGTGGTTTGCAGGATAAAACAAAATGGAAAATTGTAATGGATGAATATGTATATTGTGGCGATATTAACAATGGATATATAACGGTATGCCCACAGAGATACACAGAAAGTCAGGAGACTGCTGGAGGGGAGAAAATTCCGGTTGAGCATTGGCAGGGAATTCGAATCGGATTCCGATGGAACAAGACAGCAAAAGTATGGATTCCGACAGATAATGTCTCATTAAATACTCCTCCAACTGGTGCATTGGTACCATTTGATATTTCAAAACAAATTATGTTTTCCAATAACTATGTAGCACCAGTGGCAGATCAAGGATGGTAAAAGAATAGAGTAAGAACAGTAGCCTGTTTGTTTTCGCATATAGTTGGATAACAAACAGGCTTTTTTGCTCTATGGAAAAGTGTGTTCTATAGAGTCAAACAGTCCATGAAGTGTGCATAAATGTGTAAGAATGATTAAAGTTTCATTCGCATTTAGCCGATATATAATATTTAGATATACTATTCTGTGCTAATAAAAATAATAAGGGGGTTTTTAAAATGGGAAATTTGAAACTTAGTACGAAACTGAATGGAATTGTTGTTATTGTTCTATGTATTATTTGTGTGTTTGGTGTATTTTCAGTTGGAAATATGAAGAATATCGCAAATACTGCCACAAATAGTCTGGAGAAGGAAACCAGACAAGAGTATGATAAGGAAATTAAGGAACAAGTGGACAATGCTCTTTCTATGCTTAACAATTATAATGATGCATATGAGAAAGGAACCATAACACTTGAGCAGGCAAAAAAACAAGGTGCAGATATGCTTAGACAGCTTCGTTATGGGGAAAATGGATATTTTTGGGCAGATGATACAAATGGAAATAATATTGTTTTGTTGGGAAACAGTACAGAGGGAACCAACCGATTAGATGCAAAAGATTCTAATGGATATGAATATATCAAAGCAATTATCAAAGCAGGACAGCAAACAGATGGAGGATATTGCGATTATGCATTTCCGAAAGAAGGAGAGAAAGAGGCTTCACAAAAGAGAGGGTATGCAAAGCTTTATGAACCATTCGGCTGGGTAGTTGGTACAGGAAATTATGTGGATAGTATTGATAAGACAGTTGCGGAAACAAGAAAAGATGTAGACAGCATTGTTGAAAAGTGTATTTATGTAATAATTGTTGGCGTTATCTTGAGCTTTATTTTAACCATTGGTTTAATCTATGCAATTGTAAGAGATGTTAAGGCGTGTATGAAGCAGACGGTAGCTATTATTGATAAAATGAGTAATGGTGATTTTACGGAACGCCCTTCGAAAAAGCAACAACAAAGAAGGGACGAATTTGGACAATTAGCAAAGGCGTTGCATTCTCTTGCTTCTTCACTGGATGAAGTATTTGGCTCAGTTAAAAAAGAAAGTATTAGTCTTGGTAATGTAGTACAGATAGTAGAAGGAAATGTATATTCATTAAATGGAGAAATAGAAGGTGTAAGTGCTGCCACAGAACAACTTTCTGCAAGTATGGAGGAAACAGCAGCTTGTTGTCAGCAAATTAATACGATTGCACAAGAGATAGAAGAAGCGTCAAAAAATATTGCAGAGCGGTCACAAAAAGGAGCCGATCAGGCAATCAATATTCATAAACGTGCTATAAAAGCAAAAGACGATACAGAAGAAAATAGTAAAAAGACATCGAATATTAAGGAAGAAATAAGTGTAAGCCTTGTTCAGGCGTTAGAGGAAGCAAAGGTAGTAAATCAAATTGAAGATTTAGCAGAATCTATTATGGAAATTACTTCGCAGACAAACTTACTGGCTTTAAATGCATCAATTGAAGCGGCCAGAGCAGGAGAGGCAGGTGCCGGGTTCTCTGTGGTTGCAGATGAAATTCGGGAATTGGCAGAGCAGTCAAAAGCAAGTGTTGAAAATATAAAGCGAGTTACAGGAAGTGTAATGGATGCGGTAGATCGACTATCAGCAGATGCAAAGCGTATCTTAGACTTTGTTGCGGAAGACGTAACTGACGATTTCCATTCATTTTCCGATGTTGCGGATAGATATAATGAGGATGCCACTTGTATGGATGACCTTGTAAGTGATTTCAGTGCAGTTTCGCAAGAGTTGTTGGCCTCTATTGAGGGTGTATTAAATTCTATATCAGAGGTTAGTAAAGCTTCGGAAGAAGGAGCGATAGGCACAACAGAAATTGCCAATCGAAGCACTAGCGTGGTGGAAGCAGCAAATGGTGTATTAGAAGAGATGAAAAATGCAGAAAGAACCGCAGAAAAATTAAGAGAAAATGTAAATAAATTCATTATTACAGAATAATAGAATAGGTGATTGCGAAACTCAATTTACTTTGAGACTTTCGCAATTACCTAAAATAATAGGATATGCAAAGGAGAATATGTACATGAGGACAAAAAAGGGAAAAGGAATACTTCTTGGTACCGGAGTGGCTGTATTAGGTGCGGTTGCCATGTTGGAGGGCAATGGAATTGCCAAGCAGATGGTTCCAACTCGGGTATATGCAGCAACAACCAATACATACGAAGGTTTTGAGTATGAAGTGAATACCAACGAAAACAACAAAGAGGTAACAATTACAAAGTATACTGGAAGTGATGCGAGTGTTACGGTTCCAGATACAATTGATGGCTTGCCAGTTACAAGGGTTGGGGAAAGAGCATTTAATGCAAATGGACAGATTGTGAGTGTGCAAATTGGAAAGAATGTAAAAAGTATTGGTAGATATGCATTTTCTTCTAGCGGAAATTTAAAGACAGTCCAGTTATCGAATGCTGTAACAATTCTTGAAAGAGGGGCATTTTCTGATTGTAAAAATCTAAAAGAAATTATCTGGGGAAATGGATTGGAGACATTAGAGAATGATGTATTTGCGAATTGTGCCAATTTAACAACGCTTACAATTCCAGGAAGTGTAATTACAGTAGGCGAATCTGCTTTTTATGGTTGTAGTAATCTTATAGAAGTGACAATCGGAGATCAGGTAACAAGCATTGGAAACAGTGCGTTTCAAAATGCTGTAAACCTGACAAAGCTTACGCTTGGAAATAATGTAGCAACATTGGGTGAACGTGCATTTGCAGGTTGTACCAACTTAACGGAAGTTACTTTTGGTATGAACTTGACAAACATCGGTTATAGAGCTTTTGATAGCTGTAAAAATTTATTGTCTGTAGTATTTCCTGATACAGTGCAAAAAGTAGAAAGATATGCTTTTGAGAATTGTACAAATTTACAGAAAGTGGTATTAGGAGAACAAACGGCAATCATTGAATCGGGCGCATTTGCTAATTGTAAAAGTTTAGCACAATTGCAATTAAACGAAAAGTTGTCACAGGTTTCAAATGAAACCTTTACAGGATGCATTAGCTTGACGGAAATAAAGCTTCCCAATAGTGTGTCGGAAGTGGGAGAATCTGCATTTAAAAATTGTACTGGAATTGAAAAGATAGACTTTGGTGATAATGTAGCAACGATTGGCAGTGAGGCGTTAAGAGGATGTACTGGATTAAAAGAAGTTACCTTATCAAAAAATCTTACCAATATTGGTTGGAGAGCGTTCAGTGGTTGTGCTTCCTTACAAAAAATAACATTGCCAGAGAATGTAACCAATATAGATAAGTATGCATTTGCAGATTGTACTTCCTTAAAATCTGCTGTTTTAAATGGAAAATTGACTGCAATTGGATCAGGAGCTTTCTATGGAGACACTACTTTAACGACAGTTACATTTGGAGATAGTTTGACTACGATTTCGTCAGAGGCTTTTTATGGTTGTATCAGTTTAAAGAAGGTGGAAATTCCAGATAGTGTTACTACGATTGGTAGTAGTGCCTTTTATGGTTGTACCTCTATGGAGGAGGCTGTTATTGGAAAAAGTGTTACTACAATAGAGGGAGAGGCATTTCGAAAGTGTTCTTCCTTGAGTAAAGTAATGATTGGAAAAAGCGTTACAACCATTAATAATAGAGCATTTTATCAATGTAGCAGATTAAGAGGAGCTTACTTTAAAGGAAATGCACCTGTGTCTTTTGGAAGCGAGGTATTTAGCGAAACAAGAGACAAATTCTGCATTTATTATGATGTAGATACCCTTCGTTGGACAAGCAACTGGAATGGATACCGAGCAATTGGAACAAATGATTTACAAGCTGTTTATAATCAGCAAAAACAAATGGAAATAGAAGAAGCAAAAGCATTAATGGTAAAAGGAATTAAGGCAGAGTGGACTTATAGTAATTCCGTAAAAGTTTACTGGACTGGATTGGCATCTGCAGAAAGTTATACCTTATATCGTGCGACTTCTAAAAATGGTACTTATACAGCGATTGCAACAATTACAGATAATTACTATTATGATCAAAAAGTAAAAACAAACGGAGCAGTATACTATTACAAAGTTGTTGCCAATATGAATATTGGTGGTACTGTGTATAAAGGAATGGATTCAGCAATAAAGACAATGGTTACGCCAATTAACCGTGTAACATTATCTTCGGTAATCAATAAAAAAGGAAAGAAAGTTCTTTTGAAATGGAAAAAGGTATCTGGAGTTACAGGTTATGAAATTTATCGTGCAGAAGGATATTTTGGAAAGTATAAAAAAATAAAAACTGTTACAAAAGCAACAACGACTTCTTTTACAAATACAAAATTGAAAAAGGGTAAGAGTTATTATTATAAGATTCGAGCTTATAAAACCGTAGACGGAAAGAAAGTATATGGAGATTATTCTTATTCTTTATCAACCTATGTCGCAAAATAAAAAAGAGGGTTCCGCTTAAAGCGGAACTCTCTTTCTATCTTTTACGGTTTCTTCGATAAGTTCTGTCCAATCGTTTTCTTCTTCCTAGAATAACAAAAATATAAACAAGGATAAATAGAACAACCAATACAGCACAAACTCCAATTATAATCATCCGAATCAAGTGATTTCTAGTAGCAGTCTTGCCTGCAATAGTAGTCTTTTTTGTATAGGTAATATCATCAGAAGTAACCAACTGATTATCAATAGTATCTGGTTCAAAATAAATGGTTGTATCTCCTACCGTTTTGTTACCATAGGTATAGGTGACATCACCAATCTTATGTTTTCCGTCCAGTTCTTTCGTATCAGAAAATACTACTTTCTGAACAGCATCCGAACTTTTTACCGAATTTGGAAGAATAATCTTTCCGTTTCCACTTGTCTGCAAAGGTGCATTCTCAAAATCTAAAATAGAATCAAACTGTGTGAAGAATGGTGTCTCTTCGGATGAGGTAGTGGACTGGTTGGAAAGTTCATGTACCTGATAATTATTAAAGCCATATTCCAGTAAGGAAATCGTATCGGTATAAATATTACTATTAATATTTGTCTTGGAGCTTACGCCCTTCATAACAACACAAATCAGCGTCATACCATCTCTCTCTGCGAACGTAACCAGTGTACTTTGTGCAGCCGAAGTGTAACCAGTCTTTCCACCAATACAATCATCATAAAGGAATTGAGAAGTAGAATAAGGATACAGCATATTATGATGGTTTGTCAAAGAACGCGCGGCATGTTTGTTTGTTGCATCCAAGTAGGTGCTTTTGGTACCTGCTACTTTTTTAAATACAGGGTTTTGTATTGCTGCACGACTAATCAGTGCCATATCATACGCGCAAGTATAATGATCATCACTGTGCAGACCGTTTGGATTGGAAAAGTGTGTGTTCACACAGCCAAGGCTATTGGCTCTTTTATTCATAAGGTCTGCAAAAGCAGGAATACTGCCAGATACATAGTCTGCTACACCGTTACAAACTTCATTGGCGGAAGCCAGCATGATACCATAGAGACATTGTTCAATGCTAAGCTTTTCCCCTACCTGTGTTTCAATATTGCTGGCACCATATTCTAGATTTGTAACTTCTTTTTTCGTAAAGGTAACAGTTTCGTCCAAGCTACAATTTTCTGCTACTAATAAAGTTGTCAAAATTTTTGTGATACTGGCAGGATAATGTTTCTTTGTTATATTTTTATTGTAGAGAATAAGACCAGAATCGGCATCCATCAAAATAGCGGAATCAGAAGTGAGCTTTTTCTCTTTTGGACCAGAGGGCCAGGTAATATCACTAGAGCCATCGGTAATATCAAAAGGATTAGGGGTGGATTGTGATGTGGTTTCTGCCTTAATTGTGTCTTTCTGTGTTGCAGCAAAAGCGGTGCTATCCATTGGTTGGAAAGAAACGACCGCAGTTAATAGCAAGGCAAAAAATGCCCGAAATGATTTCTTTTTCATCTTTCTTTTAACCTCCAAATTTTGTGTAACGAAATTAAGTATACTACTTCATGTATATACTTGTCCTAATATTCATAAGCTTTATTATAAGATGCCATGTTGCAAGGCACCTTTTTATCTCAACAACATTATAAACAGTTTTTTCGATAGTAGCAAGTAGGCAATTAGGAATGGTTACACGGAGAATGTGAAAAATAAAAATAGGAACTACACGAATACAAAAGTTTAAAAATAAAATTGCAAAATGTGAAAAAATATCTTGACACATCTATATACCGATTGGTATACTGTCTGTAGAAAACGTATCTAGGAAGTGCAGAAAGCGAGGGATACATAGCGGACATGATGCAAGATGGTTCAAATCGACAAAAGATTTTAGCATGTGCGCAGCATTTATTTTTTGAAAAAGGATATGACGCTGTCGGGGTACAGGAAATTGTAAACACGGCAGGAATTACAAAACCTACGATGTATTACTACTTTAAAAGTAAGCAGGGATTGTTGGAATGTTTACTGGAAGAAGGTGGCGAGCGATTGCTGCATCGGATTGGAGACATTACGGAACAGGATGGAGATTTTGAAGATATGCTTTATCAGGTTACGGAGGTATATGTCTGGTGTGCGGTAGGAGATATGGAATTTTATTTAATGCTTGTCAGTCTGTTTTCTTCTGCAAAAGACAATGAAGCATTTCGATTGGCAAAGCCATATATATCCAGATTGATTAAATTGATGACTGCGTTTTTTGAAAAGCATTCAAAGCAACAGGTGGAGCTAAGAGGCAGAGAAGAATATTTTGCCATTAGTTATACGGGAATGATTAATATGTATATGTTGGTTTATTTTGAACGCGGTGAATTGAAATCAGAAAAGGTATTACGGACATTAGTAAAGGAAACGTGTTCCTTTTTTAAAAAGGCATTGATAGAAGAATAAAAAGTTTAACCAAGAAATGTTTACTGTGTAGTCGGACAGCAAGTGTGTGGTTGAAACGTTAGAATTATATAGGATATGGGATAAAGGAGGATCTTAATATGAATGAGAAGTTACAAAATTGGATTAACTGGAGCTTATATGATGAATTGGTGGATTGTAAGATTAATGCACCAAAGCAGTTATTGGGTATCCATGAGTATGAAGGTGGACAGGTAATTACCGCATTTCGCCCGGATGCAACTGCGGTACAGATTAAGAGTAAAAATGGAAAACTAGCAGATGATATGGAGAAAATCAATGATAGAGGTTTTTTTGCATTATATCTGGATAAGGAAAAGTACACAAAATATACTTATGTAGTAACTTATGGAGATGGTACTGTAATTGAAATTGAAGATCCATATAGTTTCGCATCACAAATTTCAGAAGTGGACTGCTATTTGTTCGGAGAAGGAAAACATTATGAAATTTATGAAAAATTAGGTGCGCATCCAATGACCATTGATGGTGTAGATGGTACTTATTTTGCTGTTTGGGCGCCTCATGCAAGACGTGTTAGTGTGGTAGGTGATTTTAACCTTTGGGACGGAAGAGTACATCAGATGAATATGTTGGAGACATCAGGTGTGTATGAATTATTTATTCCTGGAGTAAAGCCTGGAGACATTTATAAATATCAGATTCTTACGAGAGAAGGAGAGATTTTGCACAAGGCAGATCCTTATGCAACGTCTGCACAGCTTCGTCCTGAGACTGCATCAATGGTTGCGGACATTCGTGATTACAAATGGACAGATACTACATGGATGAAGAAACGTCGTGCAAAAGACCGTCTTTCTTGTAGAAAAGAGCCAATATCTATTTATGAAGTACATCTTGGTTCATGGAAGAAAAAAGAAGAGGATTCCGACAATGGATTTTATAATTATCGTGAACTTGCAGAGCAGCTTGGAGACTATGTGGTAGATATGGGATATACGCATATTGAGGTTATGGGTCTTGCAGAGCATCCATTTGACGGTTCTTGGGGATATCAGGTAACAGGATACTATGCTCCAACAAAACGTTACGGAGATCCAGAGGACTTTATGTACTTTGTAGACTACATGCATAGCAGAGGAATTGCGGTTATATTAGACTGGGTACCTGCACATTTCCCAAAAGATGCACACGGATTAGCAAAATTTGATGGACTTCCATTATACGAACATCCAGATAAGAGAAGAGGAGAACATCCTCACTGGGGAACTTTGATTTTCAATTATGCACAGAAGCAGGTGGAAAATTTCTTAGTTGCCAATGCATTATATTGGATTGAAAAATTCCATATTGATGGCTTGCGTGTAGATGCCGTAGCATCCATGTTATATCTGGATTATGGAAAAGAAGATGGCGAGTGGCTTCCAAATGAACATGGCGGACGTGAGAATACAGATGCCATTGCATTATTCCGTCATATGAATGAAGTATTAGAAGAGAGAGATCCAGGTGCATTGATGATTGCAGAAGAATCTACAGCTTGGGCAGGAGTAACAGCACCAGCATCAATGGATGGATTAGGCTTCCTGTTCAAATGGGATATGGGATGGATGAATGATTTCTTACAGTTTATGCATTGCCCACCAGAATCAAGACATTATGACTTTAACAAATTAACCTTTAGTATGATGTATGCCTACAGCGAAAATTTCATTCAGGCATTGTCTCATGATGAAGTAGTACATGGAAAGAGTACATTATTAAATAAAATGCCTGGAAATCGTGAGGAGCAATTTGCAAACTTGCGTACTGCATATGGATTTATGTATGGACATCCAGGAAAGAAACTGTTATTCATGGGTCAGGAATTTGCGCAGGACCATGAATGGAATGAAGCGGTAAGTCTTAGCTGGGGGGATTTGGCATACGAACAGCATCGTGGCATGCAAAGATATGTAAAGGCATTAAATAAACTTTATAATGAGTACCCTGCTATGTATGTACATGATGGTAACGCTATGGGATTTGAATGGATGAGTTGTGATGATCGTAAGAGTAGCGTAGTTTCTTTTGTACGCCGTGGCGAGACAGCAAAGAAACAGTTGTTATTTGTATGCAATTTTCATACTAACGAATATCGTGATTATCGTGTAGGTGTACCATGTGCAGGTTACTATAAAGAAGTGTTAAATTCAGATGCAGAAGAATTTGGTGGAAAGAATCGTGTGAATAGTTTTAAACCATTGAAGGCAGAAGCTGTTCCACACGATGGAAGAGAACATTCGATTACATTCTCATTACCACCGCTTACTACGGTAGTATTTGCTTTTGATTATAAGGAAGATAAGAAGAAAAAGGTTGTAAAGAAGAAAGCAGAGTATTAAAATAGAATAATAAATAGCACATAATGTCGCCTTGTTACTTTTTTTAGTGATAAAGCGACATTATTCATGTACTATCAAAATAGAAGAGGAGATACAAAATGCGGCTTAGAAATGTAAAAGGCTCAAGAGAGACCATTGCAGCAAATGATTATGTAGTGCATACTCCAGAGGAACAAAAGGGCAAATGGAGTGAAGTATTTGGAAATAAGAACCCTATACACATAGAAGTTGGTATGGGAAAGGGAAAATTCATCACAGAATTAGCCAGACAAAATCCAGATATTAACTATGTAGGTATTGAAAAATATTCCAGCGTGTTGGTGCGTGCATTGGAAAAAAGACCAGAGTTGGAACAGGATAATTTAATGTTTATTCGCATGGATGCGGAAAACTTACCAGATGTATTTGACAAGGATGAGGTTGCCCTTATTTATTTGAATTTTTCTGATCCATGGCCAAAAGACCGTCACGCAAAGCGTAGACTTACATCAGTGCAGTTTTTATCCCGTTATGATCAGTTCTTAGAACCAGACGGACGCGTGATATTTAAGACGGACAATCGTCCATTGTTTGATTTTTCATTGGAGCAGGTGGAAGAGGCTGGCTGGATTTTAGAGAATCATACATTTGATTTACATCACAGTGAATTTTTAGAAGGAAATGTCATGACAGAATATGAGTCAAAGTTTGTGGCAGAAGGAAAACCAATCAATCGTATGGTGATATATCGAAAATAGAGTGTGGTTTCACAAAAAAATAAAAAGAGAATACAATAAATAAAAGAACTTGAGGAGAGTTGTGTATGCAAAGTCTTAAAAATTGGCTTGCGCAAAAAATGATTCCGCAAGTAGAGTTGAATAAAAAAAGCGTTTATTTATTGCGTTCTCTTACCAAAGTAGAGAAAATGCTTCCAGAAATACATAAAGAAAAAAATAAAAAATAACAGGGAAGTCTCCGCTAGTATGTGGAGACTTCCCTGTTTGGGTTTCCTAAACAATGTACAAAAATTCTAAATTAGAATCGTTGCAAAAGGCTTTTTGTCCTGTTATGGTTCCAGTATTAAAGCTGAGGACCAGCAGCAACTAATGCCTTACCAGCGTCATTACCTTCGTACTTAGCAAAGTTCTTATTAAATCTTGCAGCAAGATCTTTTGCCTTTGTTTCCCATTCAGAAGCATCTGCATAAGTATCACGAGGATCAAGAATAGCTGGGTCTACACCTGGAAGTTCTGTTGGAACTTCGAAGTTGAACATAGGAATCTTCTTAGTTGGAGCGTTTGCAATATCTCCGTTAAGAATAGCATCAATGATACCACGAGTATCTTTGATAGAGATTCTCTTACCAGAACCATTCCATCCTGTGTTAACAAGATATGCCTTAGCACCGCTCTTTTGCATCTTCTTAACAAGCTCTTCTGCATACTTTGTAGGATGAAGCTCTAAGAATGCCTGACCGAAGCAAGCTGAGAATGTAGGTGTTGGCTCTGTAATTCCACGCTCTGTACCAGCAAGCTTAGCTGTAAATCCTGAAAGGAAGTAATACTGTGTCTGCTCTGGTGTAAGGATAGATACTGGAGGTAATACTCCAAATGCATCTGCTGACAAGAAGATAACGTTCTTAGCAGCTGGAGCAGATGAAATAGGACGTACAATGTTTTGAATGTGATCAATTGGATAAGATACACGAGTATTTTCTGTAACGCTCTTATCTGCAAAATCAATTTTTCCATCTTTATCAAGTGTTACGTTCTCAAGAAGAGCGTTGCGCTTGATTGCATTGTAGATATCTGGCTCAGATTCCTTATCAAGGTTGATAACCTTAGCGTAGCAACCACCTTCGAAGTTGAATACACCCTTGTCGTCCCAACCATGTTCGTCATCACCGATAAGAAGACGCTTAGGATCTGTAGAAAGTGTTGTCTTACCTGTACCAGAAAGACCGAAGAAAATAGCTGTATTTTCACCGTTCATATCTGTGTTTGCAGAACAGTGCATAGAAGCCATTCCCTTTAATGGTAAGTAGTAGTTCATCATAGAGAACATACCCTTCTTCATTTCTCCACCGTACCATGTGTTAATGATTACCTGCTCACGGCTTGTAATGTTAAATGCAACACATGTCTCAGAGTTAAGACCTAATTCTTTGTAGTTCTCAACCTTAGCCTTAGAAGCATTGTATACAACAAAGTCAGGCTCGAAGTTCTTAAGTTCTTCAGCAGTAGGCTTAATAAACATGTTAGTTACGAAGTGAGCCTGCCAAGCAACCTCAACGATAAAACGAACTGCCATACGTGTATCTGCATTAGCACCGCAGAATGCATCTACTACGAAAAGTCTCTTATTAGAAAGCTCTTTCTTAGCGATTTCCTTAACTGCAGCCCATGTTTCTTCTGACATTTTGTGGTTATCGTTTGGATATTCCTCTGTAGTCCACCATACAGTGTCTTTTGAGTTCTTATCCTCTACAATAAACTTATCTTTAGGAGAACGACCTGTGTAGATACCAGTCTTAACGTTTACTGCACCAAGTTCGCTTTCCTGACCTACTTCATACCCCTCTAATCCAGCTTTTGTTTCCTCCTCGAATAATACTTCATAAGAAGGATTGTAAACAATGTCTGTAGCACCAGTGATGCCATACTTACTTAAATCGATTGTTGCCATCTTAGTAACCTCTCTTTCTCATTAATATAATGTGTTAATATAAATCTGAATATACAGATTTCCGTATTAAAGGAATGGAAAACCATTCTCTTACCTAAAAGTATACATAATTAGGGGAAATAAATCAATTTCTATTTTTATTATTTCTTTTACTTTCCCAATTCCGCATAGAAGAAATGTCATTGGCTGTAGCGAAAAGCAAGAGATTTTTCCCGTCCTGTAAATACGTTGATGCAAAGGGCAGGAAATTCTACAGCAAGGAAGTACCTTAAAATCTAAGGATGATGTTTAGTTTATAGGACTTTTGTATGCATAATGCAAGATAGATATGTAGACAAAAACGAATATTTTATTCGTTTTAGACAAATTTTATATTCCATTTGCTTTTTCGTGAATTTTATATTAAAATTAAGTGGTAGAAAAATTTGGAAAGATGCTTTTCAAATGGATCATTAAAGTATTTATATTTTTTTAGAAAGGAAAAGAGGAAGCAATGAAAAAAACATTCAAAAAATTGGTGGCCGCACTTTTAGTACTAACTTTAATCGTAGTATGCCCAGGTGCAGTGAACAAGGCAAAAGCAGCAGACAATGAGACTTTGGTAAGTGACACAGTTACTATTTTCGCTGGAGGAAGCAAAGGATATTCTTTCAACGTAACAAAAGATGGAACATTATATATGGACTTTTTAACTGACACAAAAATGGATCTTACTATTACATATAAGAAGACATCAGGTACAACATTTTCAAATAGTGCAGTAATTAAGGAATCAGAATGGGAAGATGCAGCTACTGCTCTTGGTAGTGACGAATATAGTGGATACTATGTTTCTGGATTGTATACAAATGTAAGTGCAGGAAGCTATTATATACAGGTTTCTCCATCTGCACAGGCTAAGATTACTACTGTAGTTTCTCTTGGCGATAGCACTGTTACACCAACAGAGACACCACTTACAATGAGCCAGAGCAAACTTACTATCACAGCAGGTCAGTCTCACAAATTAAGTGTAACTGGTGCTAGCGGTTCTGTAAGCTGGACTTCAAGCAAGAAGTCAGTTGCTACTGTAAAGAATGGTAAAGTTACTGCAAAAAAAGCAGGTAAGACAACAATTACAGCAAAATCTGGAAGCAAAACAGCAAAATGCGTAGTTACAGTAAAGAGTAATGTATATACAAGAGCAAAAGCTTCTTTAAGCAGTGCATCTTATGGAGTAACTGCTGGTATCTATAAAGCATACTACAGCAAAGGTAAGTTAGTAGTTAAGTTAAGATTATACAATAATACAAGCTACTATATTACAAAATTTAAAAAGATTAAGATTGTTGCAAAGACAGCCACAGGTGCAACAATTGCAAACTACAGTGTAGCTAAGAATATTGCAATGCCTGCTCGTACAACAAAGGACATTACAATTACAATTCCTAAGAGCAAGGTAAAGAAGAAAACAGCAGATTTAAGAAATGCAAGCATGAAGACAGACGGAAGCTATATGTATAGATACTAAGAAGCTGTTGTTTCTAAAATAGAATAAAAAACAATACTTTTTTCATTCTTATAAGAATATAAAAGGGGAATAGCTTGACGATTTTAGCACAAATGTGATACACTTAAAAAAGTTCGTAACTATGCTATAGTTACAAAAGTTTAATATAAAAATACGTGGAAGAGAAGAGTAGATAAGGAACGATTTTACAGAGAACCCGGGTGCTGCGAAAGGGAAAATTAGAACTTATTGAAGATGGTCTTGGAGTTGTCTGTCTGAGCGTTTGTTAGGGCAGAACGGTCACACCGTTATCGTGTATAAGGTCTGCATATGCAGATGAATTAAAGTGGTACCACGGGATTCTCGTCTTTAAGATGAGAGTCCCTATTTTTATTAGGAGGAATGATTTATGGCAAAGAAACCGTACTATATTACAACAGCAATTGCGTATACATCAGGAAAACCACATATTGGAAATACCTATGAAATTGTATTAGCAGATAGCATTGCACGTTTTAAGAGGCAGCAGGGTTATGATGTTCGTTTCCAGACAGGAACCGATGAACATGGACAGAAGATTGAATTAAAGGCACAGGAAGCAGGAATTACACCAAAGGAATTTGTAGATAATGTTTCAGGCGAAATTAAGAGAATCTGGGATTTGATGAACACTTCTTATGATAAGTTTATCCGTACAACAGATGCAGATCATGAAAAACAGGTGCAGAAGATTTTTAAGAAATTGTACGATAAGGGTGATATTTATAAAGGACATTATGAAGGTCTTTACTGTACACCTTGTGAGTCATTTTTCACAGAATCACAGTTAGTAGACGGAAAGTGTCCAGATTGTGGAAGAGAGTGCCAGCCAGCAAAAGAGGAAGCATACTTCTTTAAAATGAGCAAGTATGCAGATAAACTCATCAACCATATCAATACACATCCTAACTTTATTCAGCCAGAATCTCGTAAAAAAGAAATGATGAATAACTTCTTACTTCCAGGGCTTCAGGATTTATGTGTATCCAGAACATCATTTAAGTGGGGAATCCCAGTAGACTTTGATGATAAACATGTTGTTTATGTATGGTTAGATGCCCTTACGAACTACATTACTGGTTTAGGATTTGATTTGGATGGAAATTCAGATGCTATGTTTGAAAAATATTGGCCTGCTGATTTACACTTGATTGGAAAGGATATCTTGCGTTTCCATACGATTTATTGGCCAATTATGCTTATGGCACTTGATTTACCATTGCCAAAACAGGTATTTGGACATCCTTGGTTATTACAGGGTGACGGAAAGATGAGTAAATCAAAGGGAAATGTTATTTACGCAGACCAGTTAGTAGATATGTTTGGCGTAGATGCCGTTCGTTACTTTGTATTGCATGAGATGCCATTTGAAAATGATGGTGTGATTTCATGGGAATTGATGATTGAGCGTATGAATTCTGACCTTGCCAATACATTAGGAAATCTGGTAAACCGTACCATTTCTATGTCTAATAAATATTTTGACGGTGTTGTTACAAATAAAAATGTAAAAGAAGCAGTAGATGAAGAATTGATTGCTCTTACATTAGAGACACCAAAGAAAGTGGCAGAGAAGATGGATAAGCTTCGTGTGGCAGATGCGATTACGGAAATCTTTACGCTATTCAAACGTTGTAATAAATATATTGATGAGACAATGCCATGGGCATTAGCAAAGGATGAAGCTAAACAGGAACGTTTACAGACTGTTTTATACAACTTGGTAGAGAGTATTACAGTTGGATCTACTTTGTTAGAAGCATTTATGCCAGATACTTCCAAGAAGATTTTAGAGCAGTTAAACGCTAAGGCACCAAGTTTAGATGAGATGGAAAACTATGGAAACTATGTATCTGGAACAAAAGTAACAGAAAAACCTGAAATCTTATTTGCCAGATTAGATCCAAAAGAGATTATGGAGCAGGTAGCTGTTATTCAGGCAGAACAAAAGGCTGCTGCTGCAAAGGCAAATGGAGAAGCAGAGGAAGAAAAGGGTATTGATATTGAGCCAAAGGTGGAAATTACCTATGATGACTTTATGAAAATGCAGTTCCAGGTTGGAAAGATTATCTCCTGTGAAGAAGTTCCAAAGTCTAAGAAATTACTTTGCTCTAAAGTACAGATAGGAATCGAAGTAAAGCAGATTGTATCGGGTATTAAAGCTTATTATTCTGCGGAAGAAATGGTTGGAAAGAAAGTTATGGTATTGGTAAATCTTAAACCAGCTAAACTGGCAGGAGTATTGTCAGAAGGTATGCTTCTTTGCGCAGAAAATGAAAAAGGCGAATTGGCACTTATGACACCAGAGAAGGATATGCCTGCAGGAGCAGAAATCTGCTAGTGGGATATGTTAGCCTTGGTTTCATTGCTGCTTGGAATTGCATATTTGGTGTGGAATTACTTTGATGAAAAAGATAAGTAGTTTGTAATAGCAGACATATCAGGTACGTAGGTATTTGATATGTCTGTTTGTTGCAATAGGATAAGAGATTTGTTAGCTGCTGATAGTGGTGGTTTGAAAGAAGGATAATTTCCATATCTTAAAATATAATTAGAAAATGCCAAGAGGTATTGCAACAATGTATCAAAGTCGATATAATGGCAATCGTGGGCATAATGCAGCGAAAACGAAAAATAAAAAGAATGGTAATTGTTTAGCTTGGCTGGACGCTTACCAAGTATGATAGGAAAAGGAGATATTACATATGAAAATGAAAAAAATTGCAGCTTTGGGTGTTGCAGGAATCTTGGCGTGTTCCTCGTTGACAGCATGTGGAAACAAGGTGACATTACCAAAAGAACCAGCAAAGATTGCAGCGGTAGCAGATAAGGAAACTACAAAGGCAGATAGTTTTGAAGGAAAAGGAACGATGACCGTTGCAGGAAAAGTAATGGGACAGGATATTGCAGTGGATGCAGATATGACGTTGACTTACTTCAAAGAGCCGATGAAGATAAAAGCGGATATCAATTGCAAAGCAAAGGATGACGAAGAGGTAAAAGTATCTGTTTATTTTATGCAGGAAGATAATAATTATGTAGTATATACTGGCATGAATGATGAATGGGAAAAAGTAACCTTGGATGAAAAAGATGAAAGTCAGAAAAAGTTAATCGAGATGTTGGATAAGCAAAAGAAGGAAGATAATAACAAAGATATGGAAAGTGTCTACAAGGGAAAGGTTGAAAAGTCGAAAGAAAAAGATGGAACAACGGTTTTAGAATATAAAATGACAGGTGACAGCATTGAGAAGATTATAGAAGAAAGTGGTGCCTTAAAACAGGCATCTGCTATGGGTATATCAAAGGATATGTTCACAGACTTAAAGGATTTAAAAGCAACATTAGTTGTAGATAATGATACGGTTCGTTGGAAATCCGTTGAAATGGATTGTACAGAGTTTACACAATGCATTGTAGATAAGGTAATGGAAACTGTAAAGACAATGTATGGTAGCTATTTAGATAAGTCAACAGACTTATCTGCAAAATTCGATAAGGTATCTATTAAAGTTACATTGGATAACTACAATAAGGCTAAGGATTTCAAATTGCCGGATAAGGCAAAAAATGCAAAGGAATCGAAAGAAGCAAATTCCTCTGGATTATTGGAAGGAGCAAAATAGATCTTGTAGTTGCGTGAAAGGAAATGCCCGCAAAAAAGAAGCTATGCATCAAATATTGTGCATAGCTTCTTTTTGTTGCAGGTAACTTTTATAAATATTTCTTCAATGCATCTACTTTATCTAATTTTTCCCATGGTAAATCTAAATCATTTCTTCCAAAATGACCATAAGCAGCAGTCTGCTTGTAAATAGGTCTTCTTAGGTCAAGCATTTTGATAATACCGGCAGGTCTTAAATCAAAGTTGTTACGGATCAAATCAATGATAGTGTCATCGTCTAATTTTCCTGTTCCAAAGGTGTCGACCATGATGGAAGTTGGCTGTGCAACACCAATTGCATAAGAAAGCTGAATTTCGCATTTGTCTGCAATTCCGGCAGCAACCAAGTTTTTGGCAACATAACGAGCAGCATAAGCAGCAGAACGGTCCACTTTTGTACAATCCTTTCCAGAGAATGCACCGCCGCCGTGACGAGCATATCCACCGTAAGTATCTACGATAATCTTACGGCCAGTTAAACCACTATCACCGTTTGGTCCACCAATAACAAAACGGCCAGTTGGGTTAATAAAGAACTTTGTTCTTTCATCTACTAAGTCAGCAGGAAGAACGGCATCAAATACATGCTTTTTAATGTCTGCATGAATCTGTTCCTGTGTAATTTCTTCTGCATGTTGGGTAGATAATACAACTGCGTTTAAGTGTACTGGTTTGCCAGCTTCGTTGTATTCTACTGTAACCTGTGATTTACCGTCTGGACGAAGGTAAGGAAGTGTACCGTTTTTACGAACTTCGGATAATCTTCTTGTAAGCTTGTGAGCAAGGCTGATTGGGTAAGGCATATATTCTTCCGTTTCGTTGGAAGCAAAACCAAACATCATACCCTGGTCACCAGCACCGATTGCTTCGATTTCTGCGTCTGACATGTTATTTTCTCGTGCTTCTAATGCCTTGTCTACACCCATAGCAATGTCTGATGACTGCTCATCTAATGCAACGATTACACCACAGGTATTTGCGTCAAATCCATAGGCAGAGTTGTCATACCCGATTTCTCGAATTGTGTCACGAACGATCTTTTGAATATCTACATAGCCCTTTGTAGTAACTTCACCCATGACAAGAACCAAACCTGTAGTAACTGCAGTTTCGCAGGCAACACGGCTCATTGGGTCCTGTGCTAATAAGGCATCTAATACAGCATCGGAAATCTGGTCACAGATTTTATCTGGATGTCCTTCTGTAACGGATTCTGAAGTAAATAATAATTTTTCCATAAATATCCTCCTTTGGTAATTTGATAAACAGCAAGTATAATGAAAAAAGTCCATCATAAGATGGACTTGAAATTCATGCATTCAAATCCTCTTATTGTTCGATTACTCGCTAAGATTGGCACCTTCCAATAAAAAACTGATGGGGTTGCCGGGTTTCATAGAGCCTTCACTCTCCACCTCTCTGAATAAGAGAAAATGTACTTGTTTAATTGTATAATAAGCGTACTCTTTTTTTAGAAAGAAGTCAAGAGTATTTTCTGCTTTTGAATAAATTTACTAAATTAGTAAAAATTACTATCACCAATTGTTTTCATGTTGATGTCTGTCGTCATTGCGAGGATATGGTTCTGTCGGATAATCCCAGCGTGAATTTGGCATATCTTTTGGAAATTCATAGTCTGGTCGGTTATCTGGTTCGTCGTGAGACTGGGAGTTATCATCCGGTTTTGTTGTAGCTTTTGGTTCTTTGTCAGAATCCTTTCTATTGTGCGTATCCCGTTTTGTCTTTTTCTCAGTTTTTTTGTCGGTATCTTTGTCGGTCTGTTTCTCACGCTCATCTTTTTCTGGTTTGGTATCCTCTTTTTTCGTATCCTTTTTGGTTTCACCAGAAGAATCGGAATTTGGTTTATTGGTAGGTTTTTGTGTATTCTTTTCCTTTGGCTTGTCTGTTTCCTTTGTTTGTTGTTTTTTCTGCGATGGTGTAGCAGTTGGTGTGTTGGAAACATTGTTTTTCTTATCTACACTTTTTGGTTGTTCCAAAATATCCGATACGGTTACGCCTTTTTTCTTTACAGAGGAAACAAGTTCCTCAATTGTCATGGATGCCAGATCATCCACATTCCAGTCTGCATTTGTTTTCGTCATATTATAAATAAAAGTGGCTCTTCCCGTAGAGATGTTGTACTTTTTAGCAACTTCTGTAATCTCTTTTTTGGTACTTACAAGTTGTGTATAAATAACCGCATTTTGATTCTGTTGTTTGCAAACTTGTTTCATGTGTTTTTTTACTGTTTTTTCTACTGCGGTTGCCGTCTTTTCCTGTTTATTTTGAACGGAAACAAGAATGGCTGTTTTTTCTGAAAAATAGCCTTTTTTATCTAACTGTGTCAGTAGACTATCAATCGTAGTATTCAGGTTTTTGCTTTTGTGCGTTAGCTGGTCTACGATTTCTTTCCCATCCTTATTTACACCTGTAATTTTTCGTACTTCACCTTGCCTGTTTAATTGTACTTCAAAACTTGGATTGACATCAATGGTGACGATGGTTTCTATCGCCAGCTTGTTATAGAAGAACAAGAAAAATACAGCAGCAATTGCAATCCCTGCTAAAGAGGTCAGGGGGGCAATCCTTCTTTTTTTTGTCATAGGTTGTTGGGGGACATAGGAATAATCTGTCTGACGTTCCTTTTGTTGTAAAACGGTATCCAGAACATCCGGCGTAATCTGTTCCATAGCATGTACATACATATCTTCTATTTTTTTTGACATTTGATGGCCTCCTGTTCTGTTACATATTGATTCATCTTTTTGATGGCACGATTATAAGTCTTTATGGTATTCGCTAAAGACAAGTTCATATATTCTGCAATTTCTCTGTGTTTCCATCCTGCCATGGCATGAAGAAGTATAATTTGATGTTCTCGCTCATTTAGGATGGTTAAGGCAGCTTTTAGAATTAGACGATCTTCTGTGTGGTCTAAGTACGAAAATTCGTGTCTGTTTTCTAATTCCTCCAGTTGCAATTCTCCATGATTTTGCTTTTGCCGAATATGCATCAAAGATAAGTTTTTGGCTATGGTAAACATCCACGCCAAGGGCTTCCCCTGTGGTTGGTATAGATGTGCAGCAGATAAAATTTTAAGGTAAGTTTCCTGCATAATATCTTTTGCATCATCTGGATTTTTTAAAATTGAGAAAATGTATCCATAGATTACCTTGTCTGTTAAATGATAAAGTTTTGTAAAGGCTTCCTTGTTGCCGGAGGCAATTTCTGGGAATAAAGTTTCATCTATATTTATCTTCTTATTTGCGTTTTTTGATTGGAATAAAGTCAACGTTATTCTCTCCCTCGTATCATGATGGGCGGACCCTCCTATTTATAATAATACATTTGGAGGGACTTTTGGGACAAAAAATAAAAAATTATTTCATTGATAGAAAAACTAAGTTCTGGTTTCCCTTGGAAAACCAGAACTTAAATTAAGAAAGAAGTAAAATTAATTTATTAATTTTGGTTAGAAACCAAACTCATAGACTTCCATTTGCCGCCTCGCCAGCGAAGAAACATTCCGATGGCGCGGACACATTCATCCATAGCTAATCCTATATAAGAGCCTACAGCCATAAGTCCCAGCCTTATGCCAAAGACGTAAGTTCCACCTACCGCAAATAAATACATGAAAATTGCGGCAATCACCATTGGAAAGATAACATCCCCAGCAGCTTTTAGTGCATTTCCAAAGACCAGATTGGATACACGCCCCATTTCAAGAACAATATCAATGGCAAGTAGTTTAATGACTAAATGTACCATTACTGGGTCATCAGAAAACAGCTTCATAATAATACCACCAGAGAGGGTAAAGATACCTTCTAAGACAGTGGCTACGATAATACCGACCAAAGCGGCTTTTTTGGTTCCTTTATCACAGGCTTCATAATCTCCCGAACCAATTCGCCATCCCGTCATAATAGCATTTGCCTGTGCCAGTGCAGAACCTACACTATAAGAAAAGTTGGTAATTTGCGTGGTATAGGAACGGGCGGTAACGTTTAGTCCGTCTGGATCCATCTGATTTAAGAAACGGATTACCAGTGTCATGGCAACATTGTATAATGCAGTTTCCATAGCAGAAGGAAGCCCGATGCGGATGATTTGCTTTAAAATATGTTTTCCTGAAGCACGATGTTTGTCCGCTTTTGCGTGGATTAAAAGTTTTGCCTGAATCACTACAATGGTAAGGTTGACAACTTTGGAAATAATAGTAGCAATGGCAACGCCTGCCACACCCCAGTGGAATACAAATAAAAACAGAGAGTTTAGCCCGAAGTTTAATACATTTCCCACAACTGCGGCAATCAGTGGTTGCTTTGTATAACCAAAGGCACGCAAATATCCGGAAAAAATGGGGATGAGTGCATTAAAAATACAAAAGCCACCCACAATTTTTAAATAGGTATCTGCAGGTTTTAATAGCAGATCAGCAATACCTACGATATGAAGGATACTACCAGAACCAGCAAATAGAACAATGCCAAGCACAATACCAAGCACCGTGTTAAAAGCCACACCGATTTGCAATGCTTGATAAGCAATACCAGATTTGCCTGCACCAATATTTTGAGTCATAACTGCCAGCATACCAGAGGTAATGACAGAAAACATAATAATAAACATTCCAATATAAGTATTGGCAGTTCCCACTGCCCCTACTGCCTGGTCNNNCCCACTGCCCCTACTGCCTGGTCACTGACAGAAGATAACATAAGTGTGTCTACAACCCCGGCAAGCATATAAAATAGTGTTTCAAAACAGATTGGCACAAATAATTGTCCCAGTGTACGATTCTGTCGTTCCATAAGAGAATGCCTCCTTTTTATCTTTTTTTTCATTTTACGGGGAATAAAGAAAATATTCTTCCATTTCTTCTTGAAAAAATTGCAATTTTTCTACTTTTTTGCTAGGATGGAGAAAAGAAAAAGAGAATAGGGATGTTTACAATCAAAAGATTCGTGTAGCATGGTGAAGTTATGGAAAAATGGTGGCAGAGGTTGAGGTGAGGATATGTATGTAGAATTGAGGGAAAATCGAACCCATGGAACAAAGGAATATGCGTATACCCAGTATGCGATTCATGACGTAGAGAGGGCATTTCAAGTGCCTGTGCACTGGCATAGAGAAGTGGAGATTATTTATATTGAACAGGGAGTATTGCAAATATCAATTGGTGGGCAACAATATGAAGGAAATGCGGGAGATGTGTTTTTTGTTCCACCTGGTGAATTGCATTTGATGGGGTCAGAGGATTTGCATGTAAAATACTGTGCCATATTGTTTCCGCTGCGTTTTATTTCCTTTCAGACAGAGGATTTTTTGGAAGAACAGTTGCTTGGTCCTCTTCGGAGGGATATGCTTATGTTTCCGCATAAAATAGAAGAAAAAGCTATTGAGAAAAAAATTGCAAAAATTCTAGTTGACCTAATAGAACTAAACCAAAAGAAAAATACCTTTTTGCATATACAGACCCGTATCTATCTGTTACAGATGATAGAGATTCTCTACAAGAATAACCTGTTTATAAAGGCGCAGAAGGAACGAACGGATTTATTACAGAGGGAAATGCTTAGTTATATTCAAAATCATTATCAGGAAAAAATTACATTACAGGACTTGGCAGCACAATTCCATTTATCCGAAAAGTATATTTCCCGTTATTTTAAACAGCACTTTTTCTTGACATTTAAGCAGTATATTCAGCATTTGCGGCTGACAAAGGCAAAAGAGTTGCTGGAATCCAGTGAGATGTCAGTGCTGGAGGTGGCATTAACAGCAGGTTTTCCAACGGTAAATTACTTTATTCATACCTTTAAGGATATGTATGGCATTACGCCTTTTCAATATAAAAAGAAATATGATGGTATGGTATAAAGGTTTTTGGTTAGGCGGTTACAGATTTGACACCGTTGCTTTGCCTATGATACCATGATAGATAACTAGGGAATACTAATCGTGTGCAGGGAAACCTGTGTTATAAATTAAGGAGAAAAACATGATTTCATTTATTGAGATTTTATTGATGCTGGCAGGGCTTTTGCTTTTGGTAAAAAGTTCCCAATGGTTTGTAGATGGTGCAGCAGGAGTAGCAGAAGCGTTGCATATTCCACCACTGATCACAGGGCTTACGATTTTAGCGATGGGAACAAGTGCTCCTGAGCTGGCAGTGAGCTTTATGAGTGTATGGAGCAACAATGAATCCGTAGCAGTGGGAGATATTGTAGGAAGTAGTATTACAAATATTTTATTAATTTTAGGTATTTGTGCATTGATTGGAAATCTGAAGGTGGCAAAATCTACGGTATGTGTGGAGATACCATATATGTTGCTGGCAACGGTACTATTTGGTGTTATGGCAATTTTCGGAAAAGGATTTACCCGCAGAGACGGATGCATATTGTTATTGCTATTTTTGGTGTATATCATTTATCTGGTGTATCGTGCCAAACAAGACGGAAAACAGATGGTGACGACTACACAGCAAAAGAAACCTATATTGGGTCAATTGTTTTTGGTTGTAGTTGGATTTGTGGTTGTAGTTGCAAGTAGTGAGATGATTGTAGAGTCCGCTAATGTTTTAGCCAAAGATATGGGGTTAAATGATCGTTTGATCGGACTTACGATTGTGGCATTGGGAACCTCTTTGCCAGAGTTGCTTATTTGCGTTACGGCGGTACGAAGAGGAAAGACAGAAATTGCAATTGGAAATATTGTAGGAAGTAATATTTTTAACCTGTTGTTTGTTATGGGAATTGTATCTACGGTAAAGACAGTTACATTTGAGCTGGCCTTTACTGCTGATATGCTGTTCGCATTAGGAGCAGGGGTGCTACTGTGGATTTTTGTGTTACCAAAGAAACGGTTGAATCAGGTTACTGGAAGCATTTTGCTTTTGGGATATGTTTCTTATGTAATTTTCCGAATGGCAGGACAGTAATTGGAAAGTAGAAAACGCAAAGGAAAGTAAAGGTAAGGATGAGTAAGATGATATTTGAGAGTCATGCACACTATGAAGATGCGAGATTTGATGAAGATAGGGAAGCATTATTAAGCAGTTTCCCACAAAAGGGCATTGATTATGTGGTCAATGTGGGTTCCAGTTTAAAGACAACACAACAGTCGATTGCGTTAGCCAAGCAGTATGATTTTATATATGCGGCCGCAGGGGTACACCCGGAGGAGACAGCAGAATTGAACGAAGAAAATTTTGCATGGCTTTGCGAGCAGATGAAACAGGAAAAGGTGGTAGCAGTAGGAGAGATTGGCTTGGACTATCACTGGGATGAACCAGAGCGAAAAATCCAAAAGGTTTGGTTTGAGAGACAGATTGCGTTAGCAAGACAGGTGTCCCTTCCTATGATTATTCATAGTCGGGATGCCGCACAGGATACATTGGATATTATGAAAGTCTGCAAAGCAGAGGAGGCAGGTGGTGTGATACACTGTTTTTCTTATGGTGTGGAAATGGCAAGAGAATACCTGAATATGGGATTTTATATTGGAATAGGCGGCGTATTGACATTTAAAAATGCAAAAAAATTAAAAGAAGTGGCAAAATATGTTCCATTGGATCGTATTTTGCTGGAAACAGACTGTCCTTACATGGCACCAGAACCACACAGGGGAAAACGCAATTCTTCCATTTATCTTCCTTATGTGGCAGAAACACTTGCAACTATAAAGGGTGTGGATGTGGAAGAAGTCTATCAGACAACCAGAGAGAATGGAAAACAAATGTATAGGATACAAGTATAGAAAGAAAAGAGGGCGAATGGATGGCAACCTTAGGAAATCCACAGGAAACGATTGCAATATTGCAAAAATATCAATTTAATTTTCAGAAAAAATTTGGGCAGAACTTTTTGATTGATACCCATGTGTTAGATAAGATTATTGCAGCAGCAGATATTACAAAGGATGATTTGGTATTAGAAATAGGACCTGGAATCGGCACTATGACACAGTATTTATGTGAAAATGCCAGAGAAGTGGTAGCAGTTGAGATTGATAAAAACTTAATTCCTATTTTAGAGGATACCTTATCTGCCTATGATAATGTTACCGTAATTAACGGGGATATTTTAAAAGTGGATATCAATAAAATTGTAGAAGAAAGAAATAATGGAAAACCGATTAAGGTCGTTGCCAATTTACCATATTATATTACAACACCAATTATTATGGGACTGTTTGAAAGTCATGTGCCGATTGAAAATATTACGGTTATGGTGCAAAAGGAAGTGGCAGACCGTATGCAGGTTGGACCTGGAACCAAAGAGTATGGAGCATTATCCTTGGCAGTACAATACTATGCAGAACCTTATATTGTAGCAAATGTACCACCAAACTGCTTTATGCCAAGACCAAAAGTGGGTTCCGCAGTTATCCGTTTGACGCGTCATGCAGAGCCACCAGTACAGGTGAAGGATGAGAAATTGATGTTTCAACTGATTCGTGCTTCCTTCAACCAGCGTAGAAAGACCTTGGTAAATGGAATTAGCAATGCATCGGAACTTTCGTTTTCAAAGGAACAGATTACGAAAGCCTTAGAGCAGATGGGAAAACCTGCTACCGTTAGAGGAGAGACTTTCGGATTGGAAGAATTTGCAACCTTGGCAAATTATCTTTAAGAAAATTTTTGCTAGAATAAGAATAAATATAGGAACAGAAGTGGTTATATACCGCTTCTGTTCTTTTTTTTACACCTTTTGCATATACTACTATGAATGACCCCATTGCACTGTCAGCGTATAAAGGTTGCATGGTGAGCAGTGCTTGTGAGAGTGGTTGAAAAGCAGTAGGCAAGAGCCTATGAAAAACAAATTGAAGGGGAGAGAAAGCATGTATCAAAAAATGATTTCATATATTCATTTGTATGATGAGAATGGAGAAAAAGGGCAAAATATAGGGTTTGCAAAGCTGGCATTACAGAATCAAAATTATAAATTACGATTGCAGATGCGAAATGTTGCATGGAATGAAAAGGAGTGGTCGGTCTATGGTTATGTAAGAGATAAAGATATCTTACATACGGCATGTTTTGGCACGTTGAAAATGCGAAATGGATTTGGAGAAGGGCTATTTTCTGGAAATACAGGTGAAGTATTTGCGCGATATCGAATTGTGGATTTAGGTGGTTTTTTATTGATTGAAAAAGGAAAAGAAAAAAAGGAACCGATAAAGAATTTTTGTGTGAGCCAATGGGACGACGGAAAAATAGATATAAATATGGTGGATTTTCGCCATAATGCAGTAGAGGGAGAAGTGTTACACGCGGCAGAATTAAAGGAGGAACAGCAGGATGCGGAGGAAGACAGTCAAGCACAGGAAGTGTTGGGAACGTTTGAAAAAATAGATATAGAGCAGGAAGAAGAAATGCAGGAGGAAAACGAAGAAACGGAAACACAGGAGACAATGGAGGAGGTAGAGGTGGAAACACTCCAGCCAATAGAGGAGAGTGAAGAAGAGGAGTTGTTAAAAGAAGAAAGTGTGGAAAGTACGGCAACAGGAGAAAGTGAACCAAGTCAACCTACAGGGCAAAATTTGGGGCAGAGATTGTTGGAAAGCTTTTTTATGGCAAGGGAGGCAAGACAGGAAAAAAAGGTGCTAAATCAGGAGATACAACCCACAGATGCCGATAGTAGTGTAGCGGTAAAGGAACCTAAAACGGTGAGTTCACCTGTCATGCAAATACAAAAAGAAGTAAAAAAAGAACCAGAGGAAAGGGAAGAACAGGAAAGAGAGGATTGGAACTTAGAACAGGAAGAACAACGGGAAATGGATATCTGGGAGGTATTTCAGGAACATAAAAATAATCTGGAAAGGCGTTATAAGCAAATAAAGGAAAACCAGCAGGAAGAAAAAAATATTTGGATGCCGGGGGAGGAATTATTGCGTGTATTTCCTGATATGAATCCATTTTTTGGAAATGATGTAGTGGCCTCTGTAAGAATGGAGCCAAAAGATATTGGTGGTTTTCCTATGGAATACTGGTATTTGGCAAATAATAGTTTTTTGCTGCATGGTTATTATTGTTACCGCCATCTGCTGTTTATGAAAATGCGCAATGAAGCGGAATATCAGTATGCAATCGCAGTACCAGGAAATAGTGATCATAGAGAGAAGTTTATGGCGAATATGTTTGGTTTTGAATATTTTAAGGCAGTACAAAGTCGTGGAAATGCAGGCTTTGGATATTGGTGGAGAAGGTTAGTGTAGGAAAATGAAAGGGATTGCTATTTTATATTATATTTGGTAAAATATATATAAATAAGATAGATTTACGTGATTAAGCAGATTAGCCCATCTGATACATATGTTTATGGTTTTAACATTGTGATCGGATTGAGGCTTTTATCGTCTGAAAACAAAGGAATAAGGCGCGGGGGGAGGTGCTGCGAATGAATAATTGTAATATTTATTTTGAGATAGCATCGGTATGTTTTTTGCTACTCATGATTTGTATTATAAACATGAAGCGGCAACTAAAAATTTTTCAAAACTGGTTATTTGCAGGTGGGTTATATGTAATGCTGTTTTTGAATCTGACGGATATTTGTTCAGGATTATTAGGCAGGCAGATTCGGGCGGGTGCGACAGAACTAATTGGAGTATGTTATGTAAGTGCGGTAGTAAGTTTTCTTTTGCAGATTCTTTCATTGCAGATGATCTATTCGTATATCATAGTAGTCTTAGAAGGAAAAAAGTATAAGAAACCACAGATTATATTTTTTACAGTTCTTTCTATTATTTATTGTATCTTAGTAGTAACCACACCAGTCACTAAATTACTATTTTATTTGGATAAAAACGGAGCATTTCATTACGGAAGGATGTCTTTTGTCCTTTACTGTATGCCGATTTTATTTGCCATGTATTCGTTAGTATCTTTACAGATCAATCGAAAGGTACTTTCAAAGCTGGAAAAGAATTTAATGGTATTTTTCAATGCATCAACTATATTGCTGGTATTATCCATGATCGTGTTACCACAATTGCCAATTATCTATTTTTGGATTACAGTGGCAGCTACAGGAATTTTTCTTACGATGCAGTCACCAGACAGATATTTGGATAATACAACATCTGCATTTAATGAAGATGGATTGGTTGTTATGCTCAATGATCGAATCGAACGGGAAAAGCCATTTTCTGTATTATTTATGGCTGTCCATGATTTTGAAGGAATCAAGGACGGATTTACCAATGAAAACAAAAAGCGGGTATATAGCAAGATTTGTGCGAATTTGCGATACAAAGGATTAAAGAAAAAGGATCGTCCGAAGATAGATGTATTCCGAGATAATGATAATATTTACATTATGTTCCATGAAGCAGCAAAAGCGGAGAAACTTGCGATGCAGATAGGTTCAGAAGTTACGGATGGTATTTATCTTGACGAAAGTGCAAAAGCTGTAAAACTGGTAGCAAAGATGCTTTTGTTTGATTTCCCAGGACGTATTCGTACAGAGGAACAATTTTATTCGGTTATCAAGTATTTCCTTACGGATGATTATTATAACCGCTATAATGAAATGCAGTTTATCAACGAAGAATTTTACCGAAAGAAGAAACGTTATGATGACGTAAGACATTTGGTAGAAGAGGCAATTCGTACCGATGGAATTGAGATGTACTATCAGCCAATTTATTCCACACAAAAGAAGGATTTTCATTCTGCGGAGGCTTTGGTTCGATTGCGGGATACTACAAGTATTGGTTTTGTATCACCAGAGGAATTTATTCCTATTGCAGAAAAGGAACATTTGATTTTGCAACTGGAAGAGTTGATTTTGCGGAAAATCTGTAGTTTTATACGGGCAGCGAACTTACAAGAACTGGGCGTAAACTATATGGAAATTAACCTTTCAGGAAATCAATGTGTGCAGGCTGATTTGGCAGAACAGTTACAAAGTCTTATAAATGAGTACAATATTTCGCCAGAATTTATCAATTTTGAGGTAACAGAGACTGCTACGATTGATAATGGAGACTGTTTGATACGAAATATGCAGGAGTTACAGAGTCATGGTTCTACGTTTGCTTTGGATGATTATGGTTCTGGAGCATCAAACTTAAAATATTTGGTAGAATATCCATTTGAGATTGTGAAGCTGGATAAAAGTATTGTTTGGACACACTTTGGTGCCACAAATTCCAAGACGAAAGCCGTATTACCATTATCGGTGCATATGCTTCGTGAGATGAAGGTGCGTATTGTGGCAGAAGGTGTAGAGAATGCCGAACAAAAGGAAGAATTGGAACGAATGGGAGTCCAATACTTACAGGGCTATTATTTCTCAAAGCCAATCAGTGAAGATGAGTATATTCAATTTTTGAAAAGGTACAATTGTAAACAGGCATAAAAGAACCGTGTTTTGCTGGTTCAAAGCAAGTTTGAAAGGGTGTTGTGATTATTTTGTAGCGATTTGCTACAATAATTGCAACATCTTTTTCTTACTCTATAGAACAATGAATGTAGGATAGCGTTGTTTGAAAGTGAATGGGAGAAAAGAAGACATGAATTTATATTGTGAAACAGAGCGTTTGGTTATGCAGGTGTTACCTGCCTATTATAATCATCAGGTGTTACAGTTTTTTATGGAAAACAAGGAGCATTTGGAGCCTTGGGAAGCACAAAGAGATAAAAATTTTTATACCGCTAATTATCAGAGGGCATTGCTGGAGGTAGAATATAATCAGATGGTACATAAAAAAATGTTGCGGTATTATCTGTTTTTAAAGGAGAATCCTGATTGTATCATAGGAAGTGTCTGTGCCAATAATATTCGGTATGGGGCATTTGAGAATTGTAGCATAGGATATAAAATACATAAGCAGTATTGTAAGCAGGGCTATGGAAAAGAGAGTGTGGAAAGGCTTATCAATATATTATTTTCGCAGTATGGAATGCACCGAATTGAGGCTATGGTACATCCTAAAAATCAGCCCTCTATTGCATTGTTGGAGAGCGTTGGTTTTGAACGGGAAGGGATTGCCAGAGAGGCGGCAAGGCTTAGCGGAAGTTGGCAGGATATGTATCGTTACAGTTTGTTGCAAAAAAAGGAGGGAAAGTGAGAATGAAACAGCAGTGTCCTGTATGTGGGTATTATACATTTGAAGAACCAGCATTTGGCACACATGACATATGTCCAGTCTGTTGTTGGGAGGATGATGCACAGCAATATCAGTATCCTACAAAGGCGGGGACAAATTGTTCCTTGATGGATGCCAGAAGAAACTATAAGGCATTTGGAGCCTGCGAAAAAGAAAAAGTATCGAAGGCTCGTCCTCCAAAACAGGAAGAATTAAATGGAATTCGATGGGAGAACCCTTATCAAAAAGAGCTGGCGAAGCAGGATGAAACGTTTATGAAGCTTGCGTTGGAATTGGCGGAAAAAGCGGCAGCAATTGAGGAAGTTCCCATTGGTTGTGTGATTACTTATGAAGGAAGTGTCCTTGCACAGGCGTACAATATGCGTAATGTGAAAAAAATGTCCCTTGCACATGCAGAAATTATGGCAATTCGGGAGGCATGTGAAAAGATGCAGGACTGGCGGTTGGATGATTGTACTATGTATGTAACCTTAGAACCATGTCAGATGTGTGCTGGAGCGATTGTGCAGGCAAGGATACCACGAGTCGTAATTGGTGCAAAAAATAAAAAAGCAGGATGTGCGGGTTCTGTTATAAATTTGTTACAAATGAAAGAATTTAATCATCAGGTAGAGCTAGTAACGGGAGTGTTGGAGGAAGAATGTAGTCAAAAGATGAAGGAATTTTTTAAAACGATGCGAAAAAATAGAGAAAATTAAAAAAGATGCAATAAAAGTTACAAAAAATTAAATATTTTATTACGATAATTATGCAACTTGTATAAATAAAGAAAAAGTGCTATAATTGTTGTTAGACAAAGAAAAAATTATATTAAATATGCATCCATTTATTAGTTAGTAACGGGAAATTGATTTGTTCAGACAGGGGGGGATGTATTTTTTGTGAATTCCTTTAGACTGTAGGTAGGGTGTATTAGGAGGGATATTATGAAGACAAAGAGCAAAAAAAAGGACATGCATATCCGAGCGAAATTAACCAGAGAATTTTTAAAAGTGGCAACAATCGGCTGTGTTGCATTGGTGATTAGTGTGTTTGCACTTTTTACAATTACAAAACTGTATGCAAATGCATTGAATAATTATGGTTTTGCACAAGGGGACATTGGTAAAATGATGGTTGTTTTTTCGGAAAGCAGGAGTTCATTACGTGCAGCTGTTGGATACGATGATGAGGAAAAAATTGCCGATGTGGTAGAGACATACGAGAAAAAGAAAGAAAAATGTCAAGAATATTATAAGAAAATTGAAAAGTATATGGTTAACAGTGAAAATAAAGCTGTATATAGGGAAATACAGGAGCAATTAGAGGTTTATTGGGAACAAAGCGATGCAATGATCAAAGAGGGCGCCGTATTAGACAAGCAACAATCAAAAAGAGCACAGGAGAAAGAAAGCACACAGTTGATGCCTTTATATGATAATGCATATTCAGCTATGGCGAATTTAATGGATATCAATGTGAAAAAGGGTAATGCATTAGAGAAACAATTAGAGCTGTTTACCATTATATTGGTAGTTGCTTTTGTTGTATGTATTGCTGCGGTATTCTACTTATCTTTAAAGATTGGAAGAAGAACAGCAGACGAGTTTGCGAAACCAATGAAGGAGCTTGGTGACCGACTAAAAACCTTTACAGAGGGGGATTTGGACAGCCCATTCCCAGAGTATGATGTAGATGATGAGATTGCAGAGATGATACAGGATACAAAAGAGATGGCTGAATCGTTGAATATCATTATTACAGATACAGGAGAGATTATGACGGAAATGGCGAAGGGAGACTATACCGTATCGTCAAAAGTACAGGATCGTTATGTAGGTAAATTTAGCAACTTAATTGAGGCTATGAGAACTATGAAATACCAGATGAACGATGCGCTACATCATGTATTAGAAGCATCTAATCAGGTGACAGCTGGAGCAGATAACTTATCTGAATCTGCACAGGATTTAGCAGAAGGAGCTACCGATCAGGCAGGTACAGTAGAAGAGTTACAGGCAACAATTACAACGATTACCGAAGATGTAGAGCGTACTGCTCATGATTTGAACAAATCATATCAAAATGCAAAGAAATATGCAGAAGAGGCAGATCATAGCCGTGTTGAAATGGAATCCTTGATGGAAGCTATGAATCGTATTAACGGGACATCTAAGAAAATTGAGCAAATCATTTCTGATATTGAAGATATTGCCAGCCAGACAAACTTGTTATCTTTGAATGCGGCAATCGAAGCTGCAAGAGCAGGAGAAGCAGGAAAAGGCTTTGCGGTTGTTGCTGAGCAGATACGAAATCTTGCAGAACAAAGTGCACAGTCAGCAGTTGGTACGCGTGAGTTGATCGAAGGTTCTTTGAAAGAAATTGAAGAAGGAAATAACGCAGCAGAACGTGCTACAGTAGCTATGGGAACCGTAGTAGATGGTATCAAGGAAATTGCAGATTCTGCAAAGGTACTTAGTGAAAATTCAGGTAAGCAGGCAGAAGCTATGGAAGAAGCAGATCGTGCAGTAACACAGATTTCGGAGGTTGTACAGACGAACTCCGCTGCATCTGAAGAGTGTTCTGCAACAAGTGAAGAATTATCTGCACAGGCAGAAAGCTTGAATCAGCTTGTTGGACATTTCAAATTATCAGATACAACAGAGGCAACAGATACAATAGAGACAATAGAGGCAGAAGAATAATTTACAGAGAATAAAATGATAAACGTGTCAAAAAATCTGTTTCATTAAAAGGAAAAGGGAAGCACCTTATTTGAGAAGATAGGGCTTCTCTTTTTTTGCTTATAAAATTATGTAGAGGTTTGTCGCTTTCGGTTAAAACGGCAAAGAATGTGTCCAATTCTGCAAGATATTGACAAAATCTGCTAGTAGTATTGTTTTTGGAAAAAGAAAAGTGTATAGTGTGAACATCAGGATATGTGCTGAAAATGATATAAGACAGGAATGTACGGAATAGTCAGGTAAAAAAGGAATCAAAAAAATGAAAAAATAAAATATATTACTGCATAATGCCAAGAGAAATTACCATAAATTCAGTGCAGATATTTTCGTTTGCTTTTCATATTGCGCTTTTAACTATATTTTGAACTTTCTCTTTTATTTATTATAAAATGCACGGAAGGTTATGGTACAAAACTTCTTGCGTATTTATGCAGGACTTAGTCTTATTCCTGTGACAAAAAGGGTTGCCACACATTTCTGATTAGGAAAGCTAGTAAAACAGGAGGTGGAAATAGGGTAGGAATCTAGAAATAACACATGAAAAAGTGTACTTTATTCTGATATAGTTTGGTATATGGGAATTGAGACAGGCTTTTGTCAAAATGTGAAATAGCGGAAAAGGTATTTTTTTACTGGGTTAAAAAGAAAAGTGCTGTTATATGTGTAGAGTATAGCAGTCACTTTTTTTGTTTTATAGAAAAGAGTATTCTTATTTTTTTCAATCATGTATAATAGAGAAAAGACAGCAATTAAAAAGAGAGGAAGCGTGAGAGAACGAATGCGGATGTTTCATATTTCGGATTTACATATAGGAAAACAGTTACATGCCTATAATCTATATCAAAGTCAGAGGGATGTATTGGGACAGATTGTAGAACAGGCAAAGGAAAAAAGACCAGATGTGATATTGATTGCGGGGGACATATATGATAAAGCGGCACCTTCAGGAGAGGCATACGAATTGTTTGACTGGTTTTTAAGTGAATTGGCAGAGATTACGCCTATGATACCAGTCTTAATCATTGCGGGCAATCATGATAATGCACAACGATTAAAGTTTGCCAGTGGCTTTTTAAAACGGCACCAGATTTATGTAGCCACCATGCCGCCTAGAACAGAGGAAGAGCATATTCAAAAGATTGTGTTGCAGGATACCTATGGGGAGGTCAATTTTTATCTCCTTCCATTTACAAAACCAGGGTATGTGCGGCAACTGGTGGCAGAGGAAAAAGAGGCGCTCAGTTATGATGAGGCAATCAAACGATTGCTTGACAGAGAGCAGATTGATCTGACAAAGCGAAATGTGTTGCTTTCCCATCAATTTTATGTGGCAAATGGACAGGGACCAGAGAAATCAGATTCGGAGCTTACTTATATTTCCGTAGGTGGATTGGACAGTATAGATATTGCACATGTGCAAAAGTTTGATTATGTAGCATTGGGGCATATTCACAAACCACAGCAAATGGGGGAATCCCATATCCGTTATTGCGGAACACCATATAAATATTCGGTCAGTGAGGAACGGGATAAGAAGGGGATTCTCATGGTTGAATTGGGAGAAAAGGGGAGTGAGAATCAGTATGAGAGAATTCCTCTTATTGGAAATCCCGATGTGCGTAGTATAAAAGGAACTATGCAGGAGGTTTTGGAAGCTGCCACCGAGGAAAATCGACAGGATTATGTGAGCATTACATTGACAGATGATGATGTGTTTCATGCAAAAGAGACATTGGAGGAAGTCTATCCTCATATTTTGGAGATTCATGTAGATAATGAGCGTACAAGAAAACGGTTAGAACAGACAGTAGGAAAAAAGAAAGCACTTACACCGATGGAGGCGTTTATGTCCTTTTATCAGGAAATGAATGATGTGCCGTTAAGTGCAGAGGAGGAAACTGTCATGCTAGAAGTGTTAAAAGAAGCACAGGAGGAAATGCAGGAAAAATAGAGGAGGAGACAGATGAGACCAATTTATATAGAGATGGATGCCTTTGGTTCTTATGTACATGAAGCCATTGACTTTTCGCAGGTGGACCATGGATTGTTTTTGATAACAGGAGACACAGGTGCAGGAAAGACTACCATATTTGATGCGATTACATTTGCTTTATATGGGGAAACCAGCGGAAAAAAGCGAGATGGAAAGATGATGCGTAGTCAATATGCTGCGCCAAATCAAAAGACACAGGTGAAGTTTCGTTTTTTATATGCAGGTGAGACCTATGAAATTATCCGCACCCCAGAGCAACCCAAATATAGAAAGAAAAAAGAGGGAGAGGGGTATGAGCGTCTAAAGACGAATCAACAACCTACCGTACAGTTGATCTTACCTAATGGAGAGGAATATGCGGGAAAGCTGCGTGAGGTAAATGCGAGAATTGAGCAACTGATTGGGCTAAATGGAGAGCAGTTTACACAGGTTGCTATGCTGGCACAGGGCGATTTTATGAAATTACTTTTGGCAAGCTCCAAAGAACGAAAAGAGATTTTTGCTAAGATTTTTGACACCAGACTATATGGAATTGTGGCGGATTTGATAACGAAACGGTTTAATCAGGCAAAAGATGCATTATCAAAGAATCAAGAGGGAATTGTACATGCATTCTCGCAGCTTTCGCTTGTAAAGGATAGTGCTTATGAGGAAATCTGGAATGGGGACACTTATCGGGCGAGATTTAGTGAGACCGATCAGGAAGGATTGTTACAAGTAGTAGCAGATATTTGCAAAGAAACAAAAGAACGGCAGAAATTGGTACAAGCTGGGAAAGCAACTGTAGAAAAAAAGTTGGAGCAGATACAACAGATGTTGGATGCCGCTAATACGGTAAATCATCAGTTTGAAGAATTAGAACAGCAAAAAAAAGAGCAGGAAAAGTTGCAAAAGGAAGAGACCGCAATTCAGGATAAAAAGATTCAGATTGCAAATGGAGAAAGAGCCGCTGGAGTAGAACGTTTTTACGAGGCAAAAAAAGGAAAAGAAAAAGAATGGAATACAACAAAACAACAGTTAGAACAGGGAACACAATGGGTAGCGTTGCATAAGGAACAGTTAGTGCAGCTAGAACAAAGCTATAAGAAAGATGCACAGGAGTTGGAGGAAAAATCCGCACCTCTGCAAAATGAGCAGAACCGTATTCAGGAGCAACTTCCCAATTATGATAAAAAAGAACAACTAAAGAAAGAATGTAAGCAAGTGAAAGAAGCAATTGCCACAGCGGAAGAGCA
>FR899736.1:24143-34556 GCA_000437275.1 Clostridium sp. CAG:411 | reverse complement strand
AGCAAAGGCAACAGTTGGAAGAAACCTTGCAAAAGGCAGATGCAGCTTATGAGGGAAAAGAAAAGGAGTTACAGGCATTACAGGAGCAGGCAAAGGATTTGCAGGTGATTTCTTTAGAGGAAAAGCAATTAGCACAAAGAAAACAGGATATAGATACCTTGCTTGTGTTAGAGGAAAAATTAAAGGTGCTTGCAAAAAAAGAGGAAAAAGAGAGAACCATTTTGCGGCAGGCACAGAGAAAACAGCAGGAGATAGAAGAGGAATATAATCGAATCTATGATGTGTTTATGCATAATCAGGCAGCATTTTTAAGACAACAACTGCAGGAGGGGATGCCTTGTCCTGTGTGTGGAAGTGTGCATCATGAGCCAAAAATGTGGACAAAAGAACAAAACAACGAAGAAAATGTGGATAAAGAATATCTAAAAAAGATGGAGGCGGAGAAAAAGAAGGCATCCGAGGAGAGAGAACGGGCAAATGTTGGTTATGAACGAACAAAACAGGAATGGAAAATGAAAGAGGAGGAGTGGAAGCGGAGCAAGGAGCGTTTGTTTGGGGAGAAAGAGGTTTCTCTTTTAGAGGAGCAAAAACAAGTGAAACAGCAGTTGGAGCAATGCGAGAAGGCAAAGAAGAAGGCGGAGAAAGACAGTATCCAAATAAAACAGTTAGAAAAGTGGGTAGAAAATTACCAGACTAAGCGAGGCAGTCATGAAAAGAAAATGAAAGATACTGCGGAACAGCTTACAAAACAGCAGGTGTCTCTGGCAACTCTAACAGCAAAATATACGGCAGTTTCGGAGCGGTTACCATTTGCTGAAAAAAATGAGGCACAGGAACGCTTACATCTTTTGATGGTACAGTATGACAAATTGGTTACAGCGAAGAAGGAAAGCCAGTCCCACTACGAACATGAAAAGGCAGAGATGGATAAAAGGCAGGGACAATTACAGCAGTTGGAGAAACACGCAGAGAATTTGAAGAAAGAATTAGAAAGTGCCATAAAAGTGTATGAGGAACAGCTTTTAAAGGCTGGCTTTGCAGATACAAAGCAATATCAGGACGCTTATCTTGCACAAAAAGAGATAGAAAAACTAAGACAGGAAGTAAGCAGTTTTCAGGAGAAACAAATTCGTTTGACGGAGCGTATTCGACATCTTACAGAGCAGACAAAGGGAAAAGAGCCACTGGACATAACGGAATATAAGGAAAAGAAAGAACAGTTGCAGGAAGAAAAGAATCAGGTGGAAAGACAGGGCAATGAAATCTACCATCTGGTCACCACCAATGAAGAAGCTAAGAAAATGGGAAAAGCTCTTTATAAGGAAAGAGCAGGACTGTGGGAAACAGGAAATGTTTTGCAAAAGCTTTATAATACCGTAAATGGAAAGTTAGCGGGCAAACACCTTACGTTTCAAACTTATATGCAGCGGGAATTTTTCAAAGAAATTATTGAGCGTGCCAATATGCGGCTTGTAAAAATGTCAGGGCAGCAGTTTCTTCTCCAATGTCGCAACATAGAGGACTTGGGTGCGCAGGGCGAAGTGGGATTGGATTTGGATATTTACAGTCTAATGACAGATCAGGTCCGCGATGTAAAAACCTTGTCTGGTGGAGAGTCCTTCTTGGCATCCCTTTCTATGGCACTGGGAATGGCAGATATGATACAGAATAGTAATGGTGCAGTTCACTTGGATACCATGTTTATTGATGAGGGATTTGGTTCGCTTAGTGATGAAACAAGAAATGAAGCCATTGGCATTTTGAATGAATTGTCTGAAGGAAAAAGATTAGTTGGCATTATTTCTCATGTCAGTGAATTAAAAAGTCAGGTGGGCACTAAGTTAATCATTGAAAAGAGTAGCAGGGGAAGTCATCACAAATGGGAACTGGACAGTGGGATTGTGTAATCTTCTATAGATAATAGGAAAATTTTGTGATAAGATGTTGAAAGGAATGGTTATAGCAAGCCAAACTGACAGATTAAAAGGGGAAAGGAAAATCGTTTTATGAGAAAAAATACGAAAGATAGAAAAAAGAAATATGTAGGGATACTTTTGCTTGCACTTATCTGTGTGGGAGGTGGACTTGGAGTTGCAGGACAAGGCGGCTTTTCAACACATTCCAACAGAGTAAATGAGCAGACAGCAAAAGCAGCGGCTTCTCCAGCAGCGACAAAAGCTACTGCCACACCGAAGGAAACAGAGGTCCCTGTTTCTTTAAAATGGAGTAAAAAGGTAGCCAGCTTAAAAGCAGGAAAAAGCTATGCATTTAAGGTAAAGGTAAATGCGGGAGAACCAATAAAAGCCGTTAAATGGTCTGTTTCGAATAAAAAATACGCAACAATCAACCAAAAAGGTGTATTAAAAGGAAAAAGAGTAGGAACGGTCACTGTAAAGGCAAACTATGAAACGGTAGCTATTTCTTGCAAGGTGAAGATAAAAGCAAAGAGAATAATCGGAATTGACCCAGGACATCAGCAGTCTGGAAATTCAGGATTGGAAGCAGTCGGACCAGGAGCTTCTACCAAAAAAGCAAAGGTAGCAGGGGGAACGAGTGGTGTCTCTACCCATATAGCCGAATACCAGCTTACGATGAAGATTGCGAAGTCTTTAAAAAAGGAATTGGTCAACAGAGGTTATGCGGTTGTCATGACAAGAACCAAAAATAACGTAAATATTAGTAATAAAGAACGAGCAATCAAGATTAATAAGAGTGGTGCAGATATTTGTATTCGTTTACATGCAGATGGAGGTGCTTCCAGTGCAAAGGGAGCCAGTGGACTGTATCCATCTTCGCAGAATCCATATGTAGGAAAACTTAGCGGTAAAAGTTATAAATTGTCCCAGAGCATTTTGAAAAGCTATTGTGCAGCCACAGGTATTCGCAATCGTGGAAGTGTAAAACGCGACGATTTGACAGGTACCAATTGGAGTAAAGTCCCAGTAATTGTATTAGAAATGGGATTTATGACAAATTCCGCAGAAGATAAGTACATGGCATCCCAAAACGGACAAAAAGCAATGGTGCAGGGAATTGCGAACGGTGTGGATTCGTATTATAAAAAATAGTGAAATATGAGCTGACAGATAGAGAGGAAGGAAAGATATGGACTTAAAAGAGGAACTTAAAAAAGTTAAATTGGCGGCACCCGCATTGGCGGCATCCAGTGAGGAAAGCAGAAATAAGGCGTTAGAAGCCGTATGCAAGGCAATTGTGGAGCAGAAAGAACAGATTTTTGCAGCCAATCAAGAAGATATGGAGCAGGCAGAAAAAGATGGTGTGGCAGCACCCGTTATGAAACGTCTGAAATTTGACGAAGGAAAATTAAAAGATGTGACAGCAGGGATAAAAGATTTGATCCGTTTGCCAGACCCACTTTTTCAGACACAGTTTACGAGAGAATTGGATGAAGGGCTTACCTTACAGCGTGTAACTTGTCCGATTGGCGTAATTGGCGTAATATTTGAGGCAAGACCAGATGCACTCATACAAATTTCGGCACTTTGTATTAAAAGTGGAAACTGTGTTGTTTTAAAGGGCGGAAGTGAGACTCTTCGCACAAATAAAACCTTGTTTCAGATTATAGAAAAGGCAGTCAGAGAAGCGGGATTGGTAGAACATTGTATGATGCAGTTAGAGGCAAGAAGTGAAATTAACGAATTGCTTTCCTGCCATGAATCCGTAGATTTACTTATACCAAGAGGCTCAAATGCATTTGTACAATACATTATGAATAATACAAAAATCCCTGTGATGGGACATGCGGATGGTATTTGTCATATTTATGTGGATAAGGATGCGGATTTGGAAAAGGCAGTACCGATTGTGGTAGATTCTAAGACGCAGTATGTATCTGCATGTAATACAGTAGAGACCTTGTTGGTACATAAAGATATTGTAGATGAGTTTATGCCAATGTTAGCAAAAGCATTGCAGGAAAAAAAGGTAACCCTTCGTGGAACAAAAGAAATTCAGGATGTAGTTTCCTGCGAAGCTGCAACAGAAGAAGATTATGCAACCGAGTATCTGGATTATATTATTTCTGCTAAAACAGTGGCAAACGTGGAAGAAGCAATTGACCATATTAATTACTATGGTTCTCATCATACGGATTGTATTGTTACGGAAAATGCAGAAACGGCAGAGACTTTTATGAATTTAGTAGATTCAGCAGGGGTATACCAGAATTGTTCCACTCGTTTTGCGGACGGATACCGTTATGGATTTGGGGCAGAGGTAGGAATCAGCACTGGAAAACTACATGCTAGAGGACCTGTTGGTTTAGAAGGTTTGGTAAGTTATAAATATAAACTGTTTGGACAGGGACATATTGTAGATGATTATGCAACTGGAAAAAAGAGTTTTCATTTTAAAGATAAATAAAAAATATAGTTAAAATTAAATTGCTTGTTAGAAAACAAAAAAATACCATTTGAAAAAATGGTATTTTTTGTTTTCTTGTATTACTTGCCGGAGTTTATATTGCAAGCAATGAAACTATATATACAAGAGAAAAAATGAAAAAAAGTTTAAAAAAATAAAAACAAAATAAAAAACTTATAAGCTATTCTCTCACACACCCATTATGAGAGAATAGCAATCTAGAAATAGCACACAAAAAAGTGTTACCCAATTCTATCATACTCAGATTAAATGTCAAGGGAATATTTTAAGATTTTTGTTTTTTAGAAAATAAAAAAAATATTTTTACAGAAAATGGATTTTTTTGCTGTTTTTGGAGGCGTATGAGTCAGAATGGAAAATGTGTTAGGATAGATTGAGATAACGTACTATCTTTGTTATACTAAAAAGCAAGGAGGCAGGATGGTATGCGGATCAGGGGAAAATTATTGTGTTCGTTTTTAATTATCACAATTTTACCTGTTTTGTTGTTGTTTGGCACGATTCGGGTAATTTATCGGTTTCAGGCAGAAAATGTTATGAATTTAAGTGAAGGCGCGTCTAGTGTGACAAGCCTTTTATCAAATCCCGTTCAATTTATGAATCAGATGACTGAAGATATGTATCAGGTTATGGTGGAGGATTTTGATAAAAATGCAGATCATTTGGATAAAAAGGACTGCTTGAAAAGATATAATGAGCAGTTATCATGGAAGTATTCTTTTTTGCTTGTAAAAAAAGGAGAAAAGTATAGTTATATTGGGAAGCTGGATTCTTTTGTGAAAATTAAAAATCGGATTCCCACGGAAGAACAGTGGAAAATGTTGTCTGACAGTGGCTCCTATGTAGGCGGGGAAAATGCATTCATCATTAAACAACATGCAGTAACCTTTGAAGATGGAAGTACGGGGCATTTTTATGTAGTTACTATGATTAATGGATTGCTGCCTGCGGTGCGAACTGTGGCATTACAGTGTGTATTATCCTTCTTTGTTATTATACTGTTTACCGCTTCGTTGCTTATGCTGTGGATTTATGGAGGAATTGTACGACCTATTAATGTATTGAAAAAAGCAACCCATAAAATGAGGGATGGAGAATTGGATTTTTCCATTGAAGCAAGGGGAAAAGATGAGATTGGTATGCTCTGTCAGGATTTTGAGGAAATGCGTGTGCGTTTGAAGGCGTCCACAGAGATGCGTTTACGGTATGAAAAGGAAATGCGAGAGTTAGTTAGTAACATTTCTCACGATTTAAAGACGCCTCTTACTGCAATTGAAGGATATACAGAAGGTATTTTAGATGGCGTGGCATCTACGCCTGAAAAACAGGAAAAATATTTGCGAATTATTTATAAAAAAGCAAAAGAAATGGCGATGTTGGTAGATGAACTATCCATGAGTTCTAAAATAGAAAATGGAATAGTGCCATATAATATTCGGTATGTAAATATAAATGATTACTTTAAAGATTGTGTGGAGGAAATCGAAATTGATTTGGGCTTGCAGGGCATTTGTGTAAGTTACCAGAATGAGGTGGAAAAAGATGTGCGTGTTGCTATGGACCCAGAACAGGTAAAGCGAGTTATAAACAACATTGTCGGAAATTCGGTTAAATATCTGGGGGAAGAGCAAGGCACGATTTGTATTTACCTGTTGGATGAACAGAAATTACCACAAAATATTGACTATGAGGAACAGGCAAAAGAAAAAAAGAAACAGGAGAAAGAGACAGAAAAGAAGCAGACGAAAGAGAGAACAGGAACCAAGAGCAGAAAAAATCAACAAGAGAAAGTGGAGAAAAAACAGCCAGCGTTTGTGAGAATAGAAATTCGAGACAATGGTTCGGGAATTGCAGAGGAGGCACTTCCACATATATTTGAAAGATTTTACAGAGCAGATGCATCCAGACATTCCAGTACTGGCGGCAGTGGTTTAGGACTTGCGATAGCGGCAAAAATTATACAGGATCAGGGAGGTCGTATCTGGGCAGAGAGCAGAGTTGGAAAAGGCACATCCATTTTCTTTACACTTCCAAAGGAGGAACAATAGATTATGAGTAAAATATTGATTATTGAGGATGAAAAGGAAATTGCAGAATTAGAGAAAGATTATTTAGAAATTAATGGATATGAAGTGGCGATTGAGAGCAAAGGAGATTCTGGGCTGCTTCGGGCAAAAAAAGAAAAGTTTGACTTGATTGTTTTGGACTTAATGCTTCCTAATATGGATGGTTTTGAGATTTGCAAGGAGATTCGAAAGGAGCAAAACATTCCTATTTTAATGGTATCTGCCAAAAAAGATGATATTGATAAGATTCGTGGATTGGGGCTTGGAGCTGATGATTATATGACGAAGCCTTTTAGTCCGAGTGAGTTGGTGGCGCGTGTAAAGGCGCATTTGTCCAGATACGAGCGTTTGATTGGTTCTGGCGTAGAAGCCAAGAAGATGATAGAGATTCGTGGCATTAAGATTGATAAAACGGACCGTCGTGTATATGTAAATGGAGAAGAAAAACTTTTTACAAGCAAGGAATATGATTTACTTGTATTTTTGGCAGAGCATCCGAACCATGTATTTACAAAAGAAGAATTATTCCGAGAAATCTGGGATATGGAGTCAGTGGGTGACATTGCTACAGTGACAGTGCATATAAAAAAGATAAGAGAAAAAATAGAGATAAATACATCGAAACCACAATATATTGAAACTATATGGGGAGTGGGATATCGTTTTAAGGTGTGAGAAAGAATATGCGGATTACTGAGAGCATTAGTAGCCTGCAAATATTTAATAAATTAAATGAAAGGAATCACATTATCAGAAGAAATTGTAAAAAAATACAGTGGACTCTTTAACTGTAATAAAGAAACAAAACGAAGAAAAAATGGATACTATAAGCAAAATTGTGAATAATAAAAAATGTAACACAAATGTAATCGGTGTGTAATTTGTATTTGGAGAAAAGTTGCTATAATAGGTAGTAGAAGATAAAAAATTACACAAAATGGAATTTGGAAAGGATCCCCAACTTTTGGAAATGTGTCGCATTGGGGCGAAAATTGACAAAACGGAAAATTACTATCGAAAATGTGTAAAAATCAAAAAGTATTTTGTAAAAACGAAAAAGTTGCGTTTACAAGTGAAAAAAACAATGGTATAATGAGTTGTATTGTAAGAACTAGAGAGGTGAGAGACGTGATTAAAAAAGAGATGATAGCCATGCTGCTCGCAGGTGGACAAGGTTCACGTTTAGGTGTTTTAACAGCTAACGTTGCGAAGCCAGCAGTTTCATTTGGTGGTAAGTATCGTATTATTGACTTCCCACTTAGCAACTGCATTAATTCAGGTGTAGACACCGTAGGTGTTTTGACACAGTACCAACCGTTAAAACTGAATACCCATATCGGAATTGGTATTCCTTGGGATTTAGATAGAAATATTGGTGGTGTTTCGATTTTGCCACCTTATGAGAAAAGTGGAAATAGTGAGTGGTATACAGGTACCGCCAATGCGATTTATCAGAACCTTGCATACATGGAGCAGTACAATCCAGAGTATGTATTGATTTTGGGTGGTGACCATATTTATAAGATGGATTATGAAGTAATGCTTCAATTCCATAAAGAAAACAAAGCAGATATTACAGTAGCAACTATGCCAGTACCGATTGAAGAAGCTAGTCGTTTTGGTGTTGCGATTACAGATGAAAAGAGAAGAATTTCTGAATTTGAGGAAAAACCAGAGCATCCAAGAAGCAATCTGGCTTCTATGGGTATTTATATCTTCTCATGGCCAGTGTTAAGAGATGCTTTGATTAAGTTGAAGGATCAGCCTGGTTTGGACTTCGGTATGCATGTACTTCCTTATTGTATGGAAAAGGGAGATCGTTTATTTGCGTATGAGTTCAATGGATATTGGAAAGACGTTGGAACACTTGCTGCATATTGGGAAGCTAATATGGAGTTGATAGAGTTAATTCCAGAGTTTAACTTATATGAAGAGTTCTGGAAGATTTATACAAAGGCAGATCGTATTCCACCACAGTTTATTTCCAGTGAAGCAGTTATTGATAAGGCGATTATTGGAGATGCCTGTGAGATTTATGGTGAAGTACATAACTCAGTCATTGGTTCGGGTGTATATATCGGACCTGGTGTTGTTATTCGAGATTCCATCATTATGAGTTCTACTTCGATTGGAGATCGTACAACCGTAGACAAGGGTGTTATTGCAGAGAATGTTGTGATTGGAAATGACTGTCATATTGGTGTGGGCGAAGAAGCACCAAATGTATTAAAAGCAGACGTTTATGCATATGGATTGGCAACCATCGGAGAGGGAAGTGTGATCCCAGGTGGTATCCGTATCGGTAAGAATACAGCTATTTCTGGTGTTACAGAACCAGGAGATTATCCAAATGGAATATTGGAAAGTGGACAGGTTATTATTAAGGGAGGTGACAGATGATGAGAGCAGTTGGAATCGTACTAGCTGGAGGTAATAGTAATCGATTAGCAGAATTATCAAACAAGAGAGCGGTTGCAGCAATGCCGATTGCCGGTGGATATCGAAGTATCGATTTCGCATTGAGTAATATGTCAAACTCTCATGTACAAAAAGTCGCTGTCTTGCCTCAGTATAATGCAAGATCCCTAAATGAACACCTTAATTCAGCAAAATGGTGGGATTTTGGACGTAAACAAGGTGGATTATTTGTATTCACACCTACGATTACAGCAGAAAATGGCAATTGGTACCGTGGAACGGCAGATGCGATTGCGCAGAACCTTTCTTTCTTAAAGAGCAGCCATGAACCATATGTTATCATTGCATCAGGTGATGGTGTGTATAAGATGGATTACAATAAGATGCTGGAATACCATGTAGCAAAGAGAGCAGATATTACAGTTGCAACAAAGACATTGCCTGCAACAGAAGATGCGACACGTTTTGGTGTGATTCGTACCGATGCAGATGAGCGTATCGTAGAGTTTGAAGAGAAACCAATCGTAACAGATTCCAATAAAGTATCTGCTGGTATTTACGTGATTCGTAGACGACTTTTGATTGAGTTGATTGAAAAAGCCATGGAAGATGAGCAGCATGACTTTGTAAAAGATATTTTAATCCGATATAAAAATTGGAAGCGTATTTATGCATATGAGTTAGAGGGATATTGGAGCAATATTTCAACAGTTGAGTCTTACTATAAGACCAACATGGATTTTCTACAGAAAGATACGAGAGATTATTTCTTTAAGCAGTATCCAGATGTATACTCTAAGATTGATGATCTTCCACCAGCTAAGTATAATGTTGGCTCAAACGTAAAAAATAGTTTAGTATCTAGTGGATGTATTATCAATGGTAATGTAGAAAATTCCGTATTATTTAAGGAAGTGTACATTGGAAACAATGTAACTATCAAAAACTCCATCATTTTAAATGATGCGTATATTGGTGATAACACTTATATCGAGAACTGTATTGTGGAAAGTAGGGACACGATACGTTCCAATATGACATATATAGGTGATGCTGACAACATTCGTATTGTTGTCGAAAAAAATGAGAGGTATGTTTTATAGACAACCTGATTGACAGCAGGGTGACAAGAAAGTCTTTGAGAGGCAATTAAGGGATAAGGTTTGAGATAGGTTGCATCTTAGAGTGCGCTTCATGACACATACCAGAAGACTAAAATTAAAGGGGGCATATGTAATGCAGATTACAGACGTAAGAGTAAGAAAAGTGAACAAAGAAGGAAAGATGAAGGCAGTTGTATCAATTACAATTGATAATGAGTTTGTTGTACATGATATAAAGATTATCGAAGGGGACAAGGGCTCATTTATAGCAATGCCAAGTAGAAAGGCCGGCGACGGAGAATATAGAGACATTGCACATCCAATCAATTCTGAAACGAGAGATCGTATTCAGAAGATTATTCTTGAAAAATATGAAATCGCTCTTGCTGAAGAGGAAGAGGATATAGAATAGGGACAGGCTT
>FR899736.1:0-24075 GCA_000437275.1 Clostridium sp. CAG:411 | reverse complement strand
CGTTTACTCTATAAAAATAAGGGAGGGAAGTAAGGTGAGGAAATTTCAGATTTTTTTAATATTGCTAGGTGGGTTCCTTTTAGCGGGACTTTACATGGAACAAAAATATGGAGTGGTATCTGCATATTTAAAGGGGGACATGAGCGAAGCGGAAAGGCAGGAATATGTGTTAGAGTTGCACGATAAAATGTGCGAAAAGCAAAAATATATTACACTGGTTTATCGAGGAAGTAAGGCAGAGATGCAGGAGTTTGTACAGGATAGTATCAATGAAGCTTTTTTGATTGATAATCCGAAAACGTCTTCCGATTATGACTATATGCATTTTGTACACAAAGCTTCTCATATAAATATGAGTGGAGTGGGAAATGTATACACTGTGACCTATGAGATGGAATATTTAGAAAATGATGAGCAGACAAAGAAGGTAGACAAGCGAATAAAGAAGATTATAAAAGACATTATAAAAAAGGATATGTCCGATTATGAGAAAATAAAAGCGGTGCATGATTATATCGTTGATCATGTGGAATATGATACATCTACCAGCTACAATACCCCATATTACGCATTGGTGGAGGGGACATCAGCGTGTCAGGGCTATGCAACTTTATTATATAAAATGATGACAGAAGCAGGAATACCTTGTCGAGTGATTACGGGAAATGCAAAGGGACAGCTTCATGCTTGGAATATTGTAAAAATTGGAAAGAAATGGTACAACATAGATGCTACTTGGGATGATCCTGTAGGAGCTTTTGGAAAAACAAGTGTAAGATATCGATACTTTCTGAAATCGGATGCAGACTTATTGGATCATGTCAGGGATAAGGAATACGATAAGGTAGAGTTTCGGAATGTCTATCCCGTAGCTTTAAAAAGTTATTAAAAAGTACTTGCATTTTTAAATTACAAGTGTTATAGTTGATGTAGAACAAATAAGATATATGTTTTACTTGCAGCGAATTTTTGTAGCAAAACAGGTCATTGCCTGAATTGTTATAGCCATTCCTCAAGTGTTGATGATAGGAGGTAGTAGTATGAATATCAATAAATTTACACAGAAATCAATGGAAGCAGTACAGAATTGCGAAAAGATTGCATATGACTATGGCCATCAGGAATTGGCACAGGAGCATTTACTTTATAGTTTGCTTACGATTGAGGATAGTTTGATTGAAAAGCTAATTGAAAAGATGGAAATACAGCCTGAAGTTTTTCTGGCACAGGTAGAAGGACTGTTAAAGAAACGTCCGAAAGTATCCGGTGGAAAAGTGTTTGTCGGAGATGGATTAAATAAAGTTTTAATTTATGCAGAAGATGAAGCGAAAGCCATGGGAGATGAATATGTTTCTGTAGAGCATTTGTTCCTTAGTATGTTGAAACATGCGACAAAAGAAATGAAAGGTCTGTTCCAGTCTTTTGGTATTGATCGAAATCGTTTCTTGCAGGCATTATCCAGTGTAAGAGGAAATCAGAAAGTAACATCGGATAATCCAGAGGCAACCTATGACACATTGGAAAAATATGGTTATGATTTGGTGGAACGTGCCAGACAGCAAAAGCTTGACCCTGTCATCGGACGAGACAGCGAGATTCGAAACATTATTCGTATCTTATCCAGAAAGACAAAGAACAATCCGGTCCTGATTGGTGAACCTGGTGTTGGTAAGACCGCAGCGGTAGAAGGACTTGCGCAACGTATTGTGCAGGGAGATGTACCAGATGGATTGAAGAATAAAAAAGTATTTGCATTGGATATGGGTGCATTGGTAGCAGGTGCGAAGTATCGTGGTGAATTTGAGGAACGTCTGAAAGCCGTATTGGAAGAAGTAAAGAAAAGTGATGGAGAGATTATCCTCTTTATTGATGAACTTCATACCATTGTTGGCGCAGGAAAGACAGAAGGTAGTATGGATGCAGGTAATATGCTAAAACCAATGCTTGCCAGAGGTGAGTTGCACTGTATCGGAGCTACTACCTTGAATGAATATCGTATGTATGTGGAAAAGGATGCGGCTTTGGAGCGTCGTTTCCAGCCAGTTATGGTGGATGAGCCTACAGTGGAAGATACGATTTCCATTTTGCGTGGCTTAAAGGATCGGTATGAGATTTTCCATGGTGTAAAAATTACAGATGGTGCATTGGTATCCGCAGCAACTTTATCTAATCGTTATATTTCGGATCGTTTTCTTCCAGATAAGGCAATTGACTTAGTCGATGAAGCTTGTGCGTTAATTAAGACAGAGCTTGACTCTATGCCAACTGCTATGGATGATTTGCGAAGAAAGATTATGCAGTTAGAGATTGAAGAGACGGCGCTTAAAAAAGAAGAGGACCGTTTGAGCAAAGAGAGATTGGAGAATCTGCAAAAAGAATTGGCAGAATTGCGAGACGATTTTGCACAGCAAAAAGCAAAGTGGGACAATGAAAAATCCGCAGTAGAAAAAGTACAAAAATTAAAAGAGAAGTTAGAAGCTGCACACAATGAATATAAAATTGCAGAGCGTGCTTACGATACCGCAAAAATGTCTGAGTTGCAGTATGGTGTGATCCCACAGTTGGAGAAACAATTGGCAGAAGAGGAAGAAAAGGTACAGACACAGAAGAGAGAATTGGTACACGACTGTGTTAGTGAGGAAGAGATTGCCAGAATTATTTCCCGTTGGACGGGTATTCCAATTGCTAAATTGACAGAAAGCGAAAGAGCAAAGACCTTACATTTGCCAGAGCAACTTCACAAGAGAGTAGTGGGACAGGACGATGGAGTACAAAAGGTTGCAGAAGCGATTCTTCGTTCTAAGGCAGGGATTAAAGATCCAACAAAACCAATTGGTTCCTTCCTATTCTTAGGACCAACAGGTGTAGGTAAGACAGAACTTGCCAAAGCATTGGCAGAAAGTTTGTTTGACAATGAAGCTGCCATGGTTCGTATTGATATGAGTGAATATATGGAGAAATATTCCGTATCTCGTTTGATTGGTGCGGCACCTGGATATGTAGGATATGAAGAAGGCGGACAATTGACAGAAGCGGTTCGTAGAAAACCATATTCTGTTGTACTGTTTGATGAAATTGAAAAGGCACATCCAGATGTATTTAACGTATTATTACAGGTGTTGGATGATGGACGTATCACAGACTCTCAGGGAAGAACCGTAGATTTTAAAAATACCATTTTGATTTTAACCTCTAACATTGGTTCCAGCTATTTGCTTGATGGAATTGATGAAGATGGAAATATTAAAGAGGAAGCACAGAAGATGGTAGAAAGTGATCTTCGTGGACATTTCAGACCAGAGTTTTTGAACCGTTTGGATGAAATTATTATGTTTAAGCCATTATCAAAGGAAAATGTAGGCGGAATTGTAGACCTGCTTGTAGCAGATTTGAATAAGCGACTGGCAGATAAAGAACTTAAAATTGCATTGACAGATAGTGGAAAACAATTAGTAATTGAGCAGGCGTATGACCCGGTTTACGGTGCAAGACCTGTGAAACGATACCTGCAAAAGAATGTAGAAACATTGGTAGCAAGAATGATTTTGGCAGAACAGGTATCTATGGGAGATACGATTGTGTTGACAGATAAAGCAGGACAACTTGGTGTGCAGGAATAAAAAAGAGGGTGTTGCCACAAAATTAAGGTGTGGCAACACCCTTTTGTATGTTTAAATCCATCTTTTACCATCTATCAAATTCCAGATTGTCTGTACATTTTTTATGCGTTTGCCCTTTGCTCTCTTTTCTCTTGGCCAGTGCATTGCATCGGATACATATTCTAACACTCGTTCCTCTGCAATGTTTGACAGGGTAACGGCAGTATTGGGATTTGGCACATTAGGTACAAAGCCCGCCGCCATAGCATTATGTCCACCACCATCACCAAAATTTTCCAAAGCCTGTCGAACGACTTCAGAAGCATCTAAGTCAGAGCGATTGCTGCGGACGGTATATTTTACACCATTATCTCGGTAAGAATGAGCAAAAACCAGGTCAATTTCCCGAAGGGTTAAAATAAAATCAGAAATTTGTCCCATAATGGCTTCTGAACAGTTTGTCCCTAAATCAATCAAAGCAACAGTATGGTAAATTCGCAAATGTTCAATAGCTCGGTGATAAGTAACTAAATCTTTAAATTTTAAGGTACAACTATCCAATTGATGCATAATATTTCGATTGGAATGTTTATACAAATCACAATAAATGTCCAAGTCTAAATCAGAAACAGAGCGGGATAATAAATTAGTATCCATGCGAATGGCATAAACTAGCGTAGTAGCCAATAACTGATCGATGGGAATGTTATTTTCCAGAAAATAAGATGCAATAATCGTTGCGCAGGCACCAACATTGGGGCGAATATCATAAAAAAGATAACTGGAAGGATCCTGCAATTGATGGTGGTCGATACAGCCGATGACTTTTCCACAGTAAGTTTTCACATTGCTGTTTCCCTTTTGGCAATCCACCAAAATTGTTTCATCATCTTCCCGAAACTCAATACTGTCAGCAGGTGTAATATCCAGTTTTAATAATTCGATCATTTTAATCGTGTTATACTTATCAATCTCTCCTTTATAGCAGATAACAGCCTGAATACCAAAATGCTCCAGCAATAATTTTAATCCCTGGGCGGAGGCAAGGGCATCCTGATCCGGATAATTATGAGTCTGGATAAAAACGACTTTTTTTGAGATTACTTGTAATAATTGTTCCAATTTTGTCATTTTTGCCATCTGCCTTTCTTGAAAAGGAAATATATTAATAGGTAAGATTGCTAACTATGTACATTATAACCTAACAATGGAAGAATATGCAATAGTAAAAATAATAAAAACGAAAGTTTTGCTAAAAAAAATTTTGTATATGTGAAGTTCTGGCTTGCTATTGTGTGCGTAATAGTTCGGTCAAAGGGATTTTTTAGTCAAGTTGTATATTCTGGCATTTTATGAATGACTCTGGCTAAACTGTTACTTGTGTGCTGTAAAATAGTGGATTTTTCCTTGACACTGTAATTCATTATGTGTTATATTAAGAAACAGTGTAACTATTTAAAGGGTGTTGTTCGCAAAATACAAAATAGAAAGAATGACTAAAAAATCTAGTCATTGTTTGAGCATTTTGCGGATAACGGGTGAAAATAGTTATGTAAATTTATGGATACTTGGTTAATGAGGGCACGGCTGAGGTTTTATATGCTGGGCCTTTTTTTACTCTATATAGAGATGTACGTTCGGATTTCCCTTGCACCGCTTTTGCGGCTGATTTTTTGCAAAATCAGGCACAAAGAGACTCCGAGAGTACATTAGAGTGTAAATGGAGGAATTGTTTTGGAAACAGTAAGATTTGAAGATTTAGATTTGATGCCACAGATTCAAAGAGCAGTAAAAGAGATGGGATTTGAGGAAGCCAGTGCGATTCAGGCAAAGGCAATTCCTGTTGTTATGTCTGGATGCGATATGATTGGTCAGGCACAAACAGGAACAGGAAAAACCGCATCTTTTGGTATCCCTTTGTTACAGAAGGTTGATCCAAAGAATAAGCATTTACAGGCAATTGTATTGTGTCCGACCAGAGAACTTGCCATTCAGGTAGCAGAAGAGATTCGCCGACTTGCAAAATTCATGCATGGAATTAAAATTTTACCAATTTATGGTGGACAGGATATTGTAAAACAGATCCGTTCGTTAAAAGCGGGAACACAGGTAGTGATTGGTACTCCTGGACGTGTGATGGATCACATGAGAAGAAAAACCGTAAAGTTAAACGATGTACACATGATGGTATTGGATGAAGCGGACGAAATGTTAAACATGGGATTCCGTGATGACATTGAGACGATTTTAAGTGGGATTCCAGAAGAAAGACAAACGGTATTGTTTTCTGCCACTATGCCACGTCCAATCATGGATATTGCGAAGAAATACCAAAAAAATGCGCAGATTGTAAAAGTGGTAAAAAAAGAACTTACTGTACCAAAAGTAGAGCAGTATTATTATGAAGTAAGACCAAAGAATAAAAGCGAAGTATTGTCACGTTTGTTGGATATTTATGATCCAAAACTTTCGGTTGTATTTTGTAATACAAAACGTGGTGTAGATACTCTAGTAGAAGAGTTGAAGGGTAGAGGGTACTTTGCAGAGGGATTGCATGGTGATATGAAACAGCAGCAAAGAGACCGAGTGATGAATCGTTTCCGTAATGGAAAGACAGAAATCCTTGTGGCAACCGATGTAGCTGCCCGTGGAATTGATGTAGATGACGTAGAGGCAGTGTTCAATTATGATATTCCACAGGACGATGAATATTATGTACATCGTATCGGAAGAACCGGACGTGCTGGAAGAAAAGGAATTGCTTTCAACTTTGTAGTAGGAAAAGAAGTATACAAGTTGCGTGACATTCAGCGTTACTGCAAGACAAAGATTATTGCTAAGAAGATTCCTTCTGCAAATGATGTGGCAGATACAAAGATAGAGAAAATCTTTGGAAAAATCGATGAAATCATTCAAAATGAAGACTTGAGCCGTATGATTGACTTGATTGAACAGAAGGTCAATGAGGAGGATTACACTTCTATTGATATGGCAGCAGCATTTCTTCATGCCGCAATGGGTGAAAATAGTCAGCCAGAGCAGGCCGTTGTTGACTTTGGGGATACTGGAGCAGAAGAAGGAATGGTTCGTCTATTTATCAATATTGGTAAAAAGCAAAATGTACGCCCTGGCGATATTTTAGGAGCAATCGCAGGGGAAACTGGAATGCCAGGAAAACTAATCGGAACTATTGATATGTTTGATAAATATACGTTCGTAGAAGTGCCAAGAGAATATGGCAGAGAAGTAATTGATGCAATGAAGAGTGCAAAAATAAAAGGTAAAAATGTAAATATAGAACCAGCAAATGCGAAGTAATCTATCGTAAATCTTTGGAGTTTATCCAAGTTTGCGATAAAACTCCACCAATTCTTCCTCTGACACAGTAATCGGCTTTTCGGATATATATTGTTCATAGTAAACACTATAAACATAGGAAGTGTCCTGCCAAGATAGAAAATGTGTAGAGAGAGATAACGTATTTATATCAGTAACTTCTGTGCAGAGGCCTGTACCAATCGCTTTGGTATAGGCTTCTTTTTTTGTCCACATTTCAAAAAAACGGGCGGTTTGTTGTTCGGGTGTAGCCGACGTGATATAGCTGATTTCTTCTTTATGAAAAACGGAAGACATAATCTCGTAAGGCGCATTTTTTTTGCATTCCACATCAACACCAATGGTACCCGTTTCTGCAATTCCAAGCAAAATCATACCGTCGGTATGAGAAAGGCTGAAGTCACAGGATGAAATTGCGTTACAAAGAGGTTTGTGAAATGTTTCGCAAGTAAAGGTAAGTTCCTTAACAGGAATTTGAAATTGCTGACTAATACCATATCTTGCAAGTAGTGCGGCATAAAGTGAAAGTTTTTGGTCCTTTGGGAAATGATATGCACAGACTTTTTCTTTTCTTGAAGCTGAAACATATTGTAAAAGTGGGTGATTGGTAAGAGCCTCCTGTGCAGGAGTTACGGGTAAACAATAAATTGCCATAAAATAAAAACCTCCGTTTGGTTATGTGCTGTATAAATGGTTATTTCTGCGTAGAGAATATCACTTGAAAAAAGTCAGATATTAAAACGATGAAAGAAAGTAACAACCTATACTTTATAAAAGTGCGAGAGTCTCCCTGCCTTTGGGCGGTGGAGACTCTTGCATAAGGTGTGGGATTCAAGCCCTGTACACCGCAAGGCACGTAGTGCCACTTTTAATGTGCAGGTAGCAAATCGGATTGCGAAGATCCTTGCCTTGCAAGTATAATCGTATAGGTGGTATACATACAGGTGTACGCATTGAAGCATTACACAATTTTGGATAAAAAGTTTTTTAGTCGGTCACTTTCTGGGTGTTCAAAAATATCTTCTGGTGTTCCCTCCTGTTTGATTCCTTTTTCATCAAAAAACATAACACGATTAGCAACCTCTCTGGCAAAATCCATTTCATGTGTGACAACAACCATTGTCATACCGTCTGTTGCCAAATCCCTCATAAGATTTAATACTTCCTGTACCATTTCCGGGTCCAATGCGGAAGTTGGTTCATCAAATAGAAGAATTTCAGGTTGCATGGCGAGGGCGCGAACAATGGCAATACGTTGTTTTTGTCCGCCAGATAATGTGTCCGGATATGCGTTTGCCTTATCCTCCAAACCTACGCGTGTCAGCAGAGACATAGCTAATTTTTCGGCATCCTCTTTTGAAATTCCCTTTGTTTTCATAGGAGCCAGTGTAATATTTTTCAAAATAGTCATGTTCGGGAAAAGGTTAAAATGCTGGAAAACCATACCCACCTTTTGGCGCATTTTGTTAATATCGTGTCCTTTTTCCAAAATATTTTCTCCGTCAATATAAAGCTCTCCTTTGGTAGGTTGCTCTAAAAGATTTAAGGTGCGGATAAAAGTGGATTTGCCACAACCGGAAGGACCAATAATCGCAATAATATCTCCCTGTTTGATTTCTGTATTTATATTTTCCAAAACCACATTGTCTCCGTAGGCTTTTGTCATATTTTTTACACGAATGATTGTATTATCGCTCATTTTTCTTCAAGCTCCTTTCCAATTTAGATACCAATGCACTTAATCCCACTACAAGAAGTAAATAAATGCAAGCGACTGCAATGAGAGGGAAAAATGCCTGATAAGTTGTACCACGGATAATATCTCCACCTCTGGTAAGATCCAGTAAACCGATATAACCACTGATGGAAGTTTCTTTAATAAGTACAATAAATTCGTTAGCCAATGCTGGCAGCGTGTTTTTAAATGTCTGTGGAAGAATAACATAGCACATAGTCTGCGTATGGGTAAGTCCTAAACTCCTTGCACCTTCAAACTGTCCATAATCCAAAGACATAATACCGCCTCGGATAATTTCTGCTACATACGCCCCAGAGTTTAATCCAAACGCCAGTACCGCTACAAAAATTTTGCTGATATCCACAGAAGCAAAAATAACAAAGTAAATAATCAACAACTGCACCATAGTAGGTGTACCTCGAATAATCGTAAGGTAAATCCTGCAAAGAAGATTTAACAATTTTAAATTACCAGTCATATCATGAGTGGCACGAATCACTGCTACGATAAATCCTAAAAAGATACCAATACAGACAGCCAATAAAGAAATCAGAATGGTATTTCCAAGTCCTTTTAAAATATACTCATAACGATTGTCGTCCACAAAACTTTGTTTAAAACTTTCCTGAATAGAAAGACCATGTTTTCCTTCGCCAGTATTTACAATAATCACCTGTCTTGAGGTAGTATAAGAGTTGGTAAAATCAATATTTTTCAGGCGGTCTTTCGTTACCGTCATTCCAGCAATACCAATATCTGCTTTACCACCCTGTACGGCTGTGATAATAGAATCAAATTCAATATCCAGTATTTTTAATTTTTTGTCTAATTTATCCGCTAAGGCTTGCGCCATATCCATATCAATTCCTATGATTTCACCATTGTCGTGATATTCGTAAGGTGCAAATTGCGCGTTTGTAGCCACTATTAGGTTGCCGTTTTTGTGGGAGAGTCCCTTTTTGGCTTCGTAGCGTGTGCCTTCCCCTTTTAAATAGTAAGTTTTAATTGCATCCAGTGTACCATCTGCTTTTAATTCCTCTAAAGCAGTATTCAAACTTTCTGTCAGTTGTGGTTGTGTTTTGCTGACACAGATGGCATAATCTTCTTCCACAAATTCTTCATCTAGAATTTTTAGTTCCTTATTTTTATCTACAAAAGCTTTGGCAGGCTGCTCGTCAATGATAACGCAGTCGATTTTACCATTTTTTAAAGAAGAAATGGCATCTGCTCCCTTATTGTAGCGTTCAATTTTTGTACCCTTCTTATCGCCCTCATATTCATCGGAACAATAAATTTCTCCAGTAGTTCCAATTTGTACACCGATTCTTTTCCCAGGAAGATCACTTGCTCCGTTGATTTCGGCTGACTTAGCAGATTTCCCGCAACCCGCCAAAACAAAAATCGAAGTAATCAGCATAAGGAGATACCCGTATTTTTTTACTAAATTTCCCATTATTAATCCTCGTTTCCTTTTTGATTTATTTGTGCGTGTAGTATACCTGTTACACGCTTATCCCTTGTATCATAGCATTAGTTGGAAGGAAAGTCCATGAAAGAACTTCAACTATAGATATTTTAATAAAAAAATTGACATATGGTTTGTATTGATATGATGAAAAACAAAACTTATTGACATATATATGATGAAAATGTAAAATTAGAAAGTAAAAATTTAAAAACACATAAAAAAGTTATAAAAAAGCTTTGTTGTATCATTGAACAATAGAAGCGAAAAAGGAACGTTATAAGAGAGACTGTAATGGGTGGAATTAAAAAGGAGGAGATACATTATGAAAAGCAATAAAAATAGTAAATGGATAATAGTGTTTTCTTTTGTTGTTATAGTAGGTTTCATTTTTGGGGAAGGTAAAAGTTACGCAAAGGTAAATTTTCAGGCTGTAAAAATAGAAGTTGATTTTTGTGATGAAAATACATCAAAAGCCAACACATTATACTGGGGATCTGAATTAGGGCTTTCAGCAAAGAACACTTCAGATAAAAAGATTAAATGGAAGATTTCTAATGACGGTTCAAAAGAGATAGAGCTTTTGACAACCGAATACTCCGATAAAAAGGGAAATCGGTGCATAAAGTTATATGCACCATTTGGTTATTGCGATAATTTAACAATAGCTGCAATATCTGAAAAGAGTAAAAAGGTTCTTGCTACATATTCTTTGAAAGTAGTAAATGGTACGAAATGGAATGGAGAAACTTTTTTTGAATTTGACATGAATATACCAGAAGAAAAACAGTTAGATGGGGATAAAACACAGATTAATGAACAATGGGATATAGATACACAACAGTATAAGATTACGTTACCTGAACCATCTTGTAAAGTAGAAGGGTATACGTTTATAGGCTGGAGGGATAAGAATGGTAAAGTGTACAAACCAAACGAAGAGTTGTCGGTAAAATATACAGGCGAGTCAGTTTATTATACAATATGTGCGGAATGGAGGAAAAACAATAGTTCTACAAATGTGACTGCACAACCGGAAGAAAAAAAGAATTCTGAAAAGGAAGAAAGTATACCTACAGCAAAAACTATATTTTCAGGTGGAATTATTGGAGCATTAGTTATTGGAATATTGATTGTAGGGGCAGTTGTAATAGTTGTAAAAAATAATGGAAATAAACAATAAATAGGATAGTGTTTGAAAGGATGAATAGAAAATATAATGAGCGAAATCTTTTTTTTAGCAAGTAATCAACCAATAAAGGAACAATCCAATCAAGCTCAAGAAATATTGGAAAAAGGAAATCCTATTATTTCTGCATGGAAAAATAGAAAGATGGATACGATCGCATTGGGACAACCAAAAGTTTATAAAGTGGATTGTAAGGAGTATGAAAACTTACCTATTAACAAGAAGTATGTGTGTGGTTTGGATTTTCGGTGGAGTGAAGAAAATGTAAAGTTATTGCTTACATATATAAAAAAACATGTGGATAATTATGGAGAGTTAGAGTTATGGAGCGAGTGGCTGGATGATACGGAAGATGATACAGATGTTTATCGTAAAAAAGCATTGTTGAGTGAATTGGATTATTCGTTTTTAGATCATTTTTTTGAACATGAATCTAATGTAAAAATGTTGGAGATAAGGGATAAATATTATTAAGGAAGAAAAAAAGTAATGTAAATTGTTCTGACTTAATACAAGGAGTAGTAAATGAAGAAGATAAATGCGACAAGTCTATTGTTAGTCTTGTTATTTTGTATAGTGCCAATATTATGTATATTGATGATACACAATGTAAGTCTAAGTGATACGCTGACAAAAATGGAAGATGGAAGTTTTGGCAATAGCTATTCTTATATTGCAATGGATAACACCAAGAAAAATAATCACGCATTGGTGCAGGCTTTGAATCGTAGAAAGGTAAAATATGCCTTATCATTGGAAACTTCGGGAAACGATAAAGAAACGATTAGTTATCTTACCTTTAATAAAACATTTGCCAATTTTCCGATGAAAGAAGGACGTTTTTTTAAACCCACGGATTTTAAGGATGAAAATTTTGTAGCAGTAATTGGAAAAAATATAAAGGGTGTATATCAGAAAAAAAATCAAAAATATATTCGTATCTGTGGAAAAGAATATAAGGTGTTGGGGATTATCGGATATGAAGGAGAAACGGTATTAGATAATTATATTTACGCAAATATGTTCGCAGGGAATGAGGCGGAAGAAAAGAATTATATGATTGATTTTTTCTCAAAAGAAAATGCTGCCTCTGTTGCAGAGGAATGTATAAAGGAAATTAAGGGTGCGAGGCAATTGACGGCAGTGGAAAGTTATGCGGATAGTATAATGCCAAAGATAGACACGTATGCTTGGTTTTTGTGTATTTTCCTTTGCTGTATATTGTGTTTAATTTTAATATCTTCACAATGGTTAAGCCAACAAAGAAAAAGTATATGCATACAGAGATTAGTAGGAGCCTCAAGGGGTAAAATTGTGCTGGGGATAATAAAAAAATATATATTAATAGCCGTTATAGCGTTGATAATAAGTAGTGTTTATTGTAATGTATGGTATCCCGCTTATTTTTCTTCCTTATTAAAAGGATATGCAATATGCGTTTTGTTGCTTATTCTATTTATGATGGGAAATATAGTTATAGTTTTACATGATTCGATAGAGGAGGCAATAAAATAAATGATAGGCAATTATATAGATACTGCTATTTCTATTTTATATAAAAATATATTGGTTGTTTTGTTAATGGTAATATTAACCTCTCTTTGTTTTGTTGTAGTAGGAAAAACATGCACAGTGCAAAAAAAGGTAGAAACTACAGCTACTGAGCATGAAGAAAAATATGGGAAAAACAGCATTTATTGGACAGCAGAGTGTTTAAATGATAAAGACTTTTATACCTATTTATCAAATAATAGCAAGTATTATGAAAAAGTGAAAACGTTTAAAAATAAACTAATGAAAACAAATGAATTTACATATATAACAGCGATGGATCAGCCATTAAGTATTGCAGCTAAAGCGGTGCCTGATGAGGTTTTGGATGGGTATGAGTTTGAAGAAGAAGGGGATACAGTGGTTTCTGTTAATAAAGAAAGTACAGAATGTTCCGTAAAGGCAGTTGAAGCAAGCAAAGAGTTTTTTCAATATTTTAATATAACCGTAGCAGAAGGGAAGGCATTTCAAAAGGAGGATTTTATTTATCAGAAGGGAAAGCCAATTCCTGTGTTATTAGGAGCTGCATACCATTCTTATTTTAAAGTTGGAGATACGTTTGAAGCGGCATATTTGATGGGAAGATTCAAGTTTAAAGTAAAAGGTTTTGTGGAAAAAGAGAAATTTTTTGCAATGAGATCAGTTGGAGATTTGGTATCCTGTGAGAGATATATGTTTGTACCTGCGCTTGAGGTAAATGAATTTAGCAGATTTTCTAAGGCGTTATTGTTGCAACAAATGGAGGGAATGATTGTCTCTAAATTAGGATATACAAAGACCAATGAGCTGTATCGACAATTCCTAGGGGAAGTTGGTTTAGAAAAATGGGATTTGATAGTGGTAGATCCAGATGCAACAACATCATATAACAAGATAGAAAGTTATTCGGTTATGACAAAACAGGTAGCCAGACAATTCAAAATATTGTTAATTATCATTGTTATTTTTGCGTGTATTGCAATTACCATGAATATGATAGGAATATTAAAAAGACAGCATTATAATTTTGGCGTAGAAATGTTGTGTGGAGCGTCTCGCAGATATATTGCTATGGAGGCATTTGGGATAGCAATAGGGATGGTGCTGGTTAGTGATGGGGTGGCATCCTTAGTATTAAAGATAATAGGAAGTGATGCAAGAGCAATTCTCATAGTGCAATGCTTGGGGGTTGGCATAGCAGTAATTTCTTGTTTAGCCAGCTATTTTTATTTAAGAAAAATGAATATTAGCGATATAATTGGAGGAAAAGAGTAGTGTTGATTGATTTGCAAAATATAAATGTATTATATGGAGAAAAAGAAGGTCGGATGCATGCATTAAAGGATGTGTCACTTCAAATAGAAAAGGGAGAATTTGTAACAATAGTAGGGAAAAGTGGCTGCGGAAAATCCACATTGTTAAATATATTGGGTGGAATTAGAAGACCAGATCAGGGAAACTATTTATTTGATGGGAAAGTTACGAATGACATGAAAGAAAAGGAAAAGGCAATATTTCGTAATAAAAATGTAGGATTTGTTGTGCAGCACTTTGCATTAATACAAGAAAAAACGGTATATGATAATATTATGCTTCCGCTTAACTATCAAAGGATAAAGAAGCAAGAAAAGCATCAAAAAGTCCAACAAATGATGGAGTGGATGGAAATTGCTGAAAAAAAGTATAATTATCCCTATGAACTTTCTGGTGGTCAGTGTCAGAGAGTAGCGATTGCCAGAGCATTGGTGACGGAGCCGCAATTGATACTGGCGGACGAACCAACAGGAGCATTGGACGAAGAAAATGCACAAAAAATCGTGAATATATTAAAAAAGATAAATGAAAAAGGAACTACAATTATTATGGTTACTCACGATATGGATATGGCAAAGCAGGGCAAAAGATGTATTCATATGAAAGACGGTAGAATCATATAAGAAAAACCTTCAAATTGAGTAATGTTATATTTATCAGTTTGAAGGTTTTTATATAAGTGTGCAATGTGTAGTTATGTCGGGTGTCCGTTCGATTGAAATGTTATACAAAAATCAATGTTGGAAAAAAGTGGTGTGAAAGAGTTGGATATGGTATACTAGATATGTTAGCAGAAAACAAAAGAAAGTGAGGGTTTTATATGAAAGGAAGCGTATTAAAAGGGGTATTTTGTGGAATGTTATGTGCAGCAATGCTTGTGACACCAGTGAACACGACAAAGGCGGCCACAGTTGCCAAAAGTGCAATTACAACAATGAGCACAGAAGAGACAATAAACTTACCGATAATAAGTAAACAGGGGGATAGCACAGAAACGACCAGTATAAACATGGCATTTTCGGATGGGGTAGATGGAGAACAAAAGATTACGTTAAAGAAGAGAGCGTATTTTAATTTATCTGCATATTGTGTATTTGATGCTGATACCGCATCTAAAACGGCATCTGTTTATATTGAAAATGCAGCAGGTGAAACCGTAAAAGAGTTATATTTCATTAATTCTAATGAACAGGATAATGCCAATGTTATATTAGAAGCAGGTACTTATACAATCAGAGTTGCATCTGTATATAAATCATCTGGTAAATTTTTTGGTGAAATGCTTGCAACCAATGCGCAGATTACAGATAGTATTTCGTTAGGAAAACAATATATTGGTTATTCGAATTATGAATATCAATATCGAAAGTTTACAGTTTCCGCTAATCAACAGGTAGGTGTGGTGTATTTTACGCAATCCACAAGTGGACTTATCAGTGGTGGAAACATTGTTTTGCTTGACAAAAATAAGAAGCCTATTTCAAAATCTGAGTATACAACTTCTACAACGAATTATGGTACATCATATGGATTGGCAAAAGGTACTTACTATTTGCAGATAAAAGGAAGTGATTTTTATTCCTTGCAAGTTTACAAAGTAAAGGCAGCAAACGCTTGTGCAACTAGCAAAAAGAAAGCAAAGAAGGTTACTTCTTCTACAAAATACTATGTATTACCTGCAAATAATAGAAAAAAAACAGCCTATTTCAAGATTGATGTGAAAAAAGCTAAAAAACAAACATTGGAAATTAAGTATTTGGCATCTTCTAATACATATGTTCGAGTAACTACTTATAAGGGTTCAAAACAAGTTGGATATAGTATGATTTGGGGAGGCCAGGGAAGTAAAATTAGTTATAAATCCTATTCTGGAAAGAAGGTAAGCTGGCCAAAGGGAACCTATTATGTTAAAGTTGAGACTTCAGATAAACTTGGGAATGGTACAGTAGGTATTAAAGTGAAATAATATTTATAAGCAAAAGAAAACGAAAAAGGATAGAGGTTAATGGACCTCTATCCTTTTTATAACGTTGAGGTGAAATAACATAAATTCTATGCAAGGTGTAAGAATCTATTCTGCGTTCTGTACAGTATACGCTTCGTTGACAGTTACCTGTGCTGTCACATCTTCTTTGTTCCCATCTTTGTAGCGGGCATATATTTTGTAAGTACCCTGTTCTAGATCAGATATACAATTTTTTGGCACATCAATTACTTTTTCTTCTTTGGTGTCGCAATTATAAAGTATTAATTCTTGAATTTCCGCATGTTCTCGTATTGATTGCAGATCAATTTCTGTGTGACTGGTTACTTTTATTGTTGTGCCATCGTATTCATGGTAAACTAAATCATTTTTTTGACTGGTTTCTTCGCTATGAGTTTGGACAGGAGTAGTAGCCCTATCCTGTTCTTTGCATCCTTGCGCAGAGAGACATAGTCCAAACAACAATCCAATCAATACTAATTTTTTCATTATTCCGTATCCTTTCTATTAAAAAACAATACTATGGCTTCATTATCCAACGTGTGTAGCATAGATGTTTTGCACACTTGCTTTAAACGTGGTATAAATTCTAGTTATTATTTTATCACTTTGTCTTGTGGAGTTCAATATTTAGTTTCGGTTATGTATTTTGCTAAGCTTAATAAAGCAAAAAAAGGAACAAGTATCAATACTCATTCCTTTTTGTTATTCTTTATTTTAAACAAGTTATATTTTTAGAATTAACCAAAATATCTATCAAGTAACCCTTTAAGAGCCTTACCATGTCTAGCCTCATCACGAGCCATTTCATGAACTGTATCATGAATTGCATCTAAATTATTCTTCTTAGCACATTTTGCAAGTTCAACCTTACCAGAAGTTGCACCAAACTCGCAATCTACACGCCAAGCAAGATTGTCTTTTGTTGTAGCTTTCATGTTAGCTTCCAAGTCAGAACCTAACAACTCAGCAAATTTAGCAGCATGTTCTGCTTCTTCATAAGCTGCCTTTTCCCAATATAAACCGATTTCAGGATAACCCTCGCGATGTGCAACGCGAGCCATGCAAAGATACATACCAACTTCAGAACATTCTCCCTCAAAGTTTGCCTTTAACTGATCGAAGATAAACTTCTTGTCCTCGTCACTAATCTTGTCATTGTTCTTTACAGTAGAACCATAAACACCAAATTCATGCTCAGCAGCAAGAGTAAGCTCTCCTGTAACTTCCTTAAACTGGTCTGCACCAACATGACAGACTGGACATTCTGCTGGAGCTGCATCTCCTTCATAAACATAACCGCATACCTGACATACAAATTTACTCATAATAATCTCTCCTTTAAAATATTAAAAATGTAATAACTGTGTAGAAAGTATCTCTGTGTACCTGTTCTCACAGTCGCGTATCGTAACTGCATAGGAAGTATAATTTAAAAGTACCTGGCAGTTGTTTTTTTGTTTCAAAACAGTAATCATTACTGTTATGGCTTTATCATACATGAAAATAATAAGAAAGTCAACCCTTTTTTGAAGAAAATCTTCAATAACCGTAAATGGTTCACTTCGAACGAAAGTCATTTTTATGTAAAAAAGCCCAAATAGATATTTTGTCTAAATGCAAGTAATCTATTTGGGAATGAAAAAACGTTTCTATTTTGTATGTTTTTAAAATTTAAAATATAAAGTGGCTGCTTATTTTGCTGCGTTACAGAGAGGACAAACCCCCATATAAAAAGTAACACAGGCATCAATGGTACCTTGAAAGCCGATTTCATCTGCCAAATGATGAAACACAGGCATTGGGGTATTCAGGTCACTGACCTTGTGACAACATCTGCAATAAAAATGAGAGTGAGGTCTGGCATTGCCGTCATAATGCTCTTTATTGTCCTCGCAGGAAAGCTTTTGAATCTCACCCTGCTCAACTAGAAAATTCAAGTTTCGATAGATTGTACCAAGACTGACATTTGGGTAAATCTGTCTGATATTTTCATAAACCTCGTCTGCGGTCGGGTGTGACTTTGTACCTGCAAGATATTCCTTAATAGCCTCTCTTTGTCTACTTCGTTTAATTGTGGCCATGCAAATCCCTTTCCTTCCTTTTTATTTGAATAAAAAGTATTGTACTGTTTTAGTTCGTTTACGCAAACCATAAACCAAAAGTTCGTATCTACATAAAAGCTCTGATGGCTATTGCGTAAAGTTGAGAAATTTGTAAAATGTATTTCTCGTAGGTAATGTATATTCCCATTTTTGTTGCTACAAAAATAGGAGTTATAAAAATATGATAAAGCAAGATAAAAGAAAGGTCAAGTTACAAAAGTGTGAAGTTTTATAGGCAAAGAAGAATAGGTTACTGTACAGAGGGTGCGGCTGAGTATGTGCAACTTGCACGATTGCGCTCGCGAATAAAGTGCAACTTGCACATACTCAGCCATAGCTGATGACGGCGTCATGAGTAAAATGACCAGCCAAGATGCTTATTATTGTGCATATAATATATTCTGGCATTTTACGAATGGCACCCTCTGCACTGTAACAAGAATAGAAAAGGTGGTTTATACCTAAATTTCATAGCAATTGACAGATATTAGGATAGGGTGTAAAATAAAACAAATGATGCCTCTGGAACGGTGCGTCACATGAAGAACACAAGGGCGTGTGTATGTATCTGAAAACAGAGGATTCTTTTTGGTAAAGTTTGTTATTTTTTTAACGAACTAGAAAAAGAAGGTGCGAAACCTTGCATAGTTGGATGTTAGAAGTATCATAACATCCGATTGAAAAACATATAACATTGTATGTTCCATATTTGTATTCACAGGGCGGGGCATTATGAAAACAGGACTGAAAGGAAAAAAAGAAAGAGGTGCCATATGATAGAAGAAAACGCAACGCTGGAAAGTGTAAAACATGAGATACTGTTGCAGGTTGCAAAACATGCTTATGAAGGGGATTTAAAAGAAGCAGAGGAGAGACTTCCCTATGAAATGTTACCGGGACCACAGGCAAAATTTCGCTGTTGTGTGTATCGGGAACGTGAAATTGTAAGACAAAGAGTGCGTATGGCACAAGGACTGCCACCAGTAATTGGAAGCAGTAACCGCAATACGATACAGGTAATCACTTCTGCCTGCGAGGGATGTCCAATTACTCGTTATGTTGTTACGGACAACTGTCAGAAGTGTACTGCAAAAAGATGTCAGCAGGCATGTAATTTTGGGGCGATTACCATGCATATGGATCGTGCGCATATCGACCCTCAAAAATGTAAAGAATGCGGAAAATGTTCCCAGGCCTGTCCATACAATGCGATTGCGGACTTAATGCGTCCTTGTAAGAGAAGTTGTCCAGTCAATGCGATTACAATGGATGAAAATCATATTGTTGTGATAGATGATAAGAAATGTATCCGTTGTGGACAATGTATAGAAGCTTGTCCGTTCGGAGCAATATGGTATCGTTCTTCTATGACTGATGTGATTAATCATATTCGTGATGGTAAAAAAGTATATGCATTAGTAGCGCCCGCAGGAGAGGGACAGTTTGGAAAAAATATTACGATGTCCTCATTGGGAAAAGGAATTGAACAATTAGGATTTACAAAAATGTTGGAAGTGGCTATGGGAGCTGATTTGGTAGCAGATTCCGAAGCGGATGAATGGGCGGAAGCGTATGGAGAAGGCAAGAAAATGACAACTTCCTGCTGTCCTGCCTTTGTCAATCTGATAAAGAAGCATTATCCGCAGTTGATGGAAAATATATCTACTACGGTTTCCCCAATGGCAGCAATGGCAAGGTATGTACACGCAATGGACGAGGATGCGATTGCAGTATTTATTGGACCATGTATCGCAAAGAAAAGTGAAGTTTGTAATGAACGAGGACAGGGAAATGCGGATTATGCATTGACATTTGAGGAACTTGCGGCAATGTTTGATGCAAAGGACATTGTTCTTGAACCGAATGTAGAATATGAACAGGGTGCCAGCATTTATGGAAAACGTTTTGCCAATGCAGGCGGCGTAACAAATGCAGTATTGGAATCTATGAAAGAAAAAGGAATTGATATAACGGAAATAAAGGTACGTGGTTGTAACGGAGCAGCAGAATGTAAAAAGGCATTGATGCAGTTAAAATCAGGAAGATTACCAGAGGACTTTATAGAAGGAATGTGTTGTGAGGGCGGTTGTGTCAATGGACCTGCCAGTGTGAAATTTGCAATGGAAGCAAGAAGAGACAGAGAAGGACAACTTTCCAAGGCAGATGAAAGAACTATTGCAGAAAGTATAAAAACAGTGACCGATACACATACGTTTGGTATGCATCGGCCACCAGTCGCAAAATAATTACTTTTTCTTGCCGTTAAAACGGTTCATAGCGGTATCAATGCCGTCGGTAAGTATGCAGGTGCATGCTTCGGCGGCATGTTTGATACTTTCATTTACTACATCACTGATTTCATTAGGGAAGTTACCAAGTACATAATCAGCCAAGTCTAAATAATCTGGTTTCTCACCAATACCTACTTTGACACGAGGAAAATCTTGTGAGTCTAAATGTGCGATAATGCTCTTTACTCCATTGTGTCCACCCGCGCTTCCTTTTTTTCGGATGCGAAGCTGACCGATATCTAAGCTGATATCATCAAAAATAACCAAAATATTTTCTGGTGGAATTTTATAAAAACCAGCAAATTCGCGCACGCTTTCACCGCTTAAATTCATATAAGTTTGTGGTTGAGCAAGAATTACTTTTGTTCCTTCAATATAACCACTTCCGAAAATTGCCTGATGTTTTTCATGATTTAGCGGAATATGATGCATCTCAGATAAAGCATCAATTACACGAAAACCAATATTGTGTCTGGTTTTTCGATACGATGATCCGGGATTTCCAAGTCCAACGATTAAAAACATAACATTCATCCTTTCTATTAAATCGTATTAAAAATTGGTAAAGTGTCTATGTTAGATGTAGAAGGCATCAAATGAATATCTAATGTATTAAAAAATGAATACCGATATATACTATAATATAAAAAAAAAGTAAGGTTTGTAAAGAGGGAAGATAAATTTAAAATTAAACATAAAGATAGGGTGAAGAGAGGGGCAGGTTATTTTATGCAGACAACAAAAGTTAAGAACAAGAGGCTACCATCAAAAGACGGAAAAAGTCAACTGCATGTGGTAATATGGGAGCCACAGGGGCAGGTGAAGGCAATTCTTCAGATCGCACATGGAATGGTAGAATATATAGAACGGTATGATGCATTTGCAAGATACTTAAATAAGAAAGGAATTCTGGTAGTAGGAAATGATCATATCGGACATGGACATACTGCAAAAGAGAAGGATTTGGGGTATTTTACACCTGACCATATGAGTGCTACGGTAGTCTGCGATTTGCATAGAGTGACAAAATGCATGAAAAAGCGGTATCCAGATGTACCGTATTATCTGCTTGGACATAGTATGGGCTCCTTTATGGTGCGACGTTATCTTATGACTTTTGGAGAGGAAATAGATGGAGCTATTTTATGTGGTACGGGAAGTCATTCCAAAGCTATTCTTACAATAGGAAAGGTTGCGGCAGATTTATCGGGATTGGCAAGAGGCGAACGCCATCGTTCTCGGATGTTAGAAATCTTATTTTTTGGAACCTATAATAGGCGTGTACCAAGAGCCGAACGAAAAAATGAGACCGATTGGATTTCTAAAGAGCCACAGGTCAGAGAGCAGAAGATGCAGAATAAATTAAGTAATTTTACCTTTACGGTAAATGGGTATCGGACACTGTTAGATGTCCTTTCCTATATACAAAGACAAGAAAATATAGAAAAAATACCAAAAACATTGCCAATATTTCTGATAGCAGGACAAGAGGACCCTGTAGGAAATTATGGAAAAGGTGTAAGGCAGGTATATAAAAGTTATAAGAACGCAGGTATTTTAGATGTAGATATTAAGCTATATAAAGGAGATCGACACGAAATATTAAATGAAAAGGATCGGGAGCAAGTATTTGCGGATATACTTTCTTGGATGCATTGTTAGAATTTTGTCGGAAAATAGCTGTACTTATGCATGAAATGAATGAAATATTCCAAATAAAATGCAAACAATTTGTGAACAATGCGTTAAATATAGTGAAAAAAACTTAAAAAACTTGTATTTGTGTACAAAACTTGCTATAATGATAAACAGATGAAAATAGTCAGACGGAAAGCCCCGTCTGGCAAGATTGTTGTTTATGTATGTCTAAACCGTGGAACATGTCATGATGGATTGTTTCGTTGCATATATTTGAGTACGGTAGAATATAGTAAAAAGACGGTTCATTTTAAGACGCAGTATGTCAGATGTATTTGTTCGAGTGCATGAGACAAAAGGGAGAACTGTAGAAATGGACACAATTTATCATGGCATGTTTTAACGGAATTGGACAACACTAAGGGGAGCCATTGACAGAAACATGGACAGAATGAGGAGGTATGCTTATGCAGGGAAGTATTATTGTTGGGCAGTCAGGAGGACCTACTGCAGTAATTAATTCTAGTTTGGCAGGAGTAGTAAAGACAGCCAAAGACAGGGGAGCAAAGAAAATTTACGGAATGCTACATGGTATTCAGGGATTTTTAGATGAAAAATATGTAGATTTATCCGATTCCATTCAGACGGAGTTAGATATTGAGATTTTAAAACGTACACCGTCTGCATATTTGGGTTCTTGTAGATATAAGCTACCGGAAATACATGAAAATACAGAAATATATGAGCGAATCTTCGCTATGTTAAATAAATTGGATGTAGAGTGTTTTATCTATATTGGTGGAAATGACTCGATGGATACCATTCGTAAGCTTAGTGATTACGCTATTGTTAAAGGATATCCACAAAAGTTTGTAGGAGTGCCAAAGACCATTGATAATGACTTGGCGATTACAGATCATACACCAGGATATGGAAGTGCAGCTAAGTACATTGGTACTGCCACTAAGGAAGTCATTCGTGATGCGATTGGTTTGGCATACGATAAAGATATTGTTACAATTATCGAAGTGATGGGAAGAAATGCAGGTTGGCTTACTGGTGCAGCAGCCCTTGCCAAAGGTGAGGATTGTCCAGGACCAGATTTGATTTATCTTCCAGAAGTACCATTTGATATTCAGAAGTTTACGAAAAAGGTAAAAGGATTGTTGGAAAAACAAAAATCTGTTGTAGTTGCAGTTTCAGAAGGTATCAAGACAAAAGAAGGAAAATATGTATGTGAGCTGGGAAATGACAATGGATATGTGGATGCATTTGGACATAAACAGTTGACAGGAACAGCTACTTTCCTTGCAAATACCATTCAGGCAGAATTGGGATGTAAGACGAGAGCGATTGAGTTTAGCACATTACAAAGAAGCGCAGCACACTTGGCATCTCGTACAGATATAAATGAAGCATTTGCAGCAGGTGGAGCAGCAGTAAAAGCAGCGTTTGAAGGTGACAATGGAAAGATGATTATTCTTAAACGTGTTTCGGATGATCCATATCAGTGTACAACAGATGTATATGATGTGCACAAGATTTCCAATGTAGAAAAGCTGGTTCCAAAGGACTGGATAACAAAAGATGGTACTTATGTAAGTGATGAATTTATCAGTTATATTGAACCATTGATTCAGGCAGAACTTATTCCATTACCAGTAGAAGGTTTACCACGACATCTGGTATTGGATCTTACGAAGAAATAAAAGAGAAGCAATATTCATTGTGTAGATGTAAATTGGCATTATAGTAAAGGATATAGATTTATAGTGAATAAACATCGAAGCGGTGTTTTGAAGAAGGGCAAACGTCAAATATGGCGTTTGCCTTTTTTGCTTGTTAGAGGTTGTTTTTTTGATAAAAACCTGTTACAATAAAAATCT
>FR899735.1:92927-110489 GCA_000437275.1 Clostridium sp. CAG:411 | reverse complement strand
TCTACTTATTTGTTTCAAACTTATCCCTCGCAATACGTTTTTGTCACTTATTTATTCGCTTTTGTAATTATTGATTAAATCATCTTCCGTAACCGTAGAAGCATCTACGATAATATGATCATAATTTGACAACCCGTTTTCCGTACCAGGTTTTACAATGCTATACTCTTCATTCTTATAAAGAATATCGACTGGTTTGAATACACAATAACCATAATTGACATTGTATACACCCTTTAGCTTTTGAATTGCACTAATCTGATACCTTTCTTGGTTTTCCTGGTTACGAATCCATTCTCCCTGCGAGAATAAATCCTTGCTTACATATACCATACCATCTGCATCTTCATAGCAGTCAGAGGTTTCTACAAAGGAATATGACAAATCACCCGACTTATCATAAACTTCTTTTATCAATCCTTTTTTATTACTATCTCCGCCTTCTGTAAAATATTCTTTTGGAACTTGGTAGTATTCTTTTTCCAAAATGGACGAAGTCGGTATTTTCAGTCCCTGCACACTGTCATAAACTACATCAATACTCAAAAAACGGTCATTTAAGAAATGTACGATATAGTCATTCATAGACAGGATGGCAAAGTAATCTTTCTCTTTTGTAGATAATGTATAAGGAACCGTTGCTGTAAGATTGTCCCTTGTCGTCTTAATCTTAACATAAGACGTTTCGACATTCTTTTTTGCATTATCATTTTGTCGTTCTTCTAGTTTATCGTATAGTTCCTTTGAAATATGAAGAACAATTTTCCAATCTTCACTTGTTATTATTTTGTAAGCAGGTGCATTTTTTTTCACCTGTTCGGACGATCGTATCTGGGTCTTTTCATATTTAGAAAGATCAAAGTCTTTTCCGGTCACATCATCGGCTGTTTTATCTTCATAGCCATCCATTGTGTAACAGATAACACCACTTTGTGCAGTCGTAACGCTTTCATATGAATCTGTTAATTTGTTTTCCTTTAATATTTTTTCTACATTTTCAGACATACCTGAGGAGGATAATTCCAATACTGTATTATTTACCCCATATACAAAGTCAGAAACAGAATTATATCTGCTACTATCGTATGTTTTTCTAAAATCACTGATAGTATCCCACAGCAAATTTCTTTCTGATTTGCTTAAAGATACTGTTTCATTGGCATTTTTCAATAAGTTATATATTTCACCAGAGGAATCAATTGTGTAGACCACTTTATTTTTTGGTACTTTTGTACCGTCCATATAATAATAGTTTAAATATCCCTCTTTTGGTGTATCCACAATTTTTTCTTCCCGTAAAATCAAACCAGTACAGTTATACTCGTTTGAAATATCCTTTTCTGTCACCTCATATACAGAAATTTTTGGCTTTTTCCAATATATAACGCAAGTTACTACGATGTATACAAGAATAAATAGAAAAGCAATTCCTCCTATATTTAATCGTGGAACTCTACGAAATCTTGTCACTTTTTTGTTCCTTCGTTTTGCCAAAATTTTAACCTCCCTAATTTGGTCAAATTTTGTTGTATAAATTGACATTTGTCTGTTTTCATCAATATGAACAAAATTATTCCTAAAATCAAATAAAGATAACTGTTTTCAGCCTGCTATTCCTACTATTAAATTGCTATGTAATCTACAATCTAGGATTTGCATCTGCTTTTGAACAGGTATCAAAAGTAAAAAAATATACTTTTTCACGGGTATTATTATACTATCCTTAATTTCATTGTGCAAGATTTTTGTGAATAAACCATGTGAAAAAGAACATACTAGGGATAGAAACAAAAATTATACTTAGTTTAGGAGGTTTGTATATGAAGGTCTTAGATTATCTTATTTTAATCTTGGTTGTAGTTGGAGCGTTGAATTGGGGATTAATCGGATTTTTCCGCTTTGATTTGATTCGCGTATTATTCGGAAATATGACTGGTCTATCAAGAGTTATTTATGCCCTTGTGGGAATAGCTGGTATCTATGCATTAAGCTATTTTGGTCGCATTCGTAATACGTTAGACTAAGACAGGCTTTGCTTAAATAACAAATACAATACAAAAAGCTTTATACTAAAAAAAATAGAGGATACTATCCTCTATTTTTTCTGTTTACTTAGCGAACAACATCTCGCCAATCTAAATCGCCTCTATCTAATGCCTTTACCAACAACTCTGCTGTCGCAACATTTGTAGCTAATGGTATATTGTGAACATCGCAAAGACGAACAACATTGTTCACATCTGGTTCATGGGATTTTGGTGTAAGGGGATCTCTCAAAAAAATTACTAAATCAATTTGATTATGTTCAATTTGTGCACCTAATTGCTGCTCACCGCCTAAATGACCAGCTAAATATTTGTGAACATTCATATTAGTTGCTTCTTCAATCAATCTACCTGTAGTACCTGTTGCAAAAATCTCATTTTTACACAGTATCCCTCGATACGCTATACAAAAATTCTGCATTAACTTTTTTTTCGTATCGTGTGCAATCATTCCAATATTCATTTTGCACCCCCTAATCATTTCTCTATGGTAAGAATATATCACATTTCAATAAAGAAATCAAATTATTTTTTGTTTTTTGATAAAATATTCACAAATATTTACAAATATTACAAAAAACTAATACCACTTCTGTCACCAGTTCCCGATTGCATTCCTATATTTAATATAATACCGATTGCAATAGAACAACTAATCATCGAGCTGATACCGTTACTTAAAAACGGCAATGGCAATCCTGTATTTGGTAAAATCATAGTTGCAACACCTATATTTGCAAATACCTGAAACATAAACATAGCTGAAATACCTACAGCAATTAAATATCCTAATGTCTCATTGCATCTGATTGCTGTACGAATACACATAAATATAATGATGCATAATAATGCCACAATTAAGCAACATCCGATAAATCCAACTTCTTCACCGATTACCGTAAAAATAAAATCACTTTCACATACATCAACCCAGCTATAATTTCTTCCTGTGCTGGCTGATTCTGATAATAACTTTCCTGTAAGCTGTCCTGAAGCAATGGATTGTATAGAGTGTAACTGCTGATACATCAACGAGTTACTATATTTTTCAGGATTCATAAAACCAATAATTCGCTCTACCTGATACCAGTGTTTTTCAGGAATAATTTTTTCAGCAATAGGCTGCTGTAAAAACCATAATGCTCCAATCACAGTAGGTATAGTTACCGCCAGTATCGGAATTACAATCTTGTATGTCAATCCAGCCGCAAAAACCATCATGGCAAATACAAAAAAGATAACAAGACTTGAGGACAAATCCGACTGAATTAAAATAAAGAAAGTTGGAATAATCATAATCGCAACGCCTATTAAAAATGTCTTTAGCGAATCCATCTGCTCTCGCATCTTCATAAAATATACTGCTAATGCCATAATGACAACAAGCTTACAAATTTCGGATGGCTGTAAATTTACACCAGGAAGTGATAGCCATCGATAGGAACCTGTCTTTTGATCGGAACCTAATGGAGACAACTTTGTTGCAGCAACCATTAAAGTTGCAATGATATAATATATAACTACGAAATCACATATACGCCTATAGTCAATCAAAGAAACAACAATCGCAATGATAAGCGAAACAATCATAGAAATAATCTGTCTCCTAAAGTAACCTCCTGCTTTGTCTTCACCCATAGTTGCTGAAATTGCAAAGCTAACAAAATAAGCACTGCAAATGCACAATATAACCATCACAACTAAGACAGTGAAATTATATCTTCTCCAATCATATTGTTTAAAATTAAACATAAAAAATCATCCTTATTTTATTCCGATTTTTTATTTCCACGCATATCTCTGATAGGAATATTGGCAAATAAAGCAGGAACTGGAGTATCACTTCCTTCTACATCTGTCTGTGAAATCTTAATATCAAGACCTTCCATATCTACTTCCATATACTTGGAAATTACATTAATAATATCATTTTTCATTTGTTCCATTAACTCTGGTGAACAGTTTGCACGATCAGAAACTAATACTAATTTTAGTCTGTCTTTCGCAATACTTCCAGAGGATTTTTTTCTAAAAAAATCAGCAAATCCCATATCTGTTCCTCCTTAGTTCTTTCTGAAAAAACTTCCTATTTTAGAAAAGATACCCTGCTTGCTATTCAAATCCAACAAAGGAACTTCTTCTCCTAATAATCTGCGACAAATATTTAAGTATGCCTGTCCAGCTAAAGCGTCTGTACCAACTAAAGGTTCTCCATTGTTGGTTGCTACGATAATCTGCTCGTCATCTGGAACCACACCAATTAAATCTACACCAAGTATTTCAACTACGTCATCACTAGACATCATGTTATTATCTTTTACCATTTGGTTTCTTAAACGGTTGACGATCAAATGTGTTTGCTTCATCTCATTTGCTTCCAATAATCCGATGATACGGTCTGCATCACGAACTGCGGATACCTCTGGAGTAGTAACTACCAATGCACTGTCTGCACCTGCAATTGCATTTTGGAATCCCTGCTCAATTCCAGCAGGACAGTCCATAAGTATGTAATCAAATTCTTCTTTTAGCTGTTCTGCTAATTTCTTCATCTGTTCAGGACTAACTGCAGATTTATCTTTTGTCTGTGCAGAAGGAAGTAAGTATAAGTTCTCATGGCGTTTATCTTTAATTAGAGCTTGCTTAATACGGCAATTTCCTTCGATTACATCAACCAGATTATATACGATACGATTTTCCAATCCCATAACTACATCAAGGTTTCTTAATCCTATATCTGTATCAATCAATACAACTTTCTTTCCTAATTTAGCCAGACCTGTTCCAACATTTGCAGTTGTAGTAGTTTTACCTACTCCACCCTTTCCGGATGTTACGACAATAACTTCGCCCATATTCTTTTTCCTCCAAACTTTATTATATATTAATATCATTCAAAACATCTTTGCTTAAAGGTTCAATTAAAATTGTTTCTCCTTCCACAAAGGCTATTTTAATTTCTTGTTGTTGTGGTTCCATTGGCTTTTTATCTTTCCTTTTGAAAAAGGTAGATTTTTCTTTAAATAAACCACGATTTTCCTTGTCTGGTGCTCTTGCAATAAAATCACCAATTCGAATTTGAATCGGTTGCATACCAAGAGCTAACACAAATGCTTCTTTGTTGCCACCAGCTCCTGCAAATACACTTCCCTTTAAGTTTCCAATGATAATAATGTTTCCTTTGGAAACTACTTTAGCACCTATATTTACATCTCCAAGAACAATCACACTGGTTTCTACTTCTAACACCTGACCAGAACGAAGATTCCCTTTATAAAATTGTCCAGAATTACTGTTAAATTCCATAAGTTTTTCATCTAAGCTTTTCTTGAAACGTTCTTCTTGTTCTTGGTCATTATTTACAATACATGCTATCTTCAAATCTGAGCTATCTTCAATAATTTGAAGTAACTCTCTTTGTTCATCAGTTGTAAGTTCTCTGCCCTCAAAAGAAATTGCCATAGTTGCTTTGCCTAAAAATTTAGCAGTTTCCTTGAATTTAGCAGCAACATCTTTTTTTAATGTTTCATAAGCAATGTCTTTGTCTAGTACAAGAACAATACCTGATTTATTTCCTTTTATCATGACTGTACTATTCATGTTATCTACTTCCCTTTTCTTTCATTGAACCCTATTTTTCTTGTCTATTATACCAAAAAATAGTGTAGGTTCAAACAACTTTTTATCTATTATTGAAATTTTCTAGTCAGTTACCACAGATGTTCCAGCTTTTTTCAAGGAACAAGCCTGTTTTACCACTTTTTGTTTTGCTTTTTTGCCCTTAGCAAAATAATATTTATATACATTGCTGGCTACCTCTGCTGCATTGGCAGATGTATATCCATTTGGAATAACTACTGTTGTGCAGATTTCAGGATTATTGTATGGAGCAAAGGAAATAAATAAAGCATGGTTTGGTTTTGATTTATTTTCCTGTGCAGTACCTGTTTTTCCTGCAACTTGAATTCCATCTTCTTTTAATGATTTGAAATATTGAGAAATAGAACTCTGTGAACCGTTTACAACTCCATACATTCCCTTGTAAACTGCATCCCATGTTGTACTTGCAATCGAAACTTTATTGTGTACTTTTGCCTTATTCGTTTTTTCTTTTTTCCCGTCACTGCTCTTTATTTTTCCTACTAAATTTAGATTATAGCATTTCTTTTGGTTTACCAATGTAGTAGCATATCGTGCAATTTGTGAAGGAGTATAATCGTTCTTTCCCTGTCCAATTGCAGACATTACCGCACTGTTGTCTGAAATTTTAGGTTTGTATTCTAACTCAGATAAACCAGAAGTTGCACCAAAACCAAACATTTTTGCATATTTTTCTAATATCTTCAAACCTTTGCTATCGTGCGTGGATTTGTCACTCATCTCATAACCAACGGTATAGAAGAAATAGTTACAAGAATATTCAATCGCCTTGGATACATTAATCGTTCCATGACTATAGTTTGACCAACAATGTGGTTTTGTACTAATCTCAGAAAATACTACTTTATCCGTTATTTTTGTTCCAGTTGTGATATATCCTTCTGTCAAAGCTGCAATAGAAACCAATGGCTTATATGTGGAACCCGGTGCTGTTCTTTGCGTAATAACACGATTCAATGTAGGAAGCGATAAATCTTCATATGTTTGATAGTAATAATCTGTATCAATTTTATTCGCAAATTTATTCGTATCATATCCAGGATAAGATACACATGCTTTTACATTTCCCGTATTTGGGTCGGTTACAACAATAGAACCTGAACATGGCTCAAGTGCAAGCATTGCTGGTGTAATGGTAAGCTTTTCTATCTGTGTTCGGATAAACGTATACGCACTGGTTGTTCCGTTCAACAGTTTTGCTACTTCTTTTTCGTCATAAGATAGAACACCTTGTTCATATAGAATCACACATAATTCATTTCCTGAAACACTACCATTATCTATCATATAGTAGTAGATTTTCTTTGCAAATCCTTTGTCTTTCTTTATCTCTTTAAATACATACTTTAAAAGCTTATTGTATAATTCTGTGGTACTATAATACTTATCTCCGATATTCAGACAAGATAAATCTACCCATCCATTTGCAATGGCATCCTGTGTAAATTCGCTTAGGCTAAATCTGCTGTTTATCTTTCCATCTATATATGTTTTGTATTTTGTAGTATCATTATCTACCTTACTATCCAGAATAATTCCCTTTTTGCATAAATAATTGTACAAGTATACTTGATATGTCTGGTATTCTTCAGATAAATCCTTCGCTGTCGATGTACTATCCGCAGCTAAAATAGTTTTCAATTTATCTAAGACACTATTTCTCTTTGACACATATTTCGAATATACTCTTTTCTCAACATCAGAGGCAGACTTATCATTTAACGTTGTAATATCAATTACATTGTTGTTGACGAGCGCATAATACACATCATATTCTGGGATTGTAATACCGTCTGAACGATAGCCTTTTGTACCAGAACCTTTTCCTCTATGAATTTTACTCAATAAAATACTTGCAAGTTCTTTTTCCAGCATATCATAACATGCCTTCTGTAAATCAGAATCAATGGTTAAATATAAATCATTTCCAGAAGATGCTGCTACCACATCGGATACAGATAATACTCGACCTGATTGATTTACAGTTAGTTTTTCAGAACCTCTTGCACCATGTAATGTAGTTTCATATTCCTTTTCTACACCTGTCTTACCAACTTGATCTTCCGATGTATATTTATTTTGCAAGCCTTTTTCCTTTAAGTCAGACATCTCATCATCCGTTACGGTTCCTGTATAACCAATGACATGTGAAAAATATTTACTGTCGTTGTATTTTCGGTACGTGTCCGTTGTTACTTCCACGCCAGTTAATTCAGAACTATTTTCTTTGATTGCAACCCTTGTTTTTTCATCAATGTTACTTGCCACTGTGATTGGAAGAAACTTTTTGAATCGATTTAAAAATAGTTCATAACGGATTGCCATAATAGCTAAAGCTTCTTCATCTGAGTATTCATCTGAAATCTCAAACTTAGGACTGTTGCTGCCTGTATCTGTTCGTAAAAATTCAAACACTTCTTTTGCCGTTGCGTCTTTTTGCTTTTGTGTTAAATCGTTTGTAGATTTAAGACAATAAACATCCCTTTTGAAATTCAACAACGCTTTATCTTTTACATTAAATTGAAACTCACCATCATCATTTAATTCAATCTCAAAATCAATATCAACGTCACAATTATTTTTCTTCAAAATTTGAAGTAATTTGGCAATCATTTCATTTTTCTCTTTATTTGTTTTCAAGTCATCTGTATCTTCTAATGTAACAGAATACGATAATTCATTATATGCCAAAAGTACACCATTACAATCGTAAATATTTCCTCTGGTTCCCTTTATATAACGCTTTTTGTCTTTTTTCTTTTCACTTTCATTTGAAATAGTTTCCCCGTCTACAATCTGAAGCATAAATAATCGATGTGCCAAAATTGTAATCAATAATATATATACAATAATAATTGGAAATGTACGGGCTTTTTTTACCTGTTCAAACCAGTCTTTCAGCATATCAAGCATAAATTAAAGAACCTCCTCTGTATCTTCCTTGCACTCCAATCGGTAATTAATAGAATGTAATAATTTATATAACACACATGCCATCAATACCGTATATACCATCTCCGGCAATATGGTATGCCATATATAATAAAACACATTAAATCTTCCACGTAATAGGAAATTGAAAATATAAAATACAAAATTAAAGAAAAAATCACTTACTGCAACTAAAATAATAGGTACAGATAGCTGATCTCTATAATAGATTTCATTACAAATACCTACTAAGTATCCTACTAATACCAGTAATACTGCATTCATTCCAATCAGATCGCCATAAATTAAATCCACGAGCATACCGCTTGCAAAACCTACATACATGCCCTCTTTTCTACCACGCATATAGGCGACTGCTACTACAACGATCAATATTAAATTAGGAACTTCTCCAGCAAGTGCAATTCCCTGAAATATAGTTGTTTGCAACAAAAAACATAATAACACTGTAACTGCTGTAATAATAAAACGCTTCATTTTTTAAGCCCCTTTGTACTAACTTTTCCTATGTAGCCGCTAATCCTTTGGTTGTGGATCAAGCGATTCCTTTAATTCTGTGATAACTAAAACGGTTTCTAGTTTATTAAAATCAACGGTTGGTGTAATATATCCACTTCTGGTTGAATTGGTATTGTCTACATTGACTTCTTTTATATAACCAATCAAGATTCCTTGATGATACTTATCACTCAGATAAGAAGTGACTACTTCTGCTCCAGTTGAAACTTTTGTCTCTGAGTTTTCCAACCCAGAAAATTCTAATAATCCCTTATTGGATAATTCATGGTTTCCACTAACAATACAGGTTTCGTTTGTAGAAAGTATCATTGCACCTACATTACTTGTATCATCCACAATGGAACGTACCTTTGCCCAATTGTGACCTACTTCGGTAATAATTCCAACTAATCCTCCACTAGAGCCGTCTCCAGCTAAAACATTCATATCAACTTTTAAGCCATCATTAGAACCTTTGTCAATTTTGAACACTTTATACCAGTTCCCTGGATCTTTATCAATTACGCGGGCCGCAACTTTAGGATAGCTGGCATATTTTTCATCTAATTCGTATAATTTTCGCAACTCTGATAATTCGTATTTTTCCTGTTGCAAAATTTTATTTTCATATGTTACGCTGTTTAATTCTGTTTGTAAATCCTCATTTTCTTTTTTTAATTCTTTCATAGATGTAAAAATATCTGTCTTTTCTGAAAAGAATCTACCAACAGTATTAATACCCCTTTGCATCGGTGTCACAACATCTCCTGCCACAGATCGGATAGGTGCAAAGGTATCTTTGAATTTGTAAGAAGTTATAATCAATATTAAACATAGAACTATAAAAAATGTTAATATATACTTAGGGTCAATTGAAAACTTATTTCTTCTTCGCATGATTCTTTTTCCTCATTTCTTTGTTAAGTATTATGATACTGGAGTCGAATAGTTTGGTATCTATATACTACTATCTGACTACATGTGCAACTTGTCTCATCAATTTCGTATCTTCAATTACTTTTCCAACTCCATTTATTACAGAAAATTCAGCTTCTTCTGCAATATTAACTTTCAAATTTGTCTCTGCTTCGATACATTCTCCCAAATTTTTAATCAAGGCAGAACCACCTGTCACATAAATACCAGAACGGATAATATCCGCAGAAATTTCAGGTGGGGTACGTTCCAAAATAACTCTGATAGCAGAAAGTACTGATGTAAGCTGTTCATTGATTGCCTGATAAATCAGCTCAGTATCTACCATAGCTTCTGAAGGTAAACCGCTTACCACATCTCGACCAAATACGCGTATGGTATCTTCCTCTGGTTCTAAGGCAGATGCCAGAGAAATTTTCACAGATTCTGCTGTTTTATCTCCGATAATAAGATTATATTTTTTACGAATTGCAGATTGAATCAAGGAATCAAACTTATATCCACCGACTGGTATTAATTTACTAAGCACAATTCCTCCCAGAGAAATAATTGCAATCTCAGTCGTATCAGCACCAATGTCAACCGTAAGGACACCTCTTGTTCCTGTCACATCTACATCCATTCCCAGTGCGGCAACTACGGGCTTGTCAACCATATAGATATTTCGCACTTTTGCGTTGGAACGCTGTATCACATCACAAAAGGCACGTTTTTCAACCTCTGTAATGTCTGTTGGAACAGCAACCAAATAATCGGCATTTTTTGCTTTTCCGTTAAATACCTTGCTAACAAATGCATTTAATAATAGTTGCATTTTTCCGCTGTCCGCAATTACGCCATTTCGTATGGGCATTGTAACTTCTATTTGCTCAGGAGACTTCCCTAACATATCAAATGCAAAATCACCAGATGCAATTATTTTTTTTCTGTTTTGTATCGCTACAACATTCTTTTCATTTAATACAATACCCGCACCTTTTTTATATATCTTAACTGCGCTTGTTCCAAAATCGATGCCTATAATCTTTCTACCTATCATCGTTAATTTATTACTCCTTCCGGTTATTTCATTACAATAAGCCTTGTTCTCGGAGACTTACATATACATTATCCCCTATGATAATGTGGTCAAGCAACGTTACCCCCACCAAATCACCTGCATCTCTTAGTCTTTCCGTAAATAGAATATCCTCCTTACTGGGTGTCGGATCACCACTTGGATGATTATGTAATAGAATAATATGCACTGCTTTATTTCTAAGGGCTGTAACAAAAATTTCTCGTGGTTCCAGCAAAGATGCATTTACTGTTCCTTTTGATATTACAAAATCATTTATTTTGTGGCATTTGGTATCCAACAAAACCAATATAACCTGTTCATACTCCAGATGTCTCATATCCTGCATATAATAATCAGAAATAATGTCAGGGGAGGAAAATGTGGTTGTTCGGGAATATTTTTGTTTTGCCATCCGTTTTGCAAGTTCCGTTATGCATAATAACTGTATGCCCTTTACTCTCCCAATTCCATTTACCTGCATAAAATCAGTAAGGGTGAGATAATTCAATCCGTATAACCCTGGCAAATCTTTTGATAATCCCAATATACGCTCTGCCACCTCTACAGAACGTTCTCTTTTAGAACCACTCCGAATAATAACTGCCAATAATTCTGCATCTGACAAACTGCAAACACCATACTTCTCACATTTTTCATAGGGTTGCTCGGATACTGGCAATTCTTTTAATGTTAAATGTTTCATACATACTCTCCTAACTCACAGCAGAGTATGTTACCTCTTGAATTGAATAAATGCTTACCTTATGAAGCGTTAAAAATCCACCCCTCATTGTAGCATACAAAAGAGGGTTTGTATACATTTTTTTATAATTTAACCAATCCTTTTTCATGCATTTTTTGTAAGGACATCATAATACCATACTTTGCATGATACCAGGTAAGTCCACCTTGAAAATAAACGGCATAGGGTTCTTCTATTGGTCCATCTGCACTAAGTTCAATGGAGGAACCTTGAATGAATGCACCTGCTGCCATAATTACATCTGAATGATATCCCGGCATTGCCCAAGGCTCTGGTACAACGTAACTATCTACAGGTGCTGCTGCCTGAATTCCTTCACAAAATGCAATTACACCTTCCGGTGTTCCAAGTGTTACTGCCTGAATAATGTCATGTCTGCTTTCTGTGCTGTTAGGAACAACAGCAAATCCTAATTTTTCATACACATTTGCTGCAAAAATAGCTCCCTTTAAAGCACCAGATACAACTTGCGGCGCCATAAAGAATCCCTGAAATAGTTGTTGATTAATACCAAGCGTTGCACCTACCTCTTTTCCAAGACCTGGTGCCGTCAGACGATACGCACATTGTTCGATCAATTCTTCTTTTCCTACGATATATCCACCAATCGGAGCAAGACCACCGCCTGGATTTTTAATAAGAGAACCTACACACATATCAGCGCCAACATCCGTTGGTTCGAGTTCTTCAACAAATTCACCATAGCAATTATCCACCATACAGATTACATCTGGTTTAATTTTCTTTACAAAAGAAATCAACTCTCCGATTCTTGCCACAGAAAGAGTTGGTCTAGTCTGATAACCCTTTGAACGTTGAATTGTAATCAATTTTGTCTTTGGAGTGATTGCTTTTTTTATTTCTTCCCAGTCAAATGCCCCATCTTCCAATAAATCTACCTGACGATAAGACACTCCATATTCCTTCAAGCATCCTGGTGTATTATTATCTCCAATTCCAATTACACCCTCCAACGTATCATATGGTTTTCCAACTGGTGATAGCAGCTCATCCCCGGGACGAAGATTAGCTGCCAACGCAATTGTTAGTGCATGTGTTCCACAAGTAAGCTGTGGTCTTACTAACGCTGCTTCTGCATGAAATGTATCCGCATATACGCTTTCTAACACTTCTCTACCTAAATCATTATAACCATATCCAGTTGTGGCTGCAAAATGAATGTCACTTACTTTGTTCTTTTGCATTGCCTTTAACACTTTTAATTGATTATATTCTGCGACCTTATCAATCTGCTCAAATCGTGCCTTTAAATCCTGCTCTATTCGTTCACAATATGTAAACACAGAATCCGTAACCTTTAGTTCTTTATACATTTCTTTTAAATCCATCGTTTGTACCTCAATTCTTTTCTTTTTCAGTATGCTACATTTTTTCCATTATATACCTATCGTTTCGGTATAATTCCTTTTTTCTGTAAAACAGAAAGGCAAAAATCCAACTGTTCCTGCTCTGTTTTATAACAGTCTTTGTCTACCCATACAACGTCTTGTTCACGCTTAAACCAGGTAAGCTGACGTTTGGCAAAATGGCGGGTATCCCGTTTTAATATATAAATGGCTTCCTCTAATGAAATTTCACCACATAGATAAGCGCAAATTTCTTTATAGCCAAGCCCTTGCATAGAAACTAAGTCTTTGGTATAACCTTTTTTCACAAGATTACGAACTTCTTCTACAAGTCCATTTTGCACCATCAAATCCACTCGTCGATCAATTCTTTCATATAATACTTTTCGTTCTTGATTTAAAACAAAATAGGCAAAGCTATAGGGAGATTCTTTTTGTTTTTCCTTTTCGTTATGTTCAGATATTTTTTTGCCTGTCTGTTCATAAAATTCCAGCGCACGAATTACTCGTTTTACATTATTTTCATGAATTTTTTCTGCACTTTTCTCGTCTACCTCTCTTAATTTTTCATGTAAATAATGCACCCCTTTTTCTTGATATAGCTTTTCTAATTCTTTTCTACAGGCAGAAACCTCTTCCTGCTCAAAGGCCACATCCTTTAATACTGCCTGAATATAAAATCCAGTACCACCAACTAATATCGGTATCTTCCCTTTTTGGTAAATCTCCTTTATATATTGATCCGCATACTGCTTAAATTTCATTACATTAAACTCTTCATCCGGCATAAAAGTATCTACCAGATAGTGTTTTATTCCTTGCATTTCGTCTTGGCGTATCTTTGCCGTTCCAATGTCCATTTCTTTATATACCTGCATAGAATCTGCCGAAATAATTTCTCCTCCAACTGCTTTGGCAAGATGAATGGACAATGCAGTCTTTCCGACTGCTGTAGGTCCTGTCAACACGATTATGGGAGGCTTGGCTTTTAATGTTTCCTTCATTGTTTTCTCCTCGCACTAAAGAATTCTTTTAAATTTCTTTTCAATCTCATATTTTGTCATAGATACAATTACAGGTCTGCCATGCGGACAATTATAGGGGTTTTCTAACTCCATCAATTCATCAATCAATGCTTCTGCTTCCAACATGGACAATTTCATATTTCCTTTCACCGCTGCCTTACAGGACATAGAAGCTACCCGCTCTAATATCAACTCTGAACCTTTAACATTCATATCTTCAGTCAGAGAGTTTAATAAATCGGTCAACAAATCCACCTGTGCCACACCAAATAGATTTGCTGGTACTGCTCTTACAGAAAACTCTCTTCCACCAAAAGCTTCAATTTCAAAGCCAAGCTTCTCTAGTTCACTTCGATATTGTTCTAATGCCTGCTGCTCTCTCATTGTAAGTGATAGAATAATCGGTGGTTGTAATATTTGAGAAGAAAAGTTTTTATTTTCTATATCCCGCATCGTTTTTTCGAATAATACTTTTTCATGTGCGGCATGCTGGTCGATAATAAACATCTTGTCCTCATATTGAATAATCCAATAAGTATCAAAAATCTGACCAATAATTTTATGATGTTTTTTTGCCTCTTTCGATAACAGTTTTTGTTCTTCTTTTGTTTCAAACAATACCGTTTGTTCGGAATTGGTTTTATCCCAAATGTTTTCTTTTTCCTGTTCCAGTACAGGATTTTCTATGATTTTATCCTGTTGCGAAGAGAGTTCTCCACTTTTGTTTGAAGCATCTTTTTCGCCCTCAACCAGTGTTTCCAATTTCTTTAATTCTACATTTGTAGTTTCTTCTATCTTCTTTTCTGTGTCAAAGACTATTGCTGTCTCCTTTTCTTTTTCGATTGCTTGCTGTTCAAAGGCATCCAAATGCTGCATCGCGTGCAAAAGAGTAGCTTTTCGTTGCTCTGCCTGTTCTTTTTTTTCTACTTCTAAATTGGATTGTGTTACTTCTTGTGATGGAGTTTCATTTTGAACTTTGTATGGTGTCTCCTCTTTTAATTGATTTTGTTTATTCCTTACCTGTTCAAACTGTGTAATGACTTTGGCAGCCTCCACCATTTGTTTTCCTACATTTTTACTTTCCTGCAATACACGCTTTTTTTCAAAAGGTTCTGGTGCCGACTGCACTGGTTTGTTCTGTGTTTGTTTCTGCTCTTTTCCAATCGTAACTTCTGGAATCATCTCACGTCCAGAAAGTACATCTGAAATGGCATGATATATTTCATGATAAATGGTCTGTTCATTTGTAAAACGAATCTCCATTTTCGCAGGATGCACATTTACATCAATGTATTGACTGTCAATAGTAAACTGCAAGGCGGTCATAGGATATCGATGCTGCATTGTATAAGGCTTGTACGCCTCTTCAATCGCTTTATTGATAATATTACTTTTGATGTATCTTCCATTAATGAAATAATTCATATAATTTCGATTGCCTCTAGAGACCACTGGTTTTGCAATAAAACCTTCTACCTGCAACACAGGAGAACTTGTTTTTACCTGCAATAAATTTGCGGTTATATCTCTTCCGTATATATGATAAATAATATCTTTTGTCTTTCCATTTCCAGAGGTTTGTAAACGCAACTGATTATTATTCATAAATTTAAAAGAGATATCAGGATGTGACATTGCCAAACGTTCGACTAAATCATTGATATAGGATGCCTCTGTTTGCGCACTCTTCAAAAATTTTCTTCTGGCTGGCACATTGTAAAACAAATTTCTCACAACAAAGGTGGTTCCCTCTGGACAACCAATTTCCTCCAGTGTTTTTTCTTCTCCTCCATCTATTACATACCGACTTCCAGTTAAGGCACCTCTGGTTTTGGTAACCATTTCCACCTGTGCCACAGCTCCAATACTTGCCAAGGCCTCACCTCTAAATCCAAGACTTCCTACGGTCAGCAAATCCTGTACACTACGAATTTTACTTGTGGCATGTCGTTCAAAAGCAATGCGTACCTGTTCTTTTGCTATACCTGAACCATTATCTGTAATACGAACAAGTTCGATTCCTCCACCTTTGATTTCTACCGTAATAGCGGTTGCTCCTGCATCAATTGCATTTTCTACCAACTCTTTTACTACAGCAGAAGGACGTTCTACTACCTCCCCAGCTGCAATTTTATTAATTGTATTTTGATCTAGTAAAAGAATTTCTTCCACAATGTCTCACCTCCTATTTTAGCATGTATTACCAACGTTCCTTCACTTTTTGTTGTATCTGATAAAGCTTATTCATAGCCTCCATTGGTGTCAATGCATTCATATCCAAATCACGTAATTCCAAAAGAATGTCTTCTGTTGATGGCATATTTGCAAATCCATCAAAAATGGACATCTGCTGTTCTTTTTCTTTAGCTGGCTCTTTTGCTACAGATTTCTTTGTAGTAGATTTTACGGCAATTTCTTTTGTACGATCTACGATATCATTCTCTGTTAATTCATTCACAATCTCCTGCGCTCGTTTTAATACCTTATCTGGTACTCCTGCCAGCCTTGCTACTTGTATTCCATAGCTTTTGTCTGCACCGCCTTTAATGATTTTTCGTAAAAATACAATATCTTCACCAGATTCTTGTACGGCAATACAATAGTTATTTACGCTATCTAATTTTCCTTCTAATTCTGTCAATTCATGATAATGGGTTGCAAATAATGTTTTTGCACCGATTTGTTTCGGATCGGCAATATGCTCTACCACAGCCCATGCAATACTAAGTCCATCAAAGGTACTGGTTCCTCGTCCGATTTCATCCAATATCAACAAACTGTTTTTGGTCGCATTTCGCAAAATATTGGCAACCTCTGTCATTTCTACCATAAAGGTACTTTGTCCGGATGCCAAATCATCTGATGCGCCTACTCTTGTAAAAATTCGGTCAACCACTCCAATATTGGCACTAAAAGCAGGTACAAAACTTCCAATTTGTGCCATCAGCACAATCAACGCAGTCTGACGCATATAGGTGGATTTCCCAGCCATATTAGGCCCTGTAATAATTGAAATCCTCTGCTTTTTTTGATCCAAATAGGTATCATTTGCCACAAAAGAATCATTATTAATTACTTTTTCCACTACAGGATGTCTGCCTTCTTTTATATCAATTACCCCATCCTGATTTATAGCTGGACGAACATAATTATTTTGTTCTGCAACAAGTGCAAGCGAAACAAGTACATCCAGATTTGCGATTGCTTTTGCGGTCTGTTGGATTCGCTTTACTTCTGAAGCGATATGTTCGCGTAC
>FR899735.1:85842-92922 GCA_000437275.1 Clostridium sp. CAG:411 | reverse complement strand
AGCGATATGTTCGCGTACTTCTACAAACAATTCATATTCCAACGCAAACAACTTGTCTTCTGCTCCAAGGATAATATCTTCCAGTTCCTTCAATTCAGGTGTCGTATAACGTTCTGCATTTGTCAAAGTTTGCTTTCTTGTCCAGGTATCTGGCACTAATTCCTGATAAGACTTTGTTACTTCCAAGTAATACCCAAAGACTTTATTATATTTTACACGAAGATTTTTAATGCCTGTTGCATTGCGTTCTCTTTCCTCTAACTCTGCAAGCCAACTCTTGCCTTCTGTTTTTGCTCTTCTAAGTTTATCAATTTCTTCATTGTAGCCTTCTTTGATGATACCGCCCTCTTTAATAGCAATCGGTGGTTCTTCTACAATCGCATCGGAAATTAGAGAACATATATCCTCTAATGTATCCAGTTCTGTATAAATTCCCTTCAATTTCGCACATGTGGCATCTGCTAATAGTGTTTTAATCGGTGGAATCATTTCCAAAGAGGACTGAAACGCAATAAAGTCTCTCGGATTTGCCGTTTTATAGGATACCTTACCAATCAAACGCTCCAAGTCATAGATAGGATTTAAGTATTCTCTTAATTCTTCTCTGGTAATTGCCTCCTGATTCAATTCTTCAATGGCATCCAATCGTGCTTCGATGGCATCCACATCAATTAATGGCTGTTCAATCATGCTTCTTAACAATCTGGCACCCATCGCGGTCTTTGTCTTATCTAATACCCACAACAAAGAGCCTCGTTTTTGCTTTTCTCGTAATGTCTCGACCAATTCTAGATTTCTTCTTGTAGAACTGTCTAAAACCATATATGCATTGGAGGAATAAGGCATAATCCCCGTAATATGAGACAGTGTATTTTTTTGTGTTTCTGTAAGATACTGCATCACTGCACCCGCAGCAATGGTTCCGATTGGATAATCTTTTAGCCCCAAACCATCTAATGCCTGCACATGGAAATGTTCTTTCAGACTCTTCACACACATTTCTTCATCAAAGTATCGTCTTTCAAGCACCGATTCTGCCATACCCAAACGGTTATGTAAATCATCCAGATCAAATCCAGTCATAACCAGTTCTTCATTGTAAATTAACTCAGATGGAGCAAATTTGGTTACTTCATCCATTAATTTTCGGGTATTTTCAACCTCTGTCATATAAAATTCTCCTGTTGTTACATCTACCGTAGCAACTCCAAAAGAATCTGACATATAAAATATTCCCATAAGGTAATTATTTTTTCCGTCTTCCAGAGATTGTGTATTTAGATTCGTTCCAGGGGTTACAATTCGCACCACCTCTCTTTTCACAATCCCTTTGCATTGTTTTGGGTCTTCCATCTGTTCACAGATGGCAACTTTATATCCTTTACTGACAAGACGGGTCAGATAGCCGTCTACTGCATGATGAGGGATGCCACACATAGGTGCTCGTTCCTCTAATCCACACGCTTTTCCTGTTAATGTAATCTCTAGTTCTCTGGCAGCAGTTATGGCATCATCAAAGAACATCTCATAAAAATCTCCCAGTCGATAAAACAGAATACAATCCTTATATTCGTTTTTTGTATTCATATACTGCTGCATCATTGGTGTTAATTTTCCTGCCATTTTCTTCCTCTTTCTCTAAACTGTTTCCCAAGTACCTTTTTCCAAGAAATAATTTGCAAGTTCTTCTGCTTTTTTAATAATTTTATCATCATATCCCATCATGCCAAGAAGTTTAATCGCATTTCTTGAATTAGCTTTTCCATCTCTAAGCATATAATCAAATACAACCTGATTGTCTACAATTTCCTCCTGGAAATGGTAATTATCATAATGTGCTTCCAAAATTGAAGTCAGTTCCAAATCATGAGTTGCCGCAAAACAGATTGTGTTTGTATCCGCAAATGTACGCAAAATCTGAGCAGAGGCTGCAATTCTTTCCAAGGTATTTGTACCACGTAACACCTCATCTACAAAGCATAGCGTAGGAACAGTATCACCAACCTGTTCTAAAATTCGTTTCAACGATTTGATTTCTACAATATAATAACTATCATGTCCCTGTAAATCGTCACGAAGTGCCATAGAAGAAAACACCTTAAAATACGATGCTTCATAACTCTCTGCAATCGCAGTATGAATGGTTTGTGCTAAAATGGCATTAATCGCAACCGTTTTAATAAATGTTGATTTTCCAGATGCATTTGAACCTGTAATCAAAATACAACGATCTGCTTGGATACTATTTTTTACTGGTTTTTCCAACATTGGATGGTACGCATGTTTCATAGCGATGTGTGCTTCTTTTTCTTCCTTTAAAGTCGGAATACAATAACCTGCTTCTCCAAGCCATGTACGGAAAGATGCTACTGCAATCATCGCATCTAAAAATCCTAATGTCTCATATAATTCATTCAATTCTGAGGTACGTGCCTGAATTTTCTTTGTCATAGAATCAAACTTTATCAAGTCTATATGAAACATCATACGAACATAATCCAAACTCAAATCCCAAAAAGAGCCTTCCCCTTTTTTTCCATCAAAAAATACTAAAAAAGCTCCTCTCTCTACATCTGCAAACTGCTTTGTGATCTCATTGATTCGTGCAAATACATCTTTTAATTCTGGAATATCCAGTTTTGTCAATTCTTTTGCATTATCAAGCATACGAATAATATATTTGAACACCTGAAAATACTTTTCTATTTGTGCCTTACGATTAAAGTAATGAATAATATTATTTACCAGGGTAAATACAAACAAAATAACTCCATAAATTGGCGATAAGACTCCAAATACGGATATAACCATCAAAAGAATGGATACCAGAAGCATAGAAGACATAAATATACTGGCAATTGGATTGTGTGGTGGAATCTTTTCTGCCATATTAATATATTTATACAGAGAAAACTCCTTAATCTTACCCATAAAACGAAATTCTGTCTGCAATTGATTTCTTGCATTTCGATTTTTTTGAAATAGCGAGATAAAATGCTCCCTTTTCTTTAACTCCGTCTCGTTTACCTGAAGTTTGCGAAGCATTGCATATAAATAATCTTCACCCATAGAACTATGTGTATGATTTAAAAGCATAAAAATGGTGTCCATATCCACATCATTCCAGGTAATGTCATCTACATCATGCGTCCCTTTATTGGCATAATAAAATTCTTTGATTGCCTGAAAATGGTCCTGCGTATAATTCGCATCTAAGATTTGTCCCCATTCATTATCGTTTCTTAAATTGTATTTTCGCAGCAATTCCTTCTCATCATATTTTGACTTTGCAAAAAGAAAAACTGCTAACGCGACAATAATAATTAAAATAATTTGAAATTCCATGTAATCCTCCCATTCATATATTTTCTTCTTAATTGGTAGCTAAACTTTTCTATAAGAAAAAAGTCCCCTTGAGATTATAACTCAAAAGGAACTTTTTTGAAACAACTTATATTAAAATTCTAAGAAAGTTCACAAATAAATTTTCTCGTTTACAACAATATGAGAAAATTATTTTATCACTCTACCCACCTTAATCGGTGTACGATAATATGCATTGGAAATCTTAATGCCAGTACGTTCATTACTTGCATGAATAACCTGTCCACCACCAATATACATAGCAACATGACTGACAGAACTTCCATTTCCATAGAAGAATAAATCTCCTGGTTTTGCTTCAGAAGCTGCTATCGTAGTAGTATATGCTGCCTGAGCAGATGATGTTCTAGGAATGCTGTATCCAAAATGCTCATAAATACGCATGGTAAATCCAGAACAATCAATTCCATTTGTTAAGCTGGTACCACCATAAACATAACGGTTTCCTAAATACTGTTTTGCAAATGCTACCATAGAAGAACGAACCGATTCTTTTTGATCGGATCCTTTCTCTGTTGTGCTTGCTGCTGTCTGGTTTGTATTTGTTGTTGTAGAATATGCTCTTTTCAAATCATAGGCGATTGAAACAAATTCTTTTGCAACAAAGACCTTTTCATCATCAACGGATACGCACAACCAATCTGTTAATTCATTTGCCATATCATCTTTGTTGACACCCTTAATGGTTGCCTTTGCTTTTTTGTCTGTAAAATTTTTCTTAATAAAGCTATTCACATATTTTTCACTAATATTTTCTCTTACTACTTCCAGTTCTTCGCCGATTGGTATTAATGTATATTTGCTTGACTGTGTACTTGGTAAAAATCTTGCATTTAGTGTAGTTGTTTTAACAATAGCAATCTTTTTTCCAACTTTTAAAGCCAATTCTTCCGCTTCTTCATCCATAATCAATGCGTCCGCTTTTACATAACCTTTTACATCTCCAGATTTAATCTTTGCCCAACCGTCTTTTGTAACTTTCTCAATATTACAAGCTGCATTCTTTCCCATCTTGCCAACAATTTTTGCATTGCTTTTTGCTTTTGCACGAACGTTTAATGTTTTCTTCACATTGGCAATTCCTAAACGATCATATTTGATATTTAGGATTGGATCCTCAATAACAACTGCATTTACACCGTCTAACGTAGCACTGCTACCAGCCTCAACCATGCTTATACTGCTGCCTGTAACCCCTGATGGTGACGATATTTCTTCTCCTGCCAAAGAGCTTTTTTCAGTTGAAATTATCTGCTTTGCCTGAATCTGTGTTGGAGTACCAGACATAGCAATCATTCCTGCTATTCCCAGAGCAGATAACTTAACTATGTGACTTTTCATATGTTACCTCCTTAAAGTTGACATATGTGTTATCCTTTGCTTTTTCATGACAAAATCACCAAATAGTAATTATTATCATTTATCTTACAGACAGTTTATTATAGCACTTATCTATACCAGTGTCAACTTTTCTCAATAACTGCACTATATAATAATGCATACAAGCCCACCGTTACTGTCATTTACCACTTTTTGGATCGTGTCTTGCAATTTAAGTTGGCTTTCATCCGTAAGTTTTCCAACCTTCGTTTGTATGCCATCTTCAATCAATTGACGAATCGACTTTCCAAATATGTTGGTAGACCAAATTCCCGCAGGATTGTTTCGCCCATTCTCAGATATATAAGAAATTAAGTCCTTTGCCTGTTCTTCACTTCCTACAATTGGTGCAATCTCGGTTTCTATATTTGCTTTAATCAAGTGTACAGATGGCGCAATGGCTTTGATTTTTACTCCGTATTTATTTCCATGTCGGATAATTTCTGGTTCTTCTACTAAAATTTCATCTACCGTAGGTGTTACAACACCATATCCTTTTTGCCGAACTTCTTCATTGGCAATCGCCATTTTATCATATTCCTGTCGTTTATCTGCCATTTCCTTTAGCATTTTAATCAATTCCCGCTCGCCCTTGATTTCCATACCAATCATTTCGCTAAGCGTCTGATAATAGTATTGTTCCTTCAATTCAATCTGGATACTAATTTTTCCTGTTTTCATATCAATTTGATCCAGTTTTATACGCTTTATATATTCATTATCCCACTCTAAATTAGCAGGAATTGCATCCTTGATCTGATCCATGCGGTTGAGTATTGCTCGAAATGTTTCTACCATTTGCTCCTTTAACGGATGCTGTAATGGTAACATACTAATCCATTTTGGCATATAAAAACCAATTTCACTAATAGGAAATACGGACAATACACCACGCATAAGCTGCGTAATATCCTCTTTTCGCAATTGCTCGCAATTCACTGGCAATACCGCAGTCTTATATTTTTCTTCCAGTTCTTTTGCCAACATCTTTGTTTCCTGTTGAAATGGATGACTGGTATTTAACAAAACGACAAATGGCTTTCCAAGTTTTTTCAATTCTTGAATCGTTCTCTCTTCTGGAACAATATACTGCTCCCTTGCAATTTCTCCGAAACTGCCATCTGTAGTAACAACCATGCCTATCGTCGCATGTTCCGTAATTACCTTTTGCGTACCAATCTCAGCCGCCTTAGAAAACGGAATCTCCACATCTGACCATGGCGTTTTAACCATTCGTTCTTCATCATCCTCCATGTGTCCACTGGCACCTTCGACCATATATCCCACGCAATCAATCAAACGTATTTGTACTTTTGTATTATCTTCATCTAAAACAACCTCTGCTGCCTCTTTCGGAATAAATTTGGGTTCTGTTGTCATAATGGTTTTTCCGGCAGCAGATTGGGGAAGTTCATCAATGGCGCGTTCCCGGCTATGTACATCCTTCATATTCGGAATTACAAGTAAATCCATAAATCGTTTGATAAAAGTTGATTTACCTGTACGCACCGGCCCAACTACGCCAATATAAACTTCCCCATTTGTTCTTGCTTGCATATCCTTGTATACTTGAAACTGACCTTCCATCCAATCCCTCCAATCCTATAAACTATCTTATGAGGAAAGAAAGGATTATATAACTACCTTTTTTTATTTTTACTTATCTTTCTCTACCATTTTTCCCATATATTTTGCATGTACAACAAAACGGCTTTCTTCCTGCCCTGTACAAGTTGACAATGTAATTGTTCTATCCTTTGCAGTTGCCTTCAATTTTGTTTTCATATAAGAACTTCCTGTAATTAGGTTTAAAAATTCTTTGTATGCATTGTTATCGGAAAAGGATGTGGTATATACACGACCACTAGCATCCGCTACATGATAGGAGAACACACGATAGCGAAAGGTTCCTTTTTCGGTAAGAATATAAATATTTCTATGTTCTTTAAAAAAATTTGTATCGCTATATCTTTTTAAAGTACCAAACATAGAACCATTTTTCATATTATGGCCATAAATGATAGTATGTTTGTCAGTAAAATCAGAATGATTGCGATAATCCATAAAAATACTGCCAAAGATGCTGCTTTGTTTATCGTAGGTTTCATGTAGATATTTACTATTATCTTCACTTTGTAATAATGGATAACTAATTGCACTGTCTGGAATATAAAGCCATCCAATGATATCCTCATTTTTTGTTTTTAATGTCATAAAATCCACAGAAATCATTTTATCTTTTTTCGTTTTTTCTTTTTCTTCTACATCTTTTGGATCATCGGTTATCTGTGGCTGATAGGTATCCGTTTCGGTCTT
>FR899735.1:36990-85823 GCA_000437275.1 Clostridium sp. CAG:411 | reverse complement strand
GTTTCGGTCTTAACTACCATATCAGTTATTTTGCCATAAATAGAATCCCCTTTTTCATAGGTACGATATATCCCAATTAGCTTCCACGCTGAAACACAAAAAACTCCTAAAAATAACAGAAAGAGTAACATATGTAATTTTTTCTTCAACTTTTTCTCTCCTCTCTTACCTATCTCTTTTTAAACAAACAAGCATCCATGCAGTTCCTATAAAGGAAATCATACACAGCATAGTCCAGAACAAAATAGGTGTTATGTCTCCCGTCTTAGTCGGATAAACTGTATCGGGATCCACCTTTCTTATTGGCTTTTTCGTCGCATTTGGACGATTCGCAGAAGAAGGTGTTTTCTTAGGTTTATCTGTAACTGTTTCAGGGGTTTCTATAATGGTATCCATCGTGGTATCTGGATATGAACTTCCCTGTGGTTTCATTCCTGAACTGCTGGTTGGCGTTGGAATTGGTGTTTCTGATAAACTTGTTTCCGTAGGCTTCGGTGTAGCTGTTATTTGTGGTGTAACCGTTGGCTTTGGTGCCTCTGTCTTTACTGGTGTCGTTGTTACTACTACACTATCCGTTTTTTCTGGAAAATCAGTCACAATTGGTGTAGCCGTAACTTCAGGATTATCCGTAATCTCTGACGATGTAGGATTTGGTACATTTGGACTTTGAGTTGGCGTACTCGTAGGTAGAACCGTTGGAGCTTCTGATGGTGCAGGCGTTGTTATACTCGGTGTAGGAGTCGTTGCCTTTTGTGCAGAAAATACCCATAATACCTTCACCTTTGTATTTGGTTTATTCCAGCGTTCAGGACATTTTACTGCAATGTATACATCCTGTGAAGTACCCTGTGTAAGTGTTCCCAATAAAACAGGAATATTAGGCGTGAACAACTGCTTTGTATCATCATCTTCAAACATCGGTCCTGAGTACAAAACTGTACCATCTTTATTCGCAACCAATAGCTGTAAAGATTCTAAAAGTTCTCTTTCTTCTTCCGGCAAAGACGAAAATGCACTTTCTGTTTTTGCATACATATATACAGGAATCGTTCGATCTGTACTATTGGTTATCTCTATCATCTGTGAGACGGTTTCCCCAGGCATAATTCCTGCAATATCAAGCAGAGAACCTACCGTTCCATTATCAATACTTATATCATCTGTATTAAATACCACTTCTCCTGTAGGCGAATTGATAGAAGTATCAATGGATGGAATTGACGAATTGGCATTTTCTGAAGGCCAGCCAATTACATCTCCATTTCTATCTTTTACTGGAGTAACAGAGTCTGCCTGAATTGCCTCTGCCACAACTTTGATATCTCCGTCAATCGAAATATCCTGTGCATCTAAATCTTTTAAAATAGAATTAGAGAGTAAACCATCTCCTTCTGTTTTCTCTGTTAAAATTTTATAGTTAGGAGAAAACACTACACTACTATCCGCTCCTGCAGGCAAGATGTCTTTGTAATAGTAATAATCTTCACCATTTTGATTTACATATTTCCATTTTGTTGTATCATAGTTTAACGAAATAGCATCCTTACTTGGCAAACGCAACCCAGCTATTTGTGTTGCATCCACTGCCGAATTGCTTTTATAGGCTTTCCAATCTTTTGTTACTTTTACGCGAATATATGCAGCATATTTTCCCGTATTTTTAACAGAAATCTCATTCTCAGTATTCTGTTCAGGCTCTATTTGAACAGTCCCATCTTTTTCCTCTTTTTGCATCGTAAGTTCAATGTTTACACTTCCTACCGTAATAACATTTGTTGCTTCTGCGGATTGTTTATTTGCCGCATATACAATTCCTGCTATGCCTATTCCTAGAAAAAGAAGAACCAGAGTCACTATTAATATAATTTTTCTTTTTTTCATGAAAATACCCCCGATCTATGGATTACTTTTCACTAGATTCTCCAATGCTTCTTTTCCTTGCTCCTTTGATATATTTCCCTGCACAGCATATGCACATACAACAATTTTAAAGCCCTGTAATTGTCCGTCATTTACAATTGTCCGATCCTTTAAAAACTTTCCTGTTTCATCATACAATCCTATCTGACCAGCAGACGAAACAGCAGTTGTATATTTTAAATCATAATCACTTTTCATTTTTACAGAATCAAAGACAACAATCTTTTTATCGTGTAAAACAGAGGCAACTGAACCATCTGTATTATTTCCTGTATAATAGAAAATGGAACCTGTCTTATCTTGCTCACTACTTGCATCTAAAGTCCAGTCCGTTCTACAGCCTGTCGAAGTTGTGCCGACTGCTGCTATGTCATCTATTCCTTCTTGAGAATAGGAACAAATCTCCCCATAATCTTTCTTAAAATCAGCATAACTGATTGGCTCGTATTGCAAACTCATTTTTCCATTTATCGTAGTTTCTTTTTCTCTAAAAAAAAGCACTTTAGTTGCAATGTACTCCTTTTCCATTGCAGATGCAGGAATAGACACCATTGCTTTTAACTGTGGATATTCTTTTCCTGGTATAATTTTAATATCTACATCCTCTGCCTGGGTCAATAGAATATCTACGCCCTGTCCCAGTGTAAAGGTATGTGTTTTTTCATCCGTTTTGTCACGTAAATATGCCCATGTCATAATGATAGAAAGGAGTGCTACCAACCCAACTGCTAACACCCCAAACAGAATTTTCTTCCCATTCTTTTTGCTTACGGCAGAATCTGGTGTCATGGTAACACCCCCTCTTTATAATATTTTATATAACTATTTAGTTTTTAATAAATCAATCAATGCTATAGTGGCAGCAGAAACATCGTAGGAACTGTCAGATTTCTTAAAACTTTCCTTATCTACTGCTGCACCAGATACATCAATTTTAAAGGTTGGAAAACCGCCTGTCAATGCATCGCCACTTCCATCTAACGCTTTAATCGGTTCCGTGTTTCCATCACGAATTTGAATTTGAGAAAACAATGGTTCTGTAACATCTCCAGGAGCTACAGTAGTTGCATCTGCACCTGTTGTATAAAGGAAAATCATACTTTTGGCTCCAGTTACCGCTGCATCTAAACTAGGAGATAACTTTGTATTATCAACGCTGGTATTCCACATTGTGCCATCTGCTGACACTGCAACAAGTTTCCAATTTGTTGTATCAAATGCAATTGCATCAATTACGTTCATCAAATTTTCATATGTAATCAATGCTTTATTTTCATCTTGAAAATCAATTCGCATAGCCATATATTCATCATATTGTGTGGAATGTGTAATTTCACCTGTATCAATTACATCATCGTTATTAGCATCCGTCCATGCACTTCCGTTATATAGCTGTGGATTTTTTAAAATAATCTTATCTGGTGTATAGTTCTTTGCATTGTCCTCGTTCCATTTTGGTTCTTCTAATTTTACTTCCAATCCACCACTACCTGTAAATGTATTGGTCTTCGTATCGGTCTTTTTACTCAAATATGCCAATGTACCAGCAATGGAAATCACTGCAACTAAAACTAATGCCAACGCATTTCGTATGTATTTTTTCCTTGTTTTTTTCTTTTGCTTTTCTTTCCATTCTTTCTCTGTCATAAGTTTTTCTTCTATCATATGTCAGTCCCCCTTTTTCCCTATTCTGATTGATTATGGTGTACCTACTGTCTTCGATTCGTCTGATAACTTAGAAGTTAATAGACCTACCAAATTAGTTGTTAATTCAGTTTGCTTTTCAATTGCTAAGTCTGCCCATGCTTCTGCGGCTGTAGAAGCTCCGTCTTTTTTATATTCGTTTTTAATGGCAGCACCAATTACATCAATCTGGAAGTCAGGAAGGTTGCCATTGATTTTATATTTTTGATCATCCGTTGTAATACCTAACGCGGTATTTAAGTCTGTAACATAGCCATCCTTTGTACTACCCTCTAAATCATCACTGCTTTTAATTGTTACAGAGGTAAATAGAGGTTTGGTAGCTGCATCCTTTGCTAATACTTTACTATATAAGTAAATCATATAACCTTTATCTTCATTTAATGTTCCACTAGCAAGCGGATCAGCAGCAATCCAATATCCATCATCTGCAGCAGTTGTATTAAATGTAATTTTTTCAATTAAATATTTTAATTGCGTATAAGACACTGCCTTATTCCCAATTGTATAAGATACTGCAAGCGCAACCCATTCTGGCGAATCTGCATCAGTCGAACTATTAGTCAAAATTGGGTTTTTACCTATCTTGGTACCTGGTGTATAACTACTTGCTGCGACTTTACCTAGCTCTGTTAAATCTGTCACACCATCATCCGCACCTGGGGTCTCGTCCCAATAAGGCTCTGTCAGTTTTAATGCGATACCTTTACTACCTGTAAATGTATTTTCCTTTTTGTTTGATAGTGTACTTAAATATGCCATTGTTCCCCATACACCCACTGCAAGCACAAGCACGATTGCCGTCATCGAAGCCAACTTCTTTTTTAATTTTCTTTTTTTATGATTCATTTGTTTTTTCATAGGAATCGTCCCCCTTCTTCTCTACATTAAAATTACTGTTGTTCTATATTTTTATCTGTTTTACTCCCAAATACCATCTGGTAACTCTGACCAATATTGTTTTACTGTTGCCAGGGATTCGGAAGTTGGTATGTTGTTTGTATCTGTTTTCACCTCTAATGCATCTACTATTACATGGAATTTTACAAATCCACCTTCTGGTATCTCAGATACTGCTGTCAACTTTACGCTGTCAAAAATATTTGCTGTTTTTTTGTTCGCATTTAAAACACTGGTATAGTAATATATTTCATCTTTATTATACCACTTTTCTGCTTCATTTACATCCTCTGATTTAGCAGTCTGTGTCAACTCGTAGTTATTTGTTGTGCCAATGCAAACACCATCTTTATTATAAACTTCTGCCACTATTCTGGCACGAATCACAACACTTTTTTTCTTTTCCCCATTTATTGAAACATATGCACTTTTACTTTCTCCATTGTAAGAAACTGAGCCATCTGTATCTAAAACATACTTTTGACCATTTGGTTCTTGCAAATCAATATCCACATAGGTTTTTGGACTAAAAGCGTTACTTTTTGTCTCCGTAACTACATATAGTCCTCGGATACCCGCCATAGAAAATATTCCACTGATTTGAAATAATGCAAATGCAATGGTTATATACACAGTATGGCGAACAGTCCTTAACTTTCTTGCCTGTTTTCCCATACTGTCCGCCCCCCTTCCATACTGTTGTAATCGGAACGAAACTTATTCTTCTCCTTCTTCTAAATCGGTTTGTTTTTTTACCAAATCAAGTAAAAAAGATACTCCGAGTAATACTACAATACATACAACGGTAATGATTTTACCATTTCCATTTTGATACTCTGTAGAAATTTTTCCTAAATAAGGAATACTAAAGTTACTGGCTTTTCCAATTACGGAACCATATGAAATAGCTCCATCCTCAGAATTATTTGCATCTCCTTTTGTAACAATTGTTTGTTCCTTTTTATCAATCTTTGTAACTCTATGTGTTACTACCCAACCACTATCTTCAGCAGTACGATAAGTAATTACATCTCCCTTATGTATCGCATCAAAAGATGCAGCCTTCACATAAATCATACTCCCAATGGGATACTTTGGTCTCATGCTTCCTGTCTGTATATTGTATGGTTGATAACCCATACACTGCGGTACAAAAAATACCAGCAACAGAACTAAAATAATTAACGCAAGCATTGCATTAATTGTTGTCTGCACTCCCTTAATAAATTTCATAACATTCCCCCCCCCCAAAAAGTTTACATTTTGTTACACATTTTTCATTAATATTTCCGTTTTATTACTTTTGTGTTAAATGCACAATTTTATGTGGCATTTATGCACTTTTTTTATTATCTATCTATAAAATACCATAATCATTCCCATTTTTCAATACGTTTTTATGCTTTTTTACTATTTTTTCCTCTTAATTTAAGTAAATTTCACCAGTTTTTTGTAATTATGCATATAGTTTTCACGCTATTAAAAAAATGTTTCACATAACGCTATTTTATATTTGTTTTTTTATGTTTTTGTGTATTTTCATAAAAATTACCGACCACCAATCGTTCATTTACTCTACTTTTGGTGGTCGGCATACACATTTTCATTCTAATGCTATATCAATGAATCTCATTTATCGCATCATCTGTGTCCCCCTCGATGTCCGTATCTTTTTGCTTATTGTAAAACTGTGCGATCGGTAACGCTTTTTCATCACGATTACTTTTTAAAATCACTTCATTATCATTTATCGTATCACCAAATCTAGTATCTTCAAAATTTTCTTGTATAAAAGAAGCTACGTCATAATTAACTTTTACCAGTTTATATTTCCATGACCAAGTTGTATCTTCTTTAATACGATAATATCGATTTCCTACAACCTGTACCTTCTTACTTATTTTGTAAGAAAACGTAGTTCCATCCACAGACGGCTTTGGAGCTGATAATTTTTCTGCGGTTTCATCCAGATTGAGAGTAACCGTAAAACTATTTTCAACATTCTCGTCATTCTTTGCATCTGCTTCTGTTTTATACTGTTTTATCTCAAACAAAAAGCTTTGCTTTGCGTTTGTCAAATCCTGATAAGACTTGTCCTTTGAATATGCTTTATCACCATAATACAATGCATCTACATATTTATCCAGTTGAATAAAGGATTTGCTATAATGGTTATTATACACCATCTGCACAGAAGCATTGGTTTCATCTAAAGTCATAGTAGTAATAGCAGACGTTGTGGCTGTCTTTGCTTGTCCTTCCGTTATCTTTATTGCTCCTAGATAAAAAATATCAGTATCATCTATATTTTCTGTCACAGTATAGGTATTTCCAACGGACAATGGAAGTTCACAAATTTCTGCCTTTTCTTCTGGCTTTAGTGTAATCTGCCCATTTGTTGTTGATTTTGTTGTAACATCAAAACCATCGTCTTCGTCAATGGAGTTTTTATAGGTATATACCTTATATGGGCCAGAATACAGAGTGGCATCAGATACATTCTTTATCGTAAAGTTATATTCCTTTTCTTTTCCTGTCGTATTTTTATAATACTGTGCTTCGTTGACATCACCTGCAATTCTTTTTGTAATAGAAATTGCTCCAAACTGATTTGTATAGGTAATCACAACCTTGACCTTCTTATATTCTGCGGTTTCCTTATTATAGAATTTATTGATAATACTACAAGGAATTTCACCCGTTATCGTCCTTGTCTCCTTATCAATTGCAATTCCAGCTTCCGCAGAAGTTTCGTTGTACTCTGGCGATTCGAATGTATCATCATCCAGACTCGCCTTATACACAACATTCATATCATTTACAATGGTTCCATCTGCAACACTCTCTTTTACCTGATACTTTGTTCCTACTGGAATCCCTGCAATCACTGCCTTCTGTCCAGGTTGCAAGGTGATTACTCCATTGGCGGTTGTTTTTTCTGTTGTAGTTCCATCTTCTTCTACTAACTTGTAAGCTCCTGTGTACAACGTTAAAGTTGAATCCGAACCACCAAACACATTCGAAAATTTAATTTCATATCCATAGGAATAATTACTCCAGTCATTCAAATTACCATTTAACTTTTTAGACAATACTAAAGAACCTGTTTTTACTGTATTGGTAAAGGTTTCTGTAATATTAACAGGATCACTCTCGCTGATGCTGGAGCCATTCAAAAAGTTATAGCGGTAATCATAGGATACATCTACTGCTTCTGATGCTGTGCCATCTACACTTGAGCTTACAGCTGATATATCTGTATAATAGTAGTTGCTTGCCGAACGTGCAGAGGTCGGTGTTACAAATGTAGTAAGTGCTTCGGTTGCATCTGTATTTTCTGACATAGAACCACTATATCGTTCTGGTTGCAATAAACTATCCTTTTGAATTACTCGCATTTGACTTCCCTTTGCAAATTGCTTTAAGAAAGTAGCACTGTCATCATAAAAAAGCCCAAATACTCCATTACTATCTGTAATTCCTGAAGTAGATTCGCTATTTATCAAAATATTGGAATCTAAAGGCGCCAAATACGCTTCTCCTAACTCATAGGATGTATCCTTCACTTTATTAAAATTAGTTTCTGATGTAGGAACAAATGTAGGTGTTAATTCGCTTGCTGATTGATACGGCAACCCTTTACTATATGCCACGTCGCCCCCACCAATTGGTGGATACTTAGTAATATCTGTTGGAGTTTCTAAAGTATACTTATCAAAGTAAATATTACGATTATAGTAATGCACAGATTCTGGAGTCAAAATTTTTCCATCCATATCCCTCGTTGCTAAAATTTGTAATTTATTACCAGTTTTTGAGCCATAAAGAAATAGCAATGCTTGATTAGTGCCTGAAAATGTAAACCAATTAGTTAAAATTTTAAATTTTTCACCAACAACTACATCAAAGTAATACATACCACTATCATCAAATTTATATAATTTCTTTCCTTTAATCGCATTATCATCCATTTGTATATTGCCATCACTATCCTTTGAAAATGCAAATTTAGAAAAATTAATTTGATCACCATCAATGCTAACAGGATTCCAACTTTGAAGTTTGCTTTCTATTTCTCCTATATTGATATACATTCTTATAGTTGGTTCTGCACCAAAACTTAGATATGATTCTTCTTTATTTGTCGTATTGTCATTTTGTCTGACTGTCAATTTTCCACTTGGATATTTAATTTCACTATCATCTACATTTTCTGCTTTTGTTCCTTGATTTTCAACTGAATACTGAAATACATCTTCTTCTGCCAAATCGTATACAGCCTGCAAAAATGTATCATTGATACTACTTGGAATCTGTAATTGATTTTTTATCTTTAATGTTCCTGTTGCTTTTTCTGCGGTAACAGGCTCTATCGTAGGGGTTGGTGTAGGCATCACCTCATTGGCAGGCACAAAGTTAAACAGCATATGGAAGTTTGATTCCAACATACCACGTTCCATATAAAAAACGGTCAATACATGTTGATGATCTGCTCCTTTTTTTATCCCTGCTATCTCTTTTGAAACATATGATTTAATATAAGTATCCTCTGTCAAAATCTTATCGCTCATAACAGTATCAGATGCATTACTTGATCCATTTGCATATGCAATTTTTGCAACCGTCGCCTTGGCAGTCTCGTCTGAACCGCTAAAATCAATTGTTCCCGTTGCCTTTCCATGTTGTCCACCCAAGTCTAATACCAATTCACCATCCAGAAAAATCCAGACATCATCATCTCCCTCAAAATTAAATACCATTGATTTTCCATCAATTGTTCCATCTTCAGACAGACGAAATGGAATATTAAATCTTACTCCAAATCCATAATCCAATGTTTTTTGTTCACTTGAAGTTCGAGCAAGCTGTCCTGACCCATTGCTATTATTATAAGGGAAAAATTGTGCGGAACTAGATGCTGCACAATACACCTTTTTTTCATTATAGTAATAATTTAATTTTCCCTCACTTCCAAAATAATAACTGTCTTGCGAGGTATTTCCGCTCATTCCATCAAAGCGTACTACATCCGTACTACTGTCGAACTCATAGTAACCTTTCTTACTACCTGATGTAACTTTTCTAAAAGGAAATCCCACATGCTCTTTTGTAGCACCAATAGAGACACCATTTACTTTACTGCTCAAAAAATCCGAATCAAAATAAGGTGTTGCAACTTCTCCGCTGGTATTTTTTGCACTCATTAAAGTTCCGCTTGCATAGTCTGACACATCAAAATCTTTTAGAGAATCCGATACAATATTTTGGCATACCGCATCATAAGGTACATGACGATTGGCAATATTGGCTGACCAACGGAAATACCAATATCCAGGAAACTCTATTTTTTTTGATGCCAAACCACCATAATAATTATAAAAGTTTCCTGTATAAATACCTACTTTGACATTGTTGTCTTTATAATAATCGCTCAATTTGCTATCAAAGGAACCAAACGGAATAATCCCACCGTCATAACAGCTCTGTGCTCCCTGATTTCGACTGTTATTATAAATTTCATTATCATAACGATAATTATAAAAAGTCGTGTCAAAAGTAATGATCTCCTGATTAGAATTGTTATTTGGTTCACTTAACGTATATTCTGCCATCGAACGTTTTTCGTCTAAATTCCAATAATATATTCCTAGTGTAAATATGGTTATAAATAGGACGAAAAAACCAACGATTGCGCCTATTTTTCTTTTGTTCATATGACCATCCCCTTGTCGCATATATATAAGCCTTTTTCTATTAGTATAGCAAAATGTCTCTCTTTTCTCAATTCAACTGCCCCATATTTAATTTTTGCAGAAAGATTTAAAGCTTTTGTAATAAAATATGTAATATTTTTATTATTTTTATTCCTAAACTGTAAACAAAAGCGTCCATCAAACGATAGACGCTTTTGTTATATTTCATCTTCTCTTTAACAAGTCAATTTTTCATTTACATAATCAACAACACAATTGCCACCCTTTTTTAGTTTTCCAAATAAAATCTTATCCACTAATAAAGGTTTAATCTCTGTATTGATTACACGATTGATCTCTCTTGCCCCATATTCCTGACTGATTCCTTTTTCTTTCAAATATTTTGCACATGCCGAAGTAATTTCCAATGAAATTTTCTGTTTTTGCAACTTTTGTGCAAGCAATGCAATTTGTTTTTCTACAATCTTTTCTGCCATCGCATCATCCATATGATTGAATGTAATAATACGATCCAAACGATTACGAAATTCTGGCTGAAATACTCGTTTTATCTCATCCATAATTGCATCTTTACTAACGGTTCTCTCTCCAAATCCCACTAAAGTTTTTCCAACCTTACTAGCACCTGCATTTGAAGTCATAATCAGGATTACATTTCTAAAATCTGCCTTTCTTCCCTGATTGTCTGTAAGTGTTGCATAGTCCATTACCTGCAACAAAACATTAAATATATCAGGATGTGCTTTTTCAATTTCATCCAAAAGAAGTACACAATATGGTTTTTTTCGGATAGTTTCCGTCAAAAGACCGCCCTCTTCATAACCTACATAACCTGCTGGAGAACCAATAAGCTTTGCGACTGTGTGTTTTTCTGCATACTCACTCATATCAAATCGAACTAGCGAAACACCTAACACATCCGCTAATGTTTTTGCCACCTCTGTTTTTCCTACCCCTGTTGGCCCCACAAACAGCAGGCTGGCTAATGGCTTGTCCTCTTCATTCAAACCTGCCCTAGCAAATTTTACTGCATTTGATAATTCTTTCACTGCTTCATCCTGCCCAAATACACGTTTTGCTATATTTTTTTCTAATTCTGCCAACTGTTTTCTTTCATTTGCTTCAATCTGTTTCGATGGTATATTTCCAATATTAGCCACAACTGCTTCTAATAGTTTTTTGTCTACCATCTGTGTCTTTCGATCCGTTGGATGCATTACTCGATATGCACCAGCCTCATCGATCAAATCAATCGCTTTATCAGGAAGGAACTTTTCATTCATATATTTTGCGCTTAATTCCACTGCGTATTCCATGGTTCCTTTGGAATATCGCACGCCATGATACTGTTCATAATGTTTGCGAATCCCATCTAATATTTGTACTGCCTCCTCTAGCGTAGGCTCTTTTATATCAATGTTTTGAAACCGTCGTATCAAACTTTTATTTTTTGAAAATGTTTTTTTATACTCTTCATAGGTCGTAGAACCAATAAATCGAATCTCTCCCAACGCTAAATATGGTTTCAACAAGTTTGCTGCATCCATTGTGCCACCATTGGTTGCACCTGCACCAACAATATTGTGAATTTCATCTATATAAACTATGATGTTCTTCTCTTTTTGAATCCCATCCATAATCATTTTCAATCTTTTTTCAAAGTCGCCTCTGAATTGTGTTCCAGCGATAATCGTTCCCAAATCTAATGCATATATCTTTGCATTTTTTAATTTCTCAGGTACTTTTCCTTCATTGATTCGTCTTGCAACACCATATGCCAAAGCGGTCTTTCCCACACCCGGTTCTCCAATATGCAATGGATTATTTTTATATTTTCTGCACAAAACCTGAAGTGTACGTTCCAATTCTTCTTCCCTGCCGATCAAAGGCATTCGTTCCTGAACGGTATCATTCATGCAGACAACAAAATCACTCCAATGCTCTTTTGCTGACTCCTCTGTAGTCATCTTACTCTTCGCCTTTTCTATGTGTTCCTTATTCTCCTCTTCTATTTTTCGTTCACTCATTCTTGCCAACAATTCTGTTGGATCTACCTTTTGCGTATGGATATAAAAAGCTGCATAACTATTATCTAAATTCAACACCCCATACAACAAATGTGTAATTTCTACAACAAACCTGTCGCTGGCTACTGCCTGCCCTTCTGCTTCCATCAATACATCATTTAACCCGACACTAAGTTCAGCTTTTCCTGTTGTAATGGTTTCAATATTCTCCCTCATATACGTTTCGAGACTTCCTCGTAATTGATTCACATCTCCTCCACAATCTGCAAAAGAATCAGCAAATATTTCATTGTAAGTCAGCACAAAAAGCAAATGTTCTGGTGTTACAAACTCATGATGCAATTTATCCGCTAATAGTGCCATATCTGTTAAAAGTTCTTCCACTTCTTTTGAAATCTTCATATCTTATACCAACCCTTTCACCTTAAGTTACGTTGTTTTTTACTTATTGTTCCACTTTCACAAGAAAAGGATACCCTTCATTTCTTGCTCTTCTCGTGCATATATCTACTTTTGTTCTTGCTATATCATAAGAATACTCCCCGATTGTTTCTTTTGTACCTTGATGTATCCTTAGCATAATACCCATTGCATCTGCTTCTGTCTTATGAAACACATCTATTAAGATACTTACTACAAAATCCATAGGCGTAAAATCATCATTATACATAACTACCTTGTATCGTTCCGGCTCCTTTATTTTTTCTTTTACCTTCTTTTTCATTTGTAATTTTTCTGACATATTCATTCCCGCTTTCTGTATCATAGCATTCTTTTAGTTTTGCCAAAGCTTTTTTCTCTATCCTGGAAACATAGCTTCTTGAAATATTCAAATATTGCGCAATTTCTCTTTGCGTCTGTTCTTCTTGATTATACAATCCATATCGTAGTATCAATATTTCCTGCTCTCTTTTGGATAACACTTTTTTCATAAAAATATATAACCGTCGAATATCTTCTTGTAAATCCATTTTGTTGGCTACATCAATATTTTCCCCTTCCATGATATCCAACAAATGAATCTCATTTCCCTCTTTATCTGCGCCTATCGGTTCATATAAATACACTTCTTTTCCTGTTTTCTTCTCACTGCGAAACAGCATTAGTAACTCATTTTCAATACAGCAAGAGGCATACGTGGCAAGACGTATTCCCTTATCCGACTGAAAACTGTCAATTGCCTTGATTAATCCAATCGTTCCCACCGAAATCAAATCTTCCGTATCCCGCTCTACGTTATGATACTTTTTTACAATATGGGCTACTAAGCGTAAATTTCTCTCAATCAAAACATCCCTAGCCTGTTTATCCCCCTTCTTACACGCCAAAAGATACTGGTTCTCCTCCTTGGTGCTTAATGGTTTTGGAAAGGATTTCACTGTTAAGCACCTCATATATTACTTTCTTTTACAATATGCAACTTTTTGCATTTTTGTGCCTTTCCACTTTCAAATTTTAGTATAACGAATTCTATTTCTAATGTAAAGCAAAAGCCTCCACTGTTTCTTGGAAAGAAAAAGCGAAGGCTTTTATTTTTGTTATTTATTTTACTGCTCCATCTACAACACCTTTGATAATCTTTTTCTGTGCTATAATATAGAAAATAATAACTGGCAACATAATTAACAATAATGCCGCAGCGGCAACACCCCAGTTTGTTGTAAAGGAACCAAAGAATTTATACGTCTGCAATGGTAAGGTTCGTAATTCAGATTTACCAGAAAGAACGATACTTGGTAACAAGTAGTCATTCCATATCCACATAATATTTACAATTCCAACTGTTGTTGTAATTGGTCCAAGTAGTGGCATTACAATTCGGAAAAAGATCCCCGGCGTGCTACAACCGTCAATGGCAGCAGCTTCCTCTAATTCTACAGGAATACCTTTGATAAATCCATGGTATAACATAATTGACATAGCCGAACCAAAACCAATATACGCCAAAATCAATCCTTGATGATTCATCAAATCAATTCCAAACTGTCCAAGTCCAAATCTTCCCATTATTTTCATCAATGGTAACATTACACATTGAAATGGGATCAACATAGAAACAGAAAACAACATAAAAATTAAATTTGACATTTTGGTTTTGTTTCGTACCAACACCCATGCCGCCATAGCAGAAAATACGCATAGACAAACAGTGGATATTACTGTTACAATAAGTGAATTTTTAAATGCCATCAAAAATTCCATCTTTTCAATTGCCGTAGAAAAGTTTTCAAATCCAATCCATTCTGACGGTATACCCAATATATTTATTGCAATATCTTTTGCAGATTTAAAAGCAACCCAGATAAGCATTGCAATCGGGAACAAATAAAGTAAAACTAAAAAAACGCGATAAATTATTTGCCATATGCTTCTTAGTATATTTTTTCCTTTCATATTTTCCCCTCCTATGCCTCTACTTCTGCTCGTTTTGTAATTGTTAGCTGAATGACACTAAATATAGCAATTGTAATGAAAAAGATCATAGCCTTTGCCTGCGCCTCACCCATCTGATTACTATTAAATGCAGAATTATAAATATTTAATGCTAACATTTCGTTTTTATGGTTAGGATTACCTCCAGTCAAAGACATATTTTGGTCAAACAGTTTGAAGGAATTTGACAAAATCAAAAATAATCCAATTGTAAATGATTGCGCTACCATAGGAATGGTTATTTTAAACAATTTCTTCAATCCTACTGCGCCATCAAGGGATGCAGCTTCCATTACACTGTCTGGAATATTCTGTATTCCAGCAATATAGATAATCATCATATAACCACTCATCTGCCATACCATAAGAATTAACAGACCAATAAATCCTGTTTTATTATCCGCAAGCCAATTTCCTAAAATTGGTATGTTCGTTGCTGGAAAAATCTTAGTAAAGATAAATTTCCATGTATAACCTAATAGCAATCCTCCGACCAGATTAGGCATAAAAAAGATACCTCTCATAAACGTTGCACCTTTAAATTTCTGTGTTACTAATAATGCAAGACCAAATCCAAAGCCATTGATCAGCAATACTGCACATATAGTAAATAACGCAGTGTATCCAAAAGAATACCAATATTGCGAATCGTGAAAAACTTTCACATAATTTTCAAATCCAATTAAACTTGGTTCTTTCGCAACACCATTCCAATCTGTTAATGAATAATATAATCCCATTAGTGTTGGTATCAATACAAATCCTATGAAACAGATTAAACAAGGGGCTAAAAATCCCCAAAATGTCAACTTTGATCGTTTCATACATTCCTCTCCTTTCATCTTTTTGTATGACTTTTACCCATATATACTTTATTAAATATATACGAGTAACGCTCACGCAAAAATACCTGACTCTACACTAAACTTTGCCTTTCCATAACAAAACAGGGTATGGCGTGATGCCACACCCTGTTCTATTTTAAGAAATAATTTAAAATCTAATATTTACAAAACAAAACTATTTCGCTCTTCTTTCTGACCATTCTTTGGCTGACTGTGTAAATACATCATCCCATTTTAACTCGCCAGATAATACACCCTGTACTTTTGCACCAAATACATTCATAGTGTAGTCCTCACCGTCAGGAGCTCCCTGGAATACCATAGAAATTCCCTTTCCATTTTTGAAGAATTCTACCATGCTCTTTGTTAAATTGTCTGATGGCTCTAAATCACCGTAGTTATCAAATACAGGAGTAAATCCAAACTCATTTACAACAATTTTCTTTCCTTCGTCAGACTGATATAACCAGTTCAAGAAATGTTTACTTGCTTCTTTTACTTTATCATCAGATGTCTTGTTTACACACCAATAGTTAGAAACAATTGAGAAGATAGAGTCCTCTTTGTATCCCTTAATTGGTGCTGGAATAAATACTAAATTGTCTGCTGTTGTCTGATCAATCTTCTTTACATCATTGTAAATCCAGTTACCCTGCTGGATACAAGCAACCTTTCCTGTTGCAAGCTGTTCCTGAACTGCTGCATTGTAATCTGTCTTTAATGCTTTTGACCAGTCATCTTTTGCTGCAGAATAATTTAACTGCAATTCTATAAATGCTTCATATGCATCTTTATACTTAAACTCAACAGTTTTCGCATCTGCACATGCAAATACATCTTCGTTAAACTCTGGAGATAATGCAACATTACATGCATGGTTTCCTAATACCCATGTAGCACCACCCTGTACAGAAACAACATTCTCTAAATTAGGAAAATCTTTCTTTAAGTCACCTGCATCAATTGCTTTTTGTAATGTATCAAATGCCTTATCAATTTTATCATAACTATCTAATGTAGAAACATCTACACCAGCAGCTTCAAACATTGCTTTATTTACAACTAATCCCATACCTTCTGTGGTAACAGGCATTCCATATACCTTTCCATCAATGGTATCTAAATCCAACATACCTGCATTTGCATGTTCAACCCAAGGCTGATCTGACAAATCTTCCAAATAATCTGCATATGTATCACAACTTACAGGTCCTGCACAGTTGAAAATATCAGGCATAGAACCGCTGGCAGCCTTTGCCTTATATAAAGTATCTACACTATCTGCTCCTCCGACACTTTCAACATTAATCTTAACATTTGGATATAATTCTTGGTACTTTTTTGCTGCTGCTTGCAATGCGTCTTCAATTTCAATCTTATACTGAAGAATATTGACTTCTACATTTTCACCATTTGCAACCTCATCACTAGAATCAGACTTTTTCGATGAATCATCTTTGCTCTTATCTGAATCTTTTGATCCACAGCCTCCCATTGAAAGCACCATTGCCATTAAAAGTAACATTGTAGTAAGTTTTTTAAATTTTTTCATAAACCTCTACCATCCCTTCTTTTTTATATATTGAATGCATATATAGCATAAAAAGGACAGTTTAAAACACAACTTATAATCAAGAATTTCCATTTTTTCCTTTTTATGTACTCCCCTACATCCATTTACAAGTATATCACACTTTTTTCACAATTGCAATTTAATTTTATCATTTTGTATAGTTTCTTTTGAATTTCATCTATTTCTTTGTCGAATTTCAATACAAACTACAGCTGTAGTCTACAAAAATGTATGTCATATTGATTTCCTTTTTTCTGTTTTTACACCATTTAAACTGCATTAAGCACAAAAAACGACTTCCAAGTATTAGATATTAAAATCTAAACTTGTGAAGTCGTTTTTTAATTACCTATCTATAAATCTACGGTCCGTTGCCTCGCCTTTTACTTAAAGTAAGATACACCAGACTCAAAAATAAGCTGATTCTGATTTCCGTAAATATTTAATGCAACGCCATCTCCTCTACGTTCAGAATGTGCCATTTTTCCTAATACACGTCCATCTGGACTTGTAATACCTTCGATTGCGCAATAAGAACCATTTGGATTGAAATCTTCGTTCATTGTAGGATTTCCGTCTATATCTACATACTGTGTAGCTACCTGACCATTTTCAAATAACTTTTTAATCCATTCTTCACTCGCTACAAAACGACCTTCTCCATGAGAAGCAGGAATAGAATATACTCCGCCGAGTTCAGCCTTTTGTAACCATGGGGACTTATTCGTTATAACCTTTGTATAAACAGTCTTTGAAATATGACGTCCAATGCTGTTTGTTGTAAGTGTTGGAGAATCCTCTTTTTGAGGTGTAATTTCACCATATGGAACCAATCCTAATTTAATCAATGCCTGGAAACCATTACAAATACCAAGTGCCAATCCATCTCTCTTTGTCAATAAATCATTTACTGCTTCTTTAATCTTTTCATTACGGAACACAGATGAAATAAACTTAGCAGAACCATCTGGTTCATCACCAGCCGAAAAACCGCCTGAGAACATTAAAATCTGTGATTCTTCAATGGCATTTACAAAGGCATTTACTGAATCTGTTATGTTTTCTTCTGTCATATTCTTAAATACAACTGTTTTTGTATCTGCTCCAGCAGCCTGGAATGATTTTGCTGTATCGTATTCACAGTTTGTTCCAGGGAATACAGGTATAAATACTTTTGGTTTTGCTATCTTATTCTTAGCAACATATACTGTTTTGCTATCGTAAAGTTTTGTCTCAATTTCTTTCTGTTCTACATCTGATTTTGTAGGGAATACTTTTTCCAAAGTACCTGTCCATGCAGCTAATGCTTCATCCATAGAAATCTCTGCTCCGCCACATACAAATTTTGCATCCGCAAGCACAGAACCGATTTCAACATAATCCACATCAATCTTAGCAATATCCTCTGCTGAAACTTCAGCAATAATATCGCCATAAGAAGCTCTGAAGTATTCGCTATTTGGAATCTGTGTTGATAATTCAACACCAAGCTTATTACCAAATGCCATCTTACTAACTGCTTCACATACACCACCAAAACCAATTGCATAAGTAGAAACCAATACTTTGTCATGGATAAGTTTTGTAATACCTGCATATAAATTCATTAGGTATTCATAGCCTGGCAAACCATACTGATCTCTCTTGATTGAAAAACGTACTAACTTGTTTCCTGCTTTTTTCAACTCTGGTGTAACAACATCCTGAATTTTTCCAACATTTACAGCGAAAGAGCAAAGTGTTGGAGGTACGTCAATATCATTAAATGTTCCTGACATACTATCTTTTCCACCAATAGAAGGAAGTCCAAGCTTAATCTGTGCATCATAAGCACCAAGTAAAGCTGCCATTGGTTTTCCCCAACGTTTTGGATCATTTCCTAATCTTTCGAAATATTCCTGGAAAGTAAAACGAATCTTACTATAATCACCACCTGCTGCTACAATCTTTGCAACAGAAGAAATGACTGCATATACAGAACCATGATATGGACTCCAGCTTGAAAGATATGGATCTAATCCATAACTCATCATTGTCACTGTATCGCATTTTCCATTTAATACTGGTAATTTTGCAATCATAGACTGTGTTTCTGTCAATTGATATTTTCCACCATATGGCATGGTTACTGTTGCGGCACCGATAGAACTATCAAACATTTCTACCAGACCCTTTTGAGAGCATACATTCAAATCTTTTAATGTATCTAACCATTTTTTCTTAACATCTGTTACAGCTACAGACTGATCCAAAACGCTATCCTCTTTGGAAGGCATCGGAACAACTACATCTGTTTCCTGATGTGCTCCGTTTGTATCCAAAAATGCTCTGGAAATATTTACAATTTCTTTTCCTCTCCAGCTAATTACCAATCTTGGGTCCTCTGTTACTGTTGCCACTACAACAGCCTCTAAATTTTCTTCCTCTGCATATGCCAACATCTTATCTACATTGCTAGAATCTACTACTACTGCCATACGTTCCTGAGATTCAGAAATTGCAAGTTCTGTACCATCTAAACCAGCATATTTCTTAGGTACTTTGTCTAAGTCAATAGTTAATCCATCTGCCAATTCACCAATTGCAACAGATACACCACCGGCACCAAAGTCATTACATTTTTTAATCAATGCACTTACTTCTTCACGACGGAACAAACGCTGAATCTTTCTCTCTGTTGGAGCATTTCCTTTTTGTACTTCTGCACCACATGTGTCAATAGAACTTTCTGTATGTGCTTTAGAGGAACCAGTTGCTCCACCACATCCATCACGTCCAGTTCTACCACCAAGTAAAATAATAATATCGCCTGGATCAGAATTTTCACGGATTACACTTCTTCTTGGTGCAGCACCCATAACAGCACCAATTTCCATTCTCTTAGCCACATAATCAGGATGGTAAATTTCCTTTACAAGACCTGTTGCCAATCCAATCTGGTTACCATAAGAACTATATCCATGTGCAGCTCCTGTTACAATTTTTCTCTGTGGCAGTTTACCATGTAAAGTATCCTTTAAAGAAACAGTAGGATCTGCTGCTCCTGTTACACGCATCGCCTGATATACATAACCACGGCCTGACAACGGATCACGGATTGCTCCACCAAGACAAGTAGCAGCTCCACCAAATGGCTCAATTTCAGTTGGGTGATTGTGTGTTTCGTTCTTAAAGAATACCAACCACTCTTCTTCTTTTCCGTCTACTTCTACAGGAACAACGATAGAACATGCATTGATTTCATCAGAAACTTCCATGTCATCCAACTTGCCCTCTGCCTTTAATTTTTTCATTCCCATAAGGGCAATGTCCATCAAGCAAACAAACTTATCTTTACGATCTTTATATAATACTGCACGATCATTCAAATATCTCTCATAAGTCTCCACGATTGGCTCATGATAATATCCACCTTCGAACGTAACATTCTTTAATTCTGTTGAGAATGTTGTATGACGGCAATGATCAGACCAGTAAGTATCCAACACACGGATTTCTGTCATGGATGGATTTCTCTTTTCTTCATTCTTATAATAATTTTGAATGTGTAAAAAGTCTTTAAATGTCATAGCCAATCCTAAAGAATCATACAATTCCTTCAACTCTGCTTCTCCCATATCCTTGAAACCATCAAAAATCTTAACATCTGCTGGTTCTTCAAACTCTGTAATCAAAGTAGCTGGTTTTGTCTCATCTGTTTCTCTAGAATCTACTGGATTGATACAATATTCTTTAATTTTAGCAAACTCTTCTTCTGTAATGGAACCAGATAATACATAAGTAGTAGCGGAACGAATAATTGGATTCTCGCTTTCATGAAGCAATTTTACGCACTGTTCAGCGGAATCTGCACGCTGGTCAAACTGTCCTGGTAAATATTCTACAGAAAATGTCTTATCTCCAGCCTCACACTGGAATGTCTCCTCATATACAATATCTACTGGTGGCTCTGAAAAGACTGTACCAAGTGCCTTTTTATAAGTTTCCTCACTAACGTTTTCAATATCATAACGAATAAGCACACGAACATTTGTCAAAGCAGTAATATCCAAATAACTCTTTATCTCTGCCTTTAATTCCTTTGCTGCAACAGCATATGGCATTTTCTTTTCCACATAAACTCTTCTTACGTTACTCATTATGTAGCTCCTTTCCATTTATAGCCCAAAGGCTTTTCTCACTATTGAATTAAACTTTTTACTCTACAAACTACTATACTCTATAGGGCAAAAAACAAAAACTTCTTATATTGTATCACATTTTTTCCCATAAGCCAATAAATATCAAACTTTTTTATAACTTTCCTACAACGCAAAAGAGAGCTGTCAAATACAGCCCTCTTTTTTTATACATGATTTACATAGCGTATTGTCCAATGTGTACATTTTCCCATACTTTGTCGTTTACTTTAACATCGTAATTCTTCTCGATGTTGTCCGTATATTCTGTCTTAAATGCATCTTCTTCTGCAGTACTCTTAGCTTCCTTTACTGCGTTATCATAACTATCTGTTGAAGTATTGTCTGTAAGCTTAATGATATATAATGCATCTTCGCCCTCTAATACAGCAGAAATCTCTCCAACTTTCATTTTCTTAATCTTTGCATCAACTTTTTTGTCAAAACCATCTTTTTCGATTAACTGACCATTTTCTACAAAGCTAATTCCATCATCATTCTGTGTCTTAGCTTTTCCATTATCATCTTTACCGAAAAGTGTTGTAAAATCGTCTGCTGATTTTGCCTGTTTTAACAAGTCAGACATCTTAGATTTTAAATTTTTAATTTCGTCTTTGCTCAATGATTCGCTCTTACCATCATCATTTGTCTTTGTTGTTGCTATTGTATAATACTGGAAGTCATATTGCTTATAATCTTTTTTCTTAACTTTAGCTGTGATTTTATCATAATCTAAGTTAAGGGAAGCAATCTTATCTTTTTTATAACGCTCACCAATTACCTGTTTAAGAATACAATTATAAACTTCCTTTTCTGATAATCCGCGAATTAATTTCTGCTTTTTCGTCATATTCTTTACTGCTTCATCTGTCTGCTTCTGTGCATCCTTTTTGTCATCATCTGTAGCTTCATATCCTTCTGAAACTGCCTGCTGATACAAAATAAAATCTTCTTGTGCATCTGTAATAATGCTTTCAGACAAACTATCTGCAGCATTTGTAGCATCATCGCCACCCTGCTCCCAGAAATTAAAGTCTTCCATTCCGTAGTTTGCATACAAACTCTTATACATCGTATCATACTGTGCTTCACCCTGATATACATAATAGCCAAGGTTCTTAATAGAATACTCTGTAGTCTTTCCAGATTTGTCTTTAATAGACATAATCGTTTTTACTCGCAATGAATTATAACCTACATATATACATGCTGCAATAACAACGATAACTCCTAATGTTAATAGCACTGTTCTTGCACCAAAACTTACTGAACCACCTGTATTTTGTTGCAATCGTTTTGGCTGTTTCTTTTTCGCCTCTTTTGATGTTGATGCAGTATTTAATTTTGCATCTTTCACAATTTTGTTACTCACTTTTTTTCCTCCGCTTCCTTCTCAAATTTCGTTTTCTGCTAAAAAGCCCTCTTTATAATTCTAAGCAATTTTTCCCATAAGTCAAGTAATACTTTGGAAATTAAAGGTATTTCACACTTTTTTCATTTTTTAGGTTATTGAGAATCTTTTTTCACTTCCAATATAATCTTTTTCGCTTGCAATAAGGATGTAAACTCATCTTCAGGCATCGGTTTCGCAAACAAATACCCCTGTGCCATATCACAATCGATTTCTTTTAGGAATTTGGATTGCGATTCTGTCTCCACGCCTTCTGACAACACCTTCATCTTGAGCTGCTTTGCCATATTGGTAATACTGGAAACAATTATTTTTTCTTCCTGTTTCATATCTCCACCACCGAAAAATTCTTTGTCCAGCTTCAATACATCTGTAGTCATATCTTTTAACAGATTTAAAGAAGAATATCCAGCACCAAAATCATCAATAGAAACATAAAATCCTTTTTCTCTTAATTCATGCATTGTTGAAATTGCACTCTCTGTATTATCCAAAAAGATACTTTCCGTCAACTCAAATTCAAGATATTCATGTTTTATTTTATAACGTTTCACTAATTCCATCACTTTTTCTACGAAATCATCTGTATTAAGATGTACTCTTGAGACATTTACTGATATGGTGACAGGTTCAATTTCCAGCTCTTCCCATTTTTTTATTGCTTTACATGCACACTCATAGATATAAAAATCTAATTGGATAATAAATCCATTCTTCTCAAACAACGGAATAAATTGATCCGGGAACATAAACTTTCCGTCTTTTCGTTGCCATCTGGTTAATGCTTCCGCTCCTACGATTTTGTTTGTCTCTAAATCCACTTTTGGTTGAAGATACATAATAAATTCTTGATCATCCAATGCCTGTTGCATAGAATTGCAAATATCCAGTTCCATCTTTACACGTTCTTCTAATTCGTCATCATAGAAACAGCATTTATTTTCTGCATTCTTTTTGATATGTTTTCGTGCGAGATTTGCATTATCGATCACAGCCGTCACATCCTTACCATAACAAATGGCTGCCACGCCACAAACTAAATATGTACTTTTTCCTACGCTGCAAAAATCAATTTTTTCCAAAAACTTTTCATTTAATTCATACAGATTATTTCTAATTTGCTGTTCATTTTCATACTTCATCAACAATACAAAGTTGTCAGAAGATACTCTTGCCATGAGCAAAATATCCAGCGTCTCCGTTGAAAGCGTATGGGAGATTTCCCGTAATAAATCATCTCCAGCTTCATATCCTAGTGTGTCATTAATATATTTGAACTTATTAATATCCATATACACAATTGCATATTTATTTTCTTTGTTTTTTTCTAAGATTTCCGTCACATCATTGCGGAACTTATGCATCGTTGGCAATTTTGTCAAAGAATCATAATTTTTCAAATATGAAATTCTGGTTTGTATCTTCTCTGAAGTTCGTAACTTTAGTAAATACACAGATATCAATTTTGTAATAGTCAAAAGAGTATCCTTCTCTTCTGTTGTCCACTCATGCACTTTCTTTTTGTGTCCGATACAAATGCATCCTTTAAATTCACTATTATCCCAAAATGCACATTGTAACAACGCTCTTGCATTAATCATCGTCATAAAAGCATTGTGTCCCGGATGTTTTCGCATAATATTTGTATTATTGAATACACGCAGTCCTCTTTCGTCAAAATACGTTTCTAAAGAGGAAAGTTCTTTTAGATCAATAAAATGCATGGAGTTAAAATGATTCAGCCCTTCTTTTTTGTTCCATGAATAGGTAGTATGTAATAATTGTTCATCATCCTTTTCCAGAATGATAACATCATCACATTGATAATACTTTCCAATCTTTTCTAGTAAAATTTTAATCGCACTGGCAACATCTTTTGAATCCAGCATGATATCTACCGCAAAATCTGTAATCTCACGACTAAATTTTCCGTCTCCTTCTTTGTTTCGTTCACGGATAACATAGTCATGATAATATTCGCCTTTTTTTTCATATCCATCTAGCTTACACGTAGAATCATATATTTCATTTCCCGACTCACTGCTTTTACTTGACACAAACATAGCAATATCTGCATTTCGAAATAATGTTCCATAGTCATTTCCATCATCAGGGAAGCACGAAATACCAATATCACATGCCAGACCTAGATTTTCACCAACAAATGTATTCTTTAAAACTTCTCTAACCTGAGAAATCTTTCGCTGTAAAGCTTCTCCTCCCGAAATGTCTTTTATCAATATTAAAAAGTCGTCTCCGCCCACACGACACACAATGTCCTTCTTGCGAAAACATCGCTGTATTTTTTCTCCAATATTGGATAATACGCCATCACCAAACAGACTGCCATAACGCTTATTGATTCTGCCAAAATCTCTAATATTAAGAAGCATGATAGCGTGTTTTCCAAAACTTCCATCTTTTCGCAAGAAATTTTCAATCAATCCCTGTGCCTTTGTCCTACTGTACAATTTTGTAAGTGGATCTAATAATGCCTGTTCTACAAGCATCTCTCGCATATGCCTTTCGTAATCTATATCTGTGATACATCCTACTAAAACACTTAAATTACCATTTTCTTCTTTAATAAAGGAGCCTTTTGCCATACACCACAGGCTGGTACCATCTTCCTTTATATATCTAAATTCGAATTTTTCTCCCTCTTCGCCAGTCAGATATGCCATGCATCCATCCATATCATCCTCATGAATATGTCCAATGCGATGTAGCTTCTTTTTAAAATTTGAAATTTTTGTTCCATTCACGCCCAATTCATCTGTCTCTCTGGACAACCAAAAAATATCCTTATTAATATCATATTCAAAAAAACATTCCTGTTTCAAATTTCGTAACGCATTTTGCTTTTCTCTGGCAATAAGCATATGTTCGCTCTCGCCCTTTTCTTTCTGATTATCTTGAAAATGTTCCATAATTTTTCCCCATACTCTCTTATCTATATATAGTATCTTTTATCACGTATCCGTACTTTTACCACTTAAAATATTATAACAAACCATATAACGAAATACAATCCCTATCCGCTATATGACACTCCTGCTTGTTACTGTTCACCGATTTGATAATATAGTTCTTTTGGCAAATACGCTCGAACAAAAATTCCTGTTTCCTTATATTCTTCTTCCAATAACTGACCATATTTTCGAATAAGTTGAATTTTTCCCGCTTCATTATAAGAAAAAACACGTTCCACATAAATCTTTTGTTCACGAAGAATCTTTTCAATCTGTTGTACTAGCTCCTCTAAGCCAATCTTCTTCTTTGCCGAAATTCGCACAGTTACATCTGCCTTGCAATCTTTTACCGTTTCTGTTTTATCTTCGACCTTGTCAATTTTATTAAATACAGTAATTACAGTTTTATCTCCTGCACCCAGCATTTCCAGTGTCTCATAAACTGTATGCATATGAACATAAGCAGATGGACTCGAACTATCCACTACATGTAAAATCAAATCGGCATACTTTGCTTCTTCTAATGTACTACGAAAAGCTTCAATTAAATGATGTGGCAATTTTCTAATAAATCCAACCGTATCCGTAAGAAGTACCTGCTGTCCATCTTCCATTTCCAAATTTCTTGTTGTAGGATCAAGAGTTGCAAATAATTTATCTTCTTCAAGAACGTTTGCATTTGTAAGCGTATTTAACAAAGTAGATTTACCTGCATTTGTATATCCTACAATCGCAATAATTGGAATAGGATTTTTACTTCTTTGTTTTCTTGCTATTTCTCTTGCCTTTTTTATTCCTTCTAAATCTCTTTTTAACAAGGAAATACGTTCTCGAATCAGACGTCTATCCATCTCCAATTTCTTTTCTCCAGGGCCACGGGTTCCAATTCCTCCACCTAGTCTGGACAATGAACTTCTTAAACCGACCAGTCTTGTAGCACGATATTTTAACTGAGCAAGTTCAACCTGAATTTTTCCTTCTCTTGTGGTGGCATGGCGTGCAAATATATCCAATATCATAATGGTACGATCAATTACTTTTATTTGCAGTAATTCTTCCAAATTCTTCAATTGTGCAGGCGACAATTCATCATCACAAATAACTCCTGTTGCCTGACATTCTTCTATATATAATAATAATTCTTCTACTTTTCCCTTTCCAATATAGGTGCCAGGATGGATTTTTTCTCTTTTTTGAATCATTCTTCCAACTACCGTAGCACCAGCAGTTTTTGCCAATTCTTCCAATTCGTCTAAGCAGGCCTCTGTATCGTCCGTTGGACTTTCTTCTACAGAAATTAAGATTACTCTTTCTTCTAGATCTTTAATATCCAGCATTTCGCTCATGTCATTCCAGCCTTTCTACTATTTTCTATTATTATTTTTAAAATTTCCGCAACTATTCTCAGAATAAAGAACTATTTGATGTGTTCTTTCTAATTAATAATTATTGTATCAATCGTATAATATAAATGCAAGAAAGAAAAAGAAAAATGTAGAATCTATTGCAAAAGCAATTTGCTTGTGATAAAATTAACACATCATGCAACGCAATATGTGTTTGCAACCATTATGTTAAATTTTTCACGATGTGAAGGAATGACAAAAAAAGAAACGGAGGAATATTTATTATGTCTAGAAAAGTAGTTTTAGCAGGTGCATGTCGTACAGCTATCGGTACTATGGGTGGTTCATTAAGCACTACTCCAGCCGCTGAATTAGGTGCTATCGTTATCAAAGAAGCTCTTAAGAGAGCAGGCGTACCTGGTGATCAGGTTGATCAGGTATATATGGGTTGTGTAATCCAAGCTGGTCAGGGACAAAACGTAGCTCGTCAGGCAACAATTAAAGCAGGACTTCCTATCGAGGTTCCAGCCGTTACTATGAACGTTGTTTGTGGTTCTGGTCTTAACTGTGTAAACCAGGCTGCTCATATGATCATGGCTGGTGAAGCTGATATCGTTGTAGCAGGTGGTATGGAAAACATGTCTATGGCTCCTTATGCTTTAGACAAAGCTCGTTTTGGTTACAGAATGGGTAATGCTACTATGAAAGATACTATGGTAAATGATGCATTATGGGATGCTTTCAATGATTACCATATGATCAAGACTGCTGATAACATTTGCGAAGAATGGGGTATCACAAGAGAAGAATTAGATGAGTTTGCTTTAAAGAGTCAGCAGAAAGCAGAAGCTGCTCAAAAGAGCGGTGCTTTTGATAAGGAAATCGTTCCTGTTACTGTTAAGAAGAGAAAAGAAACAATCGAATTTAAGGTGGATGAAGGTCCTCGTCCAGGATCAACAATCGAAGGTCTTGCTAAACTTCGTCCAATCAATCCAAACGGATTTGTTACAGCAGGTAATGCTTCCGGTATCAATGACGGTGCTGCTGCTATCGTTGTAATGAGCGAAGAAAAAGCAAAAGAATTAGGTGTAACTCCTATGGCTACTTGGGTAACAGGTGCTCTTGCAGGATGCAGACCTGAAGTTATGGGTATTGGACCTGTATACTCTACAAAGAAAGTTCTTGCTAAGACAGGTATGAACATTTCTGATTTCGATATCATCGAAGCAAACGAAGCTTTCGCTGCTCAGTCTGTTGCAGTTGGTAGAGATTTAGGAATTGATACTGAAAAACAATTAAATCCAAATGGTGGAGCAATTGCATTAGGACATCCTGTTGGTGCATCTGGATGCCGTATCTTAGTTACACTTCTTCATGAAATGGAAGCTAAGGATGCAAAGACTGGTTTAGCTACTCTTTGTATCGGTGGTGGAATGGGCTGCTCAACAATCGTTAAGAGAGATTAATTTTAGAACCCATGTCTCATACGGGGCATGGGTTATATGTGTTTCATCACATAACACGGCTCTTCTATTTTAGATTTTATTTAGAAAGGATTTGTAAAGAATGGAATTTATCACATATGAACAGGAAGAATTCATTGGTATTATTACAATCAATAGACCAAAGGCATTAAATGCATTAAACAGTTCTGTATTAGATGAATTAAACACAACTTTGGATAATGTTGATATCAACACAACAAGATGTTTAATTTTAACAGGTGCTGGAGATAAGTCTTTTGTTGCTGGTGCGGATATTGGAGAAATGAGTACATTAACAAAAGCGGAAGGCGAAGCATTTGGTAAGAAGGGTAATGATGTATTCCGTAAATTAGAGACATTCCCTATTCCAGTAATTGCTGCTGTGAATGGTTTTGCCCTTGGTGGTGGATGCGAAATTTCACTTAGTTGCGATATTCGTATTTGCTCTGATAATGCTGTATTTGGTCAGCCAGAAGTTGGTCTTGGAATTACACCAGGTTTCGGTGGAACACAAAGACTTGCTCGTACTGTTGGTGTTGGTATGGCAAAACAGCTTATCTATACGGCCAGAAACATCAAAGCAGACGAAGCATTCCGTATCGGTCTTGTAAATGCAGTATATACACAGGAAGATTTAATGGCACAGGCTAAGAAGTTAGCTTCTACAATTGCCAAGAATGCTCCTATTGCTGTTCGTAATTGCAAAAAAGCAATCAATGACGGATTACAGGTTGATATGGATCAGGCAATCGTTATTGAAGAAAAGCTTTTCGGTGATTGTTTTGAAACAGAAGATCAAAAAGCTGGAATGGGTAATTTCTTAGAAAAAGATAAAGAAAAGAAATTAAAGGTAGTTCCATTCCAAAACAAATAAAATATGACAAAATTATGATTTTTTTGTCAATAATTTTCTTTTATATTGACAATATGCTATTTTTACAGGTATGATACCTGTGAACATAAAGAATTTTAAGGAGGATTTAACATGAAGGTTGGTATTATTGGCGCTGGAACAATGGGTTCTGGTATTGCACAGGCTTTCGCTCAGACAGAAGGATATGAAGTATGTTTATGTGACATTAATGATGAATTCGCTGCAAACGGAAAAAACAAAATTGCAAAGGGATTCGAAAAGAGAATTGCAAAAGGCAAAATGTCTCAGGCTGATGCTGATGCTATTCTTGCAAAAATCACAACAGGTACAAAAGAAATTTGTACAGATTGCGATTTAGTAGTTGAAGCTGCTCTTGAAGTAATGGACATCAAGAAACAGACATTCAAAGAATTACAGGACATCTGTAAGAAAGATTGTATCTTTGCTACAAATACATCTTCTCTTTCTATTACTGAAATTGGTGCAGGAATTGACAGACCAGTTATTGGTATGCACTTCTTCAACCCAGCTCCAGTAATGAAGTTAGTAGAAGTTATCCGTGGCGAAAATACAACTGACGAAGTTACAAATAAAGTTATCGAAATCTCTAAAGAAATCGGAAAGACTCCTGTTGAAGTAAAAGAAGCTGCTGGTTTTGTTGTAAACAGAATCTTAATTCCAATGATCAACGAAGCTGTTGGTATTTTCGCTGACGGTGTTGCTTCTGTAGAAGGTATTGATGCAGCTATGAAATTAGGAGCTAATCATCCAATGGGACCTTTAGCTTTAGGAGACTTAGTAGGTCTTGATATCTGCTTAGCTATTATGGAAGTTCTTCAGGCTGAAACTGGTGATCCTAAGTACCGTCCACATCCATTGTTAAGAAAGATGGTTCGTGCTGGTAAGTTAGGTAAAAAGACTGGTATTGGTTTCTACGATTACAGCAAGTAATATAAAGAGTAGCTTACTACTCTTCCACTATGCCTGATACCTAATTGCAAATAATTAGGTATCGGCATTTTACGATTCGAATGTCAGGATGCTTATGCACCTTTCATTACTATAGAAAATAATGAACTCTTAAGTTCAAATAAAGATGGAGGAATTGAGATGGATTTTTCTTTAAGTAAAAAACATGAAATGGCAAGAAATCTTTTCAAAGAATTTGCCGAGACAGAAGTAAAACCTTTCGCTCAGGAAACTGACGAAACAGAACATTTCCCTACTGAAATCGTTAAAAAGATGCAGAAATACGGTTTTATGGGTATTCCAGTTGAAAAAGAGTATGGCGGACAAGGTTGTGATCCTTTAACATACACTATGTGTGTAGAAGAACTTTCTAAAGTTTGCGGTACTACAGGTGTTATTGTTTCTGCTCATACATCATTGTGTGCAGATCCAATTCAGACTTTTGGTACTCCAGAACAGAAGGAAAAGTTCTTAGTTCCATTGGCTAAAGGTGAAAAGCTTGGTGCTTTCGGTTTAACTGAGCCAGGTGCTGGTACTGATGCACAGGGTGTTCAGACGAAGGCTGTATTAGATGGTGATGAATGGGTATTAAATGGTTCTAAATGCTTTATCACAAACGGTAAAGAAGCTGATATTTATATCATCATTGCTTATACAGATATCGTTGAAAACAAACGTGGAAAGAAGCAGAAGAAATTCTCTGCATTCATCGTTGAAAAAGGAACTCCTGGATTTACTTTTGGTACAAAAGAAAAGAAAATGGGTATCCGTGGTTCAGCTACTTATGAATTGATTTTCCAGGATTGTAGAATTCCAGCAGCTAACCTTCTTGGACAGCGTGGTAAGGGATTCCCAATCGCTATGCATACTCTTGATGGTGGTCGTATTGGTATCGCTGCTCAGGCTCTTGGTCTTGCTGAGGGTGCTCTTGAGCGTACAATCGAATACACAAAAGAGAGAAAACAGTTTGGTCGTTCTATTGCTCAGCAACAGAATACGCAGTTCCAGCTTGCTGATATGGCAACAAAGGTGGAAGCTGCTAAATTATTAGTATATCAGGCTGCTATGAAGAAAGAACAGTATATGAAGGATCATAGAACTTCTTATTCTGTAGAAGCTGCTATGGCTAAATTAATGGCTGCTGAAGTTGCTATGGAAGTTACAACAAAAGCTGTTCAGTTATTCGGTGGATACGGATACATTAGAGAATACGACGTTGAGCGTATGATGCGTGATGCTAAGATTACTGAAATCTACGAAGGAACAAGTGAAGTTCAGCGTATGGTAATCTCTGCTAACCTTTTAAAATAATTTCTACAACTGGTAGATAAACAGAACGGGATCAAATCCCGAATAAAAAAATAAGGAGTGAATGACTGTGAAAATCGTTGTATGTATTAAACAGGTTCCAGATACAAAAGGCGGCGTTAAATTTAACCCAGATGGTACTTTGGACAGAGGTGCAATGCTTACTATCATGAACCCAGATGATAAGGCTGGTTTGGAAGCTGCACTTAGATTAAAAGATCAGTATGGTGCTGAGGTTACTGTATTGACAATGGGACTTCCTAAGGCTGAGGAAGTTCTTCGTGAAGCTATGGCTATGGGTGCTGATAATGGTATTCTTGTAACAGATAGAGTTTTAGGTGGAGCTGATACATGGGCTACTTCTACTACTATCGCAGGTGCTCTTAGAAACATTGATTATGATTTAATCATCACTGGTCGTCAGGCTATTGATGGTGATACTGCTCAGGTTGGTCCTCAGATTTCTGAGCATCTTGATATTCCTGTTATCTCTTACGCACAGGATATTAAAGTTGATGGAGATTCCGTTATTGTTCAGCGTCAGTACGAAGATAGATATCATGAAGTAAAGGCTAAAATGCCTTGCTTAGTTACTGCACTTTCTGAATTAAACGAGCCTCGTTACATGACTCCAGGTGGAATTTTCGATGCTTACGATAAGGAAATCACTGTATGGGGAAGAGCAGATCTTAAAGATGTAGATGACTCTAATCTTGGATTAAAGGGATCCCCTACAAAGATTGCTAGAGCATCTGATAAGGTAAGAAAGGGTGCTGGTGAAAAAGTTACTCTTGATCCAGATGAAGCAGTTAAATACTTAATCGGTAAGTTAGAAGAAAAACATGTAATCTAATATTAAAGGAAGATGGTGACAAGAATGAATTTAGAAGAATATAAAGGTGTATTTGTCTTTGCTCAGCAGGTAGACAATGAGATTAGCTCAATCGCATTCGAGTTACTTGGAAAGGCAAAAGACTTAGCAAGTGATTTAAATACTGATGTAACAGCTGTCTTAGTTGGATATAACGTAAAGGGATTAGCTGACCAATTAGCAGAATATGGTGCTGATAAGGTTATCGTTGTAGATGATCCAGAATTAAAGGATTACAGAACTGAGCCATACACACACGCATTGGCTTCTGTAATTAACGAATATAAGCCAGAAATCGTTTTAGTTGGTGCTACTGCTATCGGTAGAGATTTAGGCCCTAGAGTATCTGCTCGTGTTAAGACAGGTCTTACTGCTGACTGTACAGTTCTTGAGATTGGTAACTTCCCAATCAACCCAACTCCAAATCAGAAATCTGGTCAGTTATTAATGACTCGTCCTGCATTTGGTGGTAACACAATCGCTACTATCGCTTGCCCAGACAACCGTCCTCAGATGGCTACTGTTCGTGCTGGTGTTATGCAGAAGATTAGCCCAATCAAGGGTGCTAAGGCTGAAGTAATCGAATTCAACCCTGGATTTACTCCAGACAATAAATATGTTGAAATCTTAAACATCGTTAAGGAAGTTAAAGATGTTGTTGATATTTCTGAAGCTAAGATCTTAGTATCTGGTGGTCGTGGTGTTGGTAGTGCAGAAAACTTCAAGTTATTAGACGATCTTGCAGAAGTTCTTGGTGGTACTGTAAGTTGTTCTCGTGCCGTTGTTGATGATGGTTGGAAAGAGAAAGAACTTCAGGTTGGACAGACAGGTAAAACTGTACGTCCTCAGGTATACTTCGCAATCGGTATCTCTGGTGCTATTCAGCATACAGCAGGTATGGAAGATTCTGATCTTATTATCGCTATTAACAAAGATGAGAACGCTCCAATCTTTGATGTAGCTGATTACGGTCTTGTTGGCGACTTAAACAAGATTGTACCTATGTTGACAGAGCAGTTAAAAGCTGCAATTGCAAATAAATAATTCTGTTTTAACAGTTTTTAAGGGATTCAAGATAACTTGAATCCCTCTTTTTTATTACATTCTATTGCATACTAGACGCTTTGAAGCCTTACTCTTCTATCCTTATCTAAAAAATTTTATCCTTATTAGTGTCTATCTTCTCTCTGTTTAGCCATTTATTTTGAAGCTTAAACAACAGTCTCCCCCTTATTTAAACCCTCATATAAAACAGTCACCACTAGATAAAAACGATTTTCACTGATAAAACGTATTTCTATAAGTTTCAATAAACAAAAAAATGTTCCTCTCTAAGCAATCTACTTACCTAGAAAGAAACATTTTTATAATAGCTATATTTAATTTTTAAACTTTTAGTATTCCATAGCTTTTTCTTCACCACTCAGTACACGAATAGCGCCTTGTGCCAAAGCTAATAACTCATCCTCACCGCCATATACAGTAAAGTCAGAAATCCATGCTGTACGCTCTTTTAATGCGTTTACAACAACATCTGAATATGCAATACCACCTGTAACAACAATCTGGTCTACTTTTCCTTTTAATACAGTAGCCATCTCTCCGATATCTTTTGATACTTGATAAATAAAGGCATCAAATACCATCTTGTTGTCTGCATCGCCTTCTGCCATTGCTTTTAAAACATCACGCATATCATTTGTATGAAGGTATCCGTTTAATCCGCCATTTCCTACAAACATCTTATATACTTCCTGCTCTGTGTATTTTCCACTGAAGCAAAGCTTAATCAAAGCTCCTGAAGGTGCTCCGCCTGCTCTTTCTGGAGAAAATGCACCATCACCGTCTAATGCATTGTTTACGTCTACAACCTTACCATGATCATGTGCTCCAACGGAAACACCGCCACCCATATGAACAACGATTAAGTTTAAGTCCTCGTATTTCTTTCCATTTTCTTTTGCATATCTCTTTGCTACTGCTTTCTGATTTAATGCATGAAATACACTTGTTCTAGGTAATTCTGGAACACCAGATAATCTTGCTACAGGAGCTAACTCATCTACTACTACAGGGTCAACAATGAATGAAGGTACTCCTAATTCATCACCGATTTCACGAGCAAGAATACCACCTAAATTAGACGCATGCTGTCCTTGTTTACCAATCTTTAAATCCTCTAATAAAGCGTCTGATACTGCATATGTACCACCTGGTATTGGCTTTAACATTCCACCACGGCCAACAACAACATCTAACTTCTTTAAATCAAAATCCTTATCTTTTAATACAGAAAGGATAACATCCTTACGGAAATCCTTCTGTGCAAAGATAGAATCATACTTTGCAATTTCTTCTGTAGAATGACGAAGTGTCTCTTCAAATAATAATGTTTCGTCTTCCATAACACCAATCTTTGTTGATGTAGAACCTGGGTTCAAAATTAAGCTAATATATGCCATATTTCTATGTCCTCCTTATATCTGGTTATACATGCCCATGATACGAGCGTTCTAATTTCAATTTTACATTGAAATCTTTTCTTATCAAATGTAAATAATACCATACACTGCTGTTCCTGCTTATGTAATATTTTAACTACTAAAACAGGAACAGTCATTTATTTCATAAAAAGTATGTATTACTTGTTCATTGTTTCTGCAACAACTGCTGCTAATGCAATAGAATTTACCTTTGTTTCAAAAGTATCTGAACGTGATGTTAAAATAACTGGTGCCTTTGTACCTGTTAAAATACATCCATTTTTAACTTCTGCTGTATGAACTAATGCCTTATATACTAAATTTCCTGCATGAATATCAGGGAATAAAAGAATATCTGCATCACCCTGGATTTTTCTGTCAAGAGCACCTTTATGCTTTGCTGCTTCTGGATCAATTGCAAGATCTAATGATAAAGGTCCATCAACGATACAATCCTTAATCTTTCCTTCTTCGCACATTTTTGTTAATTCTGCCGCTTCGACAGTAACTGGCATCTTAGGATTTACGACTTCAACTGCTGCAAGAGGTGCAACCTTAGGGCACTCAATACCACAAGCCTGTGCTACTGGAACAGTATTCTCAATAATCTGCACCTTTTCCTCTAATGAAGGATATGTCATGAAAGCAACATCTGTTAAGAATAACAAATGATCGATACCCTTAATATCAAATACACATACATGAGATAATGCGTTTCCAGTTCTCAATCCAACTTCCTTGTTTAATACGCTCTTCAAGAAATTCTTAGTATCAATTAAGCCCTTCATATACATATCTGCTTTTCCATCATGTACAAGCTTTACAGCCTTCAAAGAAGCTTCAATTACATCTGGCTCATTGATAATCTCAAACTGAGATAAATCAATGTTCAATGATGCTGCAATCTCTTTCATCTTTGCTTCATCACCAACAAGAATCGCATCTGCAATATTCTTTTCCTTCGCTTCGCGAACTGCCTGTAATACTTCAGAATCCTGTGCTACTGCAACTGCCACCTTTTTACGACTGCACTGTGAAACCTTTGCTAATAAATTGTCAAAACTACTCATTTCTTTTGCACCTCTTATTCTTTTTTTCAATCAATCTTCATGTAGATATTCAGAAATGACTAATGGGGCTAGTCTACTGTCTCTACATAAAATCTATCGTTTTAATGATAGCACTTTCACCTTAAAAGGTCAAGAATTGTAACAAAAAAAGCCCCAGTTCCGTGAAATACTGGGGCTTTGGATATGATATAATATAAGTATTTATCTAATTAGCAAACACCTTGCGCTAACATAGCATCTGCAACCTTTTCAAATCCAGCAATGTTTGCACCTGCAACATAATCGCCATCTTTTCCATAACGCTTAGCAGCGTCATCTAAGTTGTGGAAGATATTAACCATGATATTCTTAAGCTTAGCATCTACTTCTTCAAATGTCCAGCTTAATCTTTCACTGTTCTGAGACATTTCTAACGCAGATGTTGCAACACCACCGGCATTTGCAGCTTTACCAGGGCAGAATAATACTTTGTTGTCCTGGAAGTATTTTGTAGCTTCTAATGTAGTAGGCATGTTTGCACCTTCTGCAACTGCAAAGCATCCGTTTGCAACTAAAGCTTTTGCATCATCAAGGTCTAACTCGTTCTGTGTTGCGCAAGGAAGTGCAATATCACATTTTACTGTCCATACACCTTTACCTTCATGGTATTCAGCACTCTTACGAGCAGCAGCATACTCTGTTAATCTTGCACGTTTTACTTCTTTTACTTCTTTAAGAAGATCTACATCAATACCTTCTGGATCATAAATCCAACCTGTAGAATCAGAACATGTTACAACCTTAGCTCCTAACTGATGAGCCTTCTGGATTGCATAAATTGCAACATTTCCAGCACCAGAAACTACAACTGTCTTTCCAGCAATATCTTTACCGTTGCACTTTAACATTTCCTCTGTTAAATATAATAATCCATATCCTGTAGCTTCTGTTCTTGCAAGAGAACCACCATAAGATAATCCCTTACCTGTAAGAACACCTTCATATACGCTCTTAATCTTCTTGTACTGACCGAACATATATCCGATTTCTCTAGCACCTGTTCCAATATCTCCAGCAGGAACGTCTGTATCTGCTCCGATATATTTACAAAGCTCTGTCATAAAGCTCTGGCAGAATGCCATAACTTCTCTATCTGATTTTCCTTTAGGATCAAAATCGGAACCACCTTTACCTCCACCAATTGGAAGTCCAGTTAAAGAATTTTTGAAGATTTGCTCGAAACCTAAGAATTTGATAATACCAACATTTACAGATGGATGTAAACGTAACCCACCCTTGTATGGTCCAATGCTGTTATTAAACTGAACACGATAACCTGTATTTACCTGAACCTGTCCCTTATCATCAACCCAAGGTACTCTGAACTTGAACTGACGGTCTGGCTCAACAATACGCTCTAACAAAGCCTCTTTACGATATAAGGCTTCGTTGGCATCAATTACTGGTCTTAAAGATTCCAATACTTCTCTTACTGCCTGGTGAAATTCTGGTTCACTAGGATTCTTTTTGATTACTAAATCAATCACTTCATCAACATATGACATGGTATTTTACCCTCCTAAAAATATTGTAAGATAACATTTTATCAAACAGAGTGCAAACCTCTGCATAATAAATCCCATAAAAAAAGAAGTAAATTTGGCATGTTATTTCTTTTTTTATATCTAGATATCTCTATCTATTACCTTCTTAAAAATTTTAACTGAATTTTATGGATAATTCAAGCATTTATTATAATTTTTTTGAAAAGTTATTTCATTTTCTACTTTTTCCATAGTTTTAATTCCTTGTTTTCCCTTGTTTTATAGCAAAAAAGACGTATCCCACTTTTTTACATTTTCATCTATACCTGTAAAAAAATTTTATTTATCTTTTATAATAGTTGGCAATCGTTACCAATTTCCTGCATCTGGATGTTTTAACAAACAAAACAGCATGGCATACACCACGCTATTTACATTTTGCTACTATTTTTTACTATTTTTCTATTGTACCGTACACGAAACGCTTCGTAACCGTTATACAAGACATATACATATCTCCTGTCACTCTTGACAAATAGCACAAAAAAAGAACAACATGCGGCTGTATCTGCCAGCCATCAGCAAAAATACTAATGGCTGAACCAAACACAAACCTATGTTGTTCTCTATTTTATCACAAACATCTATGACGTATAATTAGTCATTTAATTTCCAAATATCATCATTGTACTGTTTAATTGTTCTATCAGATGAGAAGAATCCAGCTTTTGCAATGTTTACTAACATCTTCTTAGCCCATGTCTTACGATCTGCATAATCAGCAAATGCCTGATCTTTTACTCTTACATAATCCTTGAAGTCAAGTAATGTCATGAACCAGTCCTTAGTAACTAATTCCTTATGAAGTCTAGCAAGGTGATCATAATGACCAACGCTTAACATTTCAGGGCTTAATAAGAATCCTACACATCTAGCGATTTCTGGATCTTTCTTGATGTAATCAAATGAGCAATAATCAGCCTTTGCGTAATGTTCAATAACCTGGTCAGAAGACTCACCAAAGATATAGATGTTTTCGTCTCCAACAAGTCCATGAATTTCTACGTTTGCTCCATCGTCTGTACCTAAAGTAACTGCACCATTTAACATAAACTTCATGTTACCTGTTCCAGAAGCTTCCTTAGATGCAAGTGAAATCTGCTCAGAAATATCACATGCTGGGAATAACTTCTCTGCTGCAGTAACATTGTAGTTTTCAACCATAACAACCTTCATGTATGGGCTTACCTCTGGATCATTGTTGATCAATTCCTGTAAACAGATAATTGTATGGATAATATCTTTTGCGATAATGTAAGCAGGAGCTGCCTTTGCACCAAAAATAAAGTTGATTGGTGTTGCAGGTTTCTTTCCTTCTTTGATTTCTAAATACTTATGAATAATGTATAAAACATTTAACTGCTGACGTTTATACTCATGTAAACGCTTAATCTGGATATCATAGATAGCTTCATCATCTAAATCCTGATTAACATTTGACTTAATAAATGCCTGTAATCTCTTCTTAGCACTCTTCTTAATGTTTAATAATTCTTCTAATGTTGCATCGTCATCAACAAACTGTAATAACTTTTCTAATTCGTCTGCATTCTTCTTAAATCCATCACCGATTTTAGATGTGATAAAATCAGTTAATTCATGGTTACAATGCATTAACCATCTACGGAATGTAATACCGTTTGTCTTATTGTTAAACTTCTCTGGATAAATCTTGTAGAAGTTATTTAATTCGCTTTCTTCCAAAATACGTGTATGGTCAGCAGCAACACCGTTTACACTGTAAGAGAAATGAATATCCATATGAGCCATATGTACTCTGTTTGTGTCATCAATAATTGCTACAGATGGATCGCTGTACTGTGCCTTTACACGAGCATCTAAATCTCTGATGATTGGTAATAAGTGTGGTACAACTTCTTCTAAGTAATCAATTGGCCATTTTTCAAGAGCTTCTGCCAAAATTGTATGGTTTGTATATGCACATACCTTCTTTACAACTTCAACTGCTTCATCTGTTGAAAGACCATCTGCTGTCATTAAACGGATTAATTCAGGAATTACCATACTTGGATGTGTATCATTGATCTGAATTGTTACGTAATCTGCTAATTCACGTAAATCCTTCATTCCTCTTTCTTTTGCTTCATCGATTGCTAACTGTGCACCGTTTGAAACCATGAAGTACTGCTGATAAATACGAAGAAGCTGACCTTCTCTTGTACTATCATCAGGATAGATGAATAATGTAAGGTTCTTAGCAATATCATGCTGATCAAAGCTGATACCGTCACCCTGTACTAAATTCTCATCTACTGTATCTACATCAAATAAGTGTAACTTGATAGATTTGCTATCATATCCACTTACATCAATATCATATAAAGTAGACTTTAATTCAAATCCCTTGAAAGGTACTGTGTAAGATCTTTCTGGTACCTTTGTAGACCAGCAGTTGTCTGTGATCCATGGATTTGGAGTTTCTTTCTGTAATTTATTTTCAAATACCTGCTTAAATAAACCTAAGTGATAGTTCAATGAAACACCAGCACCATTCATGCCAAGTGTAGCAATTGAGTCAATAAAACATGCAGCAAGTCTTCCTAAACCACCGTTACCAAGTGATGGCTCCATTTCAACTTCTTCAATCTCTGCAATGTTCTTTCCATTTTCTGCAAGTTCTTTACTAATTTCATCATAAATTCCAAGATTGATCAAATTGTTAGATAACAATTTACCAATTAAGAATTCTGCTGAAATATAATAAATTTTCTTCTTTCCTTCGTTATAACCCTTGTTCTTAAGTGCATCCTTTGTAAGGCTTAATAAACTAACATAAACTTCTTCGTTGGTACATTCTGCGATTGATCTACCAAACTGTTTCTTTACTACTTCTGCTAAATTTGACATTAAATGTGCTCCTTTCTTATGTGCCTGCTTATTTGGAAAATCCATACGGACTTTACATCTCAAAATCGGCTCAATCTCTAACATTATACACTATAAGTACTAATTATGCTAGTACCTCTTTTAACTTTTTGTTATCATTCTAACAATTCTGCTAAATTTGTCTATCGCTTTTCACGTAACAAACTCAACAATCTATTTATACAATATCTACGACACTATTTCAAGTACATATCTAACCTGTTCTTGTACAATTCTGCTCCCTTTTTATCTTTCTGCACGTATTTATCCTTTTTTTAAGAATTTGAATTGTACAGTTCTTACCTTAAAGAATTTTACAAGTTCTTTTCATTGTTATTTGTTTTTGCACAGATTGCCTTTACAATTGTCGCAGTTTTAAATGCATTTGTTGTAGTAACTTCTTTCTCTATTCGCTCTATGTTTTCATCGGAATGCTCAATTTCTCTTGCAAACTGATAGGTAATTGCAACCCAGTCTGTTTTTGTATTTTCTGTTCGGCTGATTACCCACTTTGCAAACAACATTTCTTCAATAATAAAAGCAGACAAAACAGCCATTTTAGTTTTTGCCGAAACATTGTCGTCATATACTGCACCACAATAATAATGTAGCAGAAAATATACGGCAATCTGTTCCTGATATAAGGCGATACAATTTTCTTCGGACTCCCAACTTAGCTGTTCTTCTTCATATACACTGCGTAAATCCGCATATTCCATAAATCCTTTCTTATGCAAAGCTTCCTGACATTTTCCAAGCCATGTTGCCCACTCTGGCTGTCGTATTTCCAAAGATTTTAATAAAGCAAACATATTCTTGGACAAGTCATACCTTTCTGCCATTTCATCCTCAAATTGTTCCCTCTTCGCTTCAAAAAATGCCTCACTATCCGTTTCCATATACTTTTCCAGTAAAAGATCCATTTTATACACTTCATCCATCCAAATGCGTCTCTGCATATCATGTCCAAATGCAACCAGACAACTTAAACGGGTAGCAATATTCACCTCACGCTTTTGTAACATTTCTAATAAATATGCTCTGCTATCTTGGAGTTTTGTAAATAAAAAGAAATCAAAATCTTCATAAAACTCATCTTCTTCCTCTGTTTCCGTTATATTTAAGACTGTTTTTTCTTTTTTTCCTAAGAGCATATCTGCTACAACAGGACAGGAAATACACAAAAATTCTTCTCTTACACCTTCAAACTCTTCTGTATATCTAGGATATTGTTTACAAGTTTGACATAATGAATCCTTTCCTAGTTCGCTATAAATATCACACAATCCTGCCTCATTTAAAAATGCACAATCCCCATTATATTGTCGAAATGCTTCTTCTTTCCAATCAATTTCGTTCTGAAGACGATTTCCAAAACCTCCTGTTGTATTTTTATACATTTCCAAGCTTTGTTTATCAATCATGATTTGCCATCCTGCACAACAGGTATCTGGACAGGCCCCTGCAATACATTCAAATTGGTCATAATAATTTGGTCTGATGCATTCCATTTTTTCATTCCTCCATCTTAAACAGAGAAAGGAGTCTCTCTAAAAGAAACTCCTTCTCATCTAATCACATAAAACATTGCATGTTAAATATTGCGTACCATTAGTCCTGTACAAAAGTATCATAAATTGCCTTAATAGCAGCTTCAAAATCACAATTGCTAACACCGATAATGATATTTAACTCGCTAGATCCCTGATCAATCATCTTAACATTTACCTTTGCATGTGCCAATGCAGAGAAAATACGTCCTGCAGTACCTCTTGTAGCTTTCATTCCACGACCAACTACTGCAATCAATGCTAAATCACTTTCCAAATCTACAGAATCTGGTTCAACTTCACGGTCAATACCAGCTAAAATATGCTGCTCTTTTCCTTCAAATTCTGCCTGATCCACAAAGATTGTCATAGTATCAATACCAGATGGCATATGCTCAAAAGAAACACCATTCTTCTCAAATACACCTAAAACTTTACGACCAAATCCAATTTCAGAGTTCATCATATCTTTTTCGATGTTGACAGCTACAAATCCCTTTGTACCTGCAATACCTGTAATTACATACTCTGGTGTGTGGCATGTACTCTTTACAATCATAGTTCCTGGATCTTCTGGTGCATTTGTATTACGGATATTAATTGGAATTCCAGCCTGTCTTACAGGGAAAATTGCATCTTCATGTAATACAGAAGCTCCCATGTAAGCTAACTCACGAAGTTCTTTATAAGTAATTACCTTAATTACTTTTGGATGTTTGATGATTCTAGGATCTGCTACAAGGAAACCTGAAACATCTGTCCAGTTCTCATATAAATCAACCTTTGCAGCTTTAGCAACAATAGAACCAGTTACATCTGAACCACCTCTTGAGAAAGTACGAACAGAACCGTCTGGATTTGCTCCATAAAAACCTGGGATAACTGCACGATTTTCTTTTGCCAAACGCTCACTTAATACTTTATGTGTCTTTTCTGCATCAAAGTTTCCTTCCTTATCAAAGAAAATAACCTCAGCAGAATCAATAAAATTATATCCCAAGTAATCAGCCATGATAATACCATTTAAGTACTCACCGCGTGATGCAGCATAATCAGAACCAGCTTTTTCCTTGAAGTTCTTTTCCACTGTCTTAAATTCCTCATCCAAAGATAATTTTAATCCTAATCCTTTGATGATTTCTTCATATCTGGTCTTGATTGCCTTTAATTCCTTCGTAAAATCCTTTCCAGCTTCTGCTAATGCATAACATCCGTATAGCATATCTGTCACCTTGATATCATCTGAAAAACGCTTTCCAGGAGCAGATGGTACAACAAACTTTCTGCTTTCATCTGCACGAATAATATCTCCTACCTTCTTAAACTGTTCTGCACTCGCCAACGAGCTTCCACCGAATTTTACAACTTTTTTCATTACTTAACACCTAAGCCTTTCTTTTTCTATTTCTATAGAGAAGCATAATCTTTTGTTTCTCTTTTTATACATCCTTTTCATGTCCTGCGACACGGTTCACATCCTATAGATAGGACATTTTAACGTACTTCTTTTATACTACACACCATTTTAATGCTTGTCAAGAAAAAAGTGGATTAGAGATTTGTTTTCCCTTTCTGAAAAATAACCTCTAATCCACTAAATAGACTCGTATTATTCTAATTCAAATGCACCAGTATATAACTGATAGTATTTTCCTTTTTTTGCAATTAAGTCTTCGTGACTACCTCGCTCAATAATTCGTCCCTGTTCCAGTACCATAATTACATCAGAGTTTTTAACCGTTGATAAACGATGGGCAATAACAAAAACAGTTCTTCCTTTCATAAGGGAATCCATTCCACGCTGTACAATTGCCTCTGTACGTGTATCAATGGAAGATGTCGCTTCATCCAATATCATAACAGGAGGATCTGCCACTGCTGCACGAGCAATCGCAATAAGCTGTCTTTGTCCCTGCGAAAGATTTGCACCGTTTCCAGAAAGCATTGTATCATATCCTTCTGGCAATCTTTCGATAAAATCATCCGCACCTGCCAATTTTGCGGCTGCAATACATTCTTCATCGGTTGCGTCTAATTTTCCATATCGAATATTATCCATTACAGATCCTGTAAATAAATTTGTCTCCTGCAATACAATTCCCAGTGAACGACGTAAATCTGCTTTTTTAATCTTATTGATATTGATGCCGTCGTAACGTATCTTTCCATCTGCAATATCATAAAAACGGTTAATAAGGTTTGTAATTGTGGTTTTTCCTGCTCCTGTAGAACCAACAAAAGCAACTTTTTGACCTGGTTTTGCAAAAACATCTATATTATGCAACACAATTTTATCCTCATTATAACCGAAATCTACATCATGTAATCGAACATCACCAGTAAGTTTTGTATAAGTCACAGTTCCATCTGCTGTGTGTGGATGTTTCCATGCCCACATTCCTGTATGCTCTTTGCATTCCACAATCGTTCCATTTTCTTCTTTGGCATTTACTAATGTAACATACCCTTCGTCCACCTCTGGTTCCTGGTCAATCAATTCAAAAATACGTGCGGCTCCCGCCAAAGCCATAACAACTGAATTGACCTGCTGAGAAACCTGACTTACATTTCCTGAAAACTGTTTTGTCATATTGAGGAAAGGAACTACAATACTAACGCCCATTGCAAGTCCTGAGAAACTAACATTTGGCACTTTTAAATAAATCAACAAACCACCTACTGCTGCCACCAATACATAAAGAATATTTCCAATATTATTTAAAATTGGCATAAGCATATTAGAAAAACTGTTAGCCGATTCTGCATCATGATATAATTCTTCATTTATTTTGTCAAACGCTTTTTCTGTCTCCTCCTCATGGCAGAACACTTTTACAACTTTCTCGCCATTCATGATTTCTTCAATATAACCTTCTACTTTTCCTACGGCATTTTGTTGTCTGACAAAATATTTTGCAGAGGCCCCACCTACTTTTTTCGTAACAGCCGTCATAATAATAACGCCTACAACCACAACCAATGCCATCCAAAAACTAAAATAGAACATAAGAAAAAATGTAGTACAAACTACAACCGCTGCATTGATAAGCTGTGGTATACTCTGTGAAATCATTTGTCGGAGCGTATCAATATCATTCGTATAATAACTCATAATATCTCCATGATTATTGACATCAAAATATTTAATTGGCAAATCCTGCATTCCATTAAACATTTTTTCACGCATCTTCTTTAATGAGCCTTGTGTAATTACAGCCATCATCTGATTGTAAACCACGCACGCAATTAGAGACAAGATATAAAATACTGCCAGAATGGTTACTAAACGGATAATCTTTCCAGAAACACCTTCCCAATCTCCCGTTTTATAATTGCTGTCAATTACAGAAATAACCTGCTGCATAAAAACACTTGGAATAGAAGATACTATAGCACTAAAAACAATACAAATTAATACTACTGGCATCATAACAGGATAAAATTCAAACAATGTTTTAATGATACGAGGCAATGTCCCCTTCTTTACCATACCCTGCTTTCCATTTTTTTTACTCATCTTCTTCACCTGCCTTATTTTGTGACATAAATACTTCACGATAGATTTCATTTGTTTTTAATAACTCTTCATGTGTACCAATTCCGTTAATCGTACCGCCATCCATAACGATAATACGATCAGAATCCTGCACCGATGAAATTCGTTGTGCAATAATTATCTTTGTTGTTTCTGGAATAAATTCAGAAAACGCTTGTCGAATTAATGCATCTGTTTTTGTATCAACCGCACTGGTCGAATCATCTAAAATTAAAACCTTTGGTTTCTTAAGCAATGCTCTTGCAATACACAAACGCTGTTTCTGACCTCCTGATACATTGGCACCACCCTGCTCAATATATGTATCATATTTATCTGGAAATCTTTGAATAAATTCATCTGCCTGTGCAAGTTTACATGCTTCTAACATTTCTTCATCGGAAGCATTCTTATTTCCCCAACGCAAATTTTCTTTAATTGTACCAGAAAACAATACGTTTTTCTGTAATACCACTGCTACCTGATTACGAAGTGTATCAAGATCATATTCTCTTACATCTGCTCCACCGACCTTAACAACACCTTCTGTGGCATCATACAAACGAGAGATAAGCTGTATCAATGAAGACTTGGAAGAACCGGTTCCTCCAATAATTCCAATCGTTTCTCCAGAATTAATGTGCAAACTAATGTTAGATAATGCATTCTTATGAGCAGTTTTTGCATATTTAAAATTAACAGCTTCAAAGTCAATTGAACCATCTTTTACTTCCATCAAAGGATTTTCTGGATTTTTAATTGTACTTTCATCTTCCAAAACTTCCACAATACGTTTTGCTGATTCCATAGACATGGTAATCATAACAAAAATCATCGATACCATCATAAGACTCATCAAAATCTGGAAGCCATATGTCAACAAAGAAGATAACTGTCCTACATTCACCTGCGCACCTTGTGTTGTAATAATAATATACGCACCAAAATACATCACAAACAACATAACCGCATACAAACAGAATTGCATTACTGGTGCATTCACTGCCAATATTCGCTCTGCTTTTGTAAAATCTTTACAAACATCTTCTGCTGCTACTTGGAATTTTTGCTTTTCATAGTCTTCTCGAACAAAAGATTTTACAACACGCATGGATTTTACGTTTTCCTGAATAGAATTATTTAATCTATCATATTTTTTAAATACAGCTCGGAACAATGGCATTGTTATTTTTACTACAAAACCGAGTACCACAATAAGGATAGGTACAACAAACACAAAAATAGTTGCCAGCTTTCCTCCCATAATAAATGCCATTATAATGGCAAACAAGAACATAAGTGGTGCTCTAACCGCAAGTCGTATTGTCATCATAAATGCCATCTGCACATTCATAACATCTGTTGTCATTCTTGTTACCAGTGACGAAGTAGAAAAACGGTCAATATTTTCAAAAGAAAATTCTTGTACTTTATAGAACATATCTTTTCTCAAATTCTTTGCCAGACCACAAGATGCAGTTGCACTGGTCTTTCCAGCAAGTCCTCCAAAAAGTAAGGACAGGCATGCCATTATAATTAATATCACACCATATTTTCCAATTACATCCAGTCCACATCCACCTTGAATTTCATTGACCAGATTTGCAATAATTAACGGGATAATGCATTCTAATACCACTTCAAAAACAATAAAAATTGGAGTGATGATTGCAGCTCGTTTATACTCCCGCAAACATTGAGTCAATTGTTTTATCATGTATTTCATCTCCTTCTTTTTATTTGCCAATTTTCATATGTATTTCCATATGAATAAGAAAGGGTATTTCCACATAGGCAGAAATCCCTTTCTAAGTCAGCTTTTCTATTTTAGCACTAATAATTAAATTTTTCAATTTATTTTTTTTGCAACTAAAATAAATTTACATATATAATTAATTTACATGTCTGCCAGCACCTTAGGAAGCTCTGAAAATGCTTTCAAACGTTTTACATCCGCATCTACTGTTCCAAACCCATAAGCTGCATGGATAAATTCAAAACCAGCCTCCATCGTTGCTTCATAGTCACCTTGAATATCACCCACATAAATCACTCGATCCAACTGATTTCTTTCTGCAACCAATTTTTGATTATAGGCTTTTCCTTTTCCAGTATTTCCAAAACATTCAAAATCATCAAAATATTTTTCAAATTTATAGTATTTTAGAAATGCTTCAATATATCCACTCTGACAATTGCTTACAATATACAACGGATATGTTTCCTTTAATACTTTAAGTGTTTCTTCCAACTGGGGATATAAAATACCTCCGTGTTGCTCTAAATATTCATTTTCAACCTGCAAACACCGATCAAAAATTTCTTTTCTTTCCTCTATGGATTTTTCCGGCATAACATTTTCTGCAATCACATCCATGGTTTTTCCCATAAGACTTTGCAAACGCTCCATGCTCAACTCAACTCCATATTCCTTCAACACTTCATTCCATATATAACAAATTTCTTTTGTAGAATCCCATAAGGTTCCATCCATGTCAAACATAATTCCTGTTTTCATCTTTTCGCCTCCTAATCTCTTTTATAAACCTTACCTATTAAAATAATTTTTTAACATCCCGCTGTTTCAAACTGGCTATTATAAAGTTTTGCATAAAAACCATCTTTTGCAAGCAGCGTATCATGATTACCCTGCTCTATAATATTACCATCTTTCATAACCAGTATTACATCAGCTTCTCGTATGGTAGATAAACGATGGGCTACAATAAAGCTGGTTCGTCCCTCCATCATACGGCTAAATGCCTCCTGTATTTTAACCTCTGTTCGAGTATCAATTGATGAAGTAGCTTCATCCAAAATCAAAATTGGCGGCAAACAAAGCATAACCCTTGCAATGCAAAGCAACTGCTTTTGTCCCTGAGAGAGCGAAGTTCCACTCTCACCGATAACTGTATCATACCCATTTGGAAGCCTTTTTATAAAATTATGTGCATGAGAGGCTTTTGCAGCATTTACAATTTCTTCTCTTGTTGCCTCTGGTTTTCCCATTGAAATATTTTCCAAAATAGTTCCTGTTTTTAACCAAGTTTCCTGCAACACCATACCAAAATTGCTTCTCAAATCTTTTCTAGGTATGTCTCTAATATCCACACCATCTATTTTTATACTTCCACTGTCTACATCATAGAATCGCATTAAAAGATTAATCATTGTAGTTTTTCCACAGCCAGTCGGTC
>FR899735.1:0-36962 GCA_000437275.1 Clostridium sp. CAG:411 | reverse complement strand
CAATCGCAATTCTCTGACCTGGTTTTACAGACAAGTTAAAGTTTTGAATCAACTTCTTATCTGGAACATAGGAAAAACAGACATCTTCCAAGTCAACCCTTCCAGTTGCATCCTGCAAGCTACATTCCTTATCTGTTTCTACTTCTGCCTCTTCTTCAATCAATGCAAATACACGAGCCGCACATGCCAACGCATTTTGTAATTCCGTAATTACTCCAGAAATTTCATTAAATGGTTTTGTATACTGATTTGCATAACTTAAAAAGCAAGATAACTCACCTACGGTAAGCATGCCACCTACGGCAAAGAAGGCTCCTGCCAAACCTACACCAGCATATACTACACTATTTACAAATCTAGTCACTGGATTTGTAAGTGAAGAAAAAAATGTTGCCTGTAAAGAACAATCCGCAAGGCGATCGTTAATTTCATCAAATTGTTCCATTGCCTCTTTTTCATGATGATATGCCTTTACAACTTCTTGATTTCCAACCAATTCTTCTACCAAAGAAGTCTGTTCCCCTCTTGTTTCTGACTGCTTTAAAAATAAATGATATGTTTTCTTAGATATAAAACGTGCCACAAAAAGGGATAATGGCGTTAATAATACAACTACCAGTGCAATCCAAATATTAATAGAAAACATAAATACTAACGTTGCCAAAATAGTAACAACACCTGTAAATAACTGTGTAAATCCCATTAACAATCCATCTGCAAACTGATCCACATCTGCAATAACTCGGCTGACGATATCTCCATGTGATTGTCCGTCAATGTATTTTAAAGGTATTTTCTGAATTTTTTCAAACGCCTCATTACGAATATCCTGTACTACCTGATACGTTATTTTATTGTTTATCGTATTCATAATCCACTGACAAAATGCAGTAAACACTGCAATGACTACAATTCTAACTAATAAAGTCAAAATAGTTCGATCTACTTCTCCCGGTCCTACAATCTTATCAATGGCTTCTCCCACAACTACAGGAATATACAAAGACAGAAGCACACTTGCAAACGCGAGCAACACAGAACAAAGAAGTAAAAAACGGTACTGTTTTATATAAGTAAGCACTTTTGCAATTGTACTTTTTGAAGTATCTTTTTTCTTATTCATTTGCCATCGCCTCCTTTTTAAACTGGGAATAATAGATTTCTTGGTATACCTCACAACTCTTTAATAATTCATCATGTTTTCCCTTACCTACTAACTTTCCATCGTCCAGAACCAAAATACAATCTGCATGCTGAATAGATGAGGTACGCTGCGATACCATAAATATTGTCATTTTCTTCTTCATATTTGCCAATGCTATTCGCAAACCTGCATCTGTAGCATAATCCAATGCCGATGAACTATCGTCCAAAATCAACACATCTGCATCTTGTACCAATGCTCTGGCTATGGTCAAACGTTGTTTTTGTCCACCTGATAAATTTTTACCTCCCTGTTCAATTACATAATCCAATCCGCCCTCTTTTGAATCTACTACTTCCTTTGCCTGCGCGATTGAAAGTGCTTCCCAAAGTTCCTCCTCTGTTGCATCTTTCTTTCCCCACAACAGATTTTCCCGAATAGTTCCGTGGAATAACACAGCTTTTTGTAAGCAAACAGATACTTTTGTACGAAGTGCCTGATAAGTATATTCCTTAACATTTAAGCCATCTACTAATACCTCTCCTTCGGTAGCTTCATAAAATCGTGGAATTAAGTTTACAAGAGAAGATTTTCCCGAACCAGTTCCTCCGATGATACCAATTACCTGTCCAGGTTTTGCAGCAAAAGAAATATCCTCCAATGCTGCTTCTCCTCCACCTTGATATTGTAGCGTTACATTTTTAAATTCAACCATAGATTCGCTACTATTTTTATCTGTAGTATCCACCTGTCCTTCTTTCATACTTGAAGTTGTTTCAAATACGTTCTGAATACGGTTTCCACAAGCAATTGTCTTTGTAATACTAATAATTAAATTAGCAAGTTTAATCAATTCCACGAGGATTTGCGACATATAATTATACAATGCCACCACTGCACCCTGCGTCAATACACCTGCCGCCACACGAATAGCTCCATTCCAGATAAGAACCGCAATAGCAATATTTATGATAATATAAGTAACCGGATTCATCAGTGCAGAAATACGTCCTACATTTTTCTGCAATTTTGTTAATTCCTCGTTGCGCAATCCAAATACTTTAATTTCTTCCTCTTCCTTGCAAAAAGCACGAAGCACTCTGGCACCCTCTAAGTTATCTCTTGTAGAAGATAACACTCGATCCAATCTCTCCTGTACCATACGATATTTTGGAATACATAACAGCATAATACCAAACACGACAATAGAAAGTACTGGAATGGCAACTACAAAAATCATAGCCGCCTGTGTATCAATTGTAAATGCCATTATCATAGCACCAAACACAACAAATGGCGAACGCAAAAGCAATCGTAAGGTTAAATTAACACCATTTTGCACCTGATTCATATCACTTGTCATTCGTGTAATCAAACCAGAAACGCCCAGCTTGTCCATTTCTGTAAAAGACAAACTTTGGATATGTGCAAATAAAGCATGTTTTAACTCTTTGGCAAATCCTGTGGCTGCTTTTGCTGCAAAATACTGTGCACTAATGGATGCTGCCAGACCACATATTCCAAAAATAATCAAAATTGCAAACATCTTTAAAATGTAACTTCGATTGTTCATTCCAATACCATTATCAATTAAAGATGCCATTACCAATGGAACCATCAATTCAAATATAACTTCCACCAATTTGAAAAAAGGCCCCAGCGCACTCTCCTTTTTATAATTCTTCAGGTAAATCAACAATTTTTTCACAAACAAAACTCCCAACTTTACAATATTCTAAGCAAAACAATTCACTCATTTCAGGATTTTTTCTATAACAACTTCTTCTATATTATAATATCCCAATCCTGTTTAGTTTCTACATAAATTCATATTTTTATTTCTATCTTACCTATACAAATTTTTTTGTAGAAAAAAATGGGTAAATTGCAACTATCTCCCATCATATCACTTTTTATAAATGCTTTCAATACTTGTAGATATGGATATCACATTGCCAAGACAATCTCTCTTACCAATATCCTGTTTTTACCCTTTCATCCTTCTGCCTATTACGCAAATATATATGACATATGCCATTTGTTTATCCTATCAACCAAACAAACTTTCTAAAAAGCAAAAAAGGTGCTGTACATACAATATATCAATTATATGTACAACACCTTTTTCTACATAAAATAAATATTTACTTTATGCACATACATTTTCTAATATTTCCGTCAATGCGTTTCCGCTACTTGTATGACATCGAACCACATCTGCGTTGCACTTTGCAGCTTCTGCAACCGCACAACGAACCATCTTATGTGAAACCGTATTTGTAAATAACACAACCAAATCAGGACTTCCAATCTGGCTGCTTAAATTTCCACTCATCTGCGTAAAAACTTTTGCTTTACAATTATGTGCTTTACATATCTTTTTATACTGGCAAACCATGCGGTCATGTCCTCCAATAATTACTACACTCATTTTATTCCTCCAATACTTCAGGTAATGCTATGATACTGCATATTTCCATGTATCATAATATATTTAAAAGTTTGTTAGTCATACCTAACTTCTTTTCTATCATACCGAAATACCGAAAAAGAATCAAGTATAATATTGACGAATTTTTTTCATATGTTTCCTGTTATAGCAGATTTCCCATATTTTTCAAAGAAATGGCAAGTGTCGAAGTATTGTGTAACATAGCAGTGGTTGTAGGCTGCATCACTCCTGCCACACCAAGACCAATTAATCCTGCGTTAAATCCAACGATACTGCGATAATTTCTTTTTATACGTTTCATCAAGGCATTACTCAAAAGTTTTAATGTTACCAATTGCTCAAGATCATCTGCCTGAATTGTAATATCCGCAATTTCTCTTGCAATCTCTGCGCCATCACTAATTGCAATTCCTACATCGGCTGCCGACAATGCTGGTGAGTCATTGATTCCATCACCAACCATAATTACTGTCTTTCCCTTTTGCTTTTCTTCTTCCACAAAACGAGCTTTGTCCTCTGGCAAAACTTCAGCATAATATTGATCTACACCTACTCGTTTTGCAATTGCCTCAGCCGTATGTTTACTATCTCCTGTCATCATTACAATATTAGAAATTCCCATTTCTTTCAAAGCCCGAATTACATCGGCTGCTTCTTCTCTCAATGGATCCTCCACACAAATAACAGCCACTAATTGCCCTTCAATAGCAAGATACAAGTGGGAATATTCTTTTGGAAGGGAAGCAAACAATTCTTCTTTTCCTTCTGGAATAACACAACTCTCATCTTCAAAAACAAAATGGTAACTACCAATCACAACTCTCTTTTGTTTAATGGTACTGGCAATACCATGAGCAACTACATATTGTACAGTAGAATGCATTTCCTCATGCTCCAGTTTTTTCTCCTTTGCGGCAGCTACGACTGCATTTGCCATAGAATGTGGAAAATGCTCTTCCAAACATGCAGCAATACGAAGCGACTCATCCTCTGTATATTGTACAAATGGAATTACCTTTACAACAGTTGGCTGTGCTTTTGTCAATGTACCTGTTTTATCCAATACAATTGTATCTGCTTTTGCAACTGCCTCTAAAAACTTTCCACCTTTTACTGTAATATGATAAGAATTGGCTTCTCGGATCGCGGAAAGCACAGAAATTGGCATAGCTAATTTCAAAGCACATGAAAAATCCACCATTAAAATAGCCAATGCTTTTGTCACATTTCTTGTAAACAAATAAGTAAGTCCTGTACCAAGCAAACTGTATGGCACCAATTTATCTGCTAAATGCGATGCTTTTCCTTCTACAGAGGATTTTAGTTTTTCCGATTCTTCAATCATTTTTACAATTTTTTCAAATCGACTAGCCCCTCCTACATTTTTCACGCGGAGAATGATTTCGCCTTCCTCTAATACTGTACCAGCATATACTACATCTTCTTCTGCTTTTCTAACAGGCATGGATTCCCCAGTAAGAGAAGCTTGATTTACCATACCTTCTCCTTCTACAACCACACCATCAAATGGAATTACTTTTCCCATGTGTACAACTACATGATCATTTGCCTGTATCTGTGATGCAGGTACCAATACCTGTTGTTCTCCTTGCTTTAACCAGACTTTCTTCACATTCAAAGACATGCTTCTTGCCAGATCATCTACTGATTTTTTGTGTGTCCATTCTTCCAACAACTCTCCAATTCCAAGCAACCACATAATTGATGCTGCTGTCTCAAAGTTACCTCTTGCAATAGAAACACCGATTGCCGTTGCATCAAGCACTGGCACCTCAATCTTTCTTCTCCATAAAGTCTTAACACCAAGCCAAATATATTTTACGGAACGGACCACTGCAATTCCAGCTCTTACTGGTGCTGGCAAAAAAATCTTGCTTACATATCTGGAAACCACCTTTCCTACCAGTTTTTCCTGATACTGTGCATTCATTTCTCGTCCCGAACTCTCAACTAGACCCTCTGGAACAGAAACCTTTTCATAAGAAAACTTTTGTATGGATGTAATAATATCCTGACGACTTCCCGTAAAGCAAATAGTAGCATCCGATGTACGTTCATACACCTTAGCAGAATTTACGCCTTCTAAATTTTGTAAATAATACAGCAAAATATCTGCCTGCGCATAGGTCATTTTTCTTTGTTCCATATGAATACGCATTCTATTTTTTGCTTCATGTAAAATTTGAAATTTCACGGGAGTATCCCCCTTTCTTCCTTTGTTTTTTGTTTGTTTTTTTACCTGTATGATGATAATTGAAGCACATTTAAACATTAAACATACATCGTTTAAATCATCATAAAAATCACCTAAGTTTCATCTATTCATAAACCTCGGTATTTTTTTGTATAAACACAAAGGCACCTGCTTCACTCACAGGTGCCTCTATCTATCGGATTATTCTTCCACTGTTTCCTCATCATCTGTCTCTGTGAAATCATCTTCAAATGCATCCTCAAATTCTTCTGCTGCTTCGCGCTCTTCATTGATAATCTTAGCATCTGCATAAATATCCTCTGCATTTTCCTGTACAGATGTTGCAGCTTTCATAACACAATCTTTTCCTCTCAAAAAAGCTGCTGTACAGTTCGTATAAAATTTCTTTGCATCGCTGCTAGATAAAATCTTAAGTCCTGCTGTACCAAATAAAACTCCAGCCGTAAAAATTCCCGTTTTCTTCCATGTTATCTTTTTTAAACAATCAAACATAATAATACCTCCTACATCTTTTCTTCTTCGTAAAAAATCCTGCAATTGCTTTGGAACGCAATCACATATACTTTTGTATAACCTTTATTATAGCTTTATCTTTTTATAAGAACAACTCCTATATTTATTTTTTCTCTCTTGTTGATAAATTTTATCAACATTTTAGTCTTTTTTAAAGAAAGATGCCGTAACAAATCTACGACATCTTTCTTTTCATTTGCAGAAATTCCTATATAAAATTACCCATTATAGTATTTACACTAAGCTATACCTCTTAGTCTGCATCTGCGACAAACTGATTTTCAAAACTTCCGATTAAGGTATTCTTCTTAATTGACTTAATACCCTTATCTACATTTAATACATGACTCTTTTTCGTACGAAGTGTACCAGATGGAATGGTAAATGTCAAAACATAGTAACCAATATACTCATTTCCACTTTCCTTCTGTACTTCAACTCTTGAATTTTCTGGGAAATTATAGCCATCTAATTTCCATCTTGTAATATCTAATGCTTCTGAAGTATCTGCTACACCCTGTGTAAACTTAACTGTAATCACATCATTTTGTGTGCCATTTACTGCTGCTGTTGTTCCCTTTACATAATCAATAGAGAATAAACCTGCTGTTGGCTGTACTTCAAAACTTGCAACCTTTGTTTCTGCTGCATTTTTTACATCATCATATACATATGTCAATGCGATCGTCCATGATGTTCCATATCCTTCATCAACTAATTGTTGAATTGTCTTCTGCTCATAAAGTGCCTGCACCTGTAATAATGTATCTGTCTTCTTCTTTGTTTCAGTATCATAGTAACCACAAACAGCGCCATCAAAAGTTACAATTTCTCCATTTGCTTTTGTTCCCTTAAATTCAGCCTTAGCAATCTGAAGTGACTGAGTCTCACTTAAGGTAATATTGGTTGTATCTACACCATCTTTTGAAAATGCAACTGGCTCAGACATCTGTACTGCAAAGTACTGGTCTTCATCTGTCTGCATAATAGACTGAATTTGTGGACTAACATCATCCTGCTGATTCATAGGAGAACCTGTTCCGTTCAAGTTAAGTCTAATAACCTCATCATTTGTAAGACCATTATTGTCATTATAAACAGTATCTTCTGCTAAATCAAACTCATATAAATCATTATAGTAGTTACGATTTGTTAAAGAAGTTGTATAGAATTTTGTCCAGTCTTCTGTTAATTCTACAACAAATTCGCCTTCGCTAACCTGTGTAACCTTTAAGAAGCTATTTAATCCATCTAATAAAACTGGTTTTACTTTCTTTCCTTCTTCTGTTCCTAATTCAACCTTATCGTTAAATGTCTTCACAGTATCCATCAATGAAATGTACTTACCATCCACCTTAACCTTTAATGCCTTTGAGAAATATTCAACTGCACTAATCTGTGTCTTGTTCTTGTCCTCAGTAAATACAACTGGGCACTCTTTTCCGTCTTTATTACCAGTAAACTTAATTCTATACTGCTCTGGTGATTCTACTGTAATAGTTGCAGTAGGTCTGTTTGCATCTTCTGTTACTGTAAAGTCCTTACTCTGATTGGAAATAATATTTCTTCCAACATCTGTAATTCCTGCATAATCAATTACATTTGTTACAGCTAACTTAGCAGTACCAGGTTTAAAATAAGACTGTAATCCTTTGTCATCTTTTCCTAGTGTCAACATTACAACAGAGCGATTATCTTCTGCTGTTGCAGGATTGTATGTACCATAAGTTACATCTCCATCCTTATATACAGAACCATTGATTGTATATTTTGCGTTTGTTGTATTCTGTGTTGCTGGAATTGCTTCTGAGAATGTAATCTTAACTTTTTTCATACCTACAGATTCAATTGCAGTAAACTGTGGTTTCTTTGTATCTGTTAAAATAAAGGATGTATTTGTGTTAATACCACACGCTTTATTTGTATAGTTAATACTTACTGTATTGTTATCATCTAATGCACTGCTCTCAGCAATTAAAAGTTGTAATGCCTTCTTGTTTACTACAGTTCCATCATCATTCTTTACAGTTGCCATACCAACTACAGGATACTTTACTGTCTTTCCTGCTACTTTCTGAGATACTGTAAAGACAGGGCTATTTGCATTTGTTGAATAAAATACCTGTTTTCCGTTTACTACCTTATAGGTACCTGTTGCTGCATTTTTTACAACAAAATCATCAATTGTAACTTCACGGTCAAAGAATAATGTCACTCTATCTGCCTGATCAGACTCAGCCTTTACAAGCTTTGGTGATTTATCCTCAGAAATCTTAAATGGTTCAAATGTAATATATGTTTCTCCTGAAACCTTTCCTACTAAATCTGTACCATTATTTGATTGTCTAGAAATATCTGCTGTAACCTTTGTCTTTAACTCTTTAGCAGAAAATTCTGAATTTAATACAAGAGTACCTGTACCGTTTTTAATCGTAACAGATGAGTTAGAAAGCTGACCAAATGAAGTATAAACATCTAATGTAATATCATTTGCTGTTGTATCTACACTCTGTGTCTTTGTATTAATCATCTTGAATGTTAATACTGTATTGTCACCACCATCAGCGATAAGTGTATTATCGTTTGCATCAATTACCAATGCCCAATTCTTATCATTATTTGATACGATTGGTGTAGCTGTTGGTACTGTGGTTGGTGTTACCTGTGGTGCTACAGTTGAAACTGCAGTTACGGTTGGTGTATTTGTTGGTACACCTGCTGGTGTATTGGTTGGTTTAACCGTTGGAGTTGTAACAACTCTCTTTGCCTTAACTGTCACTGTCTTCTTTAATGTCTTAACTGTCTTTTTCTTCTTATTTTTAACTACAGCTTTGATTACAGATTTACCTGCTTTCTTAGCAGTAACGACGCCACTTGCATTTACGGTTGCAACTGTCTTCTTTGAGCTAGAAAAAGTAATTTTCCCACCTGCTGGTTTATTTTTTACCGTAAATTTGTATTTTGTACCTACTGTCATGGTACTTGTTGTCTTTCCCCAACTTGGTGCTTTTGCTGCTGAAGCATTAATAGGACTTGACGATAATGCCAATACACATGCCAAGCTAGCAGCTACTGTTCTTGAAAGTTTACTCTGCTTTTTCATTTCTCATATCTCCTTTATTTTTAAATAGTACTTATCGTTTTTATTCGTATTCGTAAAGTTCGATTCCTATGTTCGTTTTTTGCAAAGCCTCACTTCACGTTTATAAAAACATTTATATATTATCAAAAATGACAAAAAAAAGCAAGTGAATTTTAACGGAAACACAATATTCCTAGTTATTGCTTAACACTTTCTTAACACTATTATTTGAAGCAATTTTCTGCAACATTAAAATACACTACTTCAATAGTGGCAGTAAATTTTTCACCTCTTGTTTACTGGTAGATGTCTGAAAAGAATCGTAACGATAAAAAGCAAAACCTGACACGCCTTTTACACTTCTTCCATAAACCACCTGTCGTTTTAAAACTGTATTTGATGTACTCCATTCTTTTTCAATTGTGGTTCCTGCACGATATACAGCCAGTCCAATATATAAATCTACCGCATCACTTTTTTTCAAATCTGCCCAGCGTTTTACGGTTGCCTTATATGGGCAAACTGCATTATTAAAACTCCAATAAATTTGCGGACAAATATAATCCACATATGTATCTGTAGACATCCATGTTTGTATATCTACATAATAAGCCGAAGAACTGGTGAGGTTATCAATATTACCAGCAGGACTAATTCCAAACTCTACATTTGGATCAAGCCCCTTTACTGCTGTATGTACTCTCTTTACCAGTGCATTAACATTTCCACGTCTCCATTTGACTATTGTCTTTGCAGTCTTTCCATCTTTTTTGCATTGTTCCACATACGCATCATACTCTTTTGCGTCAAAATTTGTCTTATATGAAGTCCCTAAATTAGGGTAAAAATAATCATCAAAATGGATGCCATCTACATCATAATTTTTTACAATTTCCTTTACTCCATTTACTATAAGTGTACGAACTTGTGAACTGGAAGGATTGTAGTATAGATTTCCTCCATAACTTAATACTCTTCTTTTCACATCACTTGTAGAACTATTCGCCCATTTTCTAGCAGGATGACTTGCAGGAAGTGCTGAAACATTTGTGTTTCCTGTTGTAATTCGATAAGGATTTAGCCATGCCTGGATCTTCAAACCTCGTTTATGTGCTAATTCAATCATGATCTTTAGTGGATCATAACCAGGGTCTTTTCCTAATGTTCCCGAAGCATATTTTGACCAAGGAAAATAAGAAGATTTATACATCGCATCACTAAATGGACGCACCTGCACGATTACTGTATTCATTCCATAGGAAACGCAGTTATCAAACATCTGCGTTACTGTTTTTCTAAATTGTGCCTCTGTCTTTGCACTGCTGCCAAATTCTAAATAAGAAATCCACATAGCTTTCATTTCTTTTGTTGCCTCTGGAGTCTTAGTTGGTGCAACCGTTGGTGTAACTGTCACGGTAGGTTTGGTAGTTGCCTTTGGTGTAGCTGTCACAGTAGGCTTTGTAGTTGCTTTTGGTGTAGCCGTTGTCAAATTTGCCGTTGCAGTTGGAACCGCTGTTTTCACAATTTCTGGGGTCTTTGTAATAACTGGTGTATTGGTAACTTTCGGTGTAGCTGTCGCTTCAGTTTTAGCTATGATTGCACAACTTCTGCTCTTTTGTTGCCACGTATAAGAAAATCCAAAGGTCTCAAATACAAATCTTGCAGGCAGTATATTGTAATATTTTTTCTTTTCTATATAATATACTCGCTGTGGCGCTGTACCTAATTTTACATTTTTTTCATTCACTTTAGCTATCTTTTTTCCCATTGTCAATTTAATGGTTGTATTGTCTTTCTTTAAAGTCACTTGTTTTTTGCTGCTATTATAGCTATATGAAATTCCCAATTCTTTTTTCTTAATCAAGGTTGGGCAAACAAAGTTTGTTCCATTTATAATAACTCCCGGTATCGGTGTTGTTACCTTTTTTCCATTCACTTTAGCCGTTGTCTGTTTGGTCTTCGCAAAAGAATATTTTTTCCCTCCATATTTTAGTGTCATTGAAGTTTCCGCAGCTTTAGCACCCCGAAATGAAATATTCGGCATTCCTATACATAATAATAGAACTAAAGCGATCCATTGAAAAATCTTCTGCTTTCTTTTTTTGTTCATCTGTCTCCCTCTTTCCTGTTTTGATATTTTGCGCATTTACAGTTTCCTTTATCTGCCATTTTTAGCATACCGTTATTTTATGGCAATTTTATAGCAGACAAATGTTTCCAACAAGGCAACTATTCAACTTCATCTCTACTATCGCTTATCCTATTTATCACCGTTTTCATTCTCTTTTAAATATGAAATAACTTGTTTTAAATCTGTTGCCAATCCATAAAGCAATTTTTTCGTATCTCCCCCAGGTTGGTCTAAATCAGGAACCATGATTGGATTGCAACCTGCCCGATATGCTGCCAGGATTCCATTAGGAGAATCCTCCAATGCAAAACATTGTGAAGGTTCTAATTGTAATCTTTTAGCCGCTTCTAAGTAAATGTCTGGTTCGGGTTTTCCATTTTCTACCATCGGTCCACACACAATTTCATCAAAATAAGAAAACTTATCAATAGAAGTCAAATATTTTTCTGTTCGCTCATAATCTGTTGCCGTTGCAACTGCCATTCGATACCCTTTTTCCTTTGCATAACTTAAAAGTTCATCTAATCCTTTTTTCTTTTCCAGTCCATATTTTTCAATATGTTCTGCCATAAGTTCCATTCGTCTGGAACGCACCTTATAGTAATCAAAGTCCTCTCCCAGCATTTCTTTCAATTTTGGAATGGCATATTTCGCAGCCAGACTTCTAATTTGTAACACATGTTCTATCTTCATAGGATAACCATATTCATTGGCTGCTTCACACCAATATTTATGTAATAATTTTTCCGTATCAATCATCAAGCCATCCATATCAAAAATAATTCCTTTTATTTTCATATCCTACTCCTCCAAATTAAAATAACGCAAAAAGCTTTCCATACTTCCTGCAAATACATTCATGTCTACATATTTTTCATTTTTTGTTCCACCATAAGGCCATTTTCCTTTTTCTGAATATTGCCAAAACGTCCACTGTCTATTTTTTATTAGAAATGGACGATAATAAGTATTGCGTATCCATAATGGATAAGCATTATAATATTCGTTAATATATTTTTGATATACAGATACCGTCGTATAGATAATTGGCTTACACTTATACTCCTTTTCCAATTGTCCCAGTAAATCATCCAGCTCTTTTCTAACTTTCCGTACCGCTGGTGGATTGCTGGCTTTATCCCCATAATATTCCACATCAACTACAGGAGGGAGCATGTTCGCCCTTTTAGGTACATGTTTGATAAAATTTTTTGCCTGCTTTTTTCCATTGCTATCAAAACTAAAAAAATGATATGCACCTATGTATAATCCACTTCCAGTAGCTTGTTCCCAATTTTGTTGAAACTTTTCATCTATATGACTACTGCCTTCTGTTGCTTTAATAAATGCAAATGTAATCCCCAAGTCTTTTTGTATCGAATCCCACTTAATCTCTCCCTGATAGTGCGATACATCAATTCCTTTCACTGGATATTTACTCGCAGTTGGACTGGTCACAAAGCAAATTCCCTCCCATACCAAAAATGCGAATACACATGCCATTATAATAATGACACCAACAACAATTTTTACTGCTTTTTTCCAATTCATATTCTTAATTCCTCACAATACAAACTTTAATTACCTATTTAATATACTGTTTTTCCACATGAACCGTTTTATTTTATCATACTTTATTTGATGTCTCAAGCTTCTATATCACTCAGGTTACAGATGAATATCCAAATTTTAACTAATTGATATTTGTTCCCAACACTCTAACTGCTACTGAAAACAAGGTTTACAATAAAAAGTTTTTTTTCTATAATAGATAGGACAGGAACAAAAGAACATATGACTTTAGGAGGTTACCTATGACAGCGGGTGAAAAAGTTCATTTTTCAAATATATGGAAACACTTTAAAACCATCACAAAACATCGGCACCAGGTAATATATAACTGTTACCGCGCAGGAATTTTATGGCAGGGTCTACGTCACGACCTTTCCAAATACAGTCCTACAGAGTTTTGGGTTGGTGCAAAATATTATCAGGGCTATCGCAGTCCCAATGAGGGAGAACGGGATGCTTATGGATATTCAAAAGCCTGGATGCATCACAAAGGCAGAAATAAACATCATTTTGAATACTGGACTGATTACAGTAGAAAGACGAAACAACTAGAACCGGTTCCAATGCCTATGCGTTATATCATTGAAATGTTTTGCGACAGAGTTGCTGCAAGCAAAATTTATATGAAGGATAAGTATTCAGATCAAAGCCCTCTGGAGTATTACCAACAGCGAAAAAATCACCGAATGATTCATCCAGAAACAGCAGAAATTCTAGAAAACTTGTTAGTCATGTTAGCAGAGAAAGGAGAAGACGAAACGTTTTCCTATATTCGTTCTCTTAAGAGAAACGATAAGAACTGACATTACAAGTTTCTCATCTTATCATAAGATTTAGCAAAAGATTCATATTTACATGGACCTATGCCCGATACGCAAACACATCATATAAGTATATCTGTATGACAAATAATAAAAATTAGGAGGTATCTTACTTTGGCTTTTGACGGAATTGTAATTGCAAATATTGTAAAAGAATTACAGGAACACTTACTTGGAGGCAGAATCAACAAAATTGCTCAGCCTGAAAAAGATGCTTTATTATTGACAATCAAAGGAAAGCAAGGACAAGAGCGTCTGTTTCTTTCTGCCAATGCAAGTCTTCCATTAATTTATTTAACCGAAAAAAATAAACCAAGTCCAATGGTTGCACCAAATTTTTGTATGCTTTTACGAAAGCATTTAAACAGTGCTCGTATTCTTTCTATTACACAACCAGAAATGGAACGTATTATCCAATTTGAAATTGAACACCTAAATGAGCTTGGTGATATCTGTACGAAATATCTAATCGTAGAAATCATGGGAAAACATAGTAATATTATTTTTTGTAATCAAGACTATACCATTATTGACAGTATTAAACATATTTCCAGTATGGTAAGTTCAGTCCGTGAAGTTTTGCCAGGACGCCCTTACTTTATACCAAAACAGCAGGAAAAGAAAAATCCTTTGACAATCTCCGAACAGGATTTCATGGAAACCGTTTTTTCAAAAAATAAACCACTTGCAAAAGCAATTTATACTTCTCTCACAGGTTTTAGTCCATTAATGGCAAATGAAGTATGTTGTCGGGCATCTCTAGATTCAGAAATGCCAGCAAATAGTTTATCTGAAATGGAACAACTGCATCTCCAGCACAACTTTTCCCGTATGATGGAACAGATTGCATCTGGAGATTTTCAGCCAAATATCATTTATAAAAATGATCAGCCAAAAGAATTTTCTGCTTTACTACTCTCCTGTTATCAAACATTGGAAGTAACGCAAAATGATTCGATTTCTTTTATACTGGAAAACTATTACGAAGCAAAAGAACTCTATTCCCGTATGCATCAGAAGTCGGCTGATTTAAGAAAAATCATCAACAACGCGTTGGAACGAAATCGTAAAAAATATGATTTACAGATGAAACAGCTAAAAGATACAGAAAAAAGAGAAAAATATAAAATCTATGGAGAACTGATTAATACCTATGGCTATACAGTTCCAGAAGGGGAACGTTCTATGACCTGTTTAAATTATTATACAAACGAAGATATTACAATCCCTCTGGACCCTACACTCACTCCATTAGAAAATGGAAAGAAATATTTTGACCGTTACGGAAAATTAAAACGAACTTACGAAGCTTTGACAATACAGACAAAAGAAACCGCAGAAGATATTCAGCATTTAGAGTCAATTAGCTCCTCTTTGGATATTGCAGTAAACGATTGTGACTTGGCACAGATTAAGGAAGAATTGATTTCTTATGGTTACATGAAACGAAAGGGAGGAAATTCCAAAAAGAAAAAACAAAAAATCGTAAATAAACCTCTGCATTTTATTTCCTCTGATGGATTTCATATGTATGTAGGAAAAAATAACTTCCAAAACGACGAACTTACTTTTAAATTTGCATCTGGAAATGACTGGTGGTTTCACGCAAAAGGAATTGCTGGCTCTCACGTAATCGTAAAAACCAATGGAGAAGAACTTCCTGATCGTACTTTTGAAGAAGCTGGAAGACTTGCTGGCTTTTACTCAAAAGGTTCTGCGCAAGATAAAGTAGAAATCGATTACACAGAAAAGAAAAACATCAAAAAACCAAACAAAGCAAAACCAGGATTTGTGGTATATTATACAAACTACTCTCTGGTTATCTCCCCTTCCATCAAAGGGATTCAACAAATTGAAGATTAATTTTTAAGGACTGGTGATACTATGAAACTTATTTCTGATTATCATGTACATTCTTCCTTTTCCGGTGACTCCGATGCACCTATGGAAGATATGGTAAAAAAAGGAATTGAACTTGGGTTACAACGCATTTGCTTTACAGATCATATGGATTATGATTATCCTCCACAATATTTAGATTATGGTTGTATATTTGAATTTGAGGTTGAAGCATATTTTGAACAAATTGCTTCCTTGCAAAAAAAATATGGAGATCAAATAAAAATACTGGCGGGTATTGAGCTTGGTATGAAACCAGATTTGGCACAACGACTGGAAACACTTATCTCCGCATTTCCATTTGATTTTGTAATCGCATCCTCCCATCTACTGGATAATTACGACCCTTACTATCCAGATTACTGGGAAAGCATTCACAACGATACCGAGGCTGGTATCCGCAGATATTTTCAATCCATTCGAGAAAATGTAGAAGCATTTAAAAACTTTGATGTATATGGACATTTAGATTACATTGTCCGTTATGCACCAAATAAAAATTTCGTCTATGACCCCGCATGTTTTCAAGAGGAGATAGACGCTTTACTAAAAGCTATCATTAACGCTGGAAAAGGCATTGAAGTAAACACTGCAGGATTAAAATATGGTCTGCCTTTTGCACATCCGAAAGAAGAAATTTTAAAGCGTTATTTTGAATTGGGTGGTACTTATTTTACGGTCGGTTCCGATGCTCACAAACTAGAACATCTTGCCTATGACTTTCAAAAAGAGGCAGCAATTTTGGACAATCTAAATCTTTCTTCTTATTATAGAGTATTTGAAAAAAGAACACCGCTTAGCATTTAACAAAATATAGTCTTTTATCAAAAAGAAAGCCCCTGTTGCAGACATACGATATGTCCTGCTCTGGGGCTTATTCTTTGTCCAGTTTTTCTTTACAATTTTATTATACGAACTGGTATAGGCGGATTGTTCTGCCGATTATAATACTCTGTAACTAATACTAAATATTTTCTTTGATCTAATTGCCTTAGCCATGACAAAACAGCATCTTTTTCTTCAAATCCGCTATCTCCACCACTATAAATTGTAACGCTCAACAGTCCCTTCTTTTTTAGAAGTTTTAATGCTACATTCATTGCTTCAATGCTGCTATTTGCCTGTGTTGCCATTTTGTGGTCCCCGCCAGGCAAGTATCCAAGATTAAAAACAATACAGTCAACCGTATTCTCCTTCGCATAAGAAGCCATATTTACATGAGAATCCAATACAACTTTTGCCCGCTCAGACATATCTTGTTCCTGTAATCTCTTCTCTGTATTTGCAACTGCATCCTCCTGAATATCAAAAGCAATTACCTGCCCTTCTACACCAACTAATTTTGCCAAATAGAGGGTATCATTTCCATTTCCAGCCGTTGCATCTATACACAGTCCGCCTTCTGTCACATGTGGTTTAATAGCTTCGTGAACAATTTCTGAAACCGAATAACGCAATCCAACTCACTCCTTACTCAACCCTAATCTCGCATTTGCAAATCATGATTAATCATTTCTAAATAATGGAGCATTACACCATCATAAGTAGATATTTGAAAACTTGCCTCCAACTCATCATACCGAAAACTTTTTCGTCCTCCCTGCGTAGCTCTATCCCAAAACTCCCGCAACTTTTTATAAGTCAGATAATAAAATACTTCCTGCTGCCTAAAATAAATTAAAAGAAAGGCAATTCCTTCCTGCTTTTCAAATTCCTCCATAAAGCGGATTTGATGTTCATGCACATTTGCTAATGGAAAGGTATCCGTAGCACATTCTTTTGCATCAAAACAAACTGGCACACCTTGAACAACCCCAATATAATCTACCGTACTTTTCTGATCAAAATATGCTAACGTAATATGTCTAGTAGTAGCATCGATTTCAATTGGCTTTATTGGTGTAGGAATTTTTTGTATCAATGCCAATCCACTTTTCCGATACTTCTCATTTGTATGATTTATCATTTCTTCCAACAAGGAACCCCGAAGTCCCCTGCTATTCCATGATGGCATCCTATCCCTCCCGTTTTCATGTCTATAATAAATCTAACTCTTTCTTCAATTTAGCAAAATATGTCGGAACAGGTGCTTCTATTACTTTTCCAGATACCCCTGCAAACTCTTTTTCCTCTAATTCTGGAAATACCAATCTCCATGAATGTAACACATGATGCTTTAACTTAAACTCTTTTCTCAGTCTTTTATTAGTAGGTACATCACCATATTTCCCATCTCCTATGATAGGATGTCCGATACTTTGCAAATGTGCACGAATCTGATGAGACTTTCCTGTTAAAAGTTTTACTTTTAATAATGTAAATTCTTCAGTATAAATAATTGGTTCATATTCTGTCTTAATAAAATCTGCGCCTTCGCTTGGCTCTTTTGATATTTGCACCTTATTATGATTTCTATTTTTCACCAAATACCCCTCAATGCATTGTTGTTTTGTTATTTTTCCTTTTACAACACATTGATAATACTTGCCAATATTTCTTGTTTTTAGCAATTCAGACATCTTTTGAAGTCCCAATAATGTCTTACCCGCAATAATGATACCGCTGGTATTACGATCCAATCGATTGCATACCCCTGGATGAAAACTCTTTAATTGCTCCTTGGTCATCTGTCCACTTTCCAGCAAATATGCAATAATATGTTCAATAATTGAAACATCTTCTTTTTTCGCTTTTTGCGAAAGCATCCCGACTGGCTTATTTATAATCAATAGATTACTGTCCTCATACAAAATATCCAGCTTTTCCCCTGCTTCAACCGTTTTTATTTCTTCGCTGAAGTTTGCAATTGTCTCATCTGATAAATACAGAACAATTTCGTCTCCTGCCTGTAAGCGTTCCGAACCATCTGCCTTAGCATTATTTAATTTAATATTTTTCTTTCGGAGCATCTTGTAAAAAAAACTCTTAGGAGCTTTTGCCATATATTTTCCAAGAAATTTATCAAAGCGTTGCCCCGCCTCTTTTTCTGTTACTATAATTTTTTGCATTTTCTCCTCTTTTCTTTAAAGCCTATCTATCTTCTCATCATAAATTACCTCTATTATGATACTATTCGTGGTAAAATCTCAACCATCCTTCGTACTTGCACAAGCCCACCTTCAAAATAGTCAGAACATTATACCATAAGAGATAATATATAAGATTCTACCTGTTCTCTTTCTTTTGGATTTAACTCTTTTTCTCTTGCATTTTTCACATCCTGCAAAAAAGATTTCATATTTTTATGAATCTTGACCTGATAGGAATCACTCCAGTTCTTTACGCCATCTCTTAAATATTTCTGAATCTCCTCTGGATTCTGCTTTTTATTCAATGTAAGCCCAAATACATAACCATTTCCCATCACTACAAAATCTATACCCATAGACTTTTCTGTTGATGTAATCACCAGATCTGACAGCAAACGTGCTTCCGCTGCTGTTATCTCTTTTATTTTCTCATAATCTTCCTTGTTCGGTGTCTTATATGGGAAAAATACAACAAATTCTACAAATACTCTAGCCCAAGGCAATACAAATAGGATTGCCAAGATGGTAAAGATATTTCTATAAGACATTTTATTCAAAAACAAACCACCTATAAAGATTGCAGCTGCTACGACTATATAAAGCAACATCTTAATTATATCAATTCTCTTTGATTTTGTTATATATCCATATTCTCCCTTTGATTTTTTCAGCATTTTTATTCCTCACTTACTTCCTTTTATGCACATTACGAATTGCTTTTTTCTTTTTTGGTGTACCCGTATGCTTTCCCGCTGTTCTGCTGTCTTTTCCGACCTGCTGCCCTTTTTTACCATAACTTTTTTTCTCGGTATTCTTTCTCGTTTTTGCAGCTTCTCGGAATGCTTGTTTTTCCTTCGCCGTTCGTCTTGGTCGTATCAAACACTTCGAATCAAAACCGATTAAATCGGTACGATGCGCTACATGCAACGCTTCCATCACTAAGTCATAATTTTGCGGGTTACGATATTGTATCAAAGCTCGCTGCATTTCTTTTTCATGTTGCTTTTTAGGCACATATACAGCCTTCATTGTTCGAGGGTCCAAGCCTGTATAATACATACAGGTGGAAATCGTAGACGGTGTCGGATAAAAGTCCTGTACCTGTTCTGGCATATATCCTAAATCTCTTATATATTCTGCCAGTTCGACTGCCTCTTTCATGGTAGAGCCAGGATGGGAGGACATCAAATAAGGCACCACATACTGTTCCTTTCCCACCAATTTATTCGTCTTTTTATATTTTTGAATAAACTGTTCATACACTTCATTTCCCGGTTTTCCCATAAGTTGCAACACACTGTCGCAAATATGCTCTGGTGCAACTTTCAATTGTCCACTTACATGGTATTCACAAAGTTCCTTTATAAAAGTATCATCCTTATCATATATTAGATAATCAAAACGAATACCAGAACGAATAAATACTTTCTTTACTTTTGGTATCTTACGAAGTTTTCGTAATAAACTCAAATAATCTTTGTGATCAATTTTTAGATTTTTACACGGTTTTGGAAATAGACATTGCTTGCCAATACAAACGCCCCTTGTCTTTTGTTTTTCACATGCCGTATCTCTAAAGTTTGCAGTAGGACCTCCTACATCATTGATATAGCCTTTAAAATCCAGTTCTTTCGTAATCAGATTGGCTTCCTCAATAATCGACTTATGACTTCTGCACTGTATCATTCGTCCCTGATGAAAAGTCAACGCACAGAAACTACATCCTCCAAAACAACCACGATTGCTAACAAGACTAAACTTTAATTCCTTAATGGCAGGAATCCCTCCATCCTTTTCATAAATAGGATGATAATTGCGCATATAAGGTAGCGCATAGACTGCATCCATCTCCGCTTCTGTCAGTGGCATTGCTGGCGGATTTTGAACGACAAATTCTTTCTCCTTATATTGTTCCACTAACACTTTTGCAGAAAAGGGATCTGTATTGCAATATTGTTTGTAAAAGCTTTCTGCATATGTTCTTTTATCTTCTACGATTTGTGGAAAACTTGGCAACATGATTGCATCATACACATTCTCCAATGTATTTGTACGATACACAGTTCCTTTTATAAAGGTAATATCTTTTATATCAATTCCACTATCCAGTGCTTCCGCAATCTCTACCATAGAATGCTCTCCCATTCCATAAGAAAGAAGATCCGCACCAGAATCTAGCAAAATAGATCGTTTTACCTTATCACTCCAATAATCATAATGTCCCAACCGACGCAAACTTGCTTCAATTCCTCCAATAATTACTGGTATATGTTTGTATGCCTTTCGAATTAAGTTTCCATAGACAATTGTTGCTCGGTCTGGACGTTTTCCCATTACTCCTCCGGGCGAATAATTGTCAAAACGGCGATGCTTTTTATTTACAGTATAATGGTTTACCATTGTGTCCATATTTCCAGCACAGACTAAAAATCCCAATCTTGGTCGTCCTAAAATCTTAACTGAATTTTCGTCCTTCCAATCTGGCTGCGCAATTATCCCAACTTTAAAACCATGACTCTCTAAAACTCGGCTTATAATAGCGGGTCCAAAAGAATGGTGATCCACATAGGCGTCCCCTATCACAAATACAAAGTCGCATTGCTCCCATCCCCGTTTTTTCATATCTTCTCTTGAAATTGGCAAAAAATCATTCATATACGTCACCTTTTCCATATCTATTTCTTTTGTACGACTGTGTTTCATCAAAATTATTATCCTACATACGATTTTTGAAAAATCATTTACAAAAGCAGCTCATTATAATCATGGATATAATATTCCGCCAATTCTTTCTTTTCCCGATCCTGTTCTTTTGAATATTTATCATACACCGCACAGGTAGTCATTCCAGCATTTTTGCCTGCTAATATTCCCATTACAATATCTTCAAAAATAAGACACTTCTCAGGCTTAACTCCTAAATCATCTGCCACCAGCAAATAAATGTCAGGTGATGGTTTTCCTTTTCCAACTTCGTCTGCTGTATGAACGGAATCAAAATACTCCAATACACCATTTGCTTTCAATGTTGCTTCTACTAATACATGGGAATTGCTACTGGCAATACCTGTTTTAATACCATTTTCTTTTAGCTTCTTTAGAAATATTTCTACTCCAGGTTTTAACTTTACTTTATTCACATAACAATCCATAGCCATTTTATTCCAGATTGCCATAAGTTCTTCCACAGTCTCTGGCAATTGGAAGCGATTTTTTATATGAATCGCAGATTCTAAAAAGCTTTTTCCGTCTAATTCTTTTTGCAAATCATCTGGCAATGCAATCCCATGTTTTCCCAAAAATTCAATATCAACCTCTGGCCATACCCACATAGAATCTACCACAGTTCCATCTAAATCAAAAATGACTGCCTCTTTCTCTTTCCACATTATTCTCTATTTTCCCTTCTTTAGCCCTTCTAACTCTTTGTCTGTCAGTTCTCTCCATTCTCCTGGCTGTAGCTTCTCGTCCAAGCAAAGTGTTCCCATGGAAACACGTTTTAAATAGGTTACTTTCTTTCCTACTGCTTCAAACATACGCTTCACCTGGTGAAACTTTCCTTCACAGATTTCTACGAATATTTCAGAACAGTCTCCCTGTGATAAAATCTTCAACACTGCAGGCATAGTTGTAAAATCTCCTAAATCCAGCCCATTTTTAAATGCCTCTATATCCTGTTCTGTCACTTTTCCATCTATTTTGGCATAATAGTTCTTTTTCACATGTTTTTTAGGTGACAATAATTCGTGAGCAAGCACTCCATCATTTGTAATCAGCAGTAACCCTTCTGTATCCTTATCCAACCTACCTACTGGAAACAGTTGCTTTTTCATTGGCGAATCAATCAAATCTAAAACCGTCTTATGTTCCCGATCCTCCGTAGCCGTCACCACTCCTTGTGGTTTATTAAGCATGAGGTACTGCATTTCCGTAAAATGTATTTCCTGTCCATCTACACAAACACAATCTGTATCTTCGCTTACCTTTTGCTCAGGCTTCTTTGCTCTTTCGCCATTTATAGTAACTCTACCCTGACGAATACAAGCCTTCACTTCGCTTCTGGTTCCCACACCCATGTTTGCAAGAAACTTATCTAATCTCATTTTTTAGAACATCCTCCATCCGGAATGATACTTATTTTTCAACTTTCCCTTGTTTGCCTTTGCCCAGCCAAGTGGAAATCCATCCACACAAATCAAATACAAACCAGTTGCATTCATATCATCAAATTCAAGTGTCTCGCCCTTTAAATACTTACGCACTTTTATATCATCACAAGAAAAATTTACAACTTGGTCATACTCTTCCATTTTAAGTGCCATGGCAAGAGATTGACTTGGCTCAAAACGATTTTTCTTGATATCTCCAAGATACAATCCACTTCTTAGCACACGAAATCCTTTCATATCTACCTCTGCATCTGGCAAATAGAACAGTTTATCCTTTACCTGCACACAATTTTCCAATGGCAACTCCATCGTAACGTGTGAGAAAAATGCAACTGCCTCTTCTGGCATAACCAGTTTTTTTCTAGCAAGGAAATTGGACTTTTGTCCTTCTGCTCCATCCTTAGAAAGCAGTGAAATAAAATGTCCCTCTCCCTGTAATTTATGTGGCCACAGACGAATACACTTCTCCAGTTCTTCTGGTCCATCCACCCATTCTGGATGTCCTGGTGCAAATTCATGCCAAACTTTTTCTGGGCGTTCAATTGAAAAATCTTCATTTTGAGATAACAGATACTTCATACTACCTTCATCTTCCTCTGGAGAAAATGTACATGTCGAATATAAGATTTTTCCACCTGGTTTTAACAATTTTACTGCACTATCAATAATCCCTTTTTGTAATTTTTCAAAAAACTCTACGCCATGTTCTTCCCAGCTTTTTACCATGGAAGGTTCCTTTCGAAACATTCCTTCTCCAGAACATGGTGCATCAATTAAGATTTTATCAAAATAACCGGCAAACCTAGACACCAGTTTTTCTGGTACTTCACTGACAACGTAAGCATTTTTCACGCCCATCAATTCGATATTTTTTAGTAATGCTTTCGCACGGGAATTACTAATATCGTTTGATACCAATACACCTTGTCCTTTTAATTTTGCTGCTAATTCTGTACTTTTGCCACCTGGTGCCGCACAAACATCCAACACGCAATCTCCCGGTTCCACAGGAAGTAACTGTGCCGGTGTCATGGCAGACGGCTCTTGAATATAGTACAATCCTGCATAATAATAAGGGTGTTTTGCTGGTTGAACATCATCTTCATAATAATAACCATTGTCTGTCCATGGTATTTTTTTCAATGAAAACGGTGTTATCTTTTCAAATTCCTCTGGTGTAATTTTCAAGGTATTTACTCGAAGTCCTCTGACATTCTTTTGTTCAAAACTTTTTAAATACTCCTGATATTCTTCTTCTCCCAGCAGTATTTTCATTCGCTCTATATATTTTTCTGGTAAACGCAATCTTACTCCATCCTTTTCTCTATGATTGTTTCACATACATAGAATGAGGCTGTTGCAGATACAACAACCCCACTCTTAGCAAAACCGTTTATTATCTTTTCATCAGTTTATCTGCTGCGCACGATAACTTTCTGAAACAATATCCAATTCCTGTCCAAAATGTTCCATCTTATTCAAATCATCTTCTCTATAAATAGCAAGAAATTCATCTTGAATTTTTAAGACTTCTCTTTTATTTGCTACCTTATACAAATTCTCAATATTAGCCAATATATTAGACACTACCTGTGTCTTATGCTGGTAATAATTTTGTGCTGCCATAATTTCTTTTCGTACAACAGACATTTCATCATCCAACGTAACAATTGCCTCTGCGGATGTTAATAGTTTTTCCTTTACATGCTCTGGCATATTCCCCTTATATTTATACTGCAAGGAATGTTCTACGGTTGCCCAGAAATTCATAGCCAACGTCCGCACCTGAATCTCTGCTTTTAATAACTTTGGTCCCTGTAAAGATTGAACCGCATATTCAATAATCAAATGATAACTACGATACCCGCTTTTCTTGCTTTTTGTTATGTAATCCTTTTCTTCTACAATCTTCATATCAGAACGTTTTCGTAAAATCTCTACAACTTTATCAATATCCTCAACAAATCGACAAATAATACGAACACCTGCTATATCATCCAGCTTACTTTCTACATCTTCCAGCTCAATATGTTTTCTCTGCGCTTTCTCTAAAATACTGGATATCCTTTTCACACGCCCGTTCACCGATTCAATTGGTGAATACTCTCCATCATAATCAAATTCATTCTTAATATGATTAAACTTAACAATCAATTCATCTACCGCTAATGAATACGGCTCTAATGTTTTTCTCCATAATTGTAACTCCATATTTTACCTCCCTATCCGCTTTCATTTTTCTTTGATGTACGGACAAACATCTAGTAAAAAAGGGTAATCTCTATTATTTTATTATACCATATTTTATAATTGATGTGTATACATTTTTCTATTCCTTTTTATCTTACAAATTGATACAGCGAATCTATAATACCTTTTTTACGCACTCTATCATTCTATGCTTCTCCCCTAGAAAATATTCCTTATATTATAATTTATTTCCAATAATTTAACATCTGATAAGGATTTACGCTTTTCTCCTCATTCTCTATGGAAACATAAATTCCAAAATGCAGATGAACCGGAAACTTTCCTACTGTTCCTTCCTCTCCGTATCCGCTGTCTCCCATTTTCCCAAGTAATTGCCCTACATGTACCTTGGCTCCCTCTTCGATACCTTTAGCATAAGAATATAGGTGTGCATAATAAAAATACACACCATGATTACTACGAACTCCAATCCGATAACCCCCCAGCGGCAACCATCCAATTTTTTCTACTACACCATCGGACACACTGACAATAGATAGTTCTCCTCTTTTGTTTTTCTTTGCCATTATATCCGTTCCCTCATGCACTCGTTTTCCTCCATATGTTCTGGCATTCATCCAGGAATCTTCATAAACTACCTCTGATTTCTCCAATACAGGAAAACACTCCATATCTTCTATTATACTGGCTGCTTTTGTCCCATACTTTGGTCCATACTTTTTTTCAAACATGGCACATCCAACCCGTCCTAATTTTTTATACCTTTTTATACAGGTTGCAGATATCTGAAAGTTTCTAAATTCCTCTTTCGAAATAGTTTGATATTGACTGGCCTCTATCCCTAATGCACACAAATTTCCTAAAAAAGAAAGCAAAACCAGTATAATTAAATAACTCCAAAAATAATAGGATAAATTACCACCATTTTTATTTTTTACCCATTTTTTTATGACCTTCAAATCCCCTGTTTACATGCTTATTCTATCTTATCAGGTAAAAACTTTATTTATTCCTTATTTCTGGCATATTTCCTTTAATATACCTAATACAAATTTATAAACCCTCTGCGTAGAGGAAATTACCAGACGCTCTTTTGGTGTATGAATATCATAAATATCAGGACCAATTGAGACCATATCCAATGCTTTGTTTTTATCTGCTAAAATACCGCATTCCAGTCCCGCATGAATTGCCTCAATCTTCGGACTTTCCCCATACTGCTCTTTATATACCTTCACACATAACTCGCGCAATGGTGAATCTGCTCGATACTCCCATGCAGGATATTCACTCTTTTTCTCAAATGCACCGCCTGTACTTTCAATCAAATGTTTCATTCTCTGTCCTAAATATTGCTTATAACTTTGCACCGAGCTTCTAATAGAAAAGGATAAGAATACCGCTTCCTCTTCTGTTCTACAAATTCCCAAATTTAAAGAACTTTCCACCAGCCCTGGAATTACTGCACTCATCTTTTGTACGCCACTTGGAGTTTGTTCCAAAAAGAAAATAAGATTTTGTTTTACTTCATTCGAAAATACTTTCGTTTTCTGCCTTCCTTTTTGTACATATGCAAAACATGCTTCTGGTTCATTGGCAGAAACTTCGTTTTTCATACTTTTCACTATCTTGTCAAAGATATTTGCAAATACTTCTATATCAGGAATCAAAACTTTGGCTTTCGCATCCCTTGGTATTGCATTATCTTTCAATCCCCCATCTATAGAAATCAAATCGAAGCAAAGCTTTTCATTCTGCATTTCAGCTAACATTCTTCCCAAACTCAATACTGCATTTTCCCTATTTTTATCAATTTCCGTTCCCGAATGTCCTCCCTGCATTCCAGATACTGTAAGCTCAATTACAATCCCTTCTGCTTCCTTTCGATCCAATTGATAGGTTCCATTTACAGACATACCTCCCGCACAACTTGTCAAAATCGTTCCTTCTTCTTCTGAATCAATATTGATAAAATAAGTTCCCTTCAATTTAGAAGCATCTAATCCAATCGCCCCATCCATTCCTGTTTCCTCATCCGTAGTAATCACTACTTCTATTGGCGGATGGACAATCGTATCATCATCTAAAATTGCAAGTGCATAAGCTACGGCAATTCCATCGTCTCCACCTAAGGTTGTACCCTTTGCATAAACATAATCTCCATCTATTTGAATATCCAATGGCTCTTTCAAAAAGTCATGTTGGCAATCTGCCTTTTTTTCACAAACCATATCCATATGTCCCTGTAAAATGACAGTTGGCTTATCTTCAAAACCTTTGCTGCCTGCTTTGCGAATTATAACGTTTTCATACGCATCCTGCTCATATTCCAATTGATGTTTCTTAGCAAAATCAACCAAATAATTACTAATAGCTGTATTATTTCCTGACCCTCTTGGAATACAGCTAATCTCTTCAAAATAAGTAAATACCTTTGTAGAATCAATTTTTTCTAACATATTATAACGCTCCTTTCCATAAACATTTTAATACAGATTTTACATACTGCCTCTCCAAATTATTCGCTCAAATATTATACTTCATGCTTTTATATTATCACTATCAGTCATATATGCATCTTATATAAACAAAATAGAACTCATAGCTTTCGTATATAAAAAGGTCGCCTGTGATATTCTCAGCAAACGACCTGGCAATGGTTCAATAAAACATTGAACCGCTTTTTATTCTCTTTAGTTCTTAAAACTATGAATTGGTGCAGGAATTCTTCCTCCGCGATTAATAAAATCATCACTAGAGAATTGATTCACTGGCATAATTGGTGCATAACCTAACAAACCACCAAATTCTACCGTATCTCCTACCTTTTTTCCAATAACAGGAATAATACGAACCGCTGTTGTTTTTTGGTTTACCATACCAATTGCCATCTCATCAGCAATTACACCGGAAATTGTTGTTGCCTTTGTATCTCCTGGAATAGCAATCATATCCAAACCTACAGAACAAACACAAGTCATAGCTTCCAATTTTTCTAAAGTAAGTGCACCATCTACCACAGCGTCAATCATACCTTGATCTTCACTGACTGGAATAAAGGCTCCGCTCAATCCACCTACATAAGAGGATGCCATAACACCACCCTTTTTCACTTGGTCATTTAACATAGCCAGTGCAGCCGTTGTACCTGGTGCACCTGCTCTTTCTAATCCCATTACTTCAAATATCTCTGCAATACTATCTCCAACTGCAGGTGTTGGTGCTAAGGATAAATCAATAATACCAAATGGGATTCCCAATCTCTTAGAAGCCTCTGAAGCAATCAATTGTCCTACTCTGGTAATCTTAAAAGCTGTTTTCTTTACAGTCTCACATAACGTACCAAAATCAGCACCCTTTGCAGTTTCTAATGCAGACTTAACAACTCCTGGTCCACTAACTCCAACATTGATAATGGCATCTGCTTCTGTTACTCCATGGAACGCTCCTGCCATAAATGGATTGTCATCTGGTGCATTACACAATACAACCAACTTTGCACAACCAATAGAATCATTTTCTTTTGTCAAATCAGCAGTTTCTAAAATAATCTCACCTAAAAGCTTTACTGCATCCATGTTAATTCCTGTCTTGCTGGAACCAACATTGACAGAACTACAAATAAATTCTGTTTCTTTCATTGCCTGTGGAATCGAACGAATTAAATATTCATCACTCTTTGTCATTCCTTTCGAAACCAAAGCGGAATAACCACCAATAAAGTTTACACCCACCTTTTTTGCCGCGCGGTCTAAAGCTTTCGCAAGGATAACATAATCCTCAGGACATTTACATGCACGAGCACCTACTAAAGAAATTGGAGTAATGGAAATTCGCTTATTTACAATTGGAATACCAAACTCTTTCTCAAGATCCTGTCCAGTTGAAACCAAATCTTTCGCTACAGTCGTAATCTTATTATAGATATTTTCTGCAACTACATTCACATCCGAATCCGCACAATCTAATAAACTAATTCCTAATGTAATCGTTCTTACATCAAGATTCTGTTTTTCAATCATTTTATTCGTTTCTAAAACTTCATTAATATTAATCATGCTATACATTATCCTTTCTGTATTTTATAAACGGTGCATCTTATTGAAAATATCCTCACGCTGAATTTTAATAATACAGCCAATTTCTTCTCCGATTTTCTCTAAATCTGCTGAAAGAGTTGTAAAGTCCTTATCTGTTGCACTAATGTCTGTAATCATCATCATATTAAAATAGCCTTGTACAATAGTCTGTGAAATATCAAGAATGTTTACCTTACTCTCGGATAAGTAAGTACATACTTTTGCAATAATACCTACACTATCTTTTCCTACCACAGTTATAATTGTTTTTTTCATAAATTTATCCTCCTAAAATAACAGATTTCATCTGAATTTTGCTACCTACTTTGATTTTAACAATACTTATAGTAGTATACACTACTTTTGTCTATATTTCAAATACAGATGTAGATTGAAAACACTTTGCAACAGAAAGAAATCCTGATTTACATTGATAGCCTTTTTCCTCAAGCTCACACTTGACAGTTTCATAAGCCAAATCAGGGAAATTATTATCCTTACTCAAATGGCCTAAAATAATATGTTTCATTTTTTCATTTATAATATCACACAATAAATTAGCAGATACCATGTTCGATAAATGCCCTTTTCTTCCTAAAATGCGCTGCTTTAATATGTACGGATATGGTCCTACCTGTAACATATTTACATCATGATTTGCTTCCAGCAACAATATTTCTGAATCTTTTAAATGTTCTAATGTGTATGCATCATATGTGCCTAAATCCGTTGCCACTCCCATTTTGTGTCCATCCTGTTCAAATGTATAAGCAACAGGATTTGCCGCATCATGTGAAATAGAAAAAGGACAAATCTCCATATCTTTTAATGTTAATTTTTGATCTGGTTCTACATAATGTAACAATTCAGCAGGAATTTTTCCTACATTTTTTGTATGTAGCATAGCGTAAATCGTTTCTACTGTAGAATAAATTGGGATATGATAACGACGTGCCATAACACCAACTCCTGCAATGTGATCTCCATGCTCATGAGTCACAAATATTCCATCAATCTTAGAAGGCTCCACATCAATATCTGATAATCCCGCTTCAATCTTTTTTCCGCTAATACCTGCATCCACTAAAATATTGGTATCTTTTCCTCCGACATAAATACAATTGCCATCACTTCCACTTGAGATACTACATAATTTCAACTTGTTTCCTCTTTTCTATTTTCCAATTCAAGTAATTCTAAAAACATTTTATAATCCTTTATTTTTCCCAGTACAATTCCATCTGCTCCCCATCTTTAATCGGAGTTGAGAACGTAGCTTCCATACCATTTACCGTCATAACAATAGAAGAACCTCCAGCCGTATGTGTATCAAAAGGATAAAAATCTAATATATCCACAAAAATGTAGGATGCTTTTCCAGATAATGTTACTGGAGTATTATTCACAGTTATATGAATTTCATGAACTTCATTTGAAGTTCCTTCACTACTATTCACATTCTCTTTCTTCTGCTCTACTTCTTCCTTGGTGTTATTTTCTCTCATTTCCTTTGCGACAACAGGTTCCTCTGCCTCTGTCCTAGGTTCTGATACCTCTTCTCCTTGATTTTCCACTACACGGGAATTGTTTTCTACCTTTTCATCTGTAAGCTTTGTATCACTGGTCTGCTCCCATACACATTCAACAGAAAAGCCATCATAAATTCTGTCCTCAGAACCCGCCTCTTTTCCATTGATGAAAAACGTAATCGGATAAGGCATATCCATCAATTCCATTACCTCATCAATACTATAATAGTCTAATATCTCTATTCTATCATTTTCTGCAATCTGGTAACTCTCTAACGCCACTTCATCATTTACCCTAACCATTCTTGGACAGGTAATTTTCTTTTCATTTACCTCTATTACAATATTTCCTTTTCTCTTAAATTCTGGTATCTCTCCAACGGTACTCTTTGCTGGACTGCCTGCCGTTGAAGGAATTATTTCAATAATATCATCCGCAGAAATCTTTGTGTTAAGATTTGCTTCCTTACCGTTAATGGTAATCTTTGCACCATCTCCCGCTTCTCCACGAAGCAGTCTTGCCTCATTGTTTACCAAATAGTTAATTTCTTTTCCTCTTTTAGGAAATAAATTTTCCTTAGGAAATCCAATTTGAATTGCTGCATCCATGACGGTCAAACGATTATTGTCATATAATTTAATCTGTGTTCCATTCACAGAAACCATAACAAAATTGTTATTCTTAGCCAAATGACTAAGGCAGATACCTATCGGTGTTACAAGCGTTGAATCCAATACAACATCTTCTTCAAAATGAATGGTTCCAAACACTTCTTCTCCACGAACGGCTACTCGTTCCTTCGGTAATCCTAAGTGTTCCGCCAGACTCTCTGCAAAATTTGGTAGTTTTCCACCACCTCCAACAATAAACACTGCGCTAACTGGCACGCCACCATTTAATTCGATAATACGTTCTGCCACTTTTTTTGTTGTATTAGAAACCGTATCCTGCAATCCTTCTAATACTTCCTCTGGTGCCAACGTATGTGCAATTCCCATAATGTCTTTATATTCAATCTTTTTTTCTGAAAAGCAACCAATCTTTATCTCTTCTGCCGTTGAAAAATCCACAAGATAGCGTTTTGCGATTTCCTCCGTAAAGGTATCTCCTGCAATTGGTATCATTCCATATCCAATAATACTACCATCCTTTGTGATAGAAATATCGGAGGTTCCAGCTCCCACATCTACAAGCCCAATATTCAGCAATCTAAAGTTGACTGGTATTGCAAGTTCACTTGCTGCAATTGGTTCTAATGTTAAATTTGCCACTTTCAATCCAGCTTTTTCTACAGAAGCATACAAAGATTCAATAACCTCATCTGGTAAAAAAGTAGCCAGAAAATCGGCAGAAATCTTTTTTCCTTTATGCCCCTTTAAACTTAACATAATATAATCATCTAAATAATAATGTATTACCGTAGAACCCACACAATACATTCCTAATTGCTGATTCATTTCATCTCGCAACGTTGCATATGCCTTTTCCATTCCGATTAGTTCTAATGTATGGATTTTTTCTTCATCAATAATACTCTCATCATCAAATTCATAATCTGCACGTACTGTCACAGTTTTAAGAACACGACCAGCCGCTGCAATACAAACATCTTCCAACTTGTAATGCAACTTTTGTTCCAATTCCATTTTCACCTGTGAAATAGTTTCTGCCACCTTATCAATGTCGTGAATTTGTCCATCCAACATAGAACGAGTCTCATGCATACGAACAACTTGTCCAACTACACAAAAGTTTTTTTCACTTTCGCGATAGCCCACTGTTCCAACAATACTTCTTGTCCCTATATCCAAACCAAATATATAATGTTCTGGACACTTTGTATATTCTGTCACAAAAATTCCTCCAAACATTTTGTATCTATTCTATTTGTAAATCCATCATCCCCCTATAGATTTACATGTTCAATCCGTTCACAATTATAACATATTTTAACTGCCTAGACTAGCAGTTTTTCCAGTTGTTCCATTATTAAAGATTTATTTCCATTATTATTTATAACCTGCTGACATTGCTCCTTCCTTTTAGCATTCTCCCTTTGGTTATCCATAATATTATTAATCTTATCATCAGAATACCCACGATCCCTTTTTAAACGTTCTCTTCGCACAGCATCCTCTGCATCCACATACCATACTTCGTCACACATCCTGTCCAGTCCTGTTTGAAACATAATCGCACTTTCAATAACATAATAGGAGTATTCTTTTTTCTTTTTTTGTTGTTCCATATCTTCCGATAAATACTGCTTCACCCACGGATGTATAATGGAATTAAGCTGCTCCAATAACCTTTCCTCCTGAAAAACTTTGTCCGCCACAAGTTTTCGGTTAATTTCCTTATCCTCGTCTAAAATAACTTTGCCTAATAACTGTATAATCTGCTCATAGCTTTCTGTGCCCTTCTGATAGGCCAAATGTCCAATCTCATCTGTCATTTGCAATCTTACATTAAAATGTTCTTCCATTAACTTTCCAACTGTTGATTTTCCACTTCCAACACTGCCTGTTAATCCAATTATTCTCATTTGTATCTCCTTTATTTCAGCTCTACTAATGTGCCTCATTCCAGTTATTTCCCTGTTGCACATCAATTTCCAAAGGTACGGATAACTGTATCACCTGATCCATTTCTTCTTCCAGAATTTTTCTGACCGCCTCTATCTCGTCTATATGCGTTTCTACAAGTAATTCATCATGTATTTGCAATAAAAGTTGAGAACGAAGTCCTTCCTTTTGTATTCGATCATTTACCCGTATCATTGCCAGTTTTATTATATCAGCCGCAGTTCCCTGAATTGGTGAATTCATAGCAACCCGCTCTCCAAATGAACGCTGATTAAAATTCTTGGAAGCCAATTCTGGAACAGGTCTTCTTCTTCCCATCAAAGAAACTACATAACCGTTCTTCTTTCCTTGTTCTACTGACTCGTCTAAATACTTCTTTATTCCTGGATAAGTTGAAAAATATCGTTCAATATATTCTTGTGCCTCTTTTCTGGATATATTTAAGTCCTGACCTAATCCAAAAGAACTGATACCATACACAATTCCAAAGTTTACCGCTTTTGCATTACTTCTCTGTTGTGCAGTTACCTCTTCAAAAGGTGTATGAAATACTTCAGATGCTGTGATACGATGAATATCTTTTCCTGTATTGTATGCACGAATTAAACTTTCATCCCCTGACATATGTGCCAAAATTCTTAACTCAATTTGCGAATAATCCGCATCCAAAAAAACATATCCCTCCTTTGGTATAAATACTTTTCTGATTTCTCTACCAAGCTCCATACGAATTGGAATATTTTGTAAATTAGGTTCTGTACTACTCAAACGACCTGTAGCAGTTACCGTCTGATTAAACTTTCCATGAATACGCCCATCCACTGGTGAAATATATTCAATTAGGCCATCCGCATAGGTAGACTTTAATTTTGTCAACTGGCGGTATTCCAAAATATCTGCCACAATAGCATATTGACTTTTAAGCCCTTCTAAAACTTCTGCACTTGTAGAATATCCAGTCTTTGTTTTCTTTCCGTTTGGCAATCCCATTTTTTCAAACAAAATAACTCCAAGCTGTTTTGGCGAATTTATATTAAATTCTTCCCCAGCCTGACTGTATATTTTTTTCTCTAACTCTTCTATTTTTGAAATAAGACCTGTGCCATATTGTAGCAACGCTTCTTTGTTTACACGTATTCCGCGTTGCTCCATTTGAAATAATACATACAACAATGGCATTTCTACATTCGTATATAATTCTAACATTTCTGTCTTTTTCAAATCTTCTAATAAATTTTCTGTAACAATTTCAGCTATATGACTTTGATAACAACAAAATTCAATTACCGCTTCTTCTTTTTCAGTCTTACAATGCTCCCAAGTTTTCTTCTCTAAAATCTCTTTTGCAGATGGACAGGTAATATCCAAATATTCCTTAGCCAACTCCTGATATTCATAAGAATCCTGTAGCGGTGATACCAAATACTTTGCAATGGAAACATCAAAAAGATTCTGCATCGACTGATAGTTTAAAATACTATTATCCAACTTATATTGCTCAAATAAAGCGTTTACAATATACAAAAAACGTTTCCCGTCTAATACGCTAAAAGAAAAGTTCGTTTCCATCCATTGATGAAGTCGTGAAACAAATTTTAACTCCTGAAACCAATCCTGTGAGCAATCTATATAATAGGTCTTGTCCTGTACTGTAACAGCTAGCGCCAACAATAGATTAGACTTTACTTCATTTGCAACCTCAAAAAAAGATAACTGTCCACCTTTTTCTGTATAGCAAGCTTCTTCCTCATTTTCATAAAACAAATGATTCAACCAATCATCTTCTACTAGCAAATACAGACCAATTCTGTTTTGTTTTTTTGCACACGAATCCACTATAGAAAATGCTTTTTCAGCATCACTCCAGTTCAAAACTTTTACAAAAGCACTCTTTATCTCCTTTACTTCTCTATCTTTCTTTTCTTTCTCTGACGTTTTTTCGCCAAAAGAAAGCCCTTCCTTCTTTAAATAAGCAAGTATATTCTCACTCTTTTGTTCTAAACACGCACTCTCGATATTAAAATTTATGCTGCAATTTCTATTTAATGCTGTACGAAGCTTTTTTTGTTTTCCGCTATCACTATACTTTATGATTTTTTCTTTTACTCGCTTCGACAACAGTTCATCCTTTCCCTCTACAATTTCCTCGAAAGAAGGAAACTCTTGCAATAATTTAGCCGCAGTCTTTATGCCAATATTACCCTTTTCTACACTATCTCTGCATGCTAAAATAGCATATAAATCAGGCAATAAACGAGGCGAAACACCATATTCTTCTATTACCTTCTCTTCCGAATATATTTTAAAATCTTCTTCTCTCAAAATAGAAGAAAAAATGACTTCTGTATTCTCTGATACCATTTGCAACATTTTCACATTATTAGAATAAATCAAAACCTTTTCCCATTGTTTTGTATTTTGTGCTAATATGGTTGAAACTATGTCACAAGTTTCTGCATCTTTTTCCTGTACCACAGAAATTTCTAATTTTTCTAACAAATCCTTAATCTGTTTCATTTGACGGGTATATGAAATGGGTAAATCACCAGTATTCTCACTTTCCGTCTTTTCCTCACTAAAAACTACAAAAAGATGCGAAGGTTCTTCTTTTTCAATAATACAAAGCATAGACTGCATAAATTCACAAACCGCATTGTCTACCTTATTCATTATTCTCTTAAAGTCAGGAATTTGATAAAATATCTCCTTAAAAAAACTTTGCCCATCAATTATAACTACTTTGTCTTTCATTCTATTCTCCAATCTGCCCTATTGGCCTGTTTTACTCTTATCATCTATTTTCACTTTATTTTTTTGCATTTGCACATTTTTATCAGATTGTTCATCCTTAATCCTTTGAATCACGCTGTCAATAGGGTTATAAGTTGGCAACACATATTCCAAATTACTAATCTGATTTTCTTTTATTTCCTGTTCCACAATCTTTTCCTGTTCATGGGTAAGTAATACAAGTAACACAGCAATAAGCGCCAACAGCAGAACCATTTTAGGTGCTCTCCAAAATTTAGTTTTATCAATTTCTGCTCGTGTACGAATCAGATGTTCTTCAAACTGACCATGTAAATCAAGAGAACCAGTCGTATCCTCGTCCAATTCCTGCAATCCGATCAATAAAATATAATACACTTCCAACTCTTCTTTGCAATCTGGACAGTGGTCTATATGTTGTAATATATCTTTTGCTTCTTCAAGTGTCAGTTCACTTTTTACAAAAGGTACTATCAAACTTTGTACTTCTCTACAGTCCAATATTCTTCCTCTTTTCTACTTTATCATTCCTAAATTTATTTTAACTTATGATATATTCTACAATTTATATTCTATTATATCATATCAACGAAGTATACGGCTATAGCCATTAGTCGAATATTTATTATGCAGCAAAATAAATGAAACAAAATAATACGTTTAATCAGCTTTCTAGAATCAAAAAAAGCTTCCATCCTAAGATGAAAGCCTTTCCTCTGTACCTTCAAAACTACACACTG
>FR899734.1:46670-68146 GCA_000437275.1 Clostridium sp. CAG:411 | reverse complement strand
GATGGAGGTTATTATAAGGATTATTTCTATTATGCCTGCAAACAGCATTGATACTTCGGAGCTTGACAGAGAATATGATGGATTAAAAGACAGACTGAGCCAGACAGCTGGGGCGAAAAACAGGCTTGCTGACCAGATGGATCATTTATCCGTATCGGATAAGAATTATGACAAAAAATATAATGACATGCAGGAACGTCTGGACAAGCTGTATGATAAATTTACAGATCTGGAAAAGAAGACATTTTTGAAGAGCTTCCTGTCTGATGTGTTTATCTATGAGGAAGAACAAAAGGATGGCAGGATATTAAGAGGTCTCCGGTTTAAATTCCCGATATATATGAATGGCAGAAATGTATTGGGTGTGGATTGGGACAACGAAAGTACAGATGAGACGGTTGTTTTGCTAGCACTAACATAAATGAAGTGATATTGTTACAATGAAGTAAAAAATGGGTATATTGCATTGAAAAAGTGTGAAAATTTTGTGAATATTAACAGATGTAACAATGTTGTAATGAAGACGTAATTTCTGTATAATAAAAATATACAAAACGTGATTGAGAATGGTTGTTGTTCATAATCATAAAATTGTAGGAGTTTTTTGCAAGAGAGTATAGGAAAGTCCGATTGGACTAGAAAGGGAATTGAATGCGTATGAAAAAAAGAGTATGGTTTGGTGCAGGCTGTGGCATAGTTGGAGTTACAGCGTTGGCTGTGTCGACATTTTTATTTCAGACAAATATGGCTGAGGAAAACATATTTGGGCAGTTTTCTTCTGTAAAAATGGAAAATGACACAAAATTATTGTCTACGGCTGTATCAAATAAAGAAAGTCAAGGAATGACAGTGCATTTCCAATGGAATAGCAAGGAAGAAGAATGTCCTCATTTATATTATACGAATGTAAATGGTTCAGAGGATACGAATATGACTTCCCCAGGAGTTCCTATGAATGAGGATGGGGATGGTTGGTATTCCTATACCATTCCTGATGCAGACAGTGCAGAGATACAGATTAGTGTAAAAGAAAAAGGATATCAGACTACACGGCAGAAAAAGAGTGGAGATGAATGGTGGTTTACAGCTGGTGAATGGTATGCAGAGAAACCTTATTCTGCTACAGATACAACGAAGGAAGAAAAGGCGGGGCAGGAAGTAGTTGAGGATGCAGTGACGGTGGCTAATGATAGTAAGGTTACTGTACATTGTTATAGCGCAGATACAAAGCCATCGCTATATTATTGGAATGCACTTCCTAATGATTTGGAAGTTGGGTGGCCAGGAACGGATATGATTAGCGATGGAGATGGTTGGTATTCCTATACTTTTGATAGTACGACAAAGATTAATGTATTATTTGTTTTGGGAGATAAGCAGACGGATGATTTTACTGCAAAAACAGGTGAGTGGTGGTACACAGGAAGTGAGTGGACCAGTAAGGATCCAACAGAAGGACCGCACAGTACGGTAGAACCTACTTCTACACCGAATGTTGTCACTACGCCAAATCCAGATATTATTACTACAGACAATGATTTTAGAGAAGAGACTATTTATTTTGTAATGACAACTCGTTTCTTTGATGGTGATAAAACTAATAACGTACATTGTGCGGATGATAAGATAGCAGGTAACGGAGATGATGATCCTGCTTGGCGTGGAGACTTTAAGGGATTGATAGAAAAATTAGATTATATTAAAGCGTTAGGTTTTTCGGCTGTATGGATTACTCCTGTTGTGGAAAATGCTTCTGGATATGATTTTCATGGTTATCATGCACTTGATTTTAAACGTGTAGATCCAAGGTTGGAATCGGATGGAGTTGATTATCAATTACTGATAGATGAGGCTCATAAGAGAGGAATGAAGATTATACAGGATGTAGTATTGCAACATACAAGTAATTATGGAGAACAGGGGCTGTATGATTTATTTGACCAGGAATATGTATTGGATAAAGGGGTCAAAGGAAATTCAGTGACGCAAAAGGCTAATGACATTTCAGCATTAGATGCACATGTGCAGACGGGATGCCAATATGCAGGAACACAAAATTATGGAAGTTATGATGCTATTCCTGATAGTCAACCTACTGCAAAATACCAAACAAGAAATGTTACGTTGCATTCGAATTCTAATTATCGAGATTTATCGGAGTGTTCTAGTGAAGCGTGGGAGAATTTTGTAGTTACAAAATATCAGATTGCAGGTGATTGTCAAGAGTTAAATACAGAAAAGCCGGAAGTATATAATTATGTTCTGGAAGCGTATGAACAATATATGAAAATGGGTGTGGACGCTTTTCGTATTGATACCGTAAAACATATATCTAGATTAACAATGAACAATGCATTTATACCAGGATTTTCTGCGTATGCGAAATCCATTGGTAAAAAGAATTTTTTCATGTATGGTGAAGTATGTTGCCGTGTATCAGAGGTAGTAAATCATGGAGTTTCACAAGTTTCACCGTTTTATTATACATGGAAACCAGAGAAGTCATATACATGGAACAATGAATCTGTAGATGGTAAAGATAACCTTGTAATGGCAGAAAAGGAATATGATGATCACAAAGGTTGGAAACCAAGTAAAAGTGACAATGCAAAATTGGATGGAAATAACTATCATGACCCAGACTATACATTAAGTTCAGGATTAGGAGTTATTGATTATGCAATGCATTTCAATTTTGAATCTGCAAATAAAGCTTTTGATATTGGTAAACAGGAGGATGACTACATGAATGATTCTACATACAATGTAGTATATGTAGATTCTCATGATTATGGACCAGCTATTAATGGAAATGATTCTAATAGATATGGTCAGGGTACAGAAGCTTGGGCGGAAAATTTAGATTTAATGTTTACTTTCAGAGGTATTCCATGTTTATACTATGGAAGTGAAATTGAGTTTCAAAAGGATGTGAAAATTGACGCAGGTAATTCAAAGCCATTGGCTGAGACTGGTCGTGCGTACTTTGGAGACAACATTGAAGGAACTGTAAATACTACGGATTTTGGTGTGTATAATGGTGCAACTGGTGCTATGGCAAAGACTTTGAATTCTACTTTAGCAAAACACTTGCAGACGTTAAATCGTATCCGTCGTGTAGTACCTGCACTTCAGAAAGGACAATATTCGACAGAAGGTTGTAATGGAAATATGGCATATAAGCGTCGCTATGTGGATAAAACTAATAGTATTGATAGTTATGTGTTGGTAGCTATTTCTGGAGGTTGCACATTTAACGATGTTTTAAAGGGAAAATATGTAGATTTGGTAACAGGACAAGAATACGATGGAAATAGTGGAACTATTACTGTTGAAAATATAGGAAAAGCTAATATGCGTGTGCTTGTGTATCAAAATCCTACTGCAGAGGCTTATGGAGCTGCTGGTAAAGTTGGAGAAGGAAGTATATATTTAAAATAGCTGTAAAATAATAAGGGACAGATCAAGGGGGGTATATCCTGTCAAATAGACAGGTTAAATACCATTTGGTCAGCCCTTTATTTGCATGTGTGTTTTGTACAGAGAATAAGAACGCAAAGGATGTAAAAAATCAAAAGTTAAATATTTCTAGGGAAGATAAAGAAAGGAGACCCTCATGTTATTTATAGAATACCCAAAATGCTCTACCTGTCAAAGAGCGAAGAAATGGTTAGATACACATCATATCACTTATACGGAACGTCATATTGTGGAAGAGAATCCTACTTATGATGAGTTAAAAGAGTGGTATGAAAGAAGTGGATTACCGCTTAAGAAATTTTTCAATACAAGTGGAATGGTGTATAGAGAGATGCAGTTAAAAGACAAGCTTGTGACCATGAGTGAAGAGGAGCAATTAAAGCTTTTGGCATCAAATGGGATGCTTGTGAAACGTCCGTTAATAGTAGCGGAGGATAAGGTGTTAATCGGATTTAAGGAAGCAGAGTGGACAGAAAAATTGATGTAGCAAGAGTTGCGTTAGTAAAGGAGACTTAAAATAGAACGTCTAAGTATAAATTTTTCCAAAGGAGTTAAACTATGCATAGTGCCATTATTCTGGTTTGTTATTATATCTAGTTAATGTGTAGGATAGTTAGAAAAGTCATCATAGATGGTAGTTATAAAAATAGATGGAGGAATTTATATGAAGGATCGTGTCGAAGTATTAAAAAGTTATTTACAACGACTGGGAAAGGGGGAGAGCCTAGAGAGTGTCAGAGCAGATTTTGTTAAGGAATTTGCAGAAGTAGATGCCACTGAAATTATGAAAGCAGAGCAACAGATGATGAAGGAGGGGACACCGATTACAGAGGTGCAGAAGTTATGTGATGTACATGCTGCATTATTTCATGGAATGACACAAGAAGAAAAGAAAAAGAATGAAGAAAAACGTACCGAAAGAGCAGAAAAGACGAAGAGATTAGTAGCATTAAAAGGACATCCACTGTGGACACTTACACAGGAAAATGCCAAATTGTTAGAACTTATAAAGGCAGCGAGAAAAGGCATAGAAGAAAAGGGAAAAGTGGGAGATGCTGAGTTTTCTGCTATAAGAGAATTGGCAATTCATTACGCGAAAAAGGGAGATTTACTGTATCCTGTGTTAAAAGAAAAATATGGTATTACAGGACCGGCTGATATTATGTGGACGGTGGATGATGAGATACGTGATGAACTTGTGGCATTAGGAAAAAGCAATGAAAGAGATTCGGCATGGATGGAACGTTTTTCAAAAGTGCTGATTCGTGCAGAAGAGATGATTTTTAAAGAGGAAAATATTCTATTTCCTAATTGTGCAGCAAACTTTACAAAAGAAGAATGGATGGGAATTTATCAAGACGCAAAAGATTATGCAGTGTGTTTTGGAGTAGAACCAGTGACATGGAAACAGGCAGAATGTGTGGAGCAAAGACAGGAAGAAAAATATACGAACGGAGAAATCTATATGGCGGGTGGTCATATGACAGTGGAACAGTTAGTTGCTATGTTAAATACCATTCCAATCGAGATTACACTTGTGGATAAAGAAGATAACAATTGTTTTTTTAATGAAGGACCTAAAGTATTCAAACGCCCGACTATGGCGATTGGTCGTCCGGTATTTTCCTGTCATCCACCGAAGGTAGAGCAACAAGTGCGGCGAATTATCGGCGAATTTAAAGCTGGAACGTTGGATGAAGTGCCTATTTGGATGGAAAAAGGTGGAAGATGCATGTATGTAAAATACATGGCTGTGCGTAACTACAAAGGTGAATATCTCGGCACCTTGGAACTGGTGCAGGATATGGAATTTGCCAAGGAGTATTTTACAAAGAAAAAACAGTAAAGTGCCAGGAAAGCATTATGGGTGAAAAATGTTATAAAAATAGGCATTTTAGTTTTGGATTATTTCGTATACAGTTAGCATGAAGATATAAATAAAAGGTTACATTTGCCTGATCATCCGTAATAGGGATACAGATTCGGTCTTGAAAGGCGATGCCATTTTTTAAAAGTGTGGATTACCAATGCAGGATATGAAAAAGCAAAGGCATCCATTCAGACATCTATGGATAAATTAAAGACGGATTATTTAGACTTGCTTTTAATACATCAACCGTTTGGGGATTATTATGGAACTTATCGTGCCATGGAAGAATTTTACAAAGCAGGCAAGATCAGAGCTATTGGAGTGTCTAATTTTGGACCAGATCGTTATTTGGATATAGAACATTTTTCAGAAATTAAACCTGCAGTAAATCAGGTGGAAACACATGTATTCCAACAGCAGAAAGTAGCTAAAGAATATATGCAGAAATATGGATGTCAGATTGAGTCTTGGGGACCTTTTGCAGAAGGAAAAAATAATATGTTTACCAATCCAGTCCTTACAAAGATTGGACAAAAATATGGAAAGAGTGCTGCACAAGTAGCATTACGCTTCCTACTTCAAATGGATGTAGTAGTCATTCCAAAGTCTGTGCATAAAGATAGAATGCAACAAAACTTTGATGTGTTTGATTTTAAACTAAGTGAGCAGGAATTGAGTGAGATTCAGGCGTTAGACAGTGGAGAAAGCTTATTTTTCTCTCACTATGACCCTAAAACTGTTGAATGGTTTATGTCAATTTTATAAAAAAGAACAAAAGCAAGAAGAGTCGATTTTTCTATAAATAATTATAGGAAAATCGACTTTTTATAAAAGTGCAAGAAAAAAGCATAGGTATTGAAAAATAATAATAAGAGGAGTAAGATAAACATGCTTACGTGAATAGAAAATGCATGTGTAAAAATGCAGTAGTAAGTGTCGTTTTGCAATATATGTTTGTAGAAATGGCAAAAGTGGTTTCATTCAATAGGAGGTTTTATAATGAATTTGTCACAAAAGAAGATTGTCACGTTACATGGAGAGCTTGCCTTGCTGTTTGCAGTAATTATTAACAGTTTTGGTGTCGTGCTTATGCTTTATTCTGGAGCTGGAATATCTGCAATTTCCAGTGTACCGTATGCTTTTTCCGAGGTGCTTCCTAATTTATCACTGGGAACGTGGACTTATATCTTTCAGGGCATTTTGGTACTCAGCCTTATGTTTATGCGAAAACAGATTGTACCATCGTATTTGTTTAGTTTTGTAGTTGGCTTTTTCTTTGGTAAACTACTGGATTTACATGAATTATGGATAAAGATACTTCCAACTACGCTGTCTATGCGTATTGTCTATTTTGTAATAAGCTATATTGTAATTTGTTTTGGTATCGCACTTTCCAATCGTTGTAAGTTGCCGATTACGCCAACTGATTTATTTCCAAGAGAGGTAGCGGATATTACAGAAATCAGTTATTCAAAAATAAAAATTGGATTTGATGTATCTTGTCTTGCATTGACAGCAGGATTAACCTTTTTTTGCTTACATCATATTGAAGGATTGGGAATTGGTACAATCCTTGCAGCCTTTACTATGGGAAAGGGCGTAAGTATTGCAGGAAAGATAATAGATCAAAAGTTTGCATTTGAAACATTTTCGGTATTACAAAGATTATCTGTATAAATAGGAAATGGAAATAGCCAATCTTTATGAGTAAGAGGTAAAGAGAATGGTAAAGTCCGCTTTACAAGTCAAAATAAAGAAAGGAAAAGAGTAGATAAAATGAGTTTAATAAAGGGAATACATCATGTTTCAATGACCTGTTGTAACGAACAGGAATATCAAAAAGTTGTAACATTTTACCGCGATGTTTTAAAAATGCCAGTTGCAAGAACATGGGAAAAGGGAATTATGTTTGATACTGGAAGTGGTGTAATAGAAGTATTTACGGATGGAGATATGCCATTGGAAAAAGGTGTTATCAGACATTTTGCACTTGCCACAGAGGATGTGGATGCCTGTGTAAAGGCTGTTGCAGAGGCAGGATATGAAGTGTTTATAAAACCAAAGGATATTTTAATTCCAGCGGATTTGGTGTTAAAAGCAAAAATTGCATTTTGTAAGGGCCCACTGGGAGAAGAAATTGAGTTTTTTCAAGAAAAATAGCTTTGTGGTATTGAAAAGGAAAAATTCAATCATAAATCGAAAAAATATGGAAAAGTACAAAAAAAGTACAAAAAAATGATGTATATTGTGGATAGGAAGAAATTCTGATAAAAAGTTTGAAAAAAAGAAAACCTATCTACAGTAAATGTAGGCAAAGGGCTGTCATGCGAGGTAATGTATGGCAGCCTTTTTGCATTTTTATTCTTGTTTTGAAAGCAATAGCATTAAGTTAAACCTTCTCCATTTACAAAAAGACTGGATTGAAAATCGAGAAAACAAAATTTTATGAAAAGTGTTGCAGTGGCAACAGAAAAATTAAAAAAAATAAACTATGATTAAAAACGAAAGGAAAACAAACGGATGAAAATCCAGCAGATGTAAAGGAGATATGATATATGACAAATTTAATGTATTGTATGCAGTGTCAGGAAACAGCAGGAAATAAGGCATGTACAAAGATGGGAGTATGTGGGAAAAATCCTGATTTAGCAAATATGCAGGACTTATTGATTTATGTAACAAAGGGGTTATCCCAGGTGACAACAAGATTGCGCAGCGAAGGAAAAGAGGTAAGTGAGGAAGTTAATCATTTTGTAACCGTAAGTTTATTTGCAACAATAACCAATGCAAACTTCGATGAGGAATTCTTTTTTCATAGAGTAAAAGATACGTTAGCCATGAAAAACAATCTGATGGAACAATTGGAAAGTACAGAAGGATTGTCGGATGCGGCACTTTGGGATACGGAAAAAAGTAAAAGTTCTTCTTCCTTTGGAAATTTGAAAAATATGGTATTTGGAAATTATTCTGGAAAAGAAGTAGATGCAATATTAAAGGAAAAGGCAGAATCAAAAGAAGTGGGGGTTCTTGCAACCGAAGATGAGGATATTCGTTCCTTAAGAGAGCTGATTACTTATGGAATAAAAGGTTTGTCCGCTTATATCAAACATGCAAATGCATTGGGACAGGACAGTGAAGCACTTCACATTTTTATGCAGGAAACCTTGGCAAAACTGTTAGATGACTCATTAAGTGTGGATGATTTGGTAGCATTGACATTAGAGACTGGTAAATTTGGTGTAGATGGTATGGCATTACTAGATACTGCGAATACAACCGCTTATGGAAATCCGGAGATTACCCATGTAAACATTGGAGTGGGAAAACGACCAGGTATCTTAGTATCAGGACATGACCTTTCTGATTTAGAACAATTGCTTATTCAAACAGAAGGAACAGGGGTAGATGTGTATACACACTCTGAAATGCTACCGGCTCATTACTATCCAAAATTGAAACAGTTTTCGCATCTGGTTGGAAACTATGGAAATGCTTGGTGGAAACAGAAAGAAGAGTTTGAAGCATTTCATGGTCCGATTTTAATGACAACCAATTGTATTGTACCACCAGAGGTTTCTTATAAAGACAGAATGTTTACAACGGGAGCAGCAGGTTATCCGGGATGCAAGCATATTGAAGGAGAAAGCGGAAGTCAGAAAGATTTTACAGAAATCATTGAATTGGCGAAAAAATGTGCAGCACCAGAAGAAATCGAAAGGGGAGAAATTGTCGGTGGATTTGCACATGAACAAGTATTTGCGTTGGCAGATACGGTGGTAGATGCAGTAAAATCAGGCGCAATAAAGAAATTTGTAGTGATGGCAGGTTGCGATGGACGTTCTGGTAAGAGAAATTATTATACAGATTTTGCCAAAGCACTTCCAAAGGATACCGTTATTTTAACAGCAGGTTGTGCAAAGTATAAATATAACAAATTAGACCTTGGAGATATTGGAGGAATACCAAGAGTATTAGATGCAGGACAATGTAATGACTCTTATTCCTTGGCTTTGATTGCCTTGAAGTTAAAAGAAGTATTCCAGTTATCCAATATCAATGACTTACCAATTATTTACAACATTGCATGGTACGAGCAAAAGGCGGTTATCGTATTATTAAGCTTACTATATTTGGGTGTGGAGAAAATACATTTAGGACCAACACTTCCAGCTTTTCTCTCTCCAAATGTAGCAAAAGTATTGGTAGACAATTTTGGTATTGCTGGTATTACTACGGTGGAAGAAGATATGGAACTCTTTTTTGATAAAAAAGTAGAGGTAGAGACAGAGGGCGTATCTAAGGATATGATGATTGGAGATATTATAGAAAGAAATCCAGAAAACGCCAATGTATTATTAGAGGCAGGTATGCATTGTTTAGGATGTCCAGCTTCTCAGGCGGAAACATTGGAAGAAGCATGTAGTGTGCATGGGTTAGATTTAGAGGATATCTTAGCCAAATTGAAATAAAGCTATCGCAAGCAGCGAATCGTGTTATGAGAAAGTAGCAGAGCGGATTGCGAATATCCGATTGACTTTGATGTAGTAGAAAACGTTTTTCTATAAATTTTCATAGGCCCACTGACGGGAGGATAATGTGTGAGAATTGTATTAGCAATATCCTCCGTTTAGTTGAGAGTTTCCTGTTCAGACAGGGAAGCAGTGTTTTTTAGTTGAATTCGTTTTCCATTTATCTGAATAAGACCTTCATCCTGCATCCGACCAAGTTCGCGAGAAAGGGCACTGCGATTCACACCTAGAAATTCAGCCAGTACTGTTTGGGAAAATGGAATCTGCAACCAACCATCTTTATCTGGAATCAGACTGTTTAAATAAAGGTAAATACGGGCACGCAGGGATTTTTGTCCCATAATCCGAAGTTTCAAATTAGAGAAAATATTTTGGACAGCCAGACATTCAATCAGATTGATAGAAAACTGCTGTTGAAACCTATCTTTTACATCATGATTTTCTAGTAAAATGTGTAAGTCTAAAAAAAGTACCGTACAGTCCGTAACTGCCCGAAGTTGTATGGGGCTGTATGGTACTTGCTTACAGGCAAGAGCTTCCCCGAAGAAACTGCTGGCTTTGAAATGATTCATGCTAATCTTATCAAAAGTTTCACTTAAAAAAGAGCCTTCCACGGTACCGTTTAAAACGACACCTGCATATAAAAAGGGTTCTCCAATATGAAGTAAAAATTCATCTTTTTTGTAAAATTTGATACTTGCCTGCATAAACTGTAATAAGTCGTGGTAGGCAGTTTCTGGTATATGGGAGAATAAAGTACATTTGCTTAGCGTAAGAAAAAATGTTTTATTCAGTTCCAGTTCTTTCATCCTTACTCCTCCTGAAAATATAAAATTACATATATATGTATTTCGTTGCAATCGTGATGAAAGCAAAGAGCTTTTTGTGATTTTCAAAAAACATCCCCTTTCAATTGAAAGATAGATTGTGGCGAATCAGAAAGAAACGATTACATTGACTTTATTTTTATAAGAAGGTAAAATAGATTAAATATACAGATTTAGATTTCGCAAGTACCTATGTATATGTAAAAAATAGAAAGGAGATTGTAGCAGACGGTAAAGCTGGGATAACGTTTTGGGGTTATCGGGTATGCGAGAGTGTGTGCTACGTTAGGTGAGAATGGATAATAAGAAAAAGAGAAAAGAAGTAATTTTTATTGCTATTGTTTTTGCACTGGCATTATCTTTTGCTTTTCATGTTTCAGAAATTATGAAGATGTTTTTTGAACTTGTTGGCATTATAAAACCTGTAATGTATGGCTTTATCATTGCCTTTATTTTGAATGTTCCAATGTCTGCGTTATCGGAACAATTAAAAAAATTATCCAAAAAGGTTCCCTTTTTGCAAAAAGAAAAGACAAGAGATTGCATTAGTCTGTTTTTAACGATTATAGTATTGTTGCTCATTTTATTTGTGTTAATTGCTAATATTATACCCTATTTCGTAGATTCTATAGCAGATTTGAGAAATGGGTTAGACAAAAATATGGAGTCCCTATTGAATTGGGTAGCTGCATTGGAAATCAACCATACACCTGTGCAGGAATACTTGGTAAATATCAAATGGTCAACCGTAGTCAAAAATCTTACCGATAATGCGGGAGGAATAGTAACAGCGGTATTTGGTAGTATTCCGCAATTTGGAAGTTCTGTCATGGGATGGTGTGTTTCGTTAATCATTGCTATTTATATTTTATTCGATAAAAAGAGATTTTTAAGAATAGGCAAGGACCTGTTACATGTATATTGCAGCGAAAAAATAGAAAGAAAAGTGACACATGTAGGAAAATTGTTTGCCAGAACATACAGCGATTTTTTGTCAGGGCAATGTGTAGAATCTTGTATTCTTGCAAGTTTGATGTTTGTTGTGTTGAGTATTTTTCGGATACCATATGCAGGGATGATTTCTATTATGGCAGGGATTTTTCAATTTATTCCCTATGTGGGAACTTTTTTGGCATGGATAATAGGGGCATTTCTTATTTTGCTTACCCAATCGGATCTGGTTATTTTATATTTGATTGTATTTCAAGTTGTTCAGTTTTGTGAGGGGCAATTTATATATCCTAGAGTGGTAGGAGGTTCTGTAGGACTTCCGGCAGTATTTACATTAATTGCAGTGTTTGTTGGTGGAAATTTATTTGGAATATTAGGAATGTTATTTTTTATTCCACTGACCTCAGTTATTTATCAATTAGTTGGAGAAAATGTTAGGAATAGAAAGCAGAAAAAAGAAAAACAACATATACAAAATGCAAAGGGTGTTTCCGATTAGTAAAAATAACTTGCAATAATGAACAGAAATGTTTCAAAGAAATTTGTCCATTATCGCAAGAAAGAAAAGTTAAGATAAAGCTTCATAAATCAATTGAATAGCCTGTGCAAATACTTCTTCGCTTAAAGAAGAATAATTTACCACAAAAACGTGTTCCGCACTTTTAGGCGGATTTACGAAATATTGGGACAAAAAGGACATTTTGATGCCGTTTTGTTCCAATTTTTTTTGTAGTGTAGCATCCTCAATATTTGTATTAAGAGTCAAAAGAAAATGTAATCCGGCATCTTCTTCTGAGATCGAACAACGGTTAGCCAGCGGACTTTTTGTAATTTGTTGCAAAAAGCAATCCCTTTTTTTGTGGTAATAGTTTCGCATACGGTTTAGATGTTTTTCAAAATATCCTTCCGAAATAAATCGTGCCAAAGTGTATTGTTCAAAGTTTGGTACGGTACAAGAATAAAAGGACATTGTGGAGTAAAAACGGTTTACCAGATGTTTTGGCAATACCATATAGCTAATACGGATGGTAGATGCCAGTGTTTTTGTAAAGGTATTCATATAGATGACTTTTTCTAACACATCAATACTTTGTAAAGTGGGAATCGGTTGTCCGGTTAGTCGAAACTCGCTATCATAATCATCTTCAATAATGTAGCGTGTATCAGATTTGGATGCCCAGCCCAGCAATTCATAACGGCGACTGATAGGGGTTACAATTCCCGTCGGAAAATGGTGAGAAGGCGATAAATGTACAATATCAATTTCCTGTGCTTCTAAATCGTTAATTTGAATTCCGGTTTTGTCAAGAGAGGCATAATGGCAAGATACTTTATGGCTTTTATAAATTTGTGAAATCTTTCGATAGCCTGGATTTTCTACGGCATAATGTTTATCAAACCCTAAAAGCTGTATTAAAAGTCCGTACAAATATTCCGTTCCTGCACCTACTATAATCTGTTCGGGGGAGACTACCATTCCACGAAAATCCTTTAAATATTTCGCAATCGCCTCTCTGAGTGGCAAAATTCCACCACAGGGAGGGTTGGTCAATAGTTCAGATTGCTTTTCATTTAATAGTTCACGCATCAATTTAGCCCAGATAGAAAAGGGAAATAGATTGTGTTGAGTCTGGTTGCTGGTGAAATCTGCGAGATAAGAGGATTTGCCGGAGGACAAATGCATATTTTCAGCCGATAGAACAGGTTCCCGTTTCGAAGGGGATTGGTCAATATCTGCAACAAAAAAGCCTTTTTTGGGAATGGAGTATACATAGCCTTCTGCGATTAATTGTGCGTAAGCATTTTCTACCGTTATCACACTTATACCCAGATTTTTTGCAAAACTACGTTTTGATGGTAGCTTATCACCGGGATGTAAAACTTCCTGAAGTATGTCATTTTTAATACATTTATATAAATGTTCATATAAAGAATCTGAACCTAAATTCGTAAATGAGTAGGTAAGCATAATCGATATTTCCTCCAAACTGACTATTCTGAATATATTTAAAATGAGTATTTTAATATGGTCAGAAATAATTATAATGAATGTTATTGAAATTGTCTACCAGATTATGTGAAATAGGATAAAGAAAAGGAGAAAAAAGATGGCAGAAAACAGATATGGATTAAACAAACAGTTGGCACAGATGTTAAAGGGTGGCGTAATTATGGATGTTACAACACCAGAACAGGCAAAGATTGCAGAAGAAGCAGGAGCTTGCGCAGTTATGGCTTTGGAACGTATTCCTGCGGATATTCGTGCAGCAGGTGGAGTATCCAGAATGAGTGACCCTAAAATGATCAAGGGAATTCAGGAAGCAGTATCTATTCCCGTAATGGCAAAATGCCGTATTGGACACTTTGTTGAGGCACAGTTATTAGAAGCGATTGAGATTGACTATATTGATGAAAGTGAAGTGTTATCACCAGCAGATGATGTATATCATATTGATAAAACAAAGTTTAAAGTACCATTCGTATGTGGTGCAAAGGATTTAGGAGAAGCACTTCGTCGTATCAATGAAGGTGCATCTATGATTCGTACAAAGGGTGAGCCAGGTACAGGAGATGTGGTACAGGCAGTACGTCATATGCGTATGATGAACAGTGAAATTGCTAAGATTACAGCTATGCGTGAGGATGAATTATTCCAGGAAGCAAAAGAATTACAGGTACCATATGATTTAGTACAGTATGTACATGAAAATGGAAAACTTCCGGTTGTTAATTTTGCAGCAGGTGGAGTAGCAACTCCTGCAGATGCAGCTTTGATGATGCAGCTTGGTGCAGAAGGTGTATTTGTAGGTTCAGGTATCTTTAAGTCAGGGAATCCAAAGAAGAGAGCAAGTGCGATTGTACAGGCAGTGACAAATTATACAGATGCAAAATTAATTGCTTCCTTGTCAGAAGATTTAGGAGAAGCAATGGTAGGTATCAACGAGCAGGAAATCGAATTATTAATGGCTGAGCGTGGAAAATAATTAGGAGGCATGCAAATGACAATAGCAGTAGTTGCTGTACAGGGAGCATTTATTGAGCAAGAACAAAGATTGCAGGAGCTTGGTGTAGATTGTATCGAACTGAGAAAAAAAGAAGATTTAGAGCAACCTTATGATGGAATTGTACTTCCAGGTGGAGAAAGCACTGTACAGGGAAAGTTATTAAAAGAATTGGATATGTTTGATACGATACATAAGCAGATACAAGAAGGTATGCCTGTGTTTGCTACTTGTGCTGGGTTGATTTTATTGGCTGGTGAGTTGGAAAATGATACGAGAAGTTACTTTAAGACTTTACCGGTAACGGTACGTCGAAATGCTTATGGAAGACAGCTTGGAAGTTTTCATACAGAGCAGGAAGTAAAGGGCATTGGTGTAGTTCCTATGACATTTATTCGTGCCCCTTATATTTCTAAGGTTGATAGTAAAGTGGAAGTTTTGGCAACGGTAGAAGAACATATCGTGGCTGTAAAATATAAAAATCAATTAGCAATGTCCTTCCATCCGGAATTAGATGAAGATGTAAGAATTCATCAGAAATTTGTAGAAATGGTAAAGGAGTATAACAGTCAGTCTTTCGAACCATTGGATGAAAAAATTGGTTAAATTGTAGGTAGAAAAGATAATCGGATACATTTTAGAAGAACCCTCACAGTTAAGGAAATCTATTTACTGTGAGGGTTCTTCCTTTTTATATGTAACAGTTCAGCCCCAAAGAACATTTTAAGTCTGTTGTTTATTCAGGCACTTTATGAATGACTCTGGCTGCACTGTTGTCTGTAGGAATATACCATAGCTACTTGACAACATTTTTATTGTTAATATAATAATTGTATAGGATTGCATTTATAGAAGGGCAGATAAAGATAATATTGATAACAGAAAAGAGGAAACAGGATGAAAACAAAGGTATTTATTGATGGTAGTGAAGGAACAACAGGACTTCGTATTCATGAACGTTTTCAGGGACGCGACGATATTGAATTGTTAAAAATCAGCTCGGAGCTTAGAAAAGACCCTGCTGAGAGAAAAAGGTTAATTAATAGTGCAGATATTGCATTTTTATGTCTTCCGGATGCGGCAGCAAGAGAGTCTGTATCGCTTGTGGAAAATGATCACGTTGTAATCATAGATACCTCAACAGCACATAGAACAGAGGAAGGATGGGCTTATGGTTTCCCAGAACTTTCTAAGGCACATAAAGAAGCAATTATAAAGGGAAAGAGAATTGCAGTTCCTGGTTGTTATGCTTCTGGATTTATTTCTTTGGTATATCCACTTGTAGCAGGTGATATTTTACCAAAAGATTATCCGGTAAGTAGTTTTGCATTATCTGGTTATAGTGGAGCAGGAAAAAAGGCAATTGCTGTCTATGAAAGTGAAGACAGACCAAGTCAGTTTTCTGCTGGTCGTGAGTATGCACTTACACAACAGCATAAGCATTTAAAAGAGATGCAAAATATTACAGGAATTGAGAGAACTCCACTGTTTTCCCCAATTGTAGATGACTATTATAGTGGAATGGTAGTATCGGTTCCATTGTATACAGATTTGTTGAATGGAAAGCAGACACCAGAAAGTCTCCTTGCTTATTTTGCAGAATATTATAAGGGACAGGAATTTATTCAGGTTAGTGCAGCAGATGATGAGATTGCGCAAAGTGGTTTCTTAGCTGGTAATGAAATGTCAGGCTGGGATGGATTAAAGATTTATGTAACAGGAAATGAAGAGAGAATCGTTGTAACAGCACAGTTTGATAACCTTGGAAAAGGTGCTTCTGGTGCAGCAATCGAATGTATGAATCTGGTTTTAGGTTGTGAGCCAACAAAAGGCTTGCAAATTTAATTCGTATCCGTTACAATAACATCATGTGAGAACGAATGAAATAAGTAATACAGTGAAGAGAACAAGTAAGACAGAGGGTATCTTTCAGAGAGTATTCGGTTGGTGTGAGAATACAGATATTCTGTTCTGAATACATCTTGGAGTAGCTGCCTGAAATAATAGTAGGGTATGACGGGAGCGCCCGATATAGCGTTAGGATTTTATCCTGCTGAGAAAGACCTAGTCTTTGAAGCAGAGGTGGTACCGCGATAACTCGCCCTCTGTTCATCTTTTGATGAACAGAGGGTTTTTTGCTGGCTCGGATACCTTATGTTATTACGTTATCTACACTGAAAAAGAAAGGAAAGAAAAATAATGACAGTTTATGACGAATTAGTTGCAAGAGGTTTAATTGCACAGGTAACAGATGAGGAAGAAATTAAAGAATTAATAAATAATGGAAAAGCAACTTTTTATATTGGATTTGACCCAACTGCAGATTCTTTGCATGTGGGACATTTTATGGCTCTTTGTCTTATGAAACGTTTACAAATGGCAGGAAATAAGCCAGTAGTATTGATTGGTGGAGGAACGGGACATATTGGTGACCCATCTGGAAGAACAGATATGAGACAGATGATGACCTCAGAGATCATTCAGCACAACTGCGATTGTTTTAAAAAGCAGATGGAGCGTTTTATTGAATTTGGCGAAGATAAGGCAATTATGGTAAACAACGCAGATTGGTTATTAAAATTAAATTATGTAGATTTGTTGCGTGAAGTGGGACCACATTTTTCTGTAAATAATATGCTTCGTGCAGAATGTTATAAGCAGCGTATGGAAAAAGGATTGAGCTTTTTAGAGTTTAACTACATGATTATGCAGTCTTACGATTTTTACTACTTATTCCAGAACTACGGATGTAATATGCAGTTCGGTGGAGACGATCAATGGTCTAATATGCTTGGTGGAACAGAATTGATTCGTCGTAAACTTGGTAAAGATGCATATGCGATGACAATTACATTGTTATTAAATTCCGAAGGAAAGAAGATGGGTAAAACTGCAAACGGAGCAGTATGGTTAGATCCAAATAAGACAACACCATTTGAATTTTTCCAATATTGGAGAAATGTAGGTGATGCAGATGTTCTAAAATGTATCCGTATGCTCACATTCCTTCCATTAGAAGAAGTAGAAAAGATGGATTCCTGGGAAGGAAGTCAATTAAACGAAGCGAAAGAAATTTTAGCTTATGAATTGACTGCATTGGTTCATGGAGAAGAGGAAGCAAAGAAGGCAAAAGAAGCATCACATGCCTTATTCTCTGGAAAAGGTGGCGATGATTCAAATATGCCAACAACAGAACTGGAAAAGGATAAATTGACAGAAGGCAGCATTGGAATTCTTGATTTAATGTTAGAGTGTGGTTTGGTTGCTTCCAAAGGAGAAGCTAGACGACTTGCAAAGCAGGGCGGTGTGTCTGTAGATGAGGTAAAGGTGGACGAAAATGCCCGCATAACAGAAGAACAGCTTGTAAACAGCATTAAGCTTCGAAAAGGCAAAAAGGTGTTCCACAAAGTTATCTTGAAATAGAAGGGAATGTTACAATGAAAGAGAAAAATCCATTATTGGTATTTATAATAGGGGTGGTATTGTTAGGTGGAGGTCTGTATTTTTTATTTAATTCTGTTATTGTAGAATCTACATGGGGATACGGCTTTCATTTAGGCAGTATGACTATGCCATCTGGTTTGGTAATTGTACCATTGATTTTAGGCGTGTTCTGGTGGGTGGTAAAACCAGATTCCTTTTTGGCTAAGGTCTTAACTGTGCTGGGTGTTGTGATTATTGTGGCATCCATTATTGCCAGTGTGCAGTTACGCTTTATACAAAAATCTCTATATGAATACATTATTATGGTCGTATGTATCGTAGTAGGTGCCGGGTTGCTGGCGAGAGTATTGCTTATGGGAGATGGAAAGAAATAAAAATCAATAGTTAATAATTTGTCCTCTTTAAGTAGGGAAGGAAAGAACCAAAAGCTACTTAGGGAGGACTTTTTTCTTTCACAAAAAATATTTCTACTTTACATTTCTGTTTTTTAAGTGAAACGTAGAGAATGATTTTGTGAAATTTCAGCATGGTTGAAACCAGAAATTAGCAGTGCAAGTAACTTCATAAAAAAAACTTTATTTTTTTTGCAAGGTTTAAAAATAAGGGGGGTATATATAAAAGGAAAGCAAGTTTGCATTTCAGGATAGACTTAGCGCCCCCAAGAGCAGGAGGTGATTTTGTTGCGCGACAAAAAGATAGTAAAGTTAATCGTTAAAAAAGATGAAGAAGGTTTAAAGGCTCTTACGGAAAAATATGAAAAACTGCTTACATATATAGCAACTGGCATTCTGGGAAATAACAAAGAGGATGTGGAGGAGTGCGTAAATGATACCTATTTAAAGGTATGGAATCATATGCAGGAGTTTGATTTTGATAGAGCATCTTTAAAGACATATATGTCTGTGATTGTCCGCAATACTGCTATTAACCGTCTGCGGAAAATCAGTAAGATAGAGGGTACAGCCCAAAAAGATGAACTTTCTGATTTGGCAGGAGATTATGCCGATCAGAGACAAGATGTGGAAGCTGCCATGGAACGAAAAGAAAATATGAATGCACTAAATATGATTATTGCAAATATGAAGAAGAAAGACCGCGAGATAGTATTGCGAAGATATTATTATTTGCAAAGTTCAAAGGAAATTGCATTTCATATGAAGATGAGTGTCAATGCGGTAGATAGTAAATTAAGCCGTCTTCGCAGGCAGATGAAGCAGGAATATGATGTGATGACAGGGGAAGAAAGGTAGGAGCGGTAAGTATGGAAAAGTATGTATTAATAGACATGTTTGAAAAACTGGATGCTTCTTTGTTGGAAGAATTACATTTGGAAAAAGATTTGAAAAGACATAAAAAAACAATACGAAGATTATTTGCAAATGGACATGTAAAAATTGCCAGTATTATAGCAGGGGTTAGTTTGTTTGCAACTGGAATATTGATTGTATTGTTACGTGTGAAAAGAAGATATTTTCGTAGAAGACCAGCTTAGTTATGTAAGGGGATGGATGTATAGCATTCGTGTTCGCAAATATTTCACAGTGCGAAGTAAATTCGGGAAATAACCTGCGCAGCAGGATATTTATAAATTTAGATTTTAAAGGAGAAAAGAAAGATGTTAGAAAAAATTACAGAAATGTTAGCAGATCAGTTGAAGATGGACGTAGCTTCCATTGATCCAGAAAAGAATTTAAAGGAAGATTTAGGTGTAGATTCTTTAGATTTATTCGAGTTCATTATGGCTTGTGAAGAAGAATTTGACGTAGAAATCGATACAGAGGAAGTTTCTAATTTTACAAACTTAAATGAAGTAGCTGCATATTTAGAGAAAATAAAAGGTTAATGACCAGAAAAATGAGATAAAGGAAGGTATTTTGCAATGCAGACAGAGGTAACAGAATTATTAAATATCAAATATCCGATTTTCCAGGGAGGTATGGCAAATATTGCTGAACATAATCTGGTTGCGGCTGTATCAAATGCAGGAGGATTAGGCATTCTTGCAGCAGGAGGATTAAATGCAGATCAGGTACGTGAGGAAATCAGGAAGACAAAGGAACTTACGGACAAGCCATTTGGTGTGAATGTAATGCTTTTAAATCCAGCAGCACCAGAGATTGCAAAGGTTTTAGTTGAGGAACAGGTGGCTGTCGTTACAACCGGAGCAGGTACACCAGAACCTTATATGAAAGACTGGTTGGAAGCGGGAATTAAAGTAATTCCAGTAGTTGCCTCTGTTGCCCTTGCAAAACGTATGCAAAGATGTGGCGCAGCAGCAGTCATTGCAGAAGGATGTGAATCTGGTGGACATATCGGTGAGAGTACAACTATGACATTGGTACCACAGGTTGCAGATGCAGTAGAGATTCCTGTGATTGCGGCTGGTGGTGTGGCAGATGGAAGAGGATTTGCCGCAGCTTTAATGCTTGGTGCAAAGGCAGTACAGATTGGTACTCGTTTCTTAGTGGCAAAAGAATGTATTGTACATGAGAATTATAAGCAGTTAGTCATAAAGGCGAGAGATATTGATTCTGTAGTGACAAGTCGTTCTACAGGTCATCCAGTGCGTGTACTGAGAAATGCCATGACAAGGGAATATCTTAAGTTAGAAAAAGAAGGAAAAGGATTTGAAGAGTTAGAACATTTGACGCTGGGATCTTTGAGAAAGGCTGTATTTGATGGAAATATTAAAGAAGGTTCTTTTATGGCTGGTCAGATTGCAGGGTTAGTTGATAAAGAACAGACAGCACAGGAAATCATTGAGGACATTATGAAGGATACAGATAGAGTATTAAAGCAGTTCTGTAAGTAGAAAGGACAAAGAGATGGAAAAGATCGCATTTGTATTCCCAGGTCAGGGAGCACAGAAAATAGGAATGGCTAAAGATTTTTATGATACATTTGAGAGCAGTAAAGAGGTGTTTCGTGCTGCGAATGAAGTATTGGATGTAGATATTGAAAAAATCTGTTTTGAAGAGGAAGAAAAGATTAATTTAACGGAATATACACAACCTGCACTTTTAACTGCATGTACCGCTATGTTACAGCCTGTTTGTGAGATTGTAAAGCCGGATATGGCAGCAGGACTAAGCTTGGGTGAATATACTGCCCTTGTTGCCTGTAAAGCAATGGACTTTAAGGATGCAGCAAAGCTTACAAGAGTACGTGGAAAGTATATGCAAAATGAAGTACCAGTAGGTGTTGGTGGTATGTATGCAGTGCTTGGAGCGAAAAATGAACTTGTACAGGAAGTTTGCGATCATATAGAAGATGTTTATGTTGCAAATTATAACTGTCCTGGACAGATTATTATATCAGGAAAGATGGAAGCGTTAGCGGCTGCAAAAAAAGAGTTGGGAGAACAGGGAGGAAA
>FR899734.1:31052-46661 GCA_000437275.1 Clostridium sp. CAG:411 | reverse complement strand
AACAGGGAGTAAAACGTGTTATGCCATTGAAGGTGAGTGGACCATTCCACTCAGGTATGTTGGTTGGTGCTGGAGAAAAGCTTGCAAAAGAACTGGAGCCAATAAACATAAATACATTGGAAATTCCATATGTAACGAATGTAACAGCAGAGGTAGTTACCAAAGAAGATGAGATTAAGACGTTGCTGGAAAAGCAGGTTTCTTCTTCTGTGCGTTGGGAAGAAAGTATTAGAAGAATGATGAAAGAGGGTGTAGGTACTTTTATAGAAATTGGACCTGGACACACTCTTACCAGTTTGATTAAGAAAATTGACCGTCAGGTTAAAGTGATTAATGTGGAAACAGTGGAAGATTTAGAAAAGCTTCGAGAAGCATTCCAATAAGAATAGAAAGTGAAATGAGGTAAAGCGATGTTAGCAGGAAAAGTGGCCCTTGTAACTGGTGCAGGAAAGGGAATCGGTTGTCAGATTGCAAAGACGCTCGCGTCTTATGGGGCAACAGTAGTATTAAACTATGCACATTCTAAGGATGCAGCAGAGGAAACCGCAAAAGAAATTTGTGAAAATGGTGGAAAAGCATCTGTTTATGGTTGCGATGTAGCGGATTTTGATGCGGTGGCAGAGATGATAAAAACGGTTGCAAAAGAGCAGGGCAGCATTGATATTTTAGTAAATAATGCGGGTATTACAAAAGATAACTTAACTATGGTTATGAAGGAAGAAGAGTTTGATGCCGTAATTAATACAAACCTAAAAGGTGCATTTAATTGCATGCGTCATGTGACAAGACAGATGCTCCGTCAAAAGGGAGGTCATATTATCAGTATATCTTCTATCGTAGGTTTAGTTGGAAATGCTGGACAGATAAATTACAGTGCCTCCAAAGCGGGCGTAATCGCTATGACAAAGTCATTGGCAAAGGAACTTGGTGGCAAAGGAATCACTGTAAATGCAGTAGCACCTGGCTTTATTGATACAGATATGACAAGAGTTTTAAAAGAGGATGTAAGAGAGAAGATGATGGCACAAATCCCATTAAATCGTCTTGGAAGTACGCAGGATATAGCAGAGACAGTAGCATTCTTAGCTTCTGATAAGGCAGCTTATATCACAGGACAAACGATTTCAGTAGATGGTGGAATGTATGCGTAGGGAGGATCTTATGAGTAAAAAAAGAGTAGTAGTAACAGGTATGGGAGTAATATCTCCGATTGGAAATTCTGTAGATAGTTTTTGGGAAGGTCTGAAAGAAAAGAAAGTCGGTATTAGAGAAATTGACCGATTTGATATAACTGAATATAAGGCAAAACTTGCAGCCATGGTAAATGATTTTGATGCAACACAATATATGGATCCAAAGTCTGCAAGAAGAATGGAATTATTTTCGCAATATGCAGTAGCTGCAACAAAGCAGGCACTTGACCAGGCTGGAATGGATTTAGAAAAAGAAGATTGCACCCGTATTGGTGTTTCCATAGGTTCAGGAGTGGGAAGTCTTACTGCTATGGAAAATGCCTATGATAAAATCATAACAAAAGGACCAAAAAGAGTACCACCTATGTTAGTGCCTTTGATGATTACAAACATGGCGGCAGGAAATGTTTCCATCCAGTTTGGGTTAAAAGGAAAAAGTTTGAATGTAGTAACTGCTTGTGCGACAGGAACCCATTCCATTGGCGAGGCTTGTCGTTCAATTCAATGTGGAGATGCAGATGTAATGGTAGCAGGTGGAACAGAGGCAGCTATTTCTAAAGTAGGTGTTGGCGGTTTTGCAGCTTTAACTGCATTGACAACTTCAACAGATCCGACTCGTGCATCTATTCCGTTTGACAAAGAAAGAAGCGGTTTTGTTATGGGCGAAGGTGCAGGTGTTGTCGTATTAGAATCCTATGAACATGCGGTAAATCGTGGTGCAACAATTTTGGCAGAATTAGTTGGATATGGTGCTACCAGTGATGCATATCATATTACTTCTCCAGCAGAAGATGGAGAAGGAGCTGTTCGTTCTATGAAGCTTGCTGTTGCAGAAGCAGGAATTGAACCAGAACAGATTGATTATATTAATGCACATGGTACCAGTACACATCATAACGATTTGTTTGAAACCATGGCAATCAAAGAAGCCTTTGGAAAACATGCCTACGAGTTAAATGTGAATTCAACAAAGTCAATGATTGGACATTGCCTTGGTGCAGCAGGCGCATTGGAATTTATTGTCTGCGTAAAATCTGTAATGGAAGATTATATTCATGCTACCGCAGGTTATAAAGTGCCAGATGAAGAATTGGATTTGAATTATACTATTGAAGCGGAGACTGGAAAGACCGTAAATTATGCACTAAGTAATTCTTTGGGATTTGGTGGACATAATGCGACACTTGTTGTGAAAAAGTTTGATAAATAAGGTGGATGGAAAAGATGGAATTGGATTTAGAAGCAATTTTAAAAATTATGGACAAATTTGACCATAGTGAGATGACAGAATTTGAGTATGAAAACGATGCATATACCTTTCGTTTGAAATCAGAAAAAAAACAGGAATATATTGTTCCATCTGCGGCACCTGTATTACAACAGCAGGAAAATACATTAGTTGCAGAGCAGCCTACAGGTAAGAAAGAAGAAGGTACTGTAATTAAATCTCCATTGGTAGGAACTTTTTATTCCGCAAAGGCGGAAGGGGAAGCACCTTTTGTAGCAGTTGGGGATACGGTGAAAAAGGGACAGGTCATTGGAATTATTGAAGCTATGAAATTAATGAATGAGATTGAAGCAGAATCAGATGGAACAGTGGCAGAAATATTGGTAGAGAATGAGCAGCTAGTGGAATTTGGACAGCCATTGATCCGTTTAGTGTAGTAATACATAAGTTAGAAAAGAGGAGAAATATGCTTGGAATAAAAGAAATTGAAGAACTCATTCCACACAGACATCCATTTTTATTAGTGGATCGTATTGATGAGTTAGAACCGGGAAAACGTGCTGTGGGAGTAAAATGTGTTACCTATCATGAAGATTTTTTTAGAGGACATTATCCAGAGAAACCTATTATGCCAGGAGTTCTTATTTTAGAGGCATTGGCACAGGTTGGTGCAGTTGCAATTTTATCATCAGATGAATACAAGGGAAAGACACCAGTGTTTGGAGGAATCAATAAAGCAAAATTCAGAGATCAGGTTGTGCCTGGAGATTGTTTAAGATTGGAAGTTGAGATGGTAAAAGTAAAAGGACCTATTGGAATAGGAAGGGCAATTGCTTATAAGGGAGATAAGGTTGCCACAGAGGCGGAATTGACATTTGCATTGTTATAAGCTAGAAGTATGGAAAAGAGGATGGTTTTGTGAAAGGGAATCGTATAAAGCGTGTACTAATTGCCAATCGAGGAGAAATTGCAGTTCGTATTATTCGTGCATGTAGAGAAATGGGAATTACCAGTGTGGCAATTTGCTCAGACATTGATAAAGAAGCTATGCATGCACAGCTTGCAGACGAGTGCATTTGTATAGGTTCGTATAAATTAAAAGACAGCTATTTGAATATGGAACGAATTTTAAGTGCAGCGATTGCGGCTGATGTGGATGCCATTCATCCAGGCTTCGGTTTTTTATCGGAAAACAGCAAATTTGTTAAGATGTGTCAGGAATGTAATTTTACATTTATTGGACCAAGTATGGAAAGTATGGAACAGATGGGAAACAAGTCGGAGGCACGTCGAGTGATGAAGAATGCAGGAGTTCCTATTATTCCAGGTGGAGATACTCCGTATTTGGATGCGATGGAGGCAAAGCAGGAGGCAGCCAAAATGGGCTATCCTGTTATCATTAAAGCTGTCTCTGGTGGCGGTGGAAAAGGAATGCGTGTAGTTGAAAAAGAGGAGGATTTCCTTGACTTATTCCTTACAGCGCAAAAAGAATCAGAAAATGCGTTTGGTGATCGTAGTATGTATCTTGAAAAATATCTGGCAAATTGTAGACATATTGAGGTGCAGATATTAGCAGATCAGTATGGGAATGTGGTTCATTTAGGGGAGAGAGATTGTTCGATTCAGCGAAAACATCAAAAAGTAATAGAGGAAACTCCTTCCATTGCTGTGTCAGACGAGTTAAGAAAAAAAATGGGAGAGACAGCAATCAAAGCCGCAAAAGCTGCAAACTATTATTCTGCTGGAACCATTGAATTTTTGCTGGATAAGGATAATAACTTTTACTTTATGGAAATGAATACCCGTATTCAGGTAGAACATCCTGTAACAGAAGAAGTGACGGGAATTGATATTGTAAAAGAGATGATTCGAATTGCAGAAGGAAAGAAGCTAGGGTTTACACAAGAGGATATTAAGATTACAGGACATGCGATTGAGTGTCGTATCAATGCAGAGAGTCCAGAACAAAATTTTATCCCTTGTCCTGGTGTGATTGAGAGCCTTCATATGCCAGGAGGAAATGGTATTCGAGTAGATTCTGCGGCATATCAGGGATATAAAATACCATCTTGCTATGACTCTATGATTGCAAAACTTATTGTACATGGAGAAAATAGAAACGTTGCAATTCAAAAACTTCGGAGTGCGCTTAGTGAAATGATCATCGAAGGTGTGAAAACCAATGTGGGATTTCAGTATCGCTTAGTAGGGGAAGAAGCATTTAAGCGTGGAGATGTAAACTGGATTAATCAAAACTATTTCAGTTAGGAGTAAAGAGTTATGTTATTTCGTACACAAGGACGTAAGTCTAAGAAAATCATAGAAAATTACCATCGTCAGCAATTGACAGAAGGATTGTTTCAAAAGTGCGAGGCATGCAATCAGATCGTATATACAGAAGATGTGATAGAAAAAAAGCATGTTTGCCCAAACTGTGGACATTATTTTCGAGTGGCACCGATGGAACGTCTTGGAATGGTACTAGATAGTGGTAGTTTTGAAGAGTGGGATAAGGATTTAAAAACAAAGAATCCGTTAGATTTTCCTGAATATGAAAAAAAGGTTGCCAGAATGCAGCAAAATACAGGACTGTCTGAAGCCGTAGTTACGGGAAAAGGAAAAATTGGTGGAATCGATACTGCAATTGGCGTTATGTCAGCCAGCTTCATGATGGGAAGTATGGGGATGATTGTGGGAGAAAAGATTACCCATATGGTTGAGCGAGCAACCAAGGAACATCTACCTGTTATTTTGTTTTGCTGTTCTGGTGGAGCTAGAATGCAGGAAGGTATGATGTCCTTAATGCAGATGGCAAAGACATCACAGGCATTAAAGCGTCATAGTGAGGCTGGAAACTTATATATATCAGTATTAACAGATCCTACTACAGGTGGTGTTACTGCTAGTTTTGCTATGTTGGGAGATATTATTTTAGCAGAGCCAAAGGCATTGATTGGTTTTGCGGGTCCAAGAGTAATCGAGCAGACGATTCATCAAAAGTTACCAGAAGGATTTCAAAGTGCAGAATTTTTGCTGGAACATGGAATGATTGATAAGATTGTATCAAGAAAAAAGATGCGGAAGATATTGCATTTCTTATTACAGAGTGCTGGGTATCATGCAAAGGGAAAGGGTGAATCAAAAAATGGATGAAATGGAAATGACAACGTCTGTGGAGTGCGAGAATGATGTGATGGAAGAAAAGACCCTTACAGCATGGGAGAAAGTGCAGATTGCCAGAGAAAGTGATCGTGCATATACGCAGGATTATATCAATCATATTTTTGATCAATTTATGAAATTACATGGAGATCGGTTATACCGCGATGATGGAGCAATTGTGGGAGGAATTGCTTCGATTGAGGGACAGTTTGTAACTGTGATTGGTCAACAAAAAGGTAGAAATTTAAAAGAGAACGAAAAGAGAAACTTTGGAATGCCATATCCCGAAGGATATCGGAAGGCACTTCGTTTGATGAAGCAGGCAGAAAAGTTTAATCGACCAATTATCTGCTTTATTGACACACCTGGTGCGTACTGTGGTATGGATGCAGAAGAGAGAGGACAGGGAGAGGCAATTGCCAGAAACTTGTATGAGATGTCTGGAATCACAGTACCTATTTTATCCATTGTCATTGGGGAAGGTGGCAGTGGAGGTGCATTGGCACTTGGTGTTGCAAATGAAGTGTGGATGTTGGAAAATGCGACCTATTCAATTCTTTCACCAGAAGGCTTTGCCAGTATATTATGGAAAGACAGCAAACGTGCGGGAGAAGCCGCGGAGTGTATGAAAATCACAGCAAATGAACTAAAAAAATTGGGAATTGTGGAGCAGGTAATCAGAGAGGAAGAACCAGTTACGGATAGCAATTGTCAGTCCATTTGCCAGTGCTTGCGAAAAGAAATTGTGGCATTTCTACAAAAATACAGAGGGAAAACAAAACAAGAAATTGTAGAAGAACGTTATGAACGCTTTCGAGCATATTAAAGAAAACAGCGGTTTACGGTTAGGTAAATCGCTGCTTTTTTACTTTAATGGGATATAGACTTTTTTAGCGACAGTTTGTATAATAAATAGCAGACAAGAGAACTAGATGGTAGCTGTAATAGAGCGTGAAGAAAAGGGATGGTGTGAAGATGGAAAAAGAAATTCGGCTTCCCGGTATGAAATATTTAGAACGTGTGATAGAGGAGTTAGAATTTGAACTTTGGAAAGGAAAAGATGATCCATGCACATCCTGGTGTGTGACGTATATGTTCAATGACAGTGTGGAAAGCTATTTATTGTTGGAGGATGTAACTATAACAGGAAAGTATGAGAAGGAAAAAGAGTATATCTCCCTTCGGCTGGTAGAGGAGGAGAGGCGATATGGAGTGGTAGGACAGCAGGAGCAAAACTTTTTCACCATATGGTTTTCAAAGGTTACATTGGTGGCGGCCCTATATAGGTATGCAGATATTGGACATTTTTGGGTGAAGGGACAGGAACCGTTACGGCAATTAGTGTATGAGATAGAGATTATAAAAGATAAAAAAGCTTATCTGGGAGAATGGGCGTGTACAGAAAAAGAAATGCAATTATTGAATCTATTGGATTTTGCACCTTTTCGCAGTTATTATTGTGTACCATGGGAAAAAGGGGATGTATTTGACACAAGAAAAAATGGCTTTAATGCATATGAAGATATGTTGCAGCTACTAGGAAAATATAAGTTAGAAAAAGAAAAGTTAGGTGGCTGTAACATTTCAACAAAGTGCCTGAAGAAACAGTTGCGATTACAGAAGCAGTTATTAGAACGATTAAAACAGCTTCCTACAAGAAAAAGGGAAAAGGAGATATTTCGGACGTTAAAAACAAAAAAGGGATGTTTAGTCTATGAAATATTGCAACAGTGTATGGTAGAGGCATCTGATGTGTATAACCAAAGGAGCTTTGGGGAAAGAGCCGATTTGTTTGTGGATGACTTTAGGAAAAAATTGGTAGAAAAGTGGATAAAACAAGGCTGGGTAGGAAAGTATCCAGATTTTTCACGTAGAAAAGGTTTTTATTATGAACAGATGCATGTGGAGGAAGAACTTCCATTTACAACGGAACAGATGACCTATCAGTTTCATTGTATGGTGTCTAGGTGCAATCGACTTAAAAAGGTAAACTTGAGGCATTATTTTGGAACAAAGGATGAGACTTTACCGCTTCATTTTGGATTTTTTGCTGGTTGTGGGACTGGGAAAATCTATTCTTATAAAATAGAAATGAAATAGGGTTATTGTAGTGTTTTATAAGATTCATTTGAAACGTAGTATAGCAGTGTTAATGGAAGAGAGCAATTCTTTATAAAAGTGCCGCTTTTATGAGTAAGGAGCAAAGCGGATTGTGAAGATATTTGATTAAGAAACCACATAGAAAGGAAACATATATGCAGGAACAAAATAAGACAGAGGAACAAGGAACACATAAGAGAAGAGTTCGTTATAAGGGTACGCATCCAAGAAATTTTGCGGAAAAGTATAAAGAACACAATCCAGAAAAATATAAGGATACAATTGAAAAAGTAATTCGTAAGGGAAGTACCCCTGCGGGAATGCACATTTCCATTATGGTAAAGGAAATACTGGACTTTCTTTCCATTCAGCCAGGGCAGATTGGGATTGATGCAACGCTTGGTTATGGTGGACATACCTTGAAAATGTTAGAACAGTTGCAAGGAAAAGGACATATTTATGGATTGGATGTAGATCCGATTGAAAGCAAAAAGACAAAGGAAAGACTGGAAAACAAGGGATTTGGAGAAGATATACTGACTGTAAAGTTGATTAATTTTAAAGATATTGACCAAGTCGTGCAGGAGGCAGGAAAAGTCAACTTTATTTTGGCTGATTTAGGGGTTTCCTCCATGCAGATTGATAATCCAGAACGTGGATTTTCATATAAAATTCATGGATCATTAGATTTGCGTTTAAATCCGCAAAAGGGAATATCAGCGGCAGAACGTTTAAAAGAGTTGACACAGGATGAATTGGAAGGAATGTTGATTGAAAATGCGGATGAGCCATATGCAAAAGAAATCGCTAAAGCAATTTTTAAACGAATGCGTGCAGGAAAAGAGATAAAAACGACGACGGATTTAAGAGAGATTATTGAAGCAGTTGTGGAGAAACAAAAACCAGAAAATTTAAAACAGGAAATGAAAAAGTCCTGTCAGAGAACATTTCAGGCACTTCGTATTGACGTAAATAGTGAGTTTGAAGTGCTGGAAGAATTTCTTGAAAAACTTCCAGATGTATTAGCCCCTGGCGGAAGAGTTGCCATTCTTACTTTTCATTCTGGAGAAGACAGAATGGTAAAGAAAATATTTAAACGTATGAAAAAAGAGGGAATCTATAGTGATGTGGCAAAAGATGTGATCCGCCCTTCTGTGGAGGAGTGCCAGCGAAATCCGAGAGCAAAATCGACAAAGATGCGCTGGGCAGTGTTGTCAGAGTAAGAGAAAAGAAAGAGGGAAATAGAAGTGGCAAAGGAAAAGGAAATAAAAACAAATGCCATGCGCATTTTAGATAAAAAGAAAGTTCCATATAAAGTAAATACTTACGAGTGTGATGAATTTATTGATGGGATTCATATTGCGGATAAGCTGGGACAGGCATATGAGCAGAGTTTTAAGACTTTAGTAGCAATCGGGAAAAGTAAAGAGCATTATGTGTTTGTACTGCCAGTGGATAAAGAAATCGATTTTAAAAAGGCAGCTCGTGTAGTAGGAGAAAAAAGCATTGAATTAGTGCATGTAAAAGACATACAGGCATTAACAGGATATATTCGTGGAGGCTGTACATCAATCGGAATGAAAAAGCAATTTAAAACATTTATTTGTGAGTCAGCGGAGAAACAGAAGGAAATTATCATCAGTGGAGGAAAGCTGGGAGTGCAGTTATTGTTAGCACCTGATGATTTGAAAAAAGTTGTGAATGGCCAGTATGCAGATTTCATTGCATAATAGGTCAGAGTAGTTTGCAAGAAACGGATACAAATGTGTAAGGAGTGTTGTTGAACAATGATAGGGAAAGAAGATAATACCTTTAATGAAACGAGAGAAAAATCTGTGTTGCAATGGTTAGACGAATTAAAAGGGCATGAAGATTTGGTTGTGCGTGATGGTGTTAGGGTAACAACGGACTATATTTATGCATTAAAGAAAAGGATAAAACAATTAGAAGAAACAAACGAGTTAAAGGATACATTTTTGAAGAAATTGAAAAAAGAGAAAATGGATTTAATGGGAAAGTAATAAAAGAAAAGTTCTTTTGGACAATATACACAAAATGGTATTAGAAATAACTGGGAATTTATGCTTGCCTCATTTTGAACTGTGTGATACAATGAAAAAAATTACAAAATTATTAAGAATGTATTACAAAAGGAAGGATTGTTTCTATGAACAACAAATTTTCAGGCAAAATCAGGCAGGGAATTAAGAGAAGTGTAGCAGTTGCACTTAGCGTTGCTACGGTATGTTCCTTTACACCGTATTCATTAGGAAATACTCAAAAAATACAGGTAAAGGCCAGTGAAACACAAGATACGCTTCATACATATGATCGTTATTCAGAACCATTTACCTTAGATACGGATAAGGATGGAGAATTAGAGAATGTGTGGAGTACCTTTACTTATGGCGAATATCCACAGAGTCAAGTGACCGATGAGGAAACATTGAATATGCTTGAGGATATTTCAGAAGCTAAGTGGGTAGAGCTTGACAATCCAATTACAGATTATATAGGCTCAGAAAAGAATCTATATTATACAGCGACGATAAAAGGAACCAAATATTTAAGAATGAAAATGAGTGATTCTTATTTTGGAAGTCTTGGAGAAGAAACAGGATATTACCAGTGGGATTCAGACGAGGAATATCACTATTACGTTTATGAACCAATTACTTGGAGGATTTTATCGATCAATGAAGATGGAACAGATGCAATGGTAATTTCTGATGTCAATCTGGATACACAGCCATATACAATGGAGACTTCTGCAAAATATTTTAATCATAAAAATGTGCAGCCATATGAATGGAAATATAGTACTATTCGCAGTTTCTTAAATGGATACGATAAAACAGTAAATGCGTATGGAATGGATTTTTCTAATGCGTATAGCTTTATCAATATGGCATTTAGTCAGGAAGAACAGCAAAATATTCTTTCTACGACTGTAAAAAACGAAAAAGAGCAGAGTTACTATGGCTACTATGGAAGCTCAAATACAACAGACAAGATATATTGCCTTTCTTATAAAGAACTTGCGGATAAGGCATATGGATTTACAAACTATGAATCAAGAAGAGCTGTTACGACAGACTATACACATCAGAAAAATGCATATACAGCATACGGATTTAATTATTGGTGGTTGCGTTCCGCAGGAGATGGAACCAGTCGTGTTATGAATATTGATTGCTTCGGTCATATTCAGGACGGAGGAAATGGTGCAGATTACACAGATATTACAGTACGTCCTGTAATGCATGTAAATCTTACTGCTTTAAGTGAGAAAAATTACGCAGGTTATGTAGATGAAAATAGAAACGCGTATATTGCAAAAGCAACATTTGCTTTGAATAATGAAACAGAGACGATTTCACTTGTAAAATCAAATGGTTATATATATCTGCCAGCGGATTATGAGCAGGATGGCTATGATTATTACTATTATTACAATGGAAAGAGACTTAGAAGTTTTCCTGTTATTTCGAATAAAGATGTAACGATCAATGTTGTTCGTAAGGTTCATGCAAATACAATTACAATCTACTATAAGGCTACTTCTTCATGGAAAGATGCGTATATCCATTATAAGGTGGCATCAGGAAATTGGACAACAGCACCAGGGAAGAAGATGGAGTCAAGTTCAGAGGAAGATGGTTATAATTACAAATATGTAATTGATTGTGGAGATGAAAGTAGTGCAACCGTATGCTTTAACAATGGAAGCGGTAGCTGGGATTCGCAAAATGGTTCAAACTATAAGTTAAATGCACTTGGAGAGTATGGAATTACACATCACAATTCAAAAATAACAACAATATCTTTACGTCCAACTGCAACACCAGCGGTAACTGCGACCCCAGAAGTGACAGCGACTCCAGCGGCAACCGCAACACCAGTGATAACGGAAACTCCAGAAGTAACCGCTACACCAGAGGTGACAGAAACCCCAGAAATAACTGCACTTCCAACAAGTACTCCTGAGGTGACAATTGCACCTACACAGGTGCCAGAAAGTGCATTGGTTCTTTACTATAGCACAGGATGGGAAGAAGCGTATGCACATTATAAAGTAGATGGGGAAGATTGGACCACTCTTCCAGGAATAAAGATGGAAAAGACAGATGAGAGAGAGGGCTATACACATAAGCTTGTAGTTCCATTTGATACAAAGAAGAAAGTAACCGTATGCTTTAATAATGGAAAGGGAAACTGGGATTCAAAAAATGGAGCTAACTATGCAGTAGAAAGTGGTGTATATGGAGTAAAGAATGGTGTGGTAAGTCGGTTGGAAACAGAAGTAACGCCATTACCGACCGTTACACCAACTCCTACACAGAACCCAATCGAAAAGAGTATTACGGTTTATTATAGTACAGGATGGACGAATGCATATATCCACTATAAAAACGGAAATAAGGATTGGACTGCGGCACCAGGTGTGAAGATGGAAGCTACAAACGAAGTTGCTGGTTATAATTACAAATATGTAATTCCAGTCGATGAATCGGAAAATGCAATCGTATGTTTTAACAATGGAAATGGTAGCTGGGATTCAAAAGCAGGAGCAAACTATACATTGGGAAGCGTTGGAACATATGGAGTAAAAAATGGAGTAATTACACAAATAAAATAGTATATTACAAAAAGAGGAAAAGTATAACGCCTGAGGCATTGTCCTCAGGTGTTTTTTTGCAGGCAGATGTAATTTTTGATTGGTTATTCCGAATAGATAAGTAAGTGAAACATTGATAGGGGGTTGTTTATGTATTATCCAAATGCAGAAACTTTTTTACAGATTATATTTGAAGCATTACACGCACCATATGGTACATCTTATAATTACAGAGGTGTAAATTGGGCAATTATATATAAGTATGCGGATGCATCTTCTTTGCTTGCGTTGACTTTGGAGACGGTAGAACGGATCGCGAAGAACTACGAAATTCCAAAAGATATAATAGAAAACTGGCAAAAAGGAGCAAAAGAGGAAGTAATGTTTTCTGAGCAGCAACAGAAGGCATTGAAAGCATTTTTGCAAGAGGCACAGGTTGTGCAGTTGCCTTACACTGTTTTTAAAGGGAGTGTACTGGCAACCTTGTATCCCAATCCTGCATTTCGCAGATCCAAAGATACGGATCTTTTGATTACGATGGAAGATACTGCGGAGATTTTTCGATTTTTACAAAATAGAGGATATTTAAAAGAGGAGCGTACTTCGAAGGATGAAGTACCCGTATTTATTCATCCGGAAAGTCTGCACAAAATAGAATTACATTATACGTTGTGGGAAGAATTTAAGGGACCTAAAATACAGTTGTTGAATGCGATGCATATTACGGATAAAAATAGTTTGATAGAAGTGGAGACGCTAGGCTGTCCGACAAAAACTTTGGGATATACACAACATTTGATCTATATTATTTTTCATACGATTAAGCATTTAATCACAGAGGGAATCGCATTTCAATGTCTGGTGGATATTGCTTTATACGTGGATGCCTACAAAGAAAAAATTGATTTTAAACATATGTGGGAAATGTTGGAAAAACTAGGCTATGACTATTTTTCAGAATTAGTATTCTATTGTGCAATTCGATATTTACATATGGATGACAGCATTATGGATGGAAGAGGTACACCATCCTATGAAGATGTGGGATGTTTGATTGTAGAATTTATTCGGGATTGCACAATGCGGTTGACTCCGGAATATGAGGTATTATTAGCGGATCTTACAAAGATTTATGTGGATGGAATCGATGATCAGTATAATGTGCCAGCATTTCTGGAAGAAAATGAAGCAGTGTTTCAACCAATTCGGGAACGGGTAGATGAAAAATTGAAATTTATCCATACGTTTCATTTAAGTTGTCAGGAAGCAAAGGTAAAGACAAAGACATATCATGAAAAGGAAATACAACCATTGAATTTATCTGAAGCAAAAAGAAATGCCAAATATTTTTATCGGGCATATGACTTGACAATTGCTTCTGAAATTGAGATGGACGAATTATTTCATGTGACATTGACGGAAGAAGAAAAAGCACAGGCAGATATTTATGTATATCAGTTAGAGCAGGCGGATGCATTAAAAAATCCTGCTGTACAGAAAGTTACCCCTTCCTACATTTGGTTTGAAGTGGCATGTGGGCGAATCGTTTGCCGAAATGGAAATGAAATCATTGCAGAGCCAGATACACCAGAACTTATGAAAGAATTAAAACACTATATTATCAGCCATGCTATGTGTTTTAATATGTATATGCGGGGCATTGTTCCATTTCACAGTTCTTCTGTAGGAGATGAGAAGGGAGCTGTTTTAATCGTTGGTGATTGTGGGGCAGGAAAATCAACCTATTCAGCCATTCTTAGAAAGAAAGGATACAAATTGTTAGCGGATGATGTATCTGCCGTAACAATAAAAGACCAAGTACCTTATGTGCATTTGTCTGTTCCGCAGCAAAAATATACAGTGGAGAGCGCAGAAAAAGAGGGCTATAAATTAGAAGAATTGGAATGTGTGGATGAAGCGAGAGGAAAATATCGACTTCGACTGAAAGAAGAGCAGATGTGTGCATCGGCAAAACCAATGAAGGCAATTTTTGAATTGATACCAGATTGGCAAAAGGATGAACTTAAAATCGAAAAAATAGAAGGAATGGAAGCTTTAAAACTATTAACTTCTTATATTTTTTCACAATATATGTCCAATCACAATGATGGTCTTTCGGTAGAGGCATTTCAAACATTGCTTTGTATCGCACAAAAAATACCAGTGTATCGTATTTACCGTCCTACCAATAGAGATGCCAGACAGGAGGTATTGCAGACCATCTTAGAGCATTGTGAAAAGTAGAAGTAAGTGTACAAACAAATGTAACAAAGTTGTAACAGTTCTTGTAATATTTGTCTGGTGATGTTATTATTTAGGTGGATAGAGGATATTAAAAAGGAGGTCGTTTTATGAAACAGTGGAATAATCCAGAAATCATTGATTTGAAGATGACATTAACAGCAGGTGCGTATAGAGGAAATTCATTTATTAATTGTGCTGGAAAGGGACAACATAGTGATGCAACACACACTCCTACACCTACCATTTCAATTGCACCAGATCCATCTGTTGGACCAAGTGCTATTTTAGACTAAAATATAAATCAGTTGTGATATACCTGTTTTGCAGGTAGTATCATGAATAATAATCTGTCTAACAACACAACCAGCATTTCTGATACAGGAAGTGTTGGTTGTTTTCTTTTTGTCAAAATGCTTGTGTGTGAAAGGGAAAAAGACGAAATAATAGGAAAACACAGGCGGGGAGGTAAACGCAATTGAAAAAGAAATATGATGCAGCATTGGTACAGATGGATTCGGGAAAAAGTAAAGACAAAAATTTAGAAAAGGCAGTGGCAGCTATTGAGGAGGCCGCAAAGCATGGTGCAGATTTGATTTGTTTTCCAGAACTTATGAATGGAGAGGCGAGCGAAGGAAAGCAAACTGAGATGGCAGAAGATTTAGATGGAAAAACCATTTCAATTTTGAGAGAAAAAGCAAAAGAACATAAAGTGTACATTCACACAGGTTCTATGCATGAAAGGATAGAAGGAGAAAATAGATGTTATAACACCAGTATGTTACTAAATAGAGAGGGACAGATTGTTTCTACTTACCGCAAGATACATATGTTTGATGTAACGCTTACAGACGGGACCGTTTGTGCAGAATCTCAATATATAAAACCAGGAGAAGAGATTGTGACCGTAGAGACAGAATTGGGAAAGCTAGGATTTGCAGTTTGTTATGATATCCGTTTTCCTGAATTGTTTAGAAGGATGGCATTGGAGGGTGCACAGGTGATAATCGTGCCAGCCAGTTTTACATTAGCCACAGGAAAGGACCATTGGGAGCCGTTGTTACGTG
>FR899734.1:0-31019 GCA_000437275.1 Clostridium sp. CAG:411 | reverse complement strand
GCCATAGAAAATGGCTGTTATATTTTGGCGACTAATCAGATCGGTGAAAAAAACAGTTATTCTGCCTTTGGAAATAGTATGGTGATAGACCCCTGGGGAACGGTAGTATCACGAGCAGGAAATCGAGAGGAAATTGTGTACGCCAGGATAGATTTAGAGTATGAAAAAAAGGTGAGAACGATGGTACCTTCTCTTAAAAATAGAAGAGAGGATGTATATTTGGCATTAGATAAAAATGTGTGATGGGGATAGTGATTGCAAGGAAGAATTTTGAAAAAAAGTTGTAAAATAACCTCGAACCATGATACAATATTGCTTGGTGTGTATATAAAAAAGGTGAAAAAATTAAGGAAAGGAAAAATGCGGACAGAGTCTATTCACCGATGCTTGTTCGCAACTTAAAGAAAGATCGTATCTTTATTTAAGATGTTGGTAAGAAGAATGGAAGAAAAAAAGCAACAGAGCAGGTTTGAAAAAAAGACAACATCTTCGAATCCAAAGGGAGGAAGGTTTTCTAATACATCCGGAGCTGGAACGAAGAAAAAGGTAAACTATAGTGGTGGATATGATAGTGGTGGAGACAATGGCTATTTATGGGTAGTAGGATTTGTTTTTGCTATATTACCTTTAATCATTCATGCCAAGAAATACAATCCTAAGTTGGCAGGATTTGATTGGTTTTCTGTGAGTACATCTGCAGTAGATGTATTTTTGTATTATAAACAATGGATATTTTTCTTTGTTTTGCTGGTGATGCTTGCATGTATCGCGGTCACTGCATACAAAGGAAAAAGACAATTGAAATTTAGTATGCTTCTGATACCTATCGGTATTTATGGATTATTGAGCTTGTTATCTACTTTATTTTCAAAGTATAGTTCTTATGGCTATAGTGGTATCTATGAGCAGTTTGAAAATGTATTTGCGTTATTAGGATATGTTGTTTTAGTATACTTTGTATTTGAGTATGTAAACAATCAAAAAGATGTACGTGTATTGTTAAATGTGTTAGCGGTTGGAGCATTAATTATAGGAATAATAGGTACATTCCAAGGATTAAAACTGGATTTCTTTCGAAGTGGTTTAGGTAAAAGTTTGATTGCATCATCGGATGTATCCGCAGCAAATTTGAATTTTTCGTTTGCTATAGGAAGAGCCTATACTACACTATATAATCCAAACTATGTGGGTGTATATTGTACATTACTTATTCCGATTTTTACCGTATTAGTTCCATTTGCCAGAAACATAAAAGAACGGGTATTGTACCTGTCTGTAGTAATCACTTTATTGATTAGTATGTTTGCGGCACAGTTTAAGGCTGGTATTGTATCATTGGCATTTGTAGGTCTTATTATTTTATTTTTCCTACGAAAAGAAGTGGTAAAAAAATGGTTTATTGTTTTGCCAGCGGTAGTGGGAGTTATTGTTTTGTATCTGGTTGTAGATACGGTCAATGGACATGTGTATTCGAAAAGTATTAAGGAAGCATTTACCATTAATAAGACAGCAGAAGCAGCGTTGTCAGAAATAGAGACAAAGAAAGATGAAATACAATTTACTTATCAGAATCAAACCTATTCTTTAACAGTAGATGCGCAAACAGCAGAAGATGGAACGATTTCTTACAGTAATTACGCACTTACGAAAAAGGATGGAACCAAAGTACAGATTAACCAGGCAGAAGATACAGGATACATGTATTTTGCAGATGAAAATCTGGGAACTTTTTATATGTTTGAAACGGATGTAGATTTTAATTATATAGAATCTGGGCAAGCTGTAGCAAGCACTGTTCGAGGATTTGATTTAGTAATCGACGGAGTAGAGTGGAAGTTTGTAAAAAGACCAGAAGGCTTTAAGTATCGCAATGTATATGCTAGAGAAACGGTAATTGAAACCGCAGAAACTGCATTATTTGACGGATATGAAGATTTGGCAAGTAAGCGTGGATTTATCTGGGCAAGAACAATTCCTTTGTTGAAAAAATATGTACTTCTTGGTTCTGGGGCAGATACATTTTCAATTGCATTTACACAGCATGATTATGTCAGTGCAAAGAATCATGGATATGGCGAACAGCTTATTTCCAAACCACACTGCTGGTATTTGCAGGTAGGTGTGCAGACTGGTGTAGTTTCCTTAATTGCACTGTTGGTATTTTATGGAATGTACTTTGTGCAAAGTATTCGACTGTATAGTAAAAAAGTATTTGATTCCTATCTTTCACAGGCAGGAGTTGCTGTATTTGTAGGTACGATTGGATATATGATCGCAGGATTGACAAATGATTCAAGTATTACCGTAGCACCAGTATTCTGGGGAGTCATTGGATTAGGAGTAGCCATCAACTACATTTTAAAACAAGAAGAAAAAGATAAGCAAAAAACAAATAAATAAGAGTGTAAGTAAAAAGAGGTTGCCTGTATAGTAATAGGGCAATCTCTTTTTTTTGTGAGTATCAAGTCAAAGGCTGTGATTATGTAAGACCTTAGCGACTACGGTGATAACACGAGAAACCTGCAATGCGAGTTTTTAATTGTTTTATGAGGAAAAAAGCTAGTGTCTTTTTGGAAAAAAATATAGGAAAATAAGGGGATTCGTGATACAATAAAGATAATTGTGTATAAACGGACGTGTCTGTTAGGCAGGCACGATTAGTTACATGAATAAAGAGCCCAGGTTGATACAAGTTGGAATTTTGGCGATTGTTTTGATAACATGAGAAACCTGCAATTGGAGTTCCTCACAATGGATGAAAATCTCATAGGTTGCTCTGCGTGTTCACGCTTTCGCAATTACCAATACATATTTAGTAGAGTACAAGATATTACAGGGATAAAGGTTGTGTTTAACAGATGAAAATGGGAAAAGAGAATAATGATTTAATTACCATCATTGAAAAATTGAAAAAAGAAGGAAATGGAAAGGGTGTTCAACAAGCACTTGCGTTGACTGGAGAAACATTTTCCTGTGTTCGGATGGCTATGTATGAGTATCATGTGTATCAAGATACCTTTGAAAGAAAGTATGAATGGTCAGCGGGAAAACTTCCATTTGACAAGACATTAAATGAGACTCTGAAAAAGGAGATTTTTGCAAATAAAAAAGATATTTTAGAAAAGAATTTATTGTCAAAAATCATGGGAGATAGCATAGACAAAAAGGCATTGGAAGAACATGTTTTTTATCATTATGTGATAGAGACAAGAGGACAGGTTCATGGAGTGATTATTTTAGAGAGAGAAAAGGCATTCTCAAAAGTAGAGTTACAAGAGGTAGCCCTTATTATTTATATGATCTCGGAAGAGTATATCACAGAAAAAGATACGGAAGAATTAAAAGTACAAAACAATTTTTTACAAACGCTGTATAGTAAGATGCAGACAGGTTTGGTGCAATGCGTGATGGAAGAAAACGCAATGCAGATGATATGGGCAAATGAAGCGGCATTTCAGATTTATGGTTGTACGAGAGAGTGGTATGAACAGGTATATGGAAAGAGTATGGAGCGCTTTATTTATGTAGAGGACTGGCCCTATGTGAAGCAGCAATTAGAAAATATGCAGGTGGGAGAGGAAATCAAGGAGTACGAACACCGTTATATTAGCTATTTTGGACAGATGCGCTGGCTGCATGTAAATGCTTTGAAATTAGTTAATGAAAATCAAGAGGAAGTCATTCAACTTATTTTTTCCGATATTACCCATTCCAAACAGTTGGAAAATGATTTGGAACATGAAAAAGAAAGGTATCGGATTGCCATAGATAGTTCCTCTGATGTAATTTTTGAGTATGACCTACTCAATGATGAATATGTATCTTATGGTTCCTTTATTGATAATTCATTACCAAGGTCCACACCGATTTTAACCTCATCCTATAAAAAGAAACTGTTAAAGGGAAAGATATGTGATAGTGATATGATTTCCCGTTATGTTGATTTTTTATCTGGAGATGATATGAAACCATTTGAGCTGCGGGAGAGGTATAAAGAAGGGGATTGCGAAGGGCATATCTGGGTGGCAATTGAAGGAACACCGATTTATGACAACGGAATGTTAATAAAGATTATTGGAAAGAAATCCAACATCAACGAAAAGAAGCAGAAAGAGAAAAAAGAACTGGAAGTCGTACAAAGAGATCGTTTGACTAAATTGTATACAAGAACGGTAGGAGAAGAGTTGATCCGTCAATATCTGGAAGAGAAAAGTCGAGAGGAAATTGGTTCATTTCTGCTGATTGATTTGGATAATTTTCAGGTGATAAATGATACTTATGGCTATACCTTTGGTGATGCGATTTTAGAGGAAGTCGCAGAAGTAATTAAGGCGGCTACCAGACAAAACGATATATCGGTACGATATGGTGGAGACGAATTCCTCATTTTAATGAAAAATACAGAGCCTGGAAGAACTGTAGTGTATGGAAAGCGTATTCATGAAAAGATATGTGGATTGTATGCGGGAGAGGATGAGAATATCAAAGTCTCTTGTAGTGTGGGAATGGTTTCTACTGAAATGACACAGGAATATGAAACGCTGTTTCAGTATGCCGATGGAATGCTTGCTTATGTAAAGAATCATGGAAAAAATGATGCAGTTTGTTACTCTCCATCTAGCAAAGCAGTTATTGAAATGCAGGGAACGGCTTATGTAAATGCCAATGAAGGACCAGTGGAGGAAGTTCCAACAGGAAAAGACAATGAGGATATTGTAGCATTTGCCTTTTCCATTTTGGAAAAGACAAAAGATATGCGTAGTGCCATAAATCTTTTGCTAGGAAAAGTAGGACGTATGCTTCGCTTGAATAAAATCAGTATCATTGAGACGGATGCTAATTTCCTTAGTAATATCATTACATACGAATGGATCGCGAAAAAGGAATACCATGATTCTATTTGTAAATATAATCTTTCACAGGAAGAATTGGAACAATGGAAAAGTTGTTTTGATGGCGAAGGTCTGTTTGTAATGACAGATGAATGGAGAGAAAAGTTTAGCGATGGTGTAACGTTAGAAGGAAATGCTCCAAGAAAGCGCAATCAATTGTATAGTGCCATTTACGAAGAGGGCGAATTTAAGGGCGCCGTTGTATTTGAGCATTCTGATCCATTGGATGTATGGCCAAGGGATGTCCGTACAAAATTAAAAGAAGTTTCAAAGATTATATCAACACACATTACGAAAGCCAATGCGGATATTGCAAGTAAGGCAAAGACAGAGTTCTTATCACGTATGTCTCATGAGATTCGTACACCTATGAATGCAATCGTGGGAATGACAAGTATTGCACAGAGTGTTGTAGGAGATGAAAAGAAAGTATCCGAGTGTCTTGCGAAGATTGATACTTCTACGCAGTATCTCTTATCTTTGATTAACGACATTCTTGATATGTCCCGAATTGAAAGTGGAAGTATGAGCGTTTGTCAGGAGGCATTTGATCTTGATAAATTGGTGAGTGAGATAGTGGTACTTATGTCTCCACAGGCAGAAAATAAGGATATTAACTTAGTTGTAAAAAGATCATATACAGACCTACATCTGATTGGGGATGAACTACGTCTAAATCAGGTACTTATAAATATCATCGGAAATGCTTTAAAATTTACTCCAGAACGGGGAAGCATTACAATCGCAGTGCAACAACTGATGCAGGAGGATGATGCGGCTACCATTCGATTTAGTGTAGATGATACAGGAATTGGTATCAACGAAAATAATTTAGAGCGAATTTTTACTGCATTTGAACAGGCAGAATCCAATACGGCAAGAAGATTTGGTGGTACTGGATTGGGACTTGCCATTAGTAGCAATCTGGTAAAACTCATGGGTGGAAAACTGGATGTTCGCAGTCAGGAAGGCGTTGGTTCAGAATTTTTCTTTACCTTGCAATTTCCTCTGGCTCAAACAGAGGAGAAGGAAGCAGACCAGACAGTAGAAAGTGGAGAAAAAGAAGAAATTCACTTTGAAAATTGTAGATTGCTGGTGGTAGAGGATAACGATTTAAATGCGGAAATTGCACAGACAGTTCTTGATATGGTAGGCATCAAAACGGAGCGTGCCGAAGATGGAAAACAAGCGGTAGATATTTTTCAGAAGAAAGAAAGCGGATATTTTGATGCAATTTTGATGGATATTCGTATGCCTGTTATGGATGGACTGGAAGCAACCAAATGTATTCGAACATCTGGAAAAGAAGATTCCAGAAAGATTCCGATTATTGCCATGACAGCCAATGCTTTTGATAAAGATATGAAAAAATCTATAGATTGTGGTATGAATGGACATCTTTCCAAACCAATTGATATAAATAAATTGTATAAAGTGTTACAGGAAACCTTGCATGTAAACGAATAAACAATTCTTCACAAAAATTGAATAATTAGCAATACTATTGACAAATGTGAAGTGTATTGCTACAATGGGGTAGAAGAATTTGAGAAAATATAACGATAAAAAATAATAAAGCTGGGAGAATGAGCGATGGGTGAAAATAACAATGAAATCGAGAAGAGTTTTTTAAATAAGAGAGTATTATTAGTAGAGGATAATGAAATCAATGCGGAAGTTGTGACTTCCATGTTAGAAGTAAAAAATATTGCAGTAGAAGTAGTGTATGATGGAGAAGAGGCTGTGGACAAGTTCGAGACATCTGCACCAGGATATTACAATGCGATTTTAATGGATATTGAAATGCCTGTTATGAATGGTGTAGAAGCATCAAAGGTAATCAGAAACCTGCATAAACAGGATGCGATGACAATTCCTATCATTTCTGTAACAGCAAATCCTATTTTTGAAAATATTTTCTTCTCAAGAAAATATGGTATGGACGATTATGTTGGAAAACCAATTGAGCCAGAGAGTTTATATGCGGTTCTAAAAAAATGGTTTGATAAATACGCAAAATAAGAATAAGAAAGATTTTGTATGTAGAAGTCATAATAATAGCTTATCCTTTTAAAGGGTAAGTTATTGTTATGAAAAAAGTTATGTGCAGAGTGGTCATTGATTAAGGTGCGGCTATTTAAAAAGAGAGTTGTTTAACAGGAATTCGACCTTAGATGTTAGCATAGAATAAATGCAGAAGGCAGTTTTTTAGGTAGGATAATTTAGGTATCTTGCATGTCTGTCAGATAAAATCGGATACTGTAAAAAAAATAGAAAGAAATCTTAAAAAAAACTTGACATTAATGAAAGAAAGTAGTAACATATAGAAGCAGTGTGGCTGCGAAAAAAATATAGGGGAATCATACAGTGGCAGTATCACGGTCTCCAAAACCGTTCACGGGGGTTCGAATCCCTCTTCCCCTGCTAAGGTAAGCATTCAGGCGTTTGTCTGGATGCTTTTTTTACGCTATGGGAAAATACATCCATAGAATAAAACACGCCGTGGGATGTGGACTTGTCCACTTTGTTCTTTTTAGAAAAATGTATTCTAAAGGGCAGTTTGCCAGTAAGAATGTGGTTACAAAGGAGATTAGAATGAGAAAAATAATTATATTTGAACGGGGAATTGAAACATTATCTTTTTTTTCTGCACAGTTAGCAATTGCATGGAAGCAGATGGGGATATCTATATTTTCCTATCAGTTAGATGTTGAGGATGAGACGAGACGAGAGGAACAGCTTCGAAGACTGAAGAAGTTTTGCAAAACAGGGGAGACCATGGTTGTGACGTTTAACTTTAATGGATTGCGGGGAGAGGAAGAACTATATAGAAATGGAGAGTTGTTTTGGGCAAGGGAACAGATTCCTTGTGTGAATATTATGGTGGACCATCCCTTCTATTATCCTGAGTTATTGGATAAAGTGAAAGAGGAACTTGGAGTGGAGTTGTATTATCAGGTGTTGATTGATAGAGATCATAAAAAATTTGTGGAGCGGTTTTATCCTGAAATAATACATACATTGTTTTTACCGCTGGCAGGGACTGGTATAGAATGGAGTTGGGAGAAAAAGAAATATGATGTGGTATTTACTGGAAATTACACACCTCCTTCTCAGTTTCGGACCTATATTGATCGCATTGATGAAGAATATACCCGCTTTTACGAAGGTATTTTAAAGGATTTAATTACACACCCTTGCCTTACGATGGAAGAGGCATTTGAAAAACATTTAAAGCAGGAAATGGGTGACTTATCCGACGAAGATTTAAAGATTTGTATGGGGAAAATGATATTTTTAGATTTGTATGTAAGGTTTTACTTCCGAGGAGAAATAATTCGTACTTTGGCAGAGGCGGATGTACCAGTGCATGTGTGGGGTGCTGGCTGGGATGCATTAGAATGTGAAAAAGCAGAAAATATTATCATAGAGGGACCTACAGATACACAGGGATGCTTAGAAGCCTTGGCGAAAGCTAAGATTGCTCTAAATGTTATGCCTTGGTTTAAAGATGGGGCGCATGATCGTGTCTTTAGTGCCATGCAAAATGGCGCAGTTTGTGTGACGGATGAAAGTATATATTTAAAACAGGAGTTGTGTGATGGCGAAGATGTAGTATTTTATTCGTTAAAAGAATACAAGAAATTGCCACAACAAATAAAGCATTTGCTGGAAAAGGAAGAGACTTGGACACGGATTGCTAGGAATGGGTATGATGTGACAAAGGAGAAACATGTTTGGAAGGAACGGGCAGAAGTAATTTTAAAATGGATGGAACAGCGATAGAAGGTTACAAAATTGGAAAAAATGTGTTAAATTTACTATTTTGTAACAAAAGCATAAAACAATTAACAAAATCAGCGGATAAAGTAAAACAAAATTAAGAAAAAAATAACAGAAATTAAGGACAATTGCGATGTATTAATAGACAGGGGGACGTATAATAAACAGTATAAAAGTTATGTGTGGAATAAGAAGGAGTAAGGAGTGATTAGATGAGGAGAATGCGAAAGGGAGTTGCAGCCGTTACCTGTGCGATATGTGTTGCAAGTACAGTATTTGTAGGCAGTTTTATAGCAAAAAGTGTTATTTCAAAGGCTGATAATATGGAAATAAAAGTGGGGGACCTGACAGTGAGTGTACCAGAGGAAATGCTGGCTGCAAAGGTAAATAGTTTCCTAAATATCAGATATCAGCCATCCTCTTCATCAACAATTATTGGTGAATTGAAACCTGGTGATACGGTAACGTATCTAGAGACGCTCGGTGAGTGGACAAAAGTAGATGTAAATGGACAGATTGGTTATGTTTATACCAAATATGCACTTACTGGAAACAGTTTGAAAAAGTACATAAAAAATAACTTGGACAAGTTTTCGGTAGAAGCAGTGCAGACAGAAGAGTCGTTTTCGAAGGTATATAAAACCAAAAAAGGAGCCAGAGCAGATGCTGCTACTTACGAGATGAACGGAAAGGTAAAGAAAACCGCTACTATATATGCAACCAAATCTTCTGCACAGACCATAAAAAATGAATATGAAACAGTAAAAAAGGCAGTTGTAAATGTACAAGCTCTTAGACTTAGAGAAAATGCATCTACAAAATCACCGATCAAAGCTGTTTTATCAAAGGGAACTTATTTGACAATTGTTTCTGACGCGAAGAAAGATTGGATGAAGGTAAAATATGATGGAAAAATTGGTTTTGTATCAAAGGATTACATAAGGGTAGCAAATGTAAAACAAAATAAAAGTAACATAGTAAAAACGGTAAAGAAAGATACAAAACTTAACGTTGAGCAGGTAGAAAAGAATTGGGTACAGGTTAGTTGTGACGGAGTAAAGAATTACATGAAGCGAGAGTATTGTAATGTATCCGCTCAGACAGACGACAAAAAGGTAACAGGTTTATTAGAGAACAATGTTTCCTGCAAAATAAAAAATGTACAAGATGACATTGCATTGGTTACCTTAAAAGATGGAAGCCAGGGATATATAAAATGTGCGAATTTAAAAGCACAGATTTCTATTGATGGTGTAAAGATCAATGAGGCAGCAGTAAATGCAGAGCAGAAAAAAATAGAAGAGAAACAGAACATACAAATCAAGAATGATGGAAAGGTTTCTAAGAAGAGAACGGATATTGTAAATTATGCATTAAAATTTGTTGGTAATCCATACAAATGGGGTGGAAACAGTCTGACAGAAGGAACAGATTGCTCTGGATTTGTAAATTTAATTTACAAGAAGTATGGATATAATTTAGCAAGATGTTCTTGGTTACAAGCACAAAATGGAAAAGAAATTTCATTTTCAGAATTACAACCGGGAGACTTGATTTTCTATTATGATAAGGATTTGGGAAGAATTGGACATGTTGCTATTTACATGGGAAACAACAAGATTGTACATGCAAAATCAACCAAAGCAGGTATTACAACCAATGAATGGAATTATCGAACACCTTATAAAGCTGTCAATGTAATTGATTAGCTGTGGATAATATAAAAAGTGGATTGTCATAGGAAAATGGCAGTCCACTTTTTGTTTACACACTCAAAATAGAATTACTTATGTAATAAAAAAATTATAAATAATACCCCAGATTATAATTTTGTTACATTTGCTGCTTGTGGTCCTTTTTCGCCATCAATTACATCAAATTCAACGCTATCCCCATCATCTAAAACCTTGAATCCATCCATATTTAATGCTGAAAAATGAACAAAAACATCTTTTCCTTCTTCGTCAGAGATAAATCCAAATCCCTTCTTGGCGTTAAACCACTTAACTGTACCTTTCATAAAAAATGCCTCCTAAATATTTTTTTGTGCTTGATTATTTTATTACACCCCATCTTTGTATATGAAACACATGGTACATATTTGTAATAAAAGCATAACACATGTTAATAAATTATCACATTTTGCAAAAAAAGTCAAATTTTTCATCGGGATAATGGAAAAAATGTTCAAAACATAATAGGAAAGATGAAATAATTTGTGAATAATGTAGAAGAATAAAAAGTGGGAAGAAAAAATGTGAACTATGGTTTTTTGCATGACAGTAAATACCAATTATGGTATACTGTCAACAGTGATGTAAAATAAAAGAAAGTAAGGGTGAAAGAAGAATTGAAGAATAGAATGGTACAATGGGAAAAGATAGATGCATATGACCTTGTAAAAGAAGAAGCATTAACAGACTTAAATAGTGTAGGTTATATGTTGAAGCATAAAAAGACAGGTGCAAAAGTGGCTGTCATTTCTAATGATGATGTAAATAAGGTATTTTCGATTGGCTTTCGTACACCACCAGAGGATTCTACTGGAGTAGCGCATATTGTGGAGCATACAGTATTGTGTGGTTCCAGAGAGTTCCCTGCAAAAGATCCTTTTGTAGAATTGGTAAAGGGGTCTTTGAATACTTTTTTAAATGCCATGACTTATCCAGATAAGACAGTGTACCCGATTGCGAGCTGCAATGACAAGGATTTTCAAAATTTGATGCATGTATATATGGATGCGGTATTTTATCCAAATATTTATAAAAAAGAAGAGATATTTAAGCAGGAAGGTTGGCATTATGAGCTGAACGATGTAGAGGATGCGATTACTTACAATGGTGTAGTATATAATGAGATGAAAGGTGCATTTTCATCACCAGAGCAACAATTGTATCGTTTGATCCAAAGTTCTTTATTCCCGGATACTGCCTATGGTGTGGAATCAGGAGGAGACCCAAAGGATATTCCAACTTTAACTTATGAAAATTATCTGGAATTTCATAAAAAATATTATCATCCAAGCAATAGTTATATTTATTTGTATGGAGATATGGATGTAGAAGAAAAACTGAGATGGATGGATGAGAAATATTTAAGTCATTTTTCTTATGCACCAGTTGATTCAGAAATTAAGTTCCAGAAACCATTTGCGAAAACAAAAGAAGTGGTGGAGGCATATCCTTTGACAGAAGGAGAAGATTCAAAAGACAAGACGTATATTAGTTATAATACTGTCGTGGATACTTCATTAAATAAAGAATTATATGTAGCATTCCAGATTTTGGAATATGTGTTGATTGACAATCCTGGTGCACCATTAAAACAGGCACTTTTGGATAAAGGAATTGGAAAAGATATTTTAAGTTCTTATGACAATGGCATTTTGCAGCCAGTATTTTCTATTATTGCGAAGGATGCCAATGAAGAACAAAAGGATGCGTTTATGGATATACTTACCAGTACATTACAAAAACTTGTCAAGGAAGGGTTAGATGAACAGGCATTATTGGCAGCGATTACTTATTTTGAATTTAAGTATAGAGAAGCTGATTTTGGTTCCTATCCAAAGGGATTGATGTACGGATTGCAGATGTTTGATAGCTGGTTGTATAGTGATACAGAAATCTTTACGCATATATTAGCAAATGATACATTTGCCTTTTTGAAGCAACAGATTAAGAGTGGATATTTTGAAAAATTGATTGAAAAGTATTTGCTGCATAACGCCCATAGTACCATAGTTATTGTAAAACCAGAGGAAGGACTTACGGCTAAAAAAGATGCATTGGTAGCAGAAGAGCTTGCTAAATATAAAGCATCATTATCACAGGAGCAGTTAGAACAGCTTGTAAAAGATACCAAGGCGTTGAAAGCATATCAGGAAGAACCATCTACACAGGAAGAATTAGAGTCAATTCCAATGCTTACAAGAGAAGATATGAAAAAGGAAGTTCGTCCGTTAATTAGTCAGGAGAGAGAAGCAGAAGGACAAAAGATTATATTCCAAGATGTGTATACAAATGGAATTGCATATATAAAGTTTGTTTTTGATATTTCGGAGTTGACAAAGTTAGCACCATATCTTTCTCTTCTAACTACTGCTTTAGGATATATGAATACGGAGGCACACACCTATTTAGAATTTAGTAATGAAACCAATATCTATACAGGTGGATTGCTTGCAGATACCAACACCTATAGTCAGGTTGGTAAAAAGGATGCGTATAAATTTACTTTCGAACTTCGTACAAAGGTATTGTATGAAAATATTAAGAAGGCTATGTCTCTTCTTAAAGAGATGGTATTTACAACGGACTTTTCGGATGACAAGCGTTTATTGGAAATTATTGTAGAAGCAAAATCAAGATTGCAGATGAAATTAAACGGAAGTGGTCATAGTGCAGCACTGACTCGTTCCATGAGTTATTTTTCTGAATTGGCGAAATTAAATGATGAAATGGAAGGAATTGCCTATTATAATTTCTTATGTGATTTAGAGAAAAATTTTGCCAAGAAGTCTAAACAGGTTAAGGAAATATTTAAACAGATTTTACTTTATGCGGTTAATAAAGAAAATATGTTGATGAGTGTAACTGCAGATGAAGATGGATATAAGGCTTTTGTGGAAGCTATGCCTGAGTTTTTGTCTGCGGTAGAAGAAAAACGTACACAAAGTAAACCAGAAGCAGATATTTCTATGCTGGCACATGGAAAGCAGGAAGGATTTAAGTATGCAGGACAGGTGCAGTATGTAGCTAGAAGTGGAAACTTTTTTGATGCAGGACTATCCTATCATGGGGCATTGCAGGTACTTAAAGTAATAATGGGATATGATTATCTGTGGAATAATGTGCGCGTAAAAGGTGGAGCGTATGGATGCATGTGCGGTTTTGCGGTTACAGGAAATGCTTATTTTGTATCTTATCGAGATCCAGGTTTGAAAGAAACGAATGCTATCTATGAAAAGGCATATGAGTATGTCGAAAATTTTGAAGTGAGCGACAGAGATATGACAAAATATATGATCGGGGCAATTAGTAACTTGGATACCCCTTTGACACCATCTGCTATAGGAACACGTTCGTTTAATGCGTATATGAATGGTATGACAGAAGAATATTTGCAAACGACCCGTAATCAGGTTTTGGAAGTAACCCAGGAGGATATTCGTGCGTTAGCACCAATTATAAAAGTATTTGTGGAACAGGGAAATTTATGCGTAATTGGAAATGAAAAGAAGATAGAAGAAAACGAAGAATTGTTTGATCACATTACAAGTCTGTTATAGTAAGTGCATGAGTTGTTTGTTCGTGACGAAAGAAAAGGAGGAGCTTGTGAACAATAAATTTAAGTCTGGTTTTGTAACACTGATAGGTCGGCCAAATGTAGGAAAATCTACACTGATGAATCAAATTATAGGGCAGAAAATTGCGATTACATCAAGTAAACCGCAGACTACAAGAAATCGTATACAAACGGTTTTTACAGATGAAAGAGGACAAATTGTATTTTTGGATACACCAGGTATTCACAAAGCAAAGAATAAACTGGGAGAATATATGGTAAATGTGGCAGAACGCACCCTCAAAGAGGTGGATGTGGTTTTGTGGCTTGTGGAGCCAACCACTTTTATTGGGGCAGGAGAACGCCATATTGCGGAACAATTAAAGAAAGTATCTACCCCAGTTATTTTGGCAATCAATAAAATTGATACAGTAAAAAAAGAAGAACTACTGGCAGTGATTGCAGCGTATAGTCAAATTTTTGAGTTCTCTGAAATTGTGCCAGTTTCTGCACTGAAAGGAGAGAATGCGGAGCATTTGGTGGAAACACTGTTTTCTTATTTGCAGGAAGGACCACAATTTTATGATGAGGATACGATTACGGATCAGCCAGAACGACAGATTGTGGCTGAGTTGATTCGTGAAAAAGCATTACGATTGCTTAGTGATGAAATTCCACATGGAATCGCAGTATCGGTAGAGAGCATGAAAGAGCGTAAAAAGGGAAATATCATGGATATTGATGCTACCATTATCTGCGAGAGAGATTCACACAAGGGAATTATTATTGGAAAAAAAGGTGCAATGCTAAAAAAAATTGGTTCTAAAGCCCGTGTGGAAATTGAAAGTTTGTTGGATATTCAAGTGAATTTACAGTTATGGGTAAAAGTGAAAAAGGACTGGCGTGATAGTGATTTCTTATTGAAAAATTATGGATATAGAGATACAGATTATTGATGCCGGTGCGTTGTATAAAGAAAAAGAATAGTTATAAAAGAAGGGAAATTAGGAAAGATTGGGGCATTTTGGAAAGGGACTTTCTGCATAAGTACGATAGAATGGGAGAAGCTAAGTAAGAGGAACTTTTTCTAAGTGAGAGTAAACGGGAATCCCGCGCTTAAGAAAGGAACGACAAAAATGAGGAACGAATATTGGAAGAAATTTGAAGAAACAGGTTTTGTGACAGACTATTTAGATTATGTGCAGGCAAAAGGCGGCGCAGTGGACAGTGAAGGAGTAGTGCAAAATGAATCTGGAAACGGTGACAGGGATGGTGTTGTCAGCGATGCCGATTGGGGAATATGATAAACGACTGGTTATTCTTACCAAAGAGCGAGGAAAGATTTCTGCATTTGCAAAGGGAGCAAGAAGGACAAACAGTGCATTGATGGCATCCAGTCAGCCTTTTGCTTTCGGAACATTTACACTTTATCAGGGGCGTAGTTCATATACAGTGAATCATGCGGAAATTGATAATTACTTTGAAGAAATTAAGGGAGACTTAGTTAAAATCTCTTATGCATCCTATTTTTGTGAGGTTGCAGCGTATCTGAGTTATGAAAATATAGAGGCAACTGGATTGTTGAAATTATTATATCAGTCCTTTTTGGCACTGAATTTTGCTAAAATACCCGATGAATTAGTAAGAAGTATATTTGAGATAAAAGCGCTATGCTTTAACGGAGAGATGCCTCAAGTATTTGAATGTGTAAAATGTAGGAGAAAACAGGCAGATTTGCATCAGGTGTTTTTAGGCGGATTTTCCAGCAGGGCAGGAGGTATGCTTTGTAAGGAATGTGTGGGACAGGCATCAGATGTGCTGGTGATTTCTCCTACAATAGTTTACACATTACAGTATATTGTCAGTAGTAAGGTGGAAAAGTTATATACCTTTTTATTGGAAACAGAAGCATTGAAAGAATTGCAACAAGTGGCGGCACAGTATATGGCTTGCTATGCACACGGAGAGTTTCACTCGCTGGAGATGTTAGAAACCTTAGTGTTTTCCTTTGAGAAGGAAGTGTCTGGCAAGTAAAAAAGGCTTGAAAAATAAAAGGTGAAATAGTACAATGAAACTATTGTACAGAGAGAAGGGATACAAAGAGATGGGAAGAAAAGTCGCATGTACGATGTGTTTGATCGGATTGTTAGCACTGTCTGGCTGTGGAGGTTCTAGTCATTTAAAGATGGATACCGTGGAGCAGGATACGATGTATCTTGGAAAAAATGGTAAGATTGAACTGGTTAATGTAGAAAAGTTTGACAAAGATTATTATTCAAAGTCAGAGTTGAAAGCATACATAAAACAAACAATAGCAGAGTATGAGGAAACAAAGGATAGTGGCGAAGTATCGATGGATAGCTTTTCCGTAAATAATAAAATTGCAAAGGTCTTGCTTACCTTCGATAGTGTGGATACCTATAAAGCATTTCAGGGGGAGGAATTTCAGGTAATTCCTGCCGAAGAAGTGGAAGATAATCTGGTGTTGCCAGATACGTTTGTAGATGCTGAAAAAGACACGAAGGTGGATAAAGAAACCGTGTTGAAAAATAAAGAATTGAAGTTTTTAATTGTGGAAGAGGCATTGAGTATCCAGCTAGAGGGTACAATCAAATATTATTCGGAAGCAAATCTGACAGGAGATAACCTGATTCAGACGACAGGAAAGAAAAGGGCAGTTATTGTTTATCAATAAGATACATATAGAAAGGTTGGTAGTAAGATGGAAAAAACGATGGAAAAAATCGTAGCATTGGCAAAGGCAAGAGGTTTTGTATATCCAGGTTCTGAAATCTATGGTGGTTTGGCAAATACTTGGGATTATGGTAATCTTGGAGTAGAGTTAAAGAATAACATTAAACGTGCATGGTGGAAAAAATTCATTCAGGAAAATCCATATAATGTGGGTGTAGATTGCGCGATTTTAATGAATCCACAGACATGGGTAGCTTCTGGTCATTTGGGTGGTTTTTCAGATCCTTTGATGGATTGTAAAGAATGTCATGAACGTTTTCGTGCAGATAAAATGATTGAAGAATATATGCAGGAAAATAACATTGAATTAGAAGGCAGTGTAGATGCATGGTCAAAAGAAGAGATGGAAAATTACATTAAAGAAAAAGAAATTTGTTGTCCATCTTGTGGAAAACATAACTTTACAGAAATTCGTCAATTCAACCTTATGTTTAAGACATTTCAGGGTGTAACGGAAGATGCAAAGAATACCGTATATTTAAGACCAGAGACAGCACAGGGTATTTTTGTAAACTTCAAAAATGTACAAAGAACTTCAAGAAAGAAAATTCCATTTGGTATTGGACAGATTGGTAAGTCTTTCCGTAACGAAATTACACCAGGTAACTTTACATTCCGTACAAGAGAGTTTGAACAGATGGAATTGGAATTCTTCTGTGAACCAGGAACAGATTTAGAATGGTTCCACTATTGGAAAGAATTTTGCTTGGCATGGTTATCAAATCTTGGTATTAAGGATGATGAGATTCGCGCTAGAGACCATCAGCCGGAAGAACTTTGCTTCTACAGTAAAGCTACCACGGATATTGAATTTTTATTCCCATTTGGTTGGGGTGAATTATGGGGAGTGGCAGACCGTACGGATTACGATTTGACACAGCATCAAAATACTTCTGGGGAACCAATGGATTATTTTGATGATGAAAAGAAAGAAAAGTATATTCCATATGTAATTGAGCCTTCACTGGGAGCAGATCGTGTTACATTAGCCTTTTTATGCAGTGCTTATGATGAAGAGCAGTTAGAAGGAGGAGATACTCGTACAGTACTTCACTTCCATCCTGCAATTGCACCTGTAAAGATTGGTATTTTACCATTGTCTAAAAAATTAAATGAGGGTGCAGAAAAGATTTATGCAGAATTGAGCAAAGAATACAACTGTGAATTTGATGACAGAGGAAATATTGGAAAGAGATATAGAAGACAGGATGAGATTGGAACTCCATTCTGTATCACATATGATTTCGAATCAGAAGAAGATCATGCAGTTACGGTTCGTGATAGAGATACGATGGAGCAGGAGCGTATTCCAATTACAGAGTTAAAAGAATATTTTGCAAAGAAGATGGAATTCTAATCAAGATTTTGTTTGATGGAAGAAACCTTTGTTGCAAGGTGAGATTAGGCAGGGGCTGTTACATTATTTATAATGTAGCAGCTTCGTCTGTTTTGAGAGGAAGGAAAAATCATGGATTTTGAACAGGCAAGAACATGGGTAGAACAGGCAAATCAAAAGGCGGGTGAGATGGGATTAGAAGCAATGTCACATCTTATGAATGGTCTAAATAACCCGCAGGATAGATTGCATATCATTCATGTGGGAGGGACAAACGGAAAAGGTTCTATTTGTTCTTATATTGCTTATATATTGGCATCCGCAGGTTATAGAGTGGGACGTTATATTTCTCCAACTATTTATGAGTATAGGGAACGGATACAGACGTTGGAATGCGAGAATGGGAAAACTGTGGTTCGTTACATTTCAGAACAGGATTATGTAGAACTGATGCAAAAGAGTAAAGTAGTATATGACAAAATGGAACAGGAAAATCATGTATTGCCATCTGCCTTCGAGTTGGAAACTGGTATTAGTTTTTGCTATTTCAAGAAACAAAAGTGTGATTTTGTCTTACTTGAAGTGGGGATGGGTGGAAGAAGAGATGCCACCAATATAATATCCCATAGCGAATGTACGGTGTTTGCTTCTATCAGTATGGATCATATGAATATTTTGGGAGACACATTGGAGAAAATTGTAAAGGAAAAGAGCGGAATTATAAAACCGCAAGGAACCGTAGTTACATATGATTATGGATGGTTGGCAAAGGAAAATAAGGAGTCTGATATAACTACTCCGATTTTAAGACAGGTCACAGAAAAACAGGAAGGAAGCATAGTCTCAGCGGATTTTAGCAAAATTGGAGAGGAAAAGCATAGCTTGCAGGGAATCACATTTTCTTATGAAACCTATGAAAACTTACAAATTACATTGTTGGGAGAAAATCAGACCAAGAATGCTGCTGTTGCTATTGAAGCAATAGAAAGGTTGCAAGCAAAAGGATATGAAATTTCCAGAGAGGACATATATAGAGGAATAAAAGAAACCAGATGGGATGGGAGATTTCAGGTAATATGGAATCATCCGTATTACATTGTGGATGGCGCACACAATGTAGATGCAGCAAAAAGTCTGAAAAAATCCATTTCTATGTATCTAAAAGGAAAGCAATTGTTGTTTGTGGTAGGGATATTAGCAGATAAAGAATATCAAAAGATTATGGCGCTACTAGGCCCTTATGCAGAGAAAATAATTACGATTACACCAGATAATCCAAGAGCCTTGTCTGCACAGGAGTTGCAACAGGTAGCACTGCAATATTGTCCTTGCGTGGAAGTTGGAGAAAATGTAGAAAAAGCATTGGATATAGTACAGAAAGAAGAAAAAAATTACGGTGCCGTTTTAATATTTGGTTCTTTGTATTATTTACATTCCGTATTTTCTTATATGGAAAAAAGGAAGAAGCGTGAAGAAATAGAGGTTGAAAAACCTTTTTAGAAAATAAAAAAGCAAAAGATCGTCGGTAAATGACGACCTTTTGCTTTTTGTTAGTTTTTATCGGATGAATCTGCTGCTACATTCCAAGTATCAGGCATACCTGTATCTGTATTTTCTACAACATAATAATCATCCTTTTGACAATCTTTAAAAAATGTATATTTGCTTGTTGTGTGTATGTTCGAAAAAGTTCCTTTTTTTAACAAAGTAGTTTCCTGCGAATTTAGATTTCTTCGGTAAATTGCATTGCCTTCCCCATTATTTCCTAAATCTACCTGATAGTAAAGATACATACCATCGGGAGTGACATTGTAGGTGCTGGTAGGTTCTTTGACTAATACAAGTTTATTTGAGCCGTCCAGCTTCATGCGGGTTAATACGTGATTGTTATTTAAGTCTAAACAATATAAAAAATCATTGGATGCCGTTACATAGGCAAAATTTCCTTCTTCTAAGGAAGTGCTATCCCCGGTGTTTAAATCCATTTTATAAATATTGTGATTGTCTGAAACACCAGTGTAATAAAGAAAACCATCCTGAATTGTGTAAGGATAGATTGCTTCTGTTGACAGTTCCCCCTCTTTTGATTTGTCAATGTTAATTTTTCCTATTCCAAAGCCTGTATCAGTATTATGTTGAAAATAAACAGTGTTACCATAAAGTGCAACCATATTAACAACGGAGTCAAATAAAGTTTTCAAATGTCCGCCTGTTTTATCCATACGGTATAATCCTGTTTTACTTGTTTCAAATACATTTTCCGTTGTCTGATTTTGGTTTTGGTTATGACGACCATAAATAATATACTTTCCAGCTACATTGATACCATCTGCGGTATCAGTGGAAAGTTTTTTTAAATTACTCAAGTCACTGTTCATAACATATAAACGTCCCTCATCAGACGGATTACTAAAATAAATATGCTTGTCATATTCACAGAATAATCCACCATTAAATAAGTTTCCACTGGAATTTCCAATTGTATGCTCATCATTGTAAACCGTCTGTCTGGAACGATAGCTAATAATCACTAATACACAAAGTGCCAGAATGAGTATAATTGGTAAAATTTTCTTCTTCATCTAATGCCCCCCTCATTGTATTCAGTTTATATGCAAGTACAAAATCTCTATTGATTCTATTATATAGGTCAGCACAATTTAATGCAAGGTTTGGATGATAATTTTACTTGAGACAAAAGGGGAAAATATGGTATGATAAAGTTTAGTGTAAATAAGTGATTGAAAGGAAAGGAGAAGAAACGTTTTTCGTTTCGCAGTGAATATGAAATGGATTTACAATTGATACGACAGGAAATCGACGCAATCGATGAACAGATAACAAAATTATTTGAAGAAAGAATGGAACGAACCTATCAGGTTGCGGAGTTTAAAATAGAAAATGGAAAGAAAGTGTATGACAAGGAGAGAGAGGATTCTAAGCTGGATGCACTTGCAGAAAAGACAGAGGACAGTTTTAACAAGCAGGCAATTCGAGAATTATTTTCTCAAATTATGTCCATTAGCAGAAGAAAACAGTATACACTTGTAAAACATGATGAAATAGAATGTGAAGGATTGACAGGAATTGATTCACTTCCACAGGGAAAAAAGAAGGTTGCTTGTTTTGGAGAACCAGGAAGTTATACGGAACAGGCAATGGCACTCTTTTTTGGAGAAGATGCAGTAGCAAAGTATAAAAATACATTTACGGGGGTTGTGGAGACTTTGGAACAGGGCGAGACAGAATATGCTGTATTGCCGATTGAAAATTCTTCTACAGGAAGTATCAGTGATATTTATGATTTACTTGGAAAGAGCAATATTTGTATCATTGGGGAATTGGAAGTAAAGGTAGATCAGGCATTGATTGGTTTGGCAGGAACGTCTCTTGATGACATTAAAAAAGTATATTCTCATCCACAGGGCTTGCTTCAGTGTAGAGAATTTCTGGCACAACATCCAAATATGACTGCTGAGGCTTACGATAGTACATCTGGAAGTGTAAAAAAAGTAGCAGAGGAGAAGGATGCGTCTTTGGCAGCAATTGGAAGTACACGGGCGGCTGCGTATTATGGTTTGGAAGTCTTACGGGAAAATATCAATGGTCAGAGCAACAATACCACTCGTTTTATTGTAATTACCAAGAAAAAGATATATCAAAAAAATGGAAAAAAGGTAAGCATTTGTTTTTCTATTAAACATGAGGCAGGTTCTTTGTATAAGATGTTGTCTAATTTTATGTTTAACAACATTAACCTGACACAGCTTGAATCTCGTCCGATAAAAAATAGAAAATGGGAATATCTTTTCTTTTTAGAGTTTGATGGAAACTTAGAGGATGCAGCCGTACAAAATGCATTGCGGGGAGTAAAGCAGGAAGCAGAATTTTTCTATTTATTAGGATGCTTCTAAAAATAGCGTAATCAGATACACAATTGTATCATAACTCCTTCACAATTTACACACACTTTTTCTGTAAACTGTACTTGTAAGTTACAAAGACCAAGAAAAGCGGATGGGGTTATCAAGCAGTCCGCCAAAAGCGTTTTGATTATAATCGATGGATTGCCATAGAGAAAAGAGGAATGATTATGATGGATGAGACACAGAAAAATGAATTTGAGGGTAAAGAAGAACAGAAGGTAAGTACAGAACAAAAAAAGGAAAAGAAAAGTAAAAAAGTGAAACCTGTTAAGTGGATTGCAGGTGCTTTAGTTGTAGGAATGTTAGCGGGAGCTGCATTTGAAGGTGGACAATATGCAATGCAGCAGCAAAATAAAAAGCAACAGGAAAAGAATGCAGAGAAGCAGGCAGAACTTAGTGCATTGACTACCAGCAGTGTTTCGGGACAGGATGTTTCGTCTGTTGTATCCAATGTAATGCCATCTATTGTTGCGATTGATACAACCCTGACATCTACAGTAGAATATTGGGGACAAAGCTATGAGCAAGAATCCTCTGGAAGTGGTTCGGGAATTATCATTGGTGAAAATGAAAATGAACTATTGCTCGTTACCAATAACCACGTTGTGGAAGGTGATAATGCTACGGTAAAGGTAACTTTCTCTGATGAAAGTACGGCAGAGGCTACCATAAAAGGGGCAGATTCCAATGCAGATTTAGCAGTGTTAGCTATTAAGAAAAAAGATTTGACAGATGAGACCAAAAAGAATATAAAAATTGCAACATTAGGAGATTCGACGAAAACTAAAGTTGGTGATATGTCAATTGCAATTGGAAATGCATTAGGATATGGCCAGTCTGTTACAGTTGGATATATTAGTGCAAAGGATAGAAAAGTCTCAATGGAGGATAGTACCATGACACTGTTACAGACAGATGCTGCAATCAATCCTGGAAACAGTGGTGGTGCTTTGATCAATGCATCTGGTGAGGTAATTGGTATTAACTCAGTCAAATATGCATCGGATGATGTAGAGGGCATGGGATATGCAATCCCTATTTCAGACGCAGTACCAATTATCAATGAGTTGATGAACCGCGAGCAACTGTCAGTTGCACAACAGGGTTATCTTGGTATCAAAGGTTCTGATATAACGGAGCAGTTGAGTGAAACCTACAATATGCCAGAAGGAATTTATGTAACGGAAGTGACAAAAGGCTCACCAGCAGAGAAAGGTAAGATTATTGCAGGAGATATTATTACGGCAATCAATGGACGGGATGTGAAGACTTTAGAAGAATTACAGGAAGTGCTTACCTATACAAAAGCAGGAACAAAAGTGACAATTACAGTTCGTGAGTTAAAAGACGGAGAATATGCAGAAGAGGAGCGTACCGTTACATTGGGAAGCAAGGGAAAAAATGCTTCTAAATCAACGCAGAACGATAGCAGCAATGATGCACAGCAAAAACAGCAGGGCACACAGGAAAATAATAAATAAAAGCTGTGTTGGAACGATTGCTTAATAATTGAATATTGCTTGACAGATAATATGCTATCATATAAAATAGTAAAAGAAGTTTGCAACGAAATAGATGGTTGTAAGCTTCTTTTGCTATTTTTTAGATAATAGTTTTAAAAACCATATAAAATAGTAAACGAAAATGTAACCAAAAAGGGATACAACAAATAGAAAGAGCAGGAGAAGTGCTATGGGTAAAATTGCAATTATGACAGACAGTAATAGTGGCATAACGCAGAAAGAGGGTAAGGAACAGGGGATTTTTGTAGTTCCAATGCCATTTTTAATTAATGATGAGGAGTATTTTGAAGATATTACCTTAAATCAGGAAGAGTTTTATGAAAAGCTGACACAAAACGCAACGGTATCTACATCACAGCCATCCATAGAAAACTTGACGAAACAGTGGGATGAAATTTTAGAAGAATATGAAGAACTTATCTATATTCCTATGTCCAGTGGATTAAGTGGAAGTTGTTCGACTGCTACAATGTTGGCTCAGGATTATGATGGTAGAGTGAAAGTTGTGGACAATCAGCGCATTTCCGTTACGCAGAGAAGATCTGTGGAAGATGCCTGTCGTATGGTAAAAGAGGGACGAAGCAGTAGTGAAATTTGCGAAAAACTGATGCAAACAAAACTAGAAGCCAGTATTTATATTATGGTAGACACCTTAAAGTATTTGCGAAAAGGTGGAAGACTTACTCCAGCAGTTGCTGCATTGGGAACGATACTTCGTATTAAACCAGTGCTTCAAATACAAGGAGAAAAACTGGATACGTTTGCAAAGGCAAGAACAATCAAGCAGGGAACAAACATTATGTTGGATGCAATGGAGAAAGATGTTGCAGAACGCTTTGAAAATAATCTTGATGATTTGTATATAGATGTGGCACATACACAGAATGAACAGGGAGCAGAGGAGTTAAAACAGGAAATTGAAAAAAGATACCCTCAGGTAAAGGTTCGAATCAATCCGTTATCTCTTAGTATTTCCTGTCATATTGGACCAGGTTCCTTGGCAGTAGCAATGGCAAAAAAGGCAAAATAATATTGATGATTTTCTAAAAAGAAGAAATGTGGCAAATGAGAGGATTGTTTTGTTACATTTCTTTTTTTATGCGAGTGAGAGGAAACCTCGTTCACTGAGTAGAAATTGAAATCGCTAACGTTACATAAAAAATGTTATGCAATACAGCTAAAAAAGTTCTTTCTAAGTTGTAGAAATTGTCAAAACTGCCAACGGTTTGTTAAAAGAATATTGATTTTGTTACAAATATATTATAAAATATTGTTTAGAATAAAGGAGGTAGAATTGTGTTTAATAGAAGGTTGCAAAAAGCACTGGCTTGTGCGATGATGGGGATTGCGGTAACAACGGTTGCATTACCAATAAGTACGGAACAAATGGGAAAGGTAATGGCAGCATCAGATAATTTAGTATTAAAGGATATTAGTATTGACGGAAGCACCAGTAATGTGCAGGGAACAAGAATTACATTATCTGCACAGTGTACAGGTGGTGCAGGTGAGTATACATATTCTTATGGAGTAATGTTACCAAATGGCAAATATGAAACAATTGCAGAGGAGACTAACAGAGACAGTATCAACTATACACTAAATGAAGTTGGTACATATAATTTCTTGGTACGTGTTACAGATGGCTATGATGTGGTAACAGACACCATTGAATGTCAGGCAACTCGTGCTAAGGTGGCATTAAACAATATAAAACTGAATAAAGTAAGTTTTAAAAGCAACGATACAGTCAAATTTACTGTAAATGCTACTGCGGCTGCGGGAACTGTAAAATCAAAAATTGTTCTGAAAATGCCAAATGGAAAAAATGTATTAGTAAAGGGTTATTCTTCTAAAATGACAGCTAGTTATAAAGTGAAGAAGAAAGGAACTTATAAGGCTACTATTTCAGTGAAGGATAGCAAATCAAGTACAAGTAAAACTATTCAATTTAAGGTAAAATAAGAATTACTTTTCTATGAATGGATGCAGCCATAGTAAGATAATCATGCAATTTGTAGTTTTAAATTGTGTTGAAATAAGAAAATCATCAAGAAAGCAAAGCGTAAGGAGGAGAAGAAGTTGAGAAAAAACAACAAAAAAATATTGGGTAGTGCATTAGCATTAATGCTTGCAGCTACCAGTGTATGTTCGAGTACGCCTGCATTGAAAGCGGAAACAGTTGAATATGTGCAGGAGATTACACAAAATAATGCAGAGGATCAGATTCTTATCCATGCAAAAGGTACTGGATTGAAAATTTATGCATGGGCAGCAGGCTCAAAAGAGTTATTTGGAGCTTGGCCTGGACAAGCGATGGATTCTGATCCAACAATGGGAGATGGCTGGTGTTATAAAGCCATTGACAGTTCTTGCATTGGTTTTATTATTTGTGATTCGAATGGACAGAAATTGACAGATGACGTTACAGATAAGAAAGCAGGAGAATATTGGTATGTAGATGGAAAATGGTCTACAGAAAATCCAAATGGTGGTGCAACAGCCACACCGACAGTATCAAGCACACCGACAGTCACACCAACACAGACACCTACAGAAGATAAACTTAAGATTAATAAGATTACGCCAGAAGACGGTACTACATTAAAGGCAGGGCAGGAACAGCAGATTACAGTAGATGCTTCTTCTGTAATCGGAGATGGAAAGGTATACATTAAATTTTATGTTACCTGTGATGGAAAGAAAGTAGGGGACAGCTACTATGCAAGTGCATCAAAGAAGAATACCTTTGAGTTTACTCCAGAAAAGGGAAAAGAGTATGTGGTAAATATTTATGCGCAGGCACATGATGAAGAAAATACAACAATTCATCAGATGGTAACCTATAAGGCAGATGAAAATGGTTCTGTTGTAACACCACCAGCATCTACAACACCAACCCCAACGGTAAAGCCATCGACTACGCCAGATGCAGGAAAAACAACTCCTACACCAACGGCGACATCGACAACAATACCAACACAGACACCTACTACTACGTCACCAATACAGACACCAACTTGTGGAGGACCATCAGTGACACCAGCAGTAACACCTTCCATTGATGATTCAAAAGTAACACCTTCGCCTTCAAGTCAGGACTTATCATTGAAGACAAGTACAAGTAAAACTTCCACGGTAAAGGCTGGAACAAGTATTACTTTAACTGCAAATGCATCAGGCGGAACTGCACCATATAGCTATGTATTCTACTATAAAAAGGCTGGAACAAGTAAAAATGTTACTATTCAGAAATTAGGGAAAGCAAATACTTGTAAATGGGTGCCAAAGGTAAGTGGAACTTATACATTATATGCAAAGGTACAGGATACAGATAATGATTCTGTTGTTAAAAAGATTGCAGTTATTAAGGTAAAAGGATTGACCGTAAGCCTTTCTGCAAATAAAAAGTCACCACAAAAGAGAAATGCAAAGATTAAATTTGTTATGGGTGCAAAAAATGCATCTGGTACTGTAAAATACAAATATACGATTAAATTGTCAGGTAAAACAGTAATCAAATCTTCTTATAAGCGTGGAAAGACATTTACATGGAATCCAAAGAAAAAGGGAACCTATGTGATTACTATTCAGGCAAAAGATAAGAACACAACAGTATCTAAGCGCGTTAAATTTAGAATTAAATAAAAGGGATAACATATATCCATCCATTGTGGAGGTGCTACATTTGTAGTGCCTCCATTTCTGTTTTTGGAAAAAATAGTTTTTTCAAGAATTATTGCATAAAAAAAGTGGAAAAGTTTTGTAAGAGTCAACAGTACAAATTCGTTGAAATAAGAGTAAAAATGCGATACAATGAGAAATGTGTGATTAAACAAAAAGTAGAGAATTGTTCAGAAATTGGATAGAAATACTGCTTTTTGCAAAAAAATATGAAAAAACTTCACGAAAAGGAAAGGAGAATGGAGTAAATGAAACATGGAGTAGCAAAGCGTGCATTGGGTGTTGTAATGACTTCTGCTATGGTTGCGGGTACAGTAGGAACTGTTCCGTTGGGGAATTGGAACAAGTCTGCAGTAGATACTGTTTTAGCAGCAGGACAAAGTGCAATGTATGTAGATAGTACAGATTATTATAACGCTGCATATGATAAGGAGAATGCGTATACAGGTGATGATTTAGGATGCACATATACAAAGGAAAAGACTGTATTTAAAGTTTGGTCACCAGAGGCAGATAAAATGACACTAAATCTTTATGCAACCGGAAGCGATAAAGAAGAAGGTGCAAAAGATTTAGGAAACTTTTCTATGAAGAAAACAGATAAGGGTGTTTGGGAATATACCTATGAAGGTGATTTGAAAAATACCTATTATACCTATCGTGCAATGATCGATGGCATGTCTTATGGCGAAACAGTAGACCCATATGCAAAGGCGGCTGGAGTAAATGGGGAGAGAGGTATGGTTGTTGACTTAGACAGCACGGATCCAAGTGGTTGGGATACCAATTATAAGAGAACCGCTACTAATTTGTCCGATATTGTTGTTTGGGAAGTACATATTCGTGATTTTTCCATTGATGTAAGTTCCGGTGTATCAGCAGAAAACAGAGGTAAATATAAAGCATTTACGGAGAGTACAACTGTAAATGGAGAAGGAAAAGTTTCCAGTTGTGTTGATTACTTAAAGAAGATGGGAGTTACACATGTACAGTTGCTTCCAATGTTTGATTATGGCGGAATAGATGAGACAAAGACAACAAACGAATTAAGTGATAGCAATTATAACTGGGGATATAATCCGGTCAACTATAATGTGCCAGAGGGTTCTTACTCTAGCAACCCATATGATGGTAATACTCGTATTAAAGAAATGAAGCAGATGATTCAGGCATTACATGATGCTGGAATTAAGGTTATCATGGATGTGGTATATAATCATACTTATGAAACAGGGACATCTTGCTTTAGTAAATTGATGCCGGATTATTATTACAAATTGACTACCGATTCTGCAGGAAATGTAGTTTATAATGATGAATCTGGTTGTGGAAATGCCACACGTTCCGGAGCCGCTATGTATGATAAATATATGCGTGACTCATTAAAATATTGGGTAAGCGAATATAATATTGATGGTTTCCGTTTTGACCTTATGGGTATTCATGATGCAAAAACGATGAATAACATCCGAAAGGATATGGATGATAATTTTGGAAATGATACAATTGTTTTATATGGTGAAGGCTGGACTGGTGGCGGTTACAGTAAGGACAGTGCATATAAAGAATATTGTAGAAATCTAGATGAAGGAATTGGATATTTCAATGACCAGATTCGTGATGCTATTAAAGGAGAAACAGGTAACGAAAAGGTAAGCCAGATTGGTTTTGCACAGCAAAACTATGGATTAGATGGAACATATACAGATCATGAAAAATTCCCTACCAGTGTATTTGGTGGAATTATGGGTTCTGTAGGTAAGAACACCAGCAATTGGTGGATGTGGAGAGCATACTGGGCAGATACTTCTAATCGTGTGTTATCTTATGATTCCTGTCATGATAATATGACTGTTTGGGATAAATTTGTACAGAGTATGGGTGTAAAAGACTTTAGCACTACAGATAACAGATTGTTAAATATGAGCCGTATGACCGCAGGTTATTTATTGACTTCACATGGAGGAACTTTCCTTCATGCAGGTGAAGAGTTCGCAAGAACAAAGAACGGTAATGAGAACAGTTATAATGCAGGCGATAGTGATAATAAATTAGATTGGAATCGTATTTCTTCTTATGGTAACTTAACAGATTACTATCAGGGAATGATTGCAATTAGAAAGGCATTTAGCGGATTTAGAAATATTTTAACAGAAACTGGCGACGTGGTTGAGGAAAATACAGCTTCTGGTTTCTTTAACAAGGTAAATGGAAACAATATTACAAACATTCCGGAGTTTACAGAAGTAGTAGAAGGAAAGAATGAGAATAATCAGATTCAATCTACAGTTAATTCGATTGGTTACTATTTATCAAATGATGTAGCAAATGAATGGAATCAGGTTGCTGTACTTATGAATAATACTACTACAGCGAAGACCGCACAGCTTACAGCTACAGACGGTTCACAAGAGTGGGTATTGGTTTCTGATGGTAAACAGGCATCTGTAACAGGTATTGCAACAAGTTCAGGAAGTGCTATTACAGTTCCTGGAAAATCTGTAGTTGTAGCAGTACCTAAGAAAGCATTTGATAGTGTGAAATTTACAGGTGAAGATAAAATTATACCAATTACAGAAGAGGACAAAGACGAGCCTATAGTTTCTCCTGAACCAACGAAAGAACCAGAGGTCACACCAGCGCCTGTAACTCCTTCAGCAATAAAAATTTCAAAATTCACAGTAACACCTACTACCGTAAAAAATGGAAGTGGTACAGTGAAAATGTCAGTGAAGATGGCAGCATCTACTACGGACGCTTGTGAGTATCGTTTTTATGTTTATAAGGGTGATGTACTTGTGAAATCATCTGCATGGAGCGAAAAAGATAATTTTGAATGGAAGGCTACGAAGGCTGGCACTTATACAATTGTGGTAAGAGTACGAGACACTGCTGGAAATATGGTCAGTGCAGAGAAAACAGTTTCTGTATTTGATAAATTGACAGTAAAAAGTGTGAAGGCAGATAAGAAGGTAGTTAAGAAAGGTAAAAACATTACATTTACCGTAAAGGCAACAGGTGGTAAAACTGCTTATAAATATAGCTTTAAGGTAGTGAAAACATCTGGAAAGATTGTAAAGAAATCAAATACAATCAGTTCAGGAAAATGGATTTGGAAAGCAACACAAAAGGGAACTTATAACGTAAAAGTTACGGTAAAAGATAAATTTGGAGCAACCGTAACCAAGACTATAAAAATAGTAGTAAAATAATAAGAAACAGGAAAGCGACTGTTATTTGCAAAATGTGAATAGTGGTCGCTTTATTTGTTAAATGTGAACAAAATGCGGAGAAATATTATTGAGTTTTTACAAAATAATTACAAAACGTCTTTACAATAGTTGGGAAATTAGGTAAAATAATAACAGTGAAAAAGCTATGTGAAAGCATGAAAAAGGGCAGGTTTGAAAAGAAAGGAGAATACTATGGCAAGATATTCATTAAAGAAACGTTTGTTTAGTGTAGCTATGGCAGCGGTGCTAACAACTTCTACAATTTATGTAATGCCGTCAGTAACAGTAAAGGCAGAAAAAGGAGAAGGAACGGTCAAGGCCAAACGAAGTTTTGACAGTAACTATGATGCGCAAAATGCGTATAGTGGTGATGATCTTGGCTGTACCTATACCAAGGAAAAGACTACATTTAAGGTATGGAGCCCATTAGCTACTAAAGTTGTGCTATGTCGCTATGAAAAAGGAAATGGCGGTTCAGTTATCGAAGAAAAAGATATGACAAAGGGCGATAAGGGTGTCTGGAGTATTACCATTGATGGAGATATTGTAAATACATACTATACCTATAAGGTAACTGCCAATGGAGAGACAAAAGAGGCGGG
>FR899733.1 GCA_000437275.1 Clostridium sp. CAG:411 | reverse complement strand
CAGAAATGTTACATATACACAAGAGTTTCCACTTCCATGCAGGTAGATGGTTACAGTCTTGATGCACAAAAGGACAAGCTTAAGAAATATGCAGATTATCAGGAAATGTCTATCGTCGGGGAATATTCGGATGAGGGTAAATCGGGTAAGAGTGTGGAAGGCAGACCACAGTTTAAACAGATGTTATCGGATATAGAAAACGGCAAAGACAATGTTGATTATGTGCTGGTATTTAAGCTGTCAAGATTTGGAAGAAATGCCACCACAGTTTAAACAGATGTTATCGGATATAGAAAATGGTAAAGATGATGTTGATTATGTGTTAGTATTTAAACTGTCAAGATTTGGAAGAAATGCAGCAGATGTTTTATCATCATTGCAGAAAATGCAGGATTATGGAGTTAATCTTATCTGTGTAGAGGATGGAATTGACAGCTCCAAGGATGCCGGAAGGCTGATGATATCTGTTTTATCTGCGGTTGCAGAGATAGAACGTGAGAATATCCTTGTTCAGACAATGGAAGGCCGCAGACAGAAGGCGAGAGAAGGCAAATGGAATGGAGGCTTTGCTCCATATGGTTATCAGCTGGTAAATGGTGAACTTATCATTGCAGAAGATGAAGCAGAGATTATCCGTATTATATATGATAAATTCGTCAATACAACGATGGGAATGGCTGCGATAGCTGCATTTTTAAATAACAGTGGTTATAAGAAAAAGCTTCGCCAGAATAACACAATTGAAGGTTTTTCTACATCATTCGTCAAGGGTGTGCTAGACAATCCGATATATTGCGGCAAGCTCGCATTTGGCAGAAGAAAAAATGAGAGGATTCCGGATATAAGAAATGAATATCATATTGTAAAACAAAAGGATTACTTGTTAAGTGATGGAATCCATGAGGCAATCATATCAGAAGAAATGTGGAATCAGGCACACAGAAAGCGTCAGGAGACAGGCGTTTTACAGGTAAAAACACATAGTCTTGAGCATGAACATATTTTATCAGGAATTATCAAATGTCCTGTCTGTGGAAGCGGTATGTATGGCAATGTAAACCGCAAGAAGCATCCGGATGGAGGTTATTATAAGGATTATTTTTATTATGCCTGCAAACACAGGAAGCTTGTGGACGGACACCGCTGTACTTATAAAAGACAGTGGAATGAGGACAGGATTAATGCAGCAGTTGAGAAAATTATCCGCAAATTTGTGAAGAATCCAAAGTTTGAGCGGGAAATCCGTAAGCAGATAGGAAGCAGCATTGATACTTCGGAGTTTGACAGGAAATATGATAGATTAAAAGACAGACTGAGCCAGACAACCGGGGCGAAAAACAGGCTTGCTGACCAGATGGATCATTTATCCGTATCGGATAAGAATTATGACAAAAAATATAATGACATGCAGGAACGTCTGGACAAGCT